>DATLRX010000021.1:0-33079 GCA_035534435.1 Candidatus Acidiferrales bacterium
ACGCGCCGCGTAGTTGCCGGCGACGTAGTACAGCACCTCGTCGGAGTCGAGATTGCTGTGGTGGTACGGGAGCATGATCGCGTCCGGGTCCCAGTCGAGCTTGCGCGGCACGAACGAGCAGACGACGACGTTGTGCGCCTGGAAGGTCTGGTGGATCGGCGGCGGCACGTGGAAGCGTCCGGCGCGGGGCTCGAAGTCGTGAATGTTGAAGGTCACCGGATAGATGGTGCCGTCCCAGCCGACAACGTCCCACGGATGATGGTCGAGCACGTACCGGCTCACGTGGTTCGCGCGCTTCAACCAGATCTCGGCAGCGCCATCACCGGTGGCGAGCGCGTCGGGACCGTGAAAGTCACGCTCGCTGTACGGGGCGATCTCCGTCAGCTGACCGTTGCGCGCGCGGTAGCGATCCGGTACGTCGACGAGTCCCGTGACCTCCATGCAGAGGATGCGCACGCCGGAGAGATCGTCGAGATCGATGCGATAGATGGTGCCGCGCGGGATGACGATGTAGTCGTGCTCCTTGAACGGGAGATGCCCGAACTGGCTCAGCATCGCCCCGCTGCCCGAGTGCACGAAGAGGATCTCGTCGGCTGATCCGTTGACGTACAGCACCTGCTGCGCGCTCACCGGTGCGACGAGCCCGATGTGGATGTCGTCGTTGACGAGCAGCCAGCGGCGGCCGGTGATGATGTCCCCCTGCGGGGGCAGGTCGAAGCCCTTGAGGTGCGCGTTGGTGTGCACCTGCTCGTGCTCTGGGGTCATCAGGTCGGCAGGGCCCTCGCTGACGTCCTGCGCGCCCTCGGGCAGGTTGCGGTGATAGATGAGCGATGACGGTCCGCTGAAGCCCTCGCGGCCGAAGAGCTCCTCGTAGGCCACGTGCCCGTTGCTCGAGAAGCGCATGTGGCGCTTGCGAGGAATGTCACCGAGTTGCTTGTAGGGTCGCACCCGGTCAGCCTACCGGTTTGCCGGCGCCCGCCGAGGAGATCTCGACGATCGCCTCGAGCTCGACCGCGGCACCGAGCGGCAGCTGCGCCACACCGATGGCGCTTCGAGCGTGTGCTCCCCGTTCTGCGCCGAGCACCTGGACGAACAGGTCCGACGCGCCGTTGATCACCGCTGACTGCTCGGTGAAGGCCGGTGCGCTGTGGACGAACCCGGTGATCTTCACGAGTGCCACGTCGTCGAGCGAACCGAGCGCTGCCTGGATCGTCCCGAGGATGTCGAGCGCGGCCAACCGTGCGAGCTCGTATGCGGTCTGCGTGTCCACGTCATCACCGACGGTCCCGGTCCCGACCGCGCCGTCGCGCTTGCCGAGGTGGCCGGAGACGAAGAGCAGGTTGCCGCTGCGCCGCGTGCTGACGTAATTGGCCACCGGTGCGGTCGTCGCCGGAATGACGATGCCGAGTTCCGCGATGCGCTCGGCGACGGTCATCTCAGTAGTCACGCAGATAGTCGCAGTTGTCGGCGAAGCTCATGGCGTCGAAGCCGAACGCGACACGTACCGAGTCGACGCGCGTGATGTTGTTGCGCGAGAGCATGCGCAGCTGGTCGCGCGTCACCGGCGGGTTCGGCAGCACCTTCTCCATCATGAATGCGAGCGGCATCATCATCGGCACCGGCACGTGCGCCAGCTTGCGATGCAGGCCGAGCTCGGCCTTGATGGTGAGGATGATCTCGTCGTAGGTCATCTGGTCCGGTCCGCCGATCTCGTGCACGCGGCCCGACGGCCCGCGCTCGATCGCGAGGACGATGCACCGGGTCACATCCTGGACGGCGATCGGCTGGAACAGTGTCCTGCCGTTGCCGGCGATGGGGATGACCGGCTCGATGCGCATCATCCGGGTCAGCAACGTGAAGAAACCGTCGCCGGGCCCGAAGATCAGCCCGGGACGAAGCGTCGTGTACGGGACCCCGCTCTCGCGCACGGCCTGCTCGGCCGACCACTTGCTCACGAGGTAGGGAAAGCGCGGATCGGGGTCGGCGCCGAGCGCGCTCTGGTAGACGAGGTGGCCGACCTTGGCCTCCTTGGCCGCCTCGGCGACTCGCACCGTCGATTCGCGATTCACACGATCGAAGGTCTGGCGGCCTTTCTCGCGGATCACCGCGACGAGGTGGACCACGGCGTCGCACCCGGCGAAGACTTCCGCGAGCTTCGGGGAGCTGGTGACGTCGGCGCGCACGAAGGTCACGCGCTCGCCCTTCGGCTGCCGGACGGTTCCCCTGGCGACCACCACGACCTCGTGGCCCGCGTCCTTGAGTGCACGCACCGTGTGGATGCCGACGAAGCCGGTACCTCCGGTCACCGCAACGCGCACGCACCACCTCCTCGCCCGGATGGAACCTTCGCCCGCGAGTGTACGGGCAGGGGCGCCGGGCGCGTCTCAGGAATCGCCGGTCAGCGCGGCGATCACCGCCGGCGTGCCCTGCAACCCGGTCCGCTGCATGTAGTGCCTGACGGCGCGCATCCCGCCGAGCTCCTCGCCGCCGCCGGCGCGCCCGGGGCCGCCGTGCACCATCTGGGGGATGGCGCTGCCGTGTCCCGACGACTCGCCGGCGCAGTCGCGGTCGAGCACCAGGAGGCGGCCGTGATGCGGCGCAGCACCAAGGACCACGTCGCGGACGAAATCGGCGTCGTAGGACACGACGGAGCCGACGAGGCTGCCGCCACCGCGGGCGGCGATCTGCGCAACGCCACGCGGGTCGCTGTACGGAATGATCGTGGTCACGGGACCGAACGCCTCCACCTCGTGCGGCTCGGCGCGGTCGACGTCGTTGCAGAGCAGGACCACAGGCGCCATGAACGCGCCACGCTGCGGGTCGCCGTCCACCGGAGCAACCGACGTCGGATCGCCGTACACGACATCCGCCGCGCGTGTCAGCGCGCTGACGGCATCGCGCACCTCGTCGCGCTGACGCAGGCTGACGAGCGACCCCATGGTGACCGTCTCGTTGCGCGGGTTGCCGACGACGACTCGGTCGAGCCGTCCACGCAGCCCGGAGAGCACGTCGTCGACCGCTGTCTCGGGCACGAGCGCACGCCGGATACACGTGCAGCGCTGCCCGGCCTTGGTCGTGATCTCGCGGCCGACCTCCTTGACGAAGAGGTCGAATTCCTGTGTGCCCGCAACAGCATCCGGTCCGAGGATGGAGCAGTTCAATGAGTCGGTCTCGGCGTTGAATCGAGCAGCGCGCGCGGTCACCGCGGCGTTTCCGCGCAGCGCGGCGGCGGTGGACGCGCTGCCGGTGAACGCGATCATGTCCTCGCCCCCGAGGCGATCGAGCAGGTCGCCGACCCCGCCGCAGACGAGTTGCAGCGCACCCTCGGGAAGCGCGCCGGACGCGATGATGTCGCGAACCACCAGCGCGGTCAGGTATGCCGTCTGGCCCGCGGGTTTCACGATGGTCGGCACGCCGGCGAGGATGGCGGGTGCGAGCTTTTCGAGCATGCCCCACACGGGGAAGTTGAATGCGTTGATCTGCAGCACAACACCCGGCAACGACGTGTAGACGTGCCGACCGGCGAACGTCCCCTCCTTGCCGAGGCTCTCGACGTCGCCGTCAACGAGAACGTGTCCGTCGGGGAGCTCGCGCTTCGCGCGGCTGCTGTACACGAACAACGTGCCGATGCCGCCGTCGATATCGCCCGCGCCGTCACGCCGAGTCGCACCGGTTGCGAGCGACAGCTCCTGGTATGCGGCCTTGCTGGCGTCGAGGTGAGCGGCGAGCGCTTTCAGCGCGGCACCGCGAGCCTGAAACGTCAATCCTCGCAGCGCGGGGCCGCCGACGGTGCGTGCGTGGTCGACGAGCGCCGCTGTGTCGAGCCCGGTGCTGGAAACGCGGGCGACGGGCTCGCCGGTGGCAGCGTCGTTGACGATCGTTCCTTGGTCGGCAGCGGTGTACCACGTTCCGGCGACGTAGCTGGCGAGCATCTCTGGCATCCCGTCAGCCTACCGTGGAGGGACTACGATGCATCTCGATCGCTGCTCCTTCTCCGCGCCGGTTGCCCCCGTCCGCCCGCATCGCACTGGCGATACTCGGCGTCGCCGTCGTCACGGGATCTGCCGCGGCTGCCTTCCAGGTCCCGAACGTGCGGCGCGTCGTCGCGTCGATCACGACTCCTGACCCCGTCCCGACCTCACCCCCGTGGTTCGACATGCGCATCGCGAGTGGCGGGCTGAGCTTCTGGATGCCGGCGGTCATGCCCGCGGGTGCGCCGCCGATGCGCGCCCACACCGGCATCCTCGTCGACCTCGATACCGGCGAGATTCTCTGGGCGCGTGAACCGCATCTCGGCGTACCGCCGGCCAGCCTGACGAAGGTGCTGACAGCGCTCGTCGCGCTCGAGAACCTCAGTCCCGGCCAGGAGGTGACGGTCACGGCAGATGCCCTCGGCCAGTCATCAGACGACACGTTGATGGGCCTCAAAGCCGGCCAGACGCTCACCGTCGAGGAGTTGCTCGACGGCATGCTGCTGCCGAGCGGCGACGACGCGGCCAGCGCGATCGCGGCCGACACCGTGGGAACGCCGCGTTTCGTTGCGGCGATGAACGCGCAGGTGGCCGAGCTCGGCCTCCACGATTCGCTGTTCTCAGCAACGGCGGGACTCGACGATTCCCATCTCTACGCGTCCGCGTACGACCTGGCGGTCATCGCGGCGTTCACGTACGACCAGTTCCCACTGTTCGATGAGATCGTCGACACCCGGAGCATCCAGCTCCCAGCCGATGCCGGGCACCCTGCCTTCCACCTTCGCAACTTCGACGGCCTGCTCGAGAATTATCCGGCCGCTGTGGGCATCAAGCCCGGCTGGACCGGGGATGCCGGCGCGTGCCTGATCGGCATGGCCGTGCGCGGCGGGCACCGCCTGCTCGCGGTGCTGATGAACGCCAACTACCCGGCGCGCCTCGAGAGCCGCCTCTTCGACTGGGGGTTTCAGCTTGAGGGACTCGCCCCGCTGCTGCCGCCCGCGACGAGCCCGGCGGCCTAAGCCGCTCGCCTCACGACTCGGTCGCGCTCCAGGAGCCCGTATGCCCGTTCGCGAGGTCGGTGTACGAGCCGGACATGCTCTTGCCGTTCACGGTACCGGTGTACGTCACGACGCCGACCGCTCCGAAGGCGATCGTGCTGCCGGTCAGGGTGCCGTTGATGTGCAGGGTGTCGGGCGGCGACGACAGCTTGATCGTCCCGTCGACGGTGGCACCGGTCTGCGTCCAGGTGAGCGTGAACGTGCCGTTGAACGGCCCGGAGTACTGTCCCGTCCAGCTGCCGGTCAGGTCGACGGTCGGCGGAGCCGGGGTCGGAGTCGGAGCCACGGTGGGAGCGACCGTGGGGGCGACGGTCGGGGTGGCAGTCGAGCCCGAGCCGGGCGTCGGTGAGCCGCTCGCTGAGGACGAGCCGCAGGCGGCGAGCGCGGCGGCGGAGAACACGGCCAGGGCGGCGAGTGTGGTGCGAAGCATGTCAGTCTCCTGAGGACCGGATGTCATCGGACGCTTCCGCACACAGGAGGTGGAGGCCTCTGTGCGGAAGCGTACGCACCAATGGATTATGTCGCCAATCCGGGCCTCGTTGTCGATGCCCTGGAGCCTGTGGCTCACCAGGAATCGACGAGGATCGACGTTGGTGGCGTCGCAGCACCCGTCACCGACGAGAATCATCGCGTGCGCCTGTACCTTTCGTCCTTTCGGGTGGGCAACAGCCCTGACGCGTTGCTGGAGCTCCTCGGGGAGGGCAGGCGTACCGCCGTCATCGCGAACGCGTGCGACTCGTTCGCCCGCGACGCTCGAATCGAGAGCACTCGACAGGAGATGGAGCGCCTTGCCGCGAGCGGACTGCAACCGGAGGAGTTGGACCTGCGCGACTACTTCGGCGCAGAACCGCAAGCCGTCACCACGGCGACTGCGGGCTTTGACCTCGTGTGGCTGCGTGGCGGAAACGCATTCGTCCTGCGCCGCGCGCTCCACCAGAGCGGCGCTGACGTCGCGCTGCTCGCGATGCTGCGAAGCGACACGATCGTATACGGCGGGTACAGTGCGGGCGCCTGCGTGCTGACGCCATCCCTTCGAGGCATCGAAATGGTGGATGACCCGAATGACGTCCCGCCGGGCTACGACGCGGCGATCATGTGGGATGGACTCAATGTGGTGCCATATGCGATTGCACCGCATTACCAATCCGACCATCCCGAGTCCGCCGCGGTCGACAACCTGGTGGCCCACTACACCGAGCAGCGCGTGCCGTTCAAAGCCCTCCGCGACGGACAGGTCGTCGTGATCAACGGCGACACGACACGCATCGAGGGCTAGCTACCGGAGCACGAGCCACTGCTCGCCGTCCCAGGTCCACGCCTGGAGCGGCTGCGGCCGGCCCGGGAACGCGCGGGTGAGCCACCCGAACATGAGCAGTCGCGAGTTGTCGGTGTCCGAGACCTCGGCCTCGATGACGATCTGCTTCGAGTCCGGTGGCGGACTCGCCAGCAGCTCCTCCAGCCAGGACAAGCCCGTCCACTGCCAGCACTTGCTGATGACCTCGACCGGCTCGGAGTACATCGCCAGGCCGCACGCCAGCATCGCGTTGCTGGCCGTGTTGTAAGCCATGGCGCTGATGTCGGGGCCGGAGCGGGTGATGACCTGCCAGCTCGAACCGTCCCACGTCTGCGTGATGCTCTCCCCGTTGTCACTGCCGGGCGCGACCGGACTCACGAGCAGCAGCGTCTTCGAGACAGGGTCGGACGCCAAGACATCCCCGAACACACTCACCGTGAGATTGCCCTTCGGTTCGCGGAGCCAGTGGCCGTCGCTCTGTCCATCGACCCAGACCCAGGTCTCCGCGGTGTTCATCGTGTCGCCGTTGGTCACCAGCACCATATCGCCGGCTGTGGCGTCCCAGGCCATCTGCGCCCCTTGACCTGCCGGCGGCCCGTTCGCGCCGCCGTTGAGCAGGCGCCAGGTCGAGCCGTTCCATCCCCAGGTGTCGTTGACTCCCTTGCCGGCGGCGAGCGTTCCTCCAAAGAGCATCACCATCTTGGTCGCCGGATCGTAGGCGGCCGCAGCGCCGGAGCGGTCCGCCGGGCTGCTGCGGGGATGCGCGAGCGTCCATGACTGGTCGTTGAGCAGCCATGTCCTTGCGTCGCTGTTGAGGCCACCGAACAGCACCACATCATGTGCCGCAGGATCCGCGGCGACGCTGAAGCCGAGTCCGACGACGGGATCGGGCGACACCGGCGGCAGAGTCGGAGCGACGGTCGCGATCGGCGGCACGGTTTTCGCGTGTGGCAGCAACGAGAACGCCACGCCGGCGACGGCGACGACGGCCGCGACCGCGACCAGTCCCAAGGCTGCGCGTCGAGTGCCGCGCTGATCGCCGGTCGGGTGTTCCGCGTCCACGTCCGCAGCGATTCTCCGCCAGTCAACCGTCCCGGATGAGGCTTGCGAATCGAACATCTGTTCGCTACACTGGCGTCCCGCCTCGGCGCTCCTGCTCTCCGTCCCAGTAGGCGATGGCAATTCCCAGTGAGGAGCGATGCCCGATTCCCTGTCCGCCGCTCTGGCGACACTTCGATCCCGCTACGGTCCCCAGGCACTGCGCCGTGGCGGATCCACGGAGGAGCCCGGCGCCTGGTCCACCGCGGTGCCGGTCATCGACGGCGTGCTCACGCCGGGCGGCCTGCCTCGTGGCCGGATCACCCTGCTCGCCGCCGCCGGGCGTGGACCGTCGGGACGGCTGACGCTGCTGCAGTCGCTGGTCGCCCTGGCCAGCCGCTCGCACGACACCGGCTACGTGGACCTTGCCGGCAGCATCGATCCCGGGTTTCTCGCCGACCTCGGGGCCGACCTCGACGCCTGCCTGGTGATCTCCCCCGGTCCCGCGAGATGGGAGCGGGGGCTGGTCATGGCTCGCTCCCTCGTGACCGCCGGCATGCCCTGGGTGGGGGTCGCGCTGGGCTGGGAGCAACCGCGGCCGTCGCTCTGGGAGCACGCGCTTGCCGCGCTCACCGAGGCGGTGGCGAAACGCGGTGCGGTGTGCGTCATCGCCACGCCGTTTCCGGCCGCCCTGCCACTGCGCCACGCCTCCTCGCTGACGCTCACCTGCGCGCCAGCGGGCTGGCAGCGTGCCAACGGCGACGTGTCGGCGCTGCGGGTGCAGCTCACCACCAGCAAGAGCAAGCTCGGTGCGCCCGGAGCCACGGCGACCGTGCTGCTCCGCTATCCGCGGCCCTATGCCATCGCCGAGGTGCTCGGGCTGCCGAGCGTGATCGTGCCGCGAGTGCAGCCGGTCATCGTGCCGGGGCTGGACGAGGCGGCCGTGGCGGCTCGAGGTTGAGGTGCGCGTCCTCTGTGCCCGCCACCCGCATCTCGGATTGATCGCCGCTCTGCGCCGCTATCCCGAGCTGCGCGAGGAGCCGGTGATCCTGGGCGGTGCGCCTGAGTTGCGCCTGCCGGTCGTGGCCGCCTCGGCAGCGGCGCTGGCGGCGGGGGTGCGGGTGGGCCAGCCGCTTCGTCAGGCACAGCAATCCTGTCCGGCCGCGGTGTTCGTGCCGCTCGATCCGGCGGGGGTCGGCACGCTGCGCGCCGCCGTCTGCGCCGAGCTCCACCGGCTCTCGCCCACGGTGGAAGGGGGCGACGAGGAGTCCTTCGGCGATCTCTCCGGGCGCCATGCCGAGTTCCCCGACGAGGCGTCCTGGGCATCGGCGCTGGCGCGCGGGCTGCGCGGCGTCCTCGACACGGAGATCGCCGTCGGCGTTGCCGGTTCGCGATTCGTCGCCCGCCTGGCGGCACGGGCCAGCCGTCCCGGCCGGATCCGCCGGGTGCGCAGCGGTGAGGAGGCGGCGTTCCTGGCGCCGCTCCCGCTCGAGGTGCTCCCGATCGACCCCGCCGTCACCGCCAGGCTTGCGGCATTTGGGCTCGACTGCCTCGGCGCGGTGGCCGGCCTGGGACCTGCGGATCTGCAGCGCCAGTTCGGCCCCGACGGGATCCGGCTCCACCGCCTGGCGCGTGGCGAGGACAGCGCCGGCATCCTGCCTGCGCCGGCGCAGCGGACGTGGAGCGAGCGGCTCGTGCTCGACGGGGCGACCGGGGATCTCGAGATCCTGCTTCGCGGCGCCCGGGAGTGCGCCATGACGCTCGGCGGTCGCCTCACCGCCGAGGCGCTGGCCGCCGGCGAGGTGAGCGTGGCCTTCGAGCTCGAGGAGATGGAGCTGATCTCCACCTCGGGAGTGCCGCCGGCGCCGGCGGGCAACGCCGGCGCGCTCTGGACGGCGGCGCTCGGCCTGCTCGGTCTGCTCCAGCCGCCGGCGCCGGTGGCGGCCGTGCGCGTGAGCGTCACCCGGCTCGCCCCGGCCGCGGGACGGCAGGCCGACCTGCTCCGTCCGGGCGACGGCGCGCGGGAGGCGGTGGTCGCCACGGCGGAGCGTCTCCGGTCGCGGTTCGGCGCGGCCACGGTGCGCCGTCCCCGGCTCGCGCTCGACCCCGGCGACCTCCCGGAGCGGCGCTTCACGTGGGAGGTGCCCGTCGTGGCCGGGTTCCGATGACCGAGCTCCTCGAAGGAGTGATCGAGGTGCGCACCGGCGCGGACGGACGCCCGGTCGCGATCCGGACCGCGCAGGGGTGGGGACGGGTGGCCGAGGTGGTGAACGCCTGGCGGGTGGAGACCGACTGGTGGCGCGCCCCGGTGGGCCGGGACTACGTGCGCTGCCTGCTCGAGGACGGGGACTGCATGGACTGCTACCGGGACCTGGAGACCGGTGAGTGGCATCGAGAACGCCGCTATGACTGAGCTCTGCACCCCTCCCTGGTGGCCGCCGGTTGAGGGGAACCGGCGGCCGGGAAAGGGGAGAAGGCCTGTGGTGGTGTGGTGGGCTGACCCGGCTGATAGTTACACAAAATTGTAGTAGTTGTCAAGCCGGTGCCCACGTTCGCAGAGCTCGCCGCCCGATCCCACTATTCCTTCCTGGAAGGCTCCTCCTCACCCCGGCACATGGTGCAGACGGCCGCCCGGCTGGGGATCACCGCCCTCGGTCTCTGCGATCGCAACGGCCTCTATGGAGCGGTCGAGCTGATCCAGTCGGCGAAGGCCGAGGGCATCCACCCGATCATCGGGACCGAGCTCGAGCTTGCGGACGGCTCGCGCCTCCGCCTCCTCGCGCGCAGCCGGACCGGGTACCGTCAGCTCTGCCGCGCCGTGAGCGCCGCCCAGCTCGCGGGGGTGAAGGGCCAGCCCCGCCTGGTGATCGACGGTCTCGACCTCGGCCCTGCCATCCCGGGGCAGCAGCCGCTCGTCATCGACGGGCTGGAGCCACCCGTCGCCAGGCGCACGTCCCGTCCCCGGGCACGACCGACGCTGCCGCCGCCGGAACGACCCGCCGCACTCCGTCCCACCGCCGGCCCGTTCCCCGAGGGCTGGCCCGGCCTTCCGTCCACCACGCTGCTCGTCGAGAGTGCTCCCGCCCGCGTGGATCCCGCCGCACTCGACGACTGCATCGCGATCATCGGCGGGCCGCGCAGCGCGGTGATCGACGCGCTGGTGCACGGCAACCGCCGCGACGCGCTCCGCCACGCGCACCTCGTCCGCGAGTGCTTCGGGCGCGAGCGGACGGCGCTGCTCGTCAGCAACCACCTCCATCCCGCGGATCGCTGGCTCGTCGCGGAATGCGCGGCGATCGCGCGTGCCGCGGACATCCCGCTCGTCGCGAGCGCGACCCCGGACCACGCCACCGCCGAGGACAAGCCGCTGCTCGACGTGCTCACCGCGATCCGGCACCGCACCACGCTCGACCAGGCGGCGGCCCACGGGCTGCTCCTGCCGAACAGCGAGCACCGCCTGCACAGCGAGGCGGTGCTGCGCACGCTGCTCCCCGACCTTCCGGAGGCGTTCGACAACGCGGCCCGCATCGCCGCCGGTTGCGACGTGTCGCTCGATTTCAGTGATGTGCGCTTCCCGGGCTACCCGGTGCCGGCGGGCGAGACGCCGTTCTCGGTGCTGTACAGCCTCTGTCAGGAGTCGGTGCAGCGCAAGTACCACCCCATGACGAGCGTTGTGGCGGCGCGCCTGCAACGCGAGCTCGACGTCATCGAGAAGACGCATCTCGCCGAGTTCTTCCTGATCACGTGGGACATCATGCGGTTCGCGAAAGAGCACGGCATCCCCGGGCAGGGGCGCGGCAGCGCGGCCGACTCGATCGTCGCGTACCTGCTCGGCATCACGCGCGTCGACCCCGTCGCGCACGACCTGCTCTTCGAGCGGTTCCTGCACGAGGACCACCAGGGCACGCCCGACATCGACATCGATTTCTCCACCGACCATCGCGAGCAGGTGCTGCAGTACGTGTACGAGAAGTACGGCGCGGACCGCACCGGGATGGTCGCCAACGTCGTCACCTTCCGCCCGCGCATGGCGATCCGCCAGGTGGGGCTCGCGATGGGCTTTCCGGAAACGCTCATCGAGCAGCTCGGCACGCACACGCACGGCTGGTACATCCACCCCACAGATTCCGCACCCGACCACCGCGAATCTGCGGGGGCCCCGGAGTCGGCCGACATCGACACGACGCTCGGCTCCGCGGCGGCCTCACCGAGCAGCGACATCTCGAACCCGCAGTGGCTGCAGTACGTCGACATCCTGCGCCGCATCGAGGGCACGCCGCGGCATCTGAGCATCCATGTCGGCGGCATGCTCGTCACCGGCGAACCGCTCGTCGACGTGGTGCCCGTGGAGCGCGCGACCATGCCGGGACGTGTCGTCGTGCAGTTCGACAAGGACGACGTCGAGGACCTCGGCCTCATCAAGATGGACCTCCTCGGGTTGCGCACGCTGTCGGCGATCGCGGAGTGTCTGGACCTCATCGAGCAGACCACGGGCACCCGGCCCGACCTCGACGAGCTGCCGCTCGACGATCAGCGCGTCTACGACGTGGTCTGCAAGGTCGACACCATCGGGCTCTTCCAGATCGAGTCGCGCGCGCAGCAGCAGTCGCTCTGGCAATCCCAGCCGCGCTGCTTCAACGACCTCATCGTGCAGGTGGCGATCATCCGGCCGGGCCCGATCCAGGGCGATGCGGTGCATCCCTACCTGCGCCGCCGCCAGGGCCTCGAGCCGGTGACGTACCTGCATCCCAAGTTGGAGCCGATCCTGGCAGAAACATGCGGGGTGGTCCTCTACCAGGAGCAGATCCTGCGCATCGTCATGGAGATCGCGGCGTACACCGCCGGTGAGGCGGACCGCTTCCGTCGAGCGATGAACCGGCACCGTTCGCGGGTCGAGATGGAGGAGCTGCGTGACGGGTTCATCCGCCGCTGCATCGAGCACGACCTCAGCGAGGAGGTCGCGCAGCAGATCTTCAAGAGCGTCGCCGGCTTTGCGGAGTTCGGCTTCTGCAAGTCACACGCCGCCGCGTTCGCCCGCACCGCGTACGAGACCGCGTGGCTGCGCATGACCTATCCGGCCCACTACACGTGCGCGCTGCTCAACGCGCAGCCGATGGGCTTCTACCATCCGTCGGTCCTCGTCGACGACGTCAAGCGCCACGGTGTGCGCGTCCTGCCCGTCGACGTGACCCGGAGCCGCGCCCGTTGCACCGTCGAGGCCGTTGAGGACGCCACGCAACCGTTCGCGATACGGCTCGGGTTCGCGTACGTGCACGGGCTGGGCCCCACCGCGCGTGCAGCGTGCGAGGACGCGATCAACGACGGCGCCAACACGGCGGTCGGCGCGTTCTGGAAGCACACGCTGCTGCCTCGCGTCGCCATGGAGAACCTGATCCGCGTCGGCGCGTTCGACGGTGTCGCCGCGGGACGGTCGCGGCGCCAGCTGCTCTGGGAGCTGAAGGAGGTGGAGGAGGTGCTGCCACCGCGACGGCGCACACGGACGGCGGCATCGCCATCGGAGGGGGCCGCCGTGGTGACCGGTCCGCCGCGCGGCAGCGGCGCCATCGCCGGCAACCGCCTCGGCGACGCGCCGCACGTGCCCCGTGATCCCAGCACCGATCCCGTGCCACCGCTGATGGCACTCCCCGCGACTCCGCCGGTCCTGCCGGCGATGGATGAGCGCACCCGCGTGAACACCGAGTACGCGCTCACCGAGGTGAGCACCGGGCCGCACCTGGTGTCGTTCATGCGGGCCAGGCTCGATGCCCTCGGCTGCGTCCCGCTCGGCAGGGTGCGCGATGGCGCCGACGGCACGCGCATCCGGGTCGCGGGCCTGGTCATCACGCGCCAGCAGCCGTCGACGGCCCGCGGCTTCCGCTTCTTCACGCTGGCAGACGAGGATGCGCACTGCGACCTGGTGTTCCGGCCCGCGGTCGTGCAGCGGACGCTCGAGGTGGCGCGCCACCCGTTGCTCATGGTCGACGGGCGGCTCCAAGTCGAGCACGGCAGGGTCAACGTGCTGGTCGAGCAGGTGACCGCGCTCACCCCGGACGGCGACCCGGTCGCCCGACCCGGGATCCCACCGGACCAGGGCGGCTTCCGCGGCTCGCACGACTATCGCTGACCCGCGCGTCGATATCACCCCTTCGCCTCAGCGTGGCGTGACACATCCGTGACACTCCGGCAGCAGTGCCCTGACATCTGCAGGAACGCGGTGCACGCGGCATAGGCTGGCTCATATCGCGATGGATAAGGGCGCGCCAATGGCGAACGATGACTGATCAGACCACTGAGAACGGCGGACCCTCGCTCTCGTTCGAGAAGGTTCCAGCCCCCTCGCGATCCGAACGCGCTCCCGTGAGCAGCCCGGTCCCTGACAAAGCCGACGCGAGTCTCGCGTTCGAGGCGACGCCGCGCGCACCCGTACCGGCAGCGCCCGCAACGCCCAGATCAGCCGGCGCTGCCGCAACCCGGGCACTCGTCGCCGATGCTCTCGCGGGAGCCACCGCTGCCGAACCCGGGCACCACGCATTCCAGAGGGCACCGGCACCGGCGCCCGCGAACCCTGACCCGGCGCCCGGGCACCATGCATTCCAGGCAGTGCCGGCATCGGCTCCCGCGATCTCCGATCCCGGGTCCAAGCCACACGCGTTCCAGGCGGTGCCCGCGTCCGCGCCGGTCGGCGTGGCGCAGCGCATGTCCACCGCCACGATCGGCTTCCGGCCCCAGGCGGCCGAGGTGACCTCGGTGAGCAGTCCCGGCGGCCAGGGATGGAACATCCGCAGCCAGGACGCGGAGAGCACGACCCGCGGTCGCGCCGAGCCGATCGTCCCAGCATGGTCGCCGCGCACCACGCCGGCGAAGAACAAGGACCGATCGGCATGGGACGTCCCGGCCGCGCCGCGCAGCCGGCATCCGACGGGTCGCGGCGTGGTCGGTGTCTTCCTCACGCTCGTTCTTGTCGCCATCCTGGGATTCGCGGTGTACGCGTACCTCACCGGTCGGGGGCATTCGACGACGATCAAGACCCCCGCGACGGTCGGCACACTCGCTCCGATCGCCACGCCGGCCGCCGCCGTGGTCGCGCAGCAGATGAAGCAGGTGATGCTCGCGTCCGGCGCGACCCAGGTCGTGAGCGGCGTGTACGGGGTGGCGGGTCGTCCGACACTCGTCGTCCTGCTCGCTCAGGGCCCCGACATCGCGACGACGAGCACGCAGTTCTTCAACGACTTCTCGAGTGGTCTGCAGAGGGACGGCGTCACGGTGGACAAAACGCGGACTGTCAAGACGGTGACCGACGGAAGCCAGTTCGTGTGCTCAGCGGCAACACGGCCGGCGCCGCAGACGGCGGTGTCGCTCTGCGGCTGGAGTGACGGCAGCACGATCGGGCTCGTCATGGACGTGAGCGGCGAGCCGGTGAACAAGACCCTCACCGAGGCCGTGCAGGCGAAGACCGCGGGCGAGCACTGACGCCTCCCGTCAGGGAGTGGGGGTGACGTCACCTCGTGGTCGTTCCTCGAGGGGTCCATGCGGTCGATCCGTCCGCGACGACTAGCATGCGACCGTGATCGCTGAACGTCGTGGCTCCGAGCGCCTCCAGGGTCTCCGCGACCGCAGGCGGATCGGTGTGCTGCAGATCCGCGGTGCGATCGGCGGCGCCGTGCGGACCGACGAGCTGATCAAGACCATCGGGAATCTGCGCCGCACCGCGCGGATACGGGCGGTTCTCCTGGAGATCGACTCTCCCGGCGGAACCGCCATCGCCTCCGAGCAGCTGTACGTTGCGGTGCGCCGCCTCGCGGCCCGCAAGCCGGTGGTTGCGTGGATCAAGGGAACCGGCGCGTCCGGCGCGTACTTCCTCGCGTGCGGGGCGACGCGGATCCTCGCGTTTCCAAGCGCGATCGTCGGGTCGATCGGCGTCATCAGCGTGCGTCCGGTGGTCGTCGACGCGTTGCGCCGGGTTGGCGCGCGGATGGTCGTGACGAAGACCGGCCCGTTCAAGGACCTCGGCGCACCGTGGCGCGAGCCCACCGAGGACGATGAGGCCCGCGAGCGCGAGCTCGTCGACGCGATCTTCCGTCGCTTCACCGGTGCGGTCCGAAGCGCGCGCGGCTACGACGACGACGCGCTCGCCCGGATCACCACCGGCGAGGTCTGGCTCGGGACGCGGGCAGTTGAGCTGGGCCTCATCGACGCGCTCGCGGACGACCAGGAGGCGGCGCTGGACGTCGCGGGTGACCTCGCGGGGCTGCCGCACCGGCTCACGCAGCACGTCGGCGGTCGCCGGACGATCTTTCAGCGTCTCGGAGTGCCCGGGGCAGGCATGGGACCGCCGGGTGAGCGATGGCTCATCGAGCTGGAAGGTTGGATGGGCACACCGAGACTCCGAGCGTAGATCAGCGCGCGCGGTTGCGGCTCCTGTCCAGGGTGAAGAGCACGACGATCGCGATGACCAGCAGTGCGGCGAGTCCGCCGATGATGAGCGCAGCGGGAATCCCGCCGCCGGACGTGGCAGGTTGCGACGGTGACGACCCACCCGGCGCCACGGCCGCGAACTCGCCGAGCTGCGTCGATGTCGCGAGAAAGGTGTTGCCACATCCCGAGTTCTGCGTGGTGAGCGGAGTCCACGCGGTTCCGTCGTAGCGATCGATGACGGGCGGCGGAACGGACTTCGTTCCACGCAGCACGATGGTCAGGAGCACGTTCGCGCGTGGTGACTCAGCGACGCCGGCGGCGCTGACCGCGGAGAACTTGTAGACGTTGCCCTCGATGGCGCCGTTGGACGGTTGCACCGCCGGAGCGGCAACGGGGTCGACGCTGACCGTCAGCGCGACGGTGTTGTCGAATGCGCCGCTCTCCATGAGGAGCTGTGCCTGCGGCGGCGTCTCCCCGGTGAAGACCTCGGACGCGGGAAACGGTGTGCTCGTCGCGGGGAAGTGCATCGACGCTCCCTGTGGAGCCGGGCTGCCGCCGAGCGTCACGTACGGGTCGGCGATGCAGTTGCCGTCATAGATCGGCGGCGAGGACGCGGGCAGCACTCGCCAGACCGTTGCGAGCGCAACGACCGACACGAGGACGACGACCGCGCCGGGTCGCCGGGTCACAGCAGCCAGCCCCCGGCGAGGTCGGCGATCAGGTGCGCGATGGCTGGAGCGAGGACGCCACGACTGACCACCCGCAGCCCTCCGAGCAGCAGACCGACCGCGAGGTCGAGGGGGAGGGCGCCGAAACCGTACAGGGGGACGTGCACCGCGGCGAAGAGCACCGTCGTCGCGGCCAGCGCCCAACCGTCGCCACCCCATCCGCGCACCGCGTCGAAGAGCACGCCTCGGAGCACGACCTCCTCGGCGACGGCGATCAGCGCGACCGCGGGAGTCCACGTGGCGATCACGGTGTTCACCGGAGCGAGCTCGACAGCCACGCCGGAGCGTGATGAGAGCCACGCCGCCACGAGCACGGCCCCACCCGCGACGCCGATGCCCACGGCAGCGAGGCTCGGACGCCCGAGGCGCCAGCCTGCACCCGCGGCAAGCGCGAGCAGCGCGAGCGCGAAGACGACGCCGGCCGGCATGGACGCCGCCGTGGCAGACCCACCGACCGCGCTCCGCAGCGCGGTCGCGACGACCACCCCGGCAACGAGGATCAGCGAACGAATCGCACTCCCGGCGCGGCCGGCCGCCCCGGCATGAGCCGGTGCGAAAGCCCCCGCCGCCGTAGGACTACCTCGCCGGTCCGGGCGCTGCCCGGGCCGGGGCCGCCTCGGCGCGTGGGGACGGGTCGGCCGAAGCGGCGATGAGCGCGGGCTCGATCGCCTCAACAGCGACGGTGGCGGTCTCGAGGGCGGCCGGATCGAAGCCGCCGGGAGCGATGCGCTCGCAGACAACGACCGCGAGCACGTGGTCGTCGCGCACCACCGGCAGGAGCATCCGCGACACGGTCTCGATGTTCGTGCGTCGCTGGGCGCGATGCGACGCCGCCTCCGTGATCAGCACCGGGCGCTTGTGCGCGATCACGTGGCCGAGCAGGCCTGGCGGCAGGCCCGGCGATCCGACGCCGCGCGCGGGCAGCAGGAAAGCACGGTCAGCCCCGACGTCGTCCGCGAGTCGGGAGAGGACGGCCTGCACACCCTGGTCGACGGCGATCGCCGCCCAGACCGCAGGGCTCCGGTGGATGAATGCGCGGTTGACGAGGCCGTTGATCACCATCGCGACCACCGCAGCGGCGAGTCCCGCGACAACCGACGCGACGCGGGCGTCGATGAGCAACGCGAAGACCGCGAACATCACGCATCCGCTGAGCAGCGCGAACTCCAGGTAGTGGCGGGGGCCGTGACCGCCGCGGCGCTGGTCGCCGAACGTGAGGCGCCAGTTCATCGCCGTGTTCCAGGCGGCACTGAGACCGAACGCGGGAACGAACGCCACGAGCGGGTTCACCCCGGCGATGCCGATGAGGATCGCGAGGATGGGCAGGAACACGCAGAGCCCGCTGACGCCCACGAGCCCGAACTTCCACACCCGCGCCGACCCGGGGACATCGAAGAACAACGACCACAGGTGGCGCAGGTACAGGAGCCCCTGGCGGGAGGTTGCCTTGCTCTCGCCTGCGGCGCGCGCCGCCTGGGTCATCGGCACGTCCACGACACGCAATTCCGGCAGGCACACGAGGAGCTCGAGGAGGATCTTGAAACCGACGGGGCGGAACTCGATCCCGTCGACGAGCGCGCGCCGGCAGAGGAAGAACCCGGAGAGCGGGTCGCTGCTCTGGCGCGCTTCGCCGAAGAGCAGCCGCGCAACGACGGTCGCTGCGTGACTCACCAGGCGGCGCGTCCCGCCCGCGAGCCCCTCGCGGCTCCCACCTTTCGCGTAGCGGCTGGCGACGACGAGGTCGGCGCCGCGCTCAGCTTCGGCAAGGAGGATCGGGACGAGCTCGGGCGGATGTTGCAGGTCGGCGTCCATGACGCAGACATACCGACCACGGGCCATGCGGAGGCCCGCGACCACGGCGGTGCTCAGGCCGCCCTGCCGATCGGCGCCGTGTCGCAGGAGGCAGCGGATCGTGGGCTCCGTGCGCGCCGGCCGGACAGCGGGCTGCTCCTTCGCCATCGCGAGCAGGAGATCGGCCGTGCCGTCGTCGCTGTCATCGACGAAACAGATCTCGACACGCGTCCCTGCGAGCGCCGCGCTCACGCGCTCGACCAGGGGCTGGAGATTATCTGCCTCGTTGCGAGTCGGGATGACCAGGCTGACGACCGGCCCGGACCCGCGCGCCTCTTCGGGAGTCACGGCCAAAGGATAGGCGTGAAGCGCGCCACGGGGAGCCGATCGTCACGGTTCGGAGTCGCGGCCGGTGGCCGCGCGAACCGATCCGGGTTGCTCAGATGTTGGTTGCGACGAGCAGCGCGATGAGCAGGAGCAGCAGCACCGCGTCGGGAAGCATCGCGAGGGCGACCGCGACGTACGGCGTGACGTCGAAGACCGCGTACACGGCGAGCGTCGTCAGCACGAGGAACCAGGCGAGGAGCGGCAGCGTCAGCCAGGCGACGATCGACTCGCCGGTGCTCCCCGTCCCGAACAGGGCTTCGACGACCGACAGCAACCCGAACGCGACCCAGGGGATGAACGCGAAGCCGCTCACGGCGAGGTACTGACGCCAGCGCCCGGCCTGGCCCGCGAGCCCCGCGCCCGCGTCGATGATGAGGGCGGACGCTCCCCAGTACACGATGAAGAGCACGGGCAGCAGCAGCGATGCCAGCGCACCTGCGTTGCCGCCATGGTCGATCTGGTTGGCGAGCAGCCCGAGGAGCAGCGCGATCAGCCCGCTGCCCAGCACTGCGACGAAGCCGAGGCTGATGCGCGGTGCGTTGGCAAGCGCGGCGAACGTGCTTCGCGGACGCAGCAGGACCCCCATCACCGGCACGGCCACACAGTAGAACAGGAGCGCGACGGCCCGGCAGCGCGTTGTGTCAGCGCCCTCTGACGATGCGTCGCACCCTGCTATACTTTGCTTAGGTCAATCTGACCTAAACTCGTAGAAGCCCTCGAGGCCGGGGGCAGGTGGCGGGGTGATCACAGCAGAACGCGACGCGGCGACCGACGTGGAGCGGGAGGACGGGACCGTGGTGCTGGACCGGATCGAACGCCTGCGGCGTGAGCGCAACGCGGTGATCCTCGCCCACAACTACCAGCGCCCCGAGGTCCAGGACATCGCCGATTTCGTCGGCGACTCGCTGGGTCTGTCACAGCAGGCCGCGGCGACCGACGCCTCGGTGATCGTGTTCTGCGGCGTCCACTTCATGGCGGAGACCGCCGCGATCCTGTCTCCGAAGAAGACGGTGCTGCTGCCGGACCTCGAGGCCGGCTGCTCCCTTGCCGCGACCATCGACGCGGACCAGCTGCGCGAATGGAAGGCGCAGCACCCGGGCGCGGTCGTCGTGTCGTACGTCAACACCACCGCCGAGGTGAAGGCTCTCTCCGACTACTGCTGCACGTCGTCGAACGCCGAGGCCGTGATTCGCTCCATTCCAGCGGATCGCGAGATCCTCTTCTGCCCGGACATGTTCCTCGGCGCCCACCTTGAGCGCGTCACCGGACGCAGGCTGCACATCTGGATGGGCGAGTGCCACGTGCACGCGGGCATCCACCCCGAGCGCCTCGATGTCATGCGGCGCGACAACCCCGACGCGGAGCTGCTCATCCACCCGGAGTGCGGCTGCACGTCGTCGACGCTCTACCGCATGTCGTCCGGCGACCTACGCGGTCCCGCGACCGTGGTCACCTCCACCGAGGGGATGGTCCGGCGCGCCGCCGCCTCACCGTCGAGCACCTTCATCGTGGCGACCGAGGTCGGGATCATCCATCGCATGGAGCTCGAGTCCCCGGGCAAGCGATTTCTCGCCGCGTCCGAGGCCGCCGTGTGCCCGTACATGAAGAAGATCACGCTCGAGAAGGTCGCGTTGTCGCTCGAGCGCATGGCGCCTCGCGTCGTGGTCGATCCGATCGTCGCGGCGCAGGCGCGCGGCGCGATCGACCGGATGCTCGCGATCATCCCGAGCACCGCCGCACCGGTGACCTCCGCGGCCTGAGCCGCGCTGAACGTCCGCGGGGCTGACGCCTATGTCAGCATCCCCCGTCGTGAGCGAACCCCTGGTGCTTGCGGTCGATCAAGGCACCTCCGGGACGACCTGTCTGCTCGTGCGACCCGATGGGCACATCGCGGCACGGGCGCATCGCGACGTGCGGGTCAGCCATCCACACGAGGGGTGGGTCGAGCAGGACCCCATCGAGCTCTGGCAGTCCGTATTGTCGACAGTCGACGGTCTGCTCAGCGAGACAGGTGCGAAGCCGGCCGCGGTCGGCATCACCAACCAGCGCGAGACGCTCGTGGTCTTCGACCGCCGCACGCTCGAGCCGGTCGCACCCGCCATCGTCTGGCAGTGCCGGCGCAGCGCGGGGATCTGCGCGGAGCACCGCGCCCGCGGCGAGGAGGCGGAGATCCGCCGCCGGACCGGGCTGCTGCTCGACCCGTACTTCACGGCAACGAAACTCGACTGGCTGCTCCGTGAGGATGCTGCGCTGGCCGCACGTGCCGAGCGCGGTGAGGTCTGCGCGGGCACGGTCGACACCTGGCTCATCGCACGGCTCACCGCGGGCGCCGTCATCGCCACCGACCCGAGCAACGCGAGCCGGACCCTCCTCTACGACCTCGCCCGCGGCGATTTCGACCCCGAGCTCTGCGCGCTCTTCGGCGTCCCGCCCGGGATCCTGCCGGCAATCCATCCGAGCGCCGGGACGATCGGCACGACAGACCCACGGGCCTTCCTCGGCGTCAGGGCACCGATCAGCGGGGTCGCGGGCGACCAGCAGGCAGCCCTGTTCGGCCAGGCATGCGTCGAGCCCGGTATGTCCAAGAACACGTACGGCACCGGCTCGTTCCTCCTCGTCAACGTCGGCCGGACGGTGCCCGACCCCGGAGCGGGCCTGCTCGCGACCGTCGCCTGGCGCATCGGCGCGGACGACGTCTTCGCGCTCGAGGGGAGCATCTTCGTGACCGGGGCCGCTCTGCAGTGGTTGCGCGATGGGCTCGGGCTGATCGAGTCGGCGGCCGATGCCGGCCCGCTCTTCGAGTCGGTGCCGGACAGCCGCGGCTGCATCTTCGTCCCGGCACTCGCAGGCCTCGGTGCGCCATGGTGGGATCCCGGGGCGCGGGGAGCGTTGCTCGGCCTCACCGCGGGAGTCACCCGTGCCCACGTGGTCCGGGCGGTCGTTGAATCGATGGCCTACCGGACGCGGGATGTGGTGGAGGCGATGGAGCGGGCATCGCAACAGCCGCTCAACGAGCTGCGCGTCGATGGTGGCGCGAGCGCCATGGACTCGCTCTGCCAGTTCCAGGCGGATGTGCTCGGGGTGCCCGTGGCCCGGGCGGCGTCAGCGGAGGCGACCGGCCTCGGGGCCGCGATGCTCGCCGCGGTCGGCGCCGGCCTGGTCAGCGGGCCCGCGGAGTCCGCCGCGACCTGGGAGCCGGGGAAGCGGTTTGCCCCGGCCACCCCGGGAACGCGGCCGCCGGAAGGCTACGCGGCGTGGCTGGATGCGATCGACCGTGTGCGCAGCCGGCCCGTGGGCGTGGCGTGATCCCGAATGGGCAAAGAAAAAGACCGGAGGGGGAACCCTCCGGCCTTTCAGGAAGGGAATGAGTTTCAGATATGCGTATGCGCTGCCCATCGGCTGCGGCCTTGACTGTACTGCTCGCCTCTCAGGATAGCAGTAAAGGAACCTCCAATTCTTGTAAATAGATGTCAAGTGAAGTGGTGACTCCTCAGTCTAGCGGGCTTGAGTCGGACGGCGGCGCGCCGCTCGTGCGGGCCGGTCTCCGAGGCTTCCTCGACCTCGGGCGGTTCGATGTGATCGCCGTGATCGCCCTGGTGGTCCTCGCGTTCGGTCTGCGCATCGCGAGCCCCCTCTTCCCCGACTTTTTGAGCGGCGGCGGGACGGTCAGCGCGCTGGGTGTCGGCTACCCGACCACGAGCGGCTCAGCTGCCGAATGCACGACGGTGCCGGTCGGTCCTCCGGGTGTCGTCGGCGGCGTGAAGGTCAATCACACCGACATCAACGTGTGCGGCTACGTCTTCGACGAGGTCTACTTCCCGGTCGACGCCGCGAAAGACCTGCGCCAGCCGGCGGAGTCGTACTTCGATCCAGAGCCTCCTCTTGCGAAGTTGTTGATGGCTCCACCGATCGCGTTCTTCGGTTTCAACAGCTGGACGTGGCGTTTGAGCACGACGCTCTTCGGCAGCCTGCTCGTCGGGATGATCTATCTCATCGCGCTGCGCCTGCGAAAGGATCGGTTCTTTGCGACTGCAGCAGCGCTGTTCGTCTGCTTCGACGGACTCGCGTTCGTCGAGTCGCGCACCGGTGTCATCGACATCATCGCGATCTTTTTCGTCGCCCTCCTCTATTACGTCTTCTTATTACATTGGCAAGCGCGAACACGCGCGCAGTGGCGGACGACGCTGTATGTCATGGCCGGTGTCGCCGGTCTCGCGTTCGGCGCGAAGCTCACCGCGCTCGCGCCGCTCGTCGTCGCCGGTGGGCTCATCCTTGCGCGGGGCATTTCGCCATACATCGCCGCCTTCGTTCCGTGGCTGCGGCGGATCGCGGGACCGGGTCGCGCCGAGACGATCATGTGGCGCAACGCCGCCGGTCCGCGGGCCGTGCTGCACTACGTGGCCGCGGGCATCGTCGCCGTCGCGATCTTCTTCGCGTGCTTCTCCCGCTACGAGACGATCCAGCATACGGACGTGTACTTCTTCACAGGGTGCAACCCGGCGGTGGCGGGGCTGCCCGGAAATGCGAAGACCCTTGACGTACCAGTCATGCGCGTCGGTCCGCTCACCGTTCCCAACCCCGTCGAAGCGGTCGACAACATCATCCAGATCAACGCCGCCTCACTGCGCTATCACGTCGAGGAATGCCACAGCCATCCGTACTCGTCGCTCTGGTTGACGTGGCCGATCATGGAGCACCCCGTGCTGTTCTACGCCCAGTCCTCGTCGACGAACGGATCGGTGACTGAGATCACCGACATGGGCAACCCGGCGGTCTGGTGGCTCGGCATCCTCGCGATGCTCTACTGCGTCTGGCAGGTGACGCGCGGACCCAACTGGTGGCGGTTGCTCGTCCCCATGATCGGGCTCGTCTCGCTCGTCGCGATGATGATCATCTACCAGGCCGCGGTGCGCTTCCACGATCCCAGCAACTTCAACACGTCCTACACGGCCGCGCAATTCATCGCCAGGTTCCACCAGCAGCCGTCGTCGCAGTACGAGATCTCGCGCACAGCCCCGGGAATCGGGTTCGCGATCGCGTTTGTCGGTGTCGTGATCTACGCGGGACTCGTGACGCTGTCCGCCGTCATCTCGCGACGGTTCGTGCCGGCGTTCATCGTTCTCGGGTACCTCGCTTCCTGGATGATGTGGGCGCCCGGGAACGAGCGTCGCGTGCTCTTCTTCTATCACGCGCTCGGCATGCTGCTGTTCACGGCGCTCGCGCTGGCATATGCGCTCACCGCGATCCGGCGATTGCGTGTTCCGTTCCGCGGCAGGCAGGTCTCGCTCGCGCCCGTCAGCTTTGCGCTGATCGGCGCTGTGCTTGCGGCATTCGTCTTCTTCTATCCGATCTGGACGGCGATGCCACAGAGTCCCGCTGACCAGCAAGCGAGGCTCTGGGTCGACATCGGGTGACCGCGTTCCTCGTCATCCTCGACGCCGCCCTGACGCTTGCCGCCGGGGCTGCGCTCACCGGGATGATTCGGACCCACCTGACGCTCATCGAGCGCGGGCTGATCGGCCTCGTCACCGGCGTCCTCGTCGCGTCCGGGGTGACGTACGGCCTTTCGCTGGTCTTCCAGCTCAGCACGGCGACGGTGCTGGAGGGGCCGCTCATCACCCTCGCCGGGGCGCTTGCGGCCTCGTTGTTAACAGTCGATCCGCGGGGGACGTGGTACGCCTCGTGGGTCGAGTCGCGGGACCTCTGGGCTCAGCGGACCCCCTGGTTCTCCATCATCGCGCTTGCGGTGGGCGGGGCGGCGGTCACCGCCATCTTCGCGCACACCGTCTACACCGACTCGGGCGCGCTCGAGGCGGGCTACCCCACGGTCTGGGCGGACTGGTCGCAGCACCTCACCACGGCGGCAAGCTTTGCGGTGGGCGGCAACGTCCCGCCGATCAACCCGCTCTTCAGCGGCACGACGCTGCTCTATCCCTTCCTTCCCGACTTCCACGCGGCGACACTCATCACGCTCGGGCTGTCGCCCGGGCTGGCGCTGGCGATCCCCGGGGCGGTGCTCATGGTGGTGGTCGGGATGCTCGTGGTCGCGCTCGGCCGCCGTCTCGGTCTCGGAGCGGGGGCCGGGATCATCGCGGCGGCGATCTGCTTCATCGGCGGAGGGCTCGGCTTCATCGGCGTGTTCGCCGATGCCTGCACCAGCCACGGCTTCACCGCGACCCAGTGCACCTTCCAGTACGTCGTCACCCACCCGGGCACCGGTCTGTCGATCATCGGATGGACCCTTCACGACCTCCCGGGAACGATCGCCGCGCAACCGCGTGCCTACGACGGCCTGCCGTCCGACGGCGGCACGGCGCCGCTGCCGGACATGCAGTGGTACACGCCGCTGATGGCGTGGTGGCTGCCGCAGCGAACGCTGCTCTTCGGCTTCGCGGCGGCGATCAGCGTGCTGCTGCTGGTCCTCGCCGGGGCATCGTCCGGAGGCAGGAGCTGGGAGGCGTTCGTGGTCGCCGGCGTGCTCGTCGGGCTCCTGCCGATCGTGCACGTGCAGACGCTCATCGCGCTCTCGATCCTGCTGGTCGTGCTCCTCTGGCGACGGCGGCGGCGTGAGTGGCTGGCGCTCGCCGGGGTGGCGCTGCTGATCGGGGGTGTCCGTCTGGCTCAGCTCGCGCTGACCACGCACGGTTCGTCGGTCAACCCCTACGGCAGCAACGTGTACCCGTGGATCGAGCCCGGCTGGCTCGCCAACACCGGGACGAACTCGGATCCGAGCGGCCGTCTCGACATGTCGGTCGGGAACCTCGTCGGCGGGGCCATCCAGGCCATCCGCATGGTCGGCACCGCGGAGTGGTGGGGCTTCTGGCTCGCCAACCTCGGCATCGCGGTGCCACTTGCCGCGTTCGTCGCGCTCGCGGTGCTGCTGCGCCGAGCCGGTGGCGCGGCCGCGCGGGTGGGGCGGGCCGTGACCTCCGCATTCCCCGTACCCCTTCTGGAACTTGCGCTCGGGGCCCTGATCATCTTTGCGGCATGCAACCTCGTGGTCTTCCAGACCTGGAACTGGGACAACACGAAGCTGCTCGTCTACTGGTATCTCGTCATGGCGCTGCTCGTCGGCGCCCTGGCGGCGCACTGGTGGCGCCGGGTCTGGCCGCGCATCGCCGCGGTCGCGCTCGTCGGGCCGGTCCTGCTCACGGGGGCGCTCGTCGTCCTGCGACTGCTGCCATGGACGCCTCCGGCCGACGCGATCACCGGGCCGTACACGATCGCCGACGCCCAGGAGGTGCAGCTGGCATCGGCGCTCGAGAGGACGACGCCGAACGGCGCGGTCTTCCTCACCTTCGGCCGGCCCAACGACCCCGTGCTCGCCGTCGCCGGTCGCCTGGGGGTGATGGGCTACGGCGGCTGGCTCTGGAGCTACGGCATCGACATCGGCACACGCTACGCGGACGTCCAGGCGATGTACACGGGCTGCCCGGATACGGCTGCCACCTGCCGCGTCTTCGGCCTGCTGCGCAGGTACCACATCAGCTACGTCGAGATCGACGACCGGACGCACGATCCGGGCGCCGTGCAATCGCAACCCGGGTTCAGCTGGTGGGCGGATCAGGACTTCCCGGTCGTGGCGCGCACCGATCACATCATCATCTACGACGTGCGTGGAAGAAGCTGAGGTGCCCGGCAGCGAGTCCCCGGCGCGCGCACAGCCCTCGATCACCGCGGTGCTCCCCGCATACAACGAGGAGGCGGTGATCGCCGAGACCGTCCAGCGAACCGGTGACGCGCTCGTCGGGCTCGGCATCACCGACTTCGAGATCCTCGTCATCGACGACGGGAGCAGCGATGCGACCGCCGCGCGCGCCGCCGGTGCCGCGGTGCCCGGCAGGCGGGTCCGGGTGGTGTCGCACCCGCGCAATCGCGGCTACGGCGCCGCGCTGCGCACCGGGTTCGAGGCCGCGACGTGCGAGGCGGTCTTCCACATGGACAGTGACGGGCAGTTCAATCCCACCGAGATCTCGCGACTGCTCGCGCTCTACGGACCCGAGAAGGTCGTGTCCGGGTACCGCATCCGGCGCAACGACACATTCCTTCGCCGCCTGTATCACACCGCGTTCTTCGGCCTCGTCCGCATGCTCTTCGGGCCGACGGTCCGCGACGTCAACTGCGCGTTCAAGCTCTTTCCACGCGCCGTCGGCCAGGGGCTGCACGCGGAAGGAGCGCTCGTCTGCACCGAGCTGCTCGTGCGCGCGCGCCGGAGCGGCTACCGCCTCATGGACGTCGGGGTGCACCACTACCCGCGCACGACCGGACGCGCCACGGGCGCCAACATCCACGTGGTGCTGCGCGCGTTCCGCGAGCTCTGGCAGTTGCGCACGCACCCACGGTTGCTCGACGGGCTCGCTCCGCCGGAGTGAGCGCGCGCGCGTCAGCGTCGCCGTGGGTCACCGCGCTCGGCGCGGTCCTCATGTCACGGCTTCTCTGGCTCGGCGTGTTCATCGCCGTGCTGGTCATCGACTTCCCCGGGGTGGCGCTGCTCACCGGGCTGCACAACCACCTCGACGCCTGGGACGCCATCAGCTACCTGTCGATCGCCGCGAACGGCTACCCGGCGCACCTCAGCTACATCGACGCGTTCCTGCCCGGGTTCCCGCTGCTCATCCATGGGCTCGCGCTCATCACCCGCGACGACGTCACCGCGGCGTGGCTCGTCAACGCCGTTGCCGAGACGGTCGGCCTCTGGTACGTCTTCCGGCTGGTGCGCGCCGAGCGCGAGCAGGCGTCGGCCACCTTCTCGATGTGGCTGCTCGCACTGGCGCCGACCGCGGTCTTCCTCATCGCGCCATTCAGCGAGAGCACCTTCATCGCCGCCGCAGCAGCGAGCCTGTACTACGCGCGTGCCGGCGAGTCGCGCAAGGCGATCCTCGCCGGCGCGCTCGCATGCGCCTTCCGGCTGACGGGGCTGGCGCTCATCCCGGCCCTCGCCCTGGAACAGCTGCGGCGCAGCGGCTGGCGGCCGCGCCCGGACCTGGTGCTCGTCCTGCTGCTGCTCCTCCCACTGGCACTCTATTCGCTGTACATGCAGATCCACATCGGTGACTGGCGGGCGTTGCTCGACGCCGACAGCTCACCATCCTTCAGCCTCCATATGACGCCGCCGTGGACCGGATTTGCCACGACGTGGCACACGCTCGTCACCGCCACCGACGGGGAGACGCGCTCGATCTTCGCGCGGGAGGTCGCCTTCGGACTCCTCGGGCTGGTGCTGAGCTTCGGGATGTGGGCTTCGTCGCGGATCCCCCGATCCTTCGCGCTGTACTGCACCATCGCGTGGTTGATGACCGCATCGCTGCCCTTCTGGCGTTCGCAACCGCGCTACATCCTCGCCTTGTTCCCTGCGGTGATCCTCGTCGCGGATCTCACCTCCCGCGTGCAACGCGCGCGGCCGGCGATCCTGGTGGGAAGCGCCGTGCTGATGTGCGCCGGGACGTGGATCTTCGCGCAGGGGCGGTGGCTCGGATGATCGTCGACACCCACGTGCACGTCCTCCCGGCGCGCATGCGCGACTCGCAGGATGAGCTCGCCCGTCTCGACCCCTGGTTCGACATCTGCCATCGCGGCGGCCGCGCGATCCTGACGGTCGAGGAGCTGCTGTCGACGATGGACGCGACGGGGATCGACCGATCGGTGTGCTTCGGGTGGCCGTTTGCGGATCCCGCGCTCTGCGCCGAGGTGAACGATCACCTGATCGCGGTGCAGCGTGCCCACGCGGACCGGCTGACGTGTTTCGCGACGGTGAGCCCGTCGCGACCGGGGGCGGTGGACGAGCTTCGCCGATGCGCGGACGAGGGACTCCGCGGGGTCGGCGAGCTCAACGCAGATGCGCAGGTCTTCGACCTCGGCGGGGTGGACGTCGACTCGGTTGCCGCGGCGTGCGTCGACACCGGCATCCCGATGGTGCTGCACTGCAGCGAGCCTGTCGGTCACGAGTATCCCGGCAAGGGGACGGCGACGCCGGGACAGGTCGCGGGATTCGCGATGCGCAACCCGGACCTCCGCCTCGTCTGCGCGCACCTCGGTGGCGGCCTGCCGTTCTACGCGCACATGCCGGAGGTGGCCGAGCTCTGCCGGCGCCTCTGGTTCGACACCGCGGCCGGGCCCTTCCTCTACGCACCGACGGCGTATCGAGCCGTCGCCGACCTGTGCGGCGCGGAGCGGCTGCTGTTCGGCTCCGACCATCCGCTGCTCCCCGCACGACGCTACATCGACGCATTTGCGCACGCCGAGCTCACCGTCGCGGAGCGAGCCCTCGTGATGGGCGAGAACGCGGTGCAGCTCCTTGGTCTGTGACACCGTGCCCCTCTCGTTACACGCCTGTGTCGCGGCATCGGAGCCTACGTTCAGGGCGTTTGCCACACTCTGTTTCGGGCGGAGTCACCGGCGCCCGCCAGCCGGTCCTTCGCCTCTTTTGTGACCAGGATTGGGGGCTTCGGCCCCCGGTCCGTGGCCGCACGGGCGCCCCGATGAGGGTGTGGGAGGGCCGCGACACCGGCACCTCCATATGCCGGTTTCGCACACTGTGCCGCGATGTTCACTCCTGAGACCCTCGACGTCGTCATGGTGTCCTTCGAAGGACCCGACCAGTACAGCCAGGCCGGCGGCCTTGGCGTGCGCGCACGCGAGATGTGCCGCGCCTTCGCCGCGCTCGGCTTCCGCACCACGCTCGTCTTCGTCGGCGACCCCGACAAGCCGGGTATGGAGATGGACCACGGCGTGCACCTCGTGCGCTGGTGCCAGCAGATCAGCGCCCGCTATCGCAACGGCGTCTACGAGGGCGAACTGGCGAAGATCCGCGACCTCACGGCCACGCTGCCGGACAAGCTCGTCGACGAGGTCATCCGCCCCGCCGCCGAGGCCGGGCGCACGGTGGCGGTGCTCTGCGAGGAGTGGCACACCGCCTGGTTCTGCAAGTCGCTCAGCGATCGCCTGCACGCGCTCGACCTGCGCAAGCACACCGTCCTGCTCTGGAACGCGAACAACACATTCGGCTTCGAGGCGATCGACTGGCCGATCCTGGACTTCGTCGCGGCGATCACCACCGTCAGCAAGTACATGAAGCACCTGATGTGGCCGTACGACGTCAATCCGGTCGTCATCCCGAACGGCATCCCGGAGGGAGCGCTCGCACCGGTCGACATGTCGGCCGCGAAGGCGATCCGCGCGGCGGCCGGCACGCCGTGCCTGGCGTTCAAGATCGGGCGCTTCAGCCCGGACAAGCGCTGGACGCAGGCGATCGCGGCCATCGCCGAGGTACGCGCCGAGGGTCTCCCCGCGCGGATGCTCATCCGCGGTGGCATGGAGCCGTACGGCGGCACCGTGCTCTCGTTCGCCGCCGAACGCGGGCTTGCCGTGACCGACTGGCATGAGCCCGTGGCGGACGCGGGCGGGATCGTGCGCGCGCTGACCGAAACCGACGGCGCGCCGATCATCAACCTGCGCCGGTTCCTTCCCGACCAGGTGATCACGGAGATCAACGTCGCGGCGACGGCGGTGCTTGCCAACTCCGGCCACGAGCCGTTCGGACTCGTCGGCCTCGAGGCGATGGCGGCGGGAGGGATTGCCATGGTCGGGGCGACCGGCGAGGAGTATGCCCGCCCGTACGGCAACGCGATCGTTGTCGAGACCGACGATCCCGCGGAGATGGCGAGCGCGCTGCGCGGCCTCGTCGAGCAGCCGGCACTCGGCGAGCGGCTGCGTGTGGCGGCGCGGCGCGATGCGGCCGACTTCGCCTGGCCGCTCGTCATCGCCGGCCTGCTCGAGCGCCTTCGCTTCATGTGCCTGCACCAGCGCGTGGTGCCCCCGACCGCCGGATCCGTTCCGACCACGTGAGAAGCGGCGCCGCACCATATGATCTGACCAACATTCCGGTGCCCGAGGAGGTGGCCGAGTGAAGGCAGTGGTCATGGCAGGTGGCGAAGGTGCGCGACTGCGTCCCCTCACGAGCCGCATGCCGAAGCCGCTGGTCCCTGTGCTGGGCACGCCGGTCCTCGAGCACATTCTCCGGCTGCTCCGCGAGCACGGCATCACGCAGGTCGTGGTGACGCTCGCCTATCTCGGCGCGGAGATTCGCAACCGCCTCGGTGACGGTGCCGACCTCGACATGGAGATCGAGTACGTCGTCGAGGACCGCCCGCTCGGGACGGCGGGAAGCGTGCGCAACGCGGCGCACCTGCTCGATGACACGTTCCTCGTCATCAGCGGCGACGCGCTCACCGACATCGACCTGACCAAGGTGATGACCGCGCACAAGGAGCGCGGTTCGCACGCGACGATCGTGCTGCACTCGGTGCCGAACCCGCTCGAGTACGGCGTCGTGGTCACCGACGACGAGGGCAACATCAAGCGTTTCCTCGAGAAGCCGTCGTGGGGCGAGGTCTTCAGCGATCACGCCAACACCGGCATCTACGTCATCGAGCCCAAGGTCCTCGACCACATCAAGCCCGACACCAACGCCGACTGGTCGCAGGACGTGTTCCCGACCATGCTCCGCCGCCACGAGCCGCTCCACGGCATCGTCGTGGACGACTACTGGACGGACATCGGGTCGATCCAGTCGTACCTGCAGGCCAACTGGGACGCGCTCGACGGCAAGGTGCGCTGCCACATCCCGGGACGGCGCGAGGGCAACGTCTGGATGGGGGACGGCGTCGAGATCGGCATCGGCGTGCAGCTCGACGGTCCGGCGTTCATCGGCGACGAGGTGAAGCTCAAGGCCGGCGCGATCCTCAACGAGCACGCGGTCATCGACAAGTACAGCGTCGTCGATGACAACACCAAGATCAGCAACAGCATCGTATGGCCGCACTCGTACATCGGCGAGCGCGCGAGGCTGCGGCAGGCGATCGTGTGCCGCAACGTCACGATCAAGAACGACTGCCTCCTCGAGGAGAACTCGGTCATCGCGGACGAATGCGTCCTCGGCAAGGGCTCGCAGATCCGCGCCGGCGTCAAGGTCTGGCCGAGCAAGAGCGTCGAGCCCGGATCGACGGTGAACGAGTCGATCATCTGGGCAGGCGAGTGGCGCCAGGGACTGTTCTCCTCGTACGGCCTGGGCGGGCTCATCAACGTCGAGCTGACACCGGAGTTCTGCGCGCGCCTCGGCGCGGCATTCTGCGCGACGCTGCCTCGCGGAGCATGCCTGGTCGTCGGACGTGATCACGCGCGCTCGTCGCGGATGATCAAACGCGCGATCGTCTCCGGCATCGTCAGCGCCGGCGGCAAGGCCCGTGACGTGCGCGAGCTGCCGGTCGCCGTGACGCAGTTCGCCACGCTCGACGCAGACTGCGCAGCGGGGATCCACGTGCTCGTCTCGCCCCTCGATCAGCGCAGCGCCGACATCCGTTTCTTCGACGCCCAGGGGTTGCAGATCGACAAGCGCGATGAGCGCAAGCTCGAGAACCTGCTGTTCCGCGAGGACTTCCGGCGCGCGGCGTTCTACGAGATGGGCGACATCGAGTACAGCGAGCCGGTTGCCGATTACTCGGCGCACCTGCTCAAGAGCGTGAACGCCGACCTGATCAGCGAAGCCGGGTTCCGCGTGCTCATCGACTACGACTACAGCGACGCGTCGGCAGTGCTTCCCGCGATTCTCAACAAGCTCGGGGTCACGACGATCCCGCTCAATGCCGGACTCCGCGAGGGAGCGCACCACCGCACCGTGCCCGACGAGACAGCGCTGATCAGCAAGACGGTGCACGCGGATATCGGATGCATGATCAGCCCCACCGGTGAGCGGATCACGCTCATCGATGACAACGGGGTGGTGATGGACGTGCACGAGAGCTTCGGCATCCTCGCGTCCTGGATGCTGCGCTCGACCCCCGGCACGGTGCTGGCGCCGGCTGCGACGCCGATGTGGATCAGCGACCTCGTGAACCAGGGTGGGGGGACGTTCTCCTCGACCCCGGGCGATCCGGCGTCAGTGCTGCGCGCGTCCGCGAACTCCGGAACGATCCTCGCGTCCGACGGGGACGGCGGCTTTGTGTGGCCGGGGCATCTCGGCGCCTTCGACGCCATGTACACGCTCGTGAAGCTGCTCGAGCTGCGCGCACTGGTGGGGATTCCGTTGAGCGAGGCGCGTGCGGCCCTGCCGCATCTTGCGTACGTCACGGCCACGGAGTTCTGTCCCTGGGAGGTGAAGGGACGCGTGATGCGGATCCTGCTCGACCGCCATCGGACTGATTCCGTGGACCTGGTCGACGGGATCAAGGTGTATGTCGAGGGGGGGTTCGTGCTGGTGCGACCGGATCCCGATGAGCCCGCGTATCACGTTGTTGCGAGCGTTGCCGATCCCGAGCGCGGCCGTGAGCTGGTGGAGGAGTACCTGGCGCAGGTGCGTGAGGCGGAAGGGTCGAACGGAGCCCATTCCGTTGTCGAAGCCAT
>DATLRX010000022.1:0-19063 GCA_035534435.1 Candidatus Acidiferrales bacterium
GCGAGGACGGCGCCCGATCTCACTCGCGACACGGCGAACCGCGAGCCCGAGGGCGAGCTCCTCCGGTCCCAGGACGGGCACGGTGACCCCGGCGAGGCGGTCGTCGTCGACAGACGCCACGAGAATGCGGGCCACATCGGCCACGGCCACTGGCCGCAGCGTGCGTCGGGACCCGAATCCGACCAGCAGGAACACCGGGAAGCTGTTGAGCGCACGGCTGAGGTGATCGAGCATGTGATCCCCCTTTCCGTAGATGACACCGGCTTTGACGACGGTGTATGAGAGCCCAGAGCCGCGCACGATCTCTTCGGCTGCCCACTTGGATTCGTGATAAGCGGAGCCACAGGCGGGACGAGCGCGCAGGAAGCTCACCAGCGCGATCCGTGGCACACCCGCAGATCGCGCCGCCCGCACCACCGTCATCGTGCCGCGAACGTGCACCCTACCGTATGTCTGCGAGCCGCGTTCCAGATTGATGCCTGCGCAATGAATGACGGACTCGCAGCCCTTGAATGCCCGGGCCAACGCAACCTCGTCATCGATATCGGCAGTGACCCACGTTGCCCGGTCGCCGGTCGCGTTCGCGGCCGCGGTGGGGTGGCGAGCGACTAGGACGACGTCATTTCCGTTGGCAAGGAGCGCACGAGCCGTGTGGCTGCCGACGAACCCGCTCGCGCCCGTGACCGCGATCCTGGTCACTCGATCGACACCGTGGTCGCCGGCCGCCGCCGTCCGCTGGGCGCCTTGCCGAGGAGCTGATCGATCCACGGCGCGGCTTGCACGAGCGTGGTCATCAGTGCACTCGATCCGGAGCTGTCGCCACCGCGCATCCTCGCGACGATTTCCAGGCCCATATAAAGGGCGATCACCGCCGAGCCGATGACGGCCGGATCCACCACGCCTGCGAGCGGTGAGCCAGCGAGGATGCGCAAGGCTAGTTGCTCCGCGAATGTCATCCACTTCTGCATCCGGGCGTGGATTTCGAGTCCGAGCTCGGGATCGAAGGCCATGGCTCCGACGATCTCCTGCACCGCGGCGAGTTGACCGAGTTGGAGATCCTCGGCATACAACTCCTCCATCGCGCCTCCGAGTGCCTGGAGGGTGGCAACCGCCGCGAGGCGACTCTCGTAGCGAGACAAGCGCTCGCCGCTGATGCGGTCGAGCACCGCGAGCAGGAGAGCGTCGACGCTGCCGAAGTGATAGAAGACGAGCGCGGGACTGAAGCCTCCGGTGGCCGCGATGGCACGCACCGACGTATTCGCGTAGCCCGTGCTGGTCAGGGTGTGCAGCGCCGCGTCGACGATGCGTCCTCGCATCAGGTCGCCTGCTTCGTTGCGGCGTTGACGGCGCCGATTTGACGCGGCACCCAACTCCGAGTGTCCGAGCGCTCTCGATATCGTAAGGGGGTTGGTGCCGGGAGACCGTCCAGGGCGGCGATTCTCCCCGACGGGTTTCGGGGCGACGATACTCTGATCGCTTGACTTGACCATACGATCAGTATATTCTCATGGGCCCAACCAGTCAACGGAAGAACCGAGGTTGACGTGGCGCCCAGCGCGAACCCCATCCTTGCCAGCCAGCTTCCGATAAGACGGGCCGGGCATGCGCATCAGGTTCTCGCCGGCCTGTTGGCGCTCTGCACGACGGCGCTCGCGATCTTATTGGCGATTCTTCTCGGGATCTGGTGGCGTCAGCCGGCTTATGTCATGCCCTTCTGGGTGGTACTCGCGGGTAGCGTCTGCGCCGTGCTGACCGGGATTGGTGGAGCCCTGGCAACTCGCCGAGGTCAGACCACCTCATGGCTCGCGCCGACCGTCACCCTCGCGGCCTTGCTCGGCTTCCTCTCGGCGGGCACTCTCGTGCTCCTTCCGGTCATCGTCGTGCTTGTGCTGGCGGCAAACCACCGGGGGAAAAAGGCACCGGCGACCCCTCCTTCGAGGCGACCCGTGAGCACTGGACTCATTCTCACGCTCGGACTCGTGCCGCTTTGCCTCTTCGTCTTGCTTCGGGGCCCGGTGGTCGATTGCATGTCTAATGGGGTCGATGAAGGTAGCCCGATCTGGATGTGGTTGGGGAGCCTCGGGTCGGGGACTGGAATTGCGGGCACTGGCTCTTCCTCATCTTCTGACCTCGATCGGACGACCGGCAGCGTCAAGGCTGGCGGGGCGACCTACTCATTCGTGTGCGTTGGACCTAAGCTCGCCCAGTTCGCCAAGCAGTGAATCGCCCCACGTTCGCCCGGCAGCAACCGCGACGGATGCAGTGCGGATGAACAGGCTCCAGCATACGTTTGACCCCAACGCTGACCCCAACAGGGGCGGAGACAGACGAACCTCGGCGGCCGGGCATACGGGTGAAATCCCTTACCCAGCAACAACTACGGACGTAGGCGGCTGGCCCCGGACGGACCCTTTTCCGGCTCATAACCCCACGGTCCCAGGTTCGAATCCTGGCCCGCCCACTCTTGTTTTGAATTCGAATCGAGGGTGATTCGCGTGTCAACTTGCTGACGCGTTTGGTGTGTGACCCCAACGTTGGCGCGATGACGACGTCGTGACGCCACCAGTCGTCGATCAGGATCCGGCAAGGGATAGTGTTGTACTGGCTGAGTGCGCAGGATCCGCCATCCGGCCTGGCTCCCCCTATGGCTTGCCCTGGGTGCGGCGAGCGGCGCCGCTGTGTACTTTGGCGACATCCTCGGGTTGCTGCTGGCAACAGTGCCGCTCATCGTCGCTGTCGCGTTGACTGCGAGTAGGCGGGTGCTGCTCGCGCTTCCCGCGTTCCTTGTCGGTCTCGGGCTGATAGGAACGGCGCTGAGTGGAGCCTTGTCTCCAGGTGGCGCCTTCACCATCGATACGACCGGGCACTCCCCCGTTTGCAGCTCTGATGGGGGGTGCGTGGGGCAGACGGTCGTGCAGTCAGCGCTCTCCGTACCCGCGGTAGCTGTCTATGCAGCGGCCTTGCTGATCGGTGCCGTCTGGCTCGCATTTCCAGCAGCGCGTACACGGCTCGTCCACCGTAGCCGTGGGTGAGGGCCGCCCATCCGCCCACCGACACGAATGCCGGTCATGAACAAGGTGCGGCCGCCCGCCGGCGAGGTCAACGGAGACCACGCGAGTATTCGCAAGTACCAGGGGAGCTTGATGGGGTCCCGTGTCAGTCGGTTCTTTGCGCCCGCCGCGTCGCGCGATCGGTCAAGAACGCCGCGCATGCGCCCAGCAATAACCCGATCAAGGGACCAATGGAGAACGCTGGCAGCCAAACCGTATTGACACAAGAGCCAATCGGAACATATCCCGTCCATCCGGCGCCGCAGGGATGGGTGCCGAGAGCGTTCCCCAACACCAATGTAGCCGCGATACTGGTGACCACAAACGTCACAACAGCGGCGACCAGAGTGGCTCGTCGAGCGCGCACCTCGAGAGCTTATCAGCGATGCGCGGGAAGCATCCGAGAAGCCCTTGAGACAGTCCGGCGCTCACTCCCGACCATGAACTCCGCACGCTTGAGGTCGGGCCTCTCGACCCACAGCGAACAAGGCTTCTCGCTCTCGCTGGGCCCCGGCCCGTCGGACACGCGAACAAGTACGTTGTGGGTTCACGTCTTCGTGTTCGCGACGCGAACAATTACGTCGTCGATAACCCCTTGTATTTTGCGTCCGAATCGGCGCACGCTACGCTTCTCATTGAGCCCTGAGACGAGGAGGCCGGAGACGCATGAGTGTCCAGGTGAAGCCGCTGCGGATCAATGTCATGGAGCACGCGGGCAAGGACCATCTCCTTTCAGTTGTCCGGCAGGCGCGGTCCGATTTCTACAGCCTGATCGACAACCTCGACGACGAGGGTTGGCAGACGCCGACGGCGTGCACCGAATGGCAGGTGCGAGACGTCGTTGCCCACATGGTCGATGTCACTGAGGCGTACATCCAACGCTGGGCCCTCGCCCGGAACGGTCAACCAGCTGACCCTGCTCGGGGCGTGCAGGATGTGATGCCGCATGCTCTGGACGCCGCTGCGAAGCAACTTCGACAAGTGCCGAGACGTGAGTTGATCGGACGTCTCAAGAGCGCGTCCGACGAGCTGTTCGCCATCTTCGACGGCATCGATGCTCATCAGTGGGGCGGAGAGCTCGTGGAGCATGTCTACATGGGGCCGCTTCCCACGTTCATCTACATGGGCTTTCAGCTGATCGACTACTCCGTGCACAGCTGGGACATCCGGGCGGGGTTGGGAGTGTACGCGCCGATTCCGGATGCCCAGGCGGCTGCGCTCGTTCCGTTCATGTTCTACGTCCTGCTCCCCTCAACCGTCGATCCGAAGGAGGCCGAGGGACTGGATGCGACCTGGGGTGTTCGTGTCTCCGGCGAATGGGGCGGATCGTGGAAAGCGACGCTGACGAATGGGCAGCTGTCGTACGCGGAGGGCAGCGTCGCCGAGTGCCCGGTCGTGTTCAACTTCGACCCGAACGATCTTGTCTTGACGTCGTTCCAGCGGATCGTCGGCGGCGCCGCAATCGGCGACCAAACGCTCGCGGCGCGCGTGCGCCGGCTCTGGTACAAGATCTAGCAGCGAGGAGACATCACCATGGTGGATACAGCAGTCGACTACGGGGCGAAGCGGAATGCGCTTGTGCAGACGTATCTCAAGCCGAAGGGCGAGCGACCGGCCTCAACCGCGCGCGGCGCGCATCATCTCGCGCTGATCTGTTCGGACATCGATCGAACCATCAAGTTCTACACCGAAGTGCTCGGGTTCCCGCTCGTCGAACTCTTCGAGAATCGCGACCTCCCCAGCTCGACTCACTTCTTCTTCGACATCGGCAACGGCAACCTCCTGGCGTTCTTCGACTTTCCCGAGGATCCGATGCCGGCCACGCGCGAGGCCGTCGGCGGCATGCACCACATAGCGATTGCCGTCCACCCGGAGTCCTTCGATGCGATTCGAGCCAAGCTCGATGACTTGCACGTCGAGTACTTCGGCCCGGATCGCGTCGAGAATTCCCTGTACTTCCACGATCCGGACGGCGCGCTGCTCGAGATCACACGCGACCCGCTCGAGGAGATGGAAGGCAAGGCGCTGGGCGTCTAGCGATCGCGGCCGGAGTACGAGGAGTGGCCGCCCTCCGGTCAGCCGGCCCCTCGGCCTGTGCCGTCGGGATCGTCGTGTCCGGACGTCAGGCTGCCAGCACGGCGTTCAGCGCAGGACGAACCCAGTCCCGAGCGGATCCGCGGGATCGAGCTCGAATCGGTGCTCACCCGTCCGATAGGCCATCCCCTCGACCTCCGGGACGATCGCGGCACGTCCGTGCATGGACGTTCGCTCGACGGCCCGTGCCCGGAACGTCGTGCCGATGATCGAATCGTGGATCAGCTCATCACCCACAGCGAGGTCGCCGTTCGCAACCAGTTCCGCGACGCGGGCGGCCGTCCCCGAGCCGCACGGTGAACGGTCGACTTCACCGTCGGCGAACACCGTGACATTGCGCTGGTGCATCACGCCGTCGCCGCGGCCGAGATCGTCGTAGAAGATCGTCCCGTACAGCCCGGAGAGACGTGCGTCATCGGGGTGGCTCGCCAGGCCGGCGCCATCGACCTGCTGCTTGATCTCGCGAGCAACGCGGATCAACTCACTCAGGTCGTCCCCGACAACGGAGAGACCGAATTCGGACGCCGCAACGGTTGCGTAGATCGCTCCGCCGTAGGCCAGTGCGACGTCGGTTGCGCCGCGATATGTGCTGACGTGCACTGACGGTACGAGCACGTATGACGGCACATTGCGAAATGCCACCGACCGCACCACACCACCGTCGCAGCGGACTCGCGCAGTGACTCGACCGGATGGAACATCGACGACCACGTCACTCTCGCCGTCGGGATCGGCCTCGAGGAGACCGGCATGCACCGCCCAGACACCGAGTGCGATCGTGCCGTGGCCGCAGGCGGTGGAGTACCCGTCCTTGTGCCAGAACAACACACCCAGGTGCGCTCCGGAGTCGTTCGGGGGGACCTGGAAACAGCCGTACATGTCGGCATGACCGCGGGGTTCGTGACAGAGGAGGCGACGGATCGCGTCCACATCCTCGCGACTGCGTGCCCGCTCGCGGCGGTCGGCCACCGTCGCTCCGGAGAGCGCGGGAATCGCTGACGTGACGATGCGAAATGGCTCGCCTGCGGTGTGATAGTCGACGCACCTGACGAACGCAGTCACGCTGCGACCGCGGCCCACCTTGCCGTCATCGACGCACTGTACCCTGTCCGGCTGGAATCGGCTCCCGGGTCAGCGCGCGACGCGGGCCGATCGCCGCTCGCGCCTTGGCGCGTGCGACCACGCGCCATCGACCGCTTTGACCTCGCCGCCGAGCGATGGAGCCGTGGCGACATGACCGGTGCGAACGTAGCGTTCGTGGTTGACCTCCAGACGCTGAGGCTCATACACGTAATTGACCATCACGCCGAGAGAGTGATGCCCCATCGACGACAGATCACCGCCGGGATTGATACGGTCGAGGCGGGCGCCATTCGAGAGGTGGAAGTGACCCACGCTGTCGGCGACACGCATGCCCGCTTTCACATGCATGAGGTACGCAAGTGCGAGGCGTCCGGCGATCCGGGCAACCACAGGGTCGTACGGACCGGGTGCGTCGAGAAGCCGTACCAAAGCATCGAGTTCGTCTTGTGACGAGGCCAGCCGCCGAAGTTCGTCGTGATGCCCGGCGGTGAGCGCGCGCAGCCGCTCGTCGGTGAAGTCGTCGGCGCTGCGCCGGTCCACGATTGCCCGCGCGAGGCCGGGCACTGGCGACAGCGTCGCGTACGTCCGTAGCGCGGGCAGCTCGACTGAGAGTTCGCGCACCACTTGTTTGATCAGAAAGTTGCCAAAGGAGATGCCGCGCAGGCCGGGCTGACAATCGCTGATCGAGTAGAAGACCGCGGTGTGCGCTGTATGAGCGTCAGCGATGGGGCGTTGCCCATCAAGGAGCGGAGCGATTGCACTGGGCAGTTCGCGAGTGAGCGCGATCTCCACAAAGATCAGCGGTTCTCCCGGAAGGAGCGGATGGAAGAACGCGAAGCAACGCCGATCGCCGGCCAACCGCAGGCGCAGGTCGTCCCAGCCGTGGATCTCGTGCACAGCCTCGTAGGCGATCAGCCGCTCAAGCGTCGCCGCCGACGTTCCCCAGCTGATCTGCTCGAGACGGAGGAACCCGCCGTTGAACCACGACGAGAGGAGATGGCGCAGGTCCGCGTCGACGGGGCGCAGGTGCGGGCGTGTCGGGAGCAGGCCCAGGAGCTGCCCGCGGAGCTTGACCAGCGCTGCGGCGCCGCCGCCAACAAGGTTGAGACGCCGGAACAGCTCCTGGCGAGGCGCTTCGGTCGCCGCGGCGAGGGCCATCACCGCCTCGTCCGTGGGATCCGACCGCCAGCGGGCGACGGCTGCGGCCACCGCCTCGGGCGGAGGCGAGAACTCGCCGGCGAGCACTTCGAGGAATTCGGTGGTCTCGGCGTTGTTCATTCGCTCGAGCGCGCGCACCACTTCGGTTGCGAGCGCCAGACCCGATGCCTCGCCACGCCGCGCGATCAGACGCCGGCACAGTGCCGCAAGGTTCGCCGTGCTGGTGGTATTGCCGAGCGCGCGTCCCAACATCGCGCGCCCGCGTTCGGCGACCCCGGTCACATGCTCCAACCAGGACAGGGGCGGGCTCACGGAACGACTGGATCGTCTATCGGTGGGTCCCACCGAAGCAGCGCGACGTCGGCGACCTGGCGCAGATGCGCGCGCATGGCCTCCGCGGCCTGCTCGACGTCCCGAGCATCGATCGCATCCAGGATGCGCCGGTGGGCCAGCAGTGAATTCCTGGGACGACCGGGCTCGGCGAGCGATTCCACGCGAGTTTCATGTATCGCCAGAGCCAAGCCGTCGATCACGTGTTCGAGCACCTTGTTCTTTCCGGCGCGATGGATCGCATGGTGGAACGCCGCGTCCCCGTCGATCCCAAGCCCAGCTGACGCGATTTCAGCCTCCATTGCGACCAAACCCGCCCGCATCGCTGCGAGGTCGGCCTCGGTGCGCCGAGTCGCCGCAAGCTCAGCCAGCCGGACCTCGAGGAGTTCGCGTGCTTCGAGAACTTCCGGCAACCGGGATCGCCGCTCCACGAGCTTGTGGAGCACACCGCCGAACCCGCGGCTGCGCCGGAGGAAGACTCCCCCGCCGTGGCGAACCTCGATGAAACCCTGCGCCTCGAGCACGGCGAGGGCCTGCCGCAGCGACGCACGGCTGACCTCGAGGCGCGAGGCCAGCTCACGCTCGGGTGGAAAGCGTTCACCAACCCTGAGGTTGGACTGGACGACGAATTCGCCGAGGCGCTCGACCAGATCTTCATAAAGACGGGTGCGACCGAGGGGGCGGAGCGCGGAAGTGTCGAGGGTCACGACCTCGGATTATTGCGCAAAAAAGTGGACTACCCACCGACCCATTGACATAGTCATCCACTGCGGAGCAGACTGCCCGGCAGTAATCGGGGTGGCCCTGCTGGGCCTGATCGGAGGTTGACAGTGTCGCCGAGAGCCATAACCCGGATCCCGCGTACGCGTGCGCCGAAACGCCTGCTGACCGGTATTGCGGCGGCGATGTTCGTCGCCGCGTGTGGCAGTTCGAGTCCGTCAGGTGGTTCGGGCGGGGGAACGATCACGACTGACAGTGCGGGCCATGTCTCGTACGGCGTCCTGTCCTGCTTCACCGGCCCGCTCGCGGTCCTCGGGCAGGCGATGCTCCAGGGATCCCAGGTAGCCCAGAAAGTCATCAACGACAGCGGCGGCGTTCTGGGCAAGCAGCTTGACCTCAGTCACGCGGATACCCAATGCGATGAGGCTGACGCAGTGCCGGCGGTACGCCAACTCCTGTCGTCCGACAACGTCACCGGAATCATCGGGCCGGAGACACAGGAGATCGCAGCGGTTGCCCCCATCGTGAGCGCCGCCAAGATCCCGACAGAATTCCAAGGCGGAAGCACAGCCTTCGACAAGAACACGAACCCGTACCTCTGGCGGGACAGCCCATCCGACTCACAGCTCGGGGTCGCAATGGCGCTCTACGCGCATCAGAAGGGCTACAAGACCGCGGCGTTGCTCTTCTCGTCGGACATCGCGCAGCAGACGATCCCAAAGCCCATCACCGCGACGTGGTTGAAGTTCGGCAACACAATTGTCTCCAACATCACGGTCGCGCCTGGACAGACCTCATATCTCACCGAGGTGCAACAGATCATCGCCGCGCATCCCGACGTGATCTTCACTCAGCTCGACCCGCAGACCGCGGCAGTCATGTTCCAAAACTTCAAGGAGCTCGACAACCTTGCGATTCCGATTGTCGGAACGGACGTGACGAGCGGTAACGACTACCTCAAGGCGATCACGTATCCCATCGCACATGACCACCTCGTCTCGGTCTACGGCACCAACGCGACCGGTGCCGCAGCGGACAACTTCGCCGCGGCCTTCGCCGCACAGAACGGCGCCAATGCGCAACCGATCGCCGGTGCGAACTACGCGTACGACGCGGTGATCAGCCTCGCGCTTGCAATGGACAAGGCAGGCACCACCAGCGGCCCCGCGGTCATCGCCGCGATGAAGCAGGTCACGAATCCACCCGGTACGCCCTGCGACACGTACAAGGCTTGCCTCGCGGGCATCAAGGCTGGCACGAAGATCAAGATGGATGGAGCCAGCGGCGACCTCATCTTCAACGCGTACAACAACGTCTTCGGCCCGTACGGGGCATTCCAGGCCGACGCGAGCACCGGTGCCGAGTCGCAGATCGCGCTGCTTTCCGCCGCCGACCTTGCCGCGGCCACTCCCTGACGCAGCGGGGGCAACGCACACGGCCCTGGTGCGTTGCCCCTGCATCATCCCATCCGGTCTCGCGACGGCCGGACAACGCGCTGGAGAACTCGCCTAGTGCATGAGGTCCTCCTCACACTCGGTTTCGGCTTGGTCGCTGCAGCGATTCTCTCACTGTCAGCGCTTGCCTTCACACTCGAGTACTCGGTCACGAACGTCGCCAACCTCTCACACGGTGAGATCCTTACCGTCGGCGCCTACTGTGCATATCTCGTGCAGCAGCATGGCGGCGGGGTCATTCTTTCGGGGCTCGCTGCCGCCGCCGGAGGTGGTGCGCTCGCGCTGGCAGTGCATGCCAGCGTTGTCGACAGATTCGTGCGCAGAGGCATCGGCGGATTACCGACATTCATAGCGACGCTGGGAGTCTCGCTCGTCATCCAGAATGTGCTCGTCATCATCTTCGGCGCATCCAACCTCGGCTACGCGGTACCGCAAGGAGCGCCGCGCACGATCGGCCCATTCCTCTGGACGGACACCGAGATCCAGATCATGGTGTCCGCGGTGCTGATCACGGTGTTGCTCTACCTGATCGTCCAGCACACCCGTTTCGGCAAGTCGCTACGCGCGGTATCGCAGAACCGTTCACTGGCCCGAGTTTCCGGAATCAATGCGAACAGGGTCGCGTCGTTGACCTGGTTGCTTGCCGGGCTCATCGGTGGCTACGCCGGATTCATCCTCGCCGAGAGCGTTGGTACGTTCAGCCCGTACTCCGGATTCAGCTTCTTTCTCATCACGCTCACGGCGGCAGTCGCGGGCGGGCTCGGCAAGGCGGTGGGCACGCTCGTCGGCGGCATCATCGTCGGCATCGCGCTCGAGTTCTTCGGTGGGTATCTCAGCGCCAGCTACAACCTCGCATTCGCGTTCGCAATCCTGTCGCTGGTGATCCTGGTCCGACCTCGGGGCCTCTTCGTCGGTGGGAGGCGCAGCGTCTTCGAATGATCAACTATGTGGTCTCAGTGCTCACCGAGGGCTCGATCTTCGCAATCATGGCGCTGGGACTCAACATCATCTGGGGGTGGTCGGGCGACTTCGACCTGGCGTTCTACGGCTATGTCGCTCTCGGCGCATACATGACGCTTGCTCTGACTATCGGAGCGCCGACTGAGCCGACCACGTACATCCTCGGGCAGACCCTTCCATTTCCTCTCGCCGTCGCGATCGCGGTGGTCAGCACGATGGTCCTTGCGTTCATCGTGGGCGCGATCGCGCTTCGTCACCTCCGCGGCATCTATTTCTCGATCGTCACGCTCGGTGCCGTGTATGTCCTGTACGTCTTCGCCGGTCAGTTCGTGCCACTTTTCAACGGCTATAACGGGCTCTCGGGACTATTCGACCCGATGGGGGACTCCTTCGGACTCGACTTCAACTCCTGGCCATTCTTCTATCTCGGGTTCTGCGCCGCCGTCCTCATTGCTGTGTTGGTCATCGTCACGCGCCTGAGCGGCAGCCGGTTCGGGCTCGCGCTGCGAAGTCTGCGTGAGGATGAGCGGGCGGCTGCCGCGTTCGGACGCAACATCTACCTGATGAAACTCAAGGCGTATGTCATCGGCGCGGGAATCGGAGGGTTGGGTGGAGGACTCTTCGCGGGATATCTGAGTGCTTTCAACCCCTCTGCATGGTCACCGGTCGAAACCATCGTCCTCTATGCCGCGATCCTCGTCGGCGGCCGGGGCAGCAACCGCGGCGTCGTGCTGGGGGTCGCGGTGATGGTCATGGGCCTGCAGGAGGCGACGCGCTACCTCCCCGAGATCGCCAACCAGCCCAGCTTCGCACCCGCATTTCGACTCATCCTCACCGGCATCGTCCTTGTGCTGTTCATCAGGTTCCGTCCGCAAGGACTCCTTCCTGAGCGCCGCATGCGCGACGAGGATCCGGCTGACAGAGGCGGTGCAGCCCTTCCTGTCGAGACCCCGATCGTCGGGCCGTCGCTCGACACCGGTGCGGCATGACAGCGTTGTTGGAAGTCGAGGATCTGCACAAGCACTTCGGCGGTGTTCAGGCGGTCACCGCCTGTTCATTCACTGTTGCTGAGGGCCAGATCACCGGACTCATCGGGCCCAACGGTGCAGGGAAGAGCACGGCCATCGACCTCATCTCCGGATTCAAGATCCCTGACACGGGAAAGGTCCGGTTCGAGGGCAAGGAGGTACAGGGCAAGCCGCCACACCACATCGCGCGGATGGGATTGACCCGGACCTTTCAAAGTCCCCGCGAGTGGCCCGGGCTCAGCGTTCTCGAGAACCTCATACTCGCGTGCTTCGAGCCTCGCCGCGAGCGGTTCTGGCGATCACTCTTCGGTCCGTCGCGAGCGGAGAGGCTGCGCGCCGACGAGCAGTTGCTTCGTGCTCGAGTCATCCTGGAGGAGTTCGGGCTCTTCCATCTTCGCAACGAGCGAGCCGGCAACCTCAGTGGTGGACAGAAGCGACTCCTGGAGTTCGGACGGATACGCATGGCTGCACCCCGGTTGGTCATCCTTGACGAGCCGATGGGTGGAGTCAACCCTGTGCTTGGTGAGCGTATGGCAGTCGCGGTGCTCGGTTTCGTCAAGACCGGAACGTCCGTCGTCATCGTCGAACACAATCTGCCGTTCATCGAACGCGTGACCGACCAGGTGGTTGTGATGGCTGCTGGGAAGGTGATCGCCGAGGCGCCATTTGACGAACTCCGTGGTAACCCGGCTGTCGTCGATGCCTACCTCGGAGAGACGCCCGAATATGACGACGCAGACGACTGATCCCACCTCGACAGACACCGCGGTGGTCGCCGCCCTTGATGTGAGCGGTCTCACCGCCGGCTACGGCGGACCGCCCATCGTCGAGGACGTGAGCATCCGCGCTCACCGCGGTGCCATCACAGCAATCGTCGGTCCCAATGGAGCGGGCAAGTCGACACTGCTCAAGGCGATTGCCGGCGTGATCAGTCCCAAGTCGGGGACGATTGCCGTTGAGGGTCGTGACGCCACCGGCTTGCCCTCCGAGAAGCTCGTTCGCCGCGGTATCGCTTACGTCCCGCAGGTGGCCAATGTCTTCCCTCAACTCTCCGTGCAGGAGAACCTCGAGATGGGCGGATACAGCCGCAGGAGCGGCTTGCGGGAACGAGTCGATGAGCTGTACGAACTGTTTCCTGATCTCAAGGCGGCGCATCGACGCCACGCGGAGACTCTGAGCGGCGGGCAGCGCACGATGCTTGCGATGGCTCGGGGGCTGATGGTCGACCCGGCTGTGCTCCTGCTCGATGAACCGTCCGCCGGTCTCTCCCCACGGTTCCAGAACGCCGTATGGGAGCGTATCGAACAGGTGCGAGCGACCAATGTGGCCGTGTTGGTCGTCGAGCAGAACACTCGCGAGACCCTGCGTCATGCGCAGTGGGCGTATGTGCTCGTACTCGGGAGGAATCGCCTCGCGGGCCGCGGGCGCGAGCTGCTGCATAACGACGAGGTCGTCAAGCTCTACGTCGGCGTGCTGTCGTAGGAGGGCGGTTCGATGGACTCGGGATCTGCGCCGCCGCCGCCGTCATCGCCGGGACCCCTTGCGGGCGTGCGCATCCTCGATCTCTCGCGGATCCTGTCCGGCCCGTTTGCGACGATGGTGTTCGCCGACCTCGGCGCGGATGTGATCAAGCTCGAGAATCCGCGGAGCGGGGATGACACGCGCGAGTGGGCTCCTCCATATCAGGGCGACCAGTCCGCGTACTTTCTCGCAGTGAACCGCAACAAGCGCGGCATCGCAGTCGATCTGAAGTCGGCCGGGGGACGCGACATCGCGCTGCGCATCGCTGATCGCGCCGACGTCTTGGTTGAGAACTTCCGGCCCGGCACGGCGGCCCGGCTCGGGCTTGGCTACGACGAATTGAGCGCCCGGAATCCGCGGCTCATCTATGCGTCGATCTCAGGTTACGGGCAGAATGGGCCGTACGCGTCAGAGCCTGGTTACGACGCCATCGCCCAGGCGCTCAGCGGACTGATGAGCGTCACTGGCGAACCCGACGGAGCGCCCGTGCGCGTGGGCAACTCCGCCGCCGACCTCGGTGCTTCGATGTGGGCCGCCATCGGCATTCTCGCGGCGCTTCACGCGCGACATACGACGGGCCGTGGAGAGTGGATCGATATCTCGTTGCTTGACGGCCAGATCGCATCGCTGACCTACTTGGCCGGCGGTTACTTCGCGACGGGTAAGGTCCCGCAACGTTACGGGTCGGCGCACCCCAGCATCGTCCCGTACCAAGCTCTCCGCACCGCCGACGGGCACCTCATGGTCGCGGTGGGCAATGACACACTCTGGCAGCGATTCGCACCGCTCATCGGGCTCCCTGAACTCGTCGACGATCCCCGCTTCACGAGCAATCCAGCGCGCGTTGAGCACCGCAAAGCGTTGATACCGCTGCTCGAGTCGGCGCTGGCCGCCAAGGGCTCAGCTGCGTGGGCCGAAGAGCTGTCCGGTGCCGGAATCCCGGCGGGCGCGATCAACAGTATCGACGCCGCGCTTGTGCACCCGCAGGTGGTGGCCCGGAACATGGTTGTGACCGCGGAGCATCCCACGGCCGGCAGGCTGCGTATGACTGGATCGCCGATCAAGCTCTCGCGATACACGGCGAAGGTCCGGCGTCCGCCGCCAGAGCTCGGGGAGCACACCGATGAAGTCCTTCGCGAACTTGGATATAGCGCCCAGGACATCGCCGCCATGCGCGACGCGGGAGTCGTGTCGTGAAGCGGAGCGAGTGAAGGTCGAAGCAGCACATCGGTACCCGCGTGAGTGACCGTGCAGCTGCGGGATGGGCCGGCAGCATTGCGCATCGTTCGGTGAGCGAGCTCGAGAAGGAGCTTCGCTCTGCGATGGCGGGTGACGTGCGAACCGACGCGTACACGCGCCAGCTCTTCTCGCGCGACGCGAGCATGTACAGCATCCAGCCGATCGCGGTTGTGTTCCCGCGTGATGCGGCCGATGTCGTGGCGGCGGTCAACGTCTGTTCACGGCTTCACGTTCCGATGCTGCCTCGTGGTGCAGGGACCAGCCTGGCAGGGCAGGCGGTTGGGTATGCGGTGATCATCGACACGTCGCGTCACCTGGACCGTATCGTTGACATCAACGCAGAGAGCCGGACCGCGCGAGTGCAGCCTGGTGTGGTCCAGAACGACCTGAACCGCGCGGCACGGCAGCACGGCCTGCTGTTCGGCCCCGACACCTCGACGAGCGACCGCGCGACGATCGGGGGAATGATCGGCAACAACTCCGCCGGCAGCGGATCGGTGGTGTATGGGATGACTGCCGACCACGTTGAGGCGTTGGAAGTTGTGCTGAGCGATGCAAGCACCGCCACGCTCGGATTGGTCGGACCATCGAGCACGGAGCCTGCCTTGGCTGACACACTCGAGGCACGAATCCGTCGCCGTCTGCCCGCGCTCCTTGACGAACATCGAACGGCGATCGCCGAAGGCTATCCGCAGTACTGGCGTCGTGCCGGTGGGTACCGGCTCGACCGGCTCGCAGCCGGCGCGCCGTACAACGTGGGGCAACTCGTCGTGGGCTCCGAGGGAACCTTGGCCATCGTCACCGCGGCGACGGTACGCCTCGTGCCGCTTCCGCACGCCAAGGCGATGGCGGTCGGTCACTTCGCGTCTGTGGCTGACGCAGTCGCGGCAACGCAGGACGCTTTGAGCGCCGAGCCGAGTGCGGTGGAGCTCATCGATCGCACGATCCTCGAACTCTCGCGACGCAAGATTGAGTTCGCCGCGCTGGGATCCATCCTCCACGGCGACCCAGGCGCGTTGCTGTTCGTCACCTTCGACGGGGACAGCGCGGCACAGGCCGCCGCGAGTGTCGAACGGCTGGCCGGGCTCTGGCAGCGCCACGGTCATGGCTTCCACACGCTCAGAGCGACGACCGACGAGGAGCAGAGAGCGCTGCTCAAGGTCCGCGCCGCCGGGCTCGGCTTGCTGATGGCCGCCAGCACGGGCACGCGCCGGCCGATTGCCTTCATCGAGGACACGGCCGTCGAGCCCGCGCGGCTGCCGGAATACGTGCGGCGATTCAGTGCAGTGCTGAAGCGCCACAACCTGGTCGCAGGGTTCTACGGTCATTGTTCGGTTGGGTGTCTGCACATCCGTCCTTTCATGGACCTCACCGTGCCGGCTGAGCTGTCCACGATGCGCGCGGTGGCGGAGGAGGTTCGCGACCTGGTCACTGAGTTTGGCGGCGCGAACTCGAGTGAGCACGGCGACGGACTTGCGCGCAGCGAGTTCAATCGCATCGTCTTCGGTGACGAGCTGTACGGCGCCATGTGCGAGGTGAAGCAGCTCTTCGATCCGGATGCGCTGATGAATCCGGGGAAGATCGTCAACGCGCCGCCGATGACAGAGAACATCCGCGATACGTCGATCCCTCGGGCAGTCGAGCTGTCAACACGACTCTCATTTGCCGGTACGGGTGGGATGCGCGGCGCGGCCGATCGATGCATGAACATCGGGGTCTGCCGCAAGGGATCGACTGGCGTGATGTGCCCTTCATACATGGCCACTCGCGAGGAGGAGCACAGCACCCGTGGGCGCGCCAATGCGCTTGTCTACGCGCTGTCCCAGCCGGACCCGCGCGCGGCACTCGGCGATGCTCGGCTCCACGACATCCTCGACCTCTGTCTCGAGTGCAAGGCGTGCAAGAGCGAGTGCCCGCTCGGCGTGGACATGGCATCGTTGAAGAGCGAGTTTCTCTTCCAGTACCAGCGGACACACGGCGTCCCGCTCCGCGCACGTTTCTTCGCATCGGCGCGCCGGCTCAACGCCCTCGGGTCGCATCTCGCGCCTGTCTCGAACTTGGCAACGTCACTTCCGGGGTCTCGCGCGCTCATGGAACGTGTGCTCGGGATCAGCCGCAGGAGACCCTTGCCCCGCTTCCAGCGTCGAACACTGCTCCGGTGGGATGCCGGACGCCGGCGCCGACCAGGAGACTCTCTGGGGCGGGTGGCACTGCTGGCCGACTCATTCACGACCTTCACCGAACCGGGCGTCGGCATCGCGGCCGTGGAACTGCTGGAGATGGCCGGGTGGGAGGTGGAGGTGATCGGCAATCGCTGCTGCGGGAGGGCTGCCATCTCCAAGGGACGCCTCGACGAAGCGGCCCGCGACGCGCGGGCGATGACCGGACGCCTTGCCGGTCTGGCCCGAACGGGAGCGCTCATCGTGGGCGTCGAACCCTCATGCATCCTCACCCTTACCGAGGAGCACATCGCACTCCAACCCGACGACGCCGATGCAAAGCTCGTCGCGGGTCAGGTCCGCCTTGCTGATCAATTGATCCTCGACGCAATCGCCGGCGAGCGCCTGCACCTCGATCCCGACTCTCCGATGGCACGCAGGCGCTTTCTTTTTCACGGTCACTGCCATCAGAAGGCGCTCGTGGGGACGACGGCAAGCCTGCGCATGCTGTCCTTGATCCCTGGAGCCAGCGTGGTGGAGGTTGATGCCGGTTGTTGCGGCATGGCCGGGTCATTCGGCTTCGAAAGCGAGCACTACGACCTGTCGATGCAGATCGGCGGGATGCGCCTCTTCCCGGCGGTCAGTGCCGAGCCTGAGGACACCATCGTTGCGGCAACCGGTGTTTCGTGCCGTCAGCAGATTGAGCACGGGACGGGGAGGCGGGCCTGGCACCCTGTCGAATTGGTGCGTGCGGCGGTATCGCCTCGGGCCGACCGCCGCCACGGTCCGTCAGCCGGCGCCGATGTTGGATGGGAAGCCGGATATCGCGGATCGTCGTACCAGGTGTAACGAAACGTTTGACATCTTTGTCGCGATCGGCCTACGATGCCGTCATGGTCGGGGGGCTGTGCAGGGGAATCCGGAAGGCGAGTGCCATCAGGCGGTCGCCGCTCCTGACTGCGGCCTCGCGATTCTTCGCCAGGCACACGGTTCTGATCGCGCTGGTGCTCGCGATCACGGTCCTCTACCGCGTCGCCGACGTGGTCGGATCGCCGCTCGCGGGCGAGTCGGGGTACGCCTTCGCCGCGCTGCTCCCAGCGGTGACGCTCCAGCGGGCAAGCATCGTGAGGCTGAAGCTCGCTGCGCCCCAGGCGGCGCCGCAGGAGTTCCTGCTGCCCGCTCTGGCACCTGAGCCGGCGCTCTCCTAGTCGCCGACCCCCTTCTTCTGCGGGTAGATCGTCTCGCCGCGGGCGAGCATCGCGACGAACTGCTCGATTCGCCGCGCTCGTGTCGCGGCCTGTTTGGCGTTCGACGTGCGATACAGGATGGCGTAGCGGTTCTGGCTGGTGAGGATGTCGAACATGGCCCGCGCTCTCGGTTCCGCGCGAAGCGCCGCAGCGAGATCCCGAGGCAGCTCGATCGTCGCCTGCCCGGCGTACGCAGCCTCCCAGCGGCCGTCGGCCTGAGCACGGGTCACCTCTGCCTCACCGGCAGGGTGCATCCGGCCCTCGCCGCGCAGGCGGTCGATCATCGCGACATTGCGCGCCGACCATCCGCTGCGAGGTCGTCGTGGTGTGAACATCCGCCGGAACGTGGTGCCGTCTCGGCGGCCGATCTGGCCGTCGATCCACCCGTGTGCCAGGGCCTCGTCGAGCGCCTCGTCATAGGTGAGGCTCGTCGGGTCCGATGTGCCCTTCCTGGCGAGGACGAGCCAGACGCCGGTGGTATTCGCGTGGTTGGCGCCGAGCCAGCGCCGCCACGCCGCAGCGTCCGCGACGATCAGCTCCAGCAGTCCCTCAGCCACCTGCGAACGCCCGTTACAGCCCGGCTCGAGCCAGCCGTGCTTCCTCGCGGACGGGCGCCGGAGTGTCGGCGCTGTTGAGCAGCTGATCGAGGATCGCCGCGTGCGCTGTTTCCAGCGCCTTCTCGGCTGGAACCGCGGTGTCCGGTTGGACGCCGACGGCCTCCCAGTCCGTGCCGGTGACGGGATTGACCGTCCGCGCCACCGGGAGCCGCAGCTCGACGTTGTCGCCGAGGGACAGGACCGAGGATGGATGGGCGCCCCCGCGTGTCACCTCACCGACGATGGTGGCCCGCCCGAGTGCCTGGAGGTCGTAGGCAAGCGCCTCGCCGCCCGAGAACGTGGTGCCGCTGACCAGCACGAACACCGGACGGTGGAGGTACCGGGGGCCCGGCAGATAGCCGGACGTCCAGAACTGGCGCGCGGGACCATGCGGTCCCTCGATCACGTCGCTCAGCCGGGTCTC
>DATLRX010000023.1:0-13823 GCA_035534435.1 Candidatus Acidiferrales bacterium
TCGTTATCAGGCGCTTTTGTCACGCGCTTAGTGCCGGCTCTGGCTGGGGCCGTGGCTCTCATCGCCGCTCGCCGTGTGTCGGTGCACACGCAGCGACCAATCATGGCAGTGGCGTGGATTGGCGCCGCTCTTTCGGTCCTCGCCGACGCCGCGGCCAGTCATGCAAGCGCGGAAGCGATTCCCATCCTCAGCGTCTTGTTGCAGTGGGCGCACATTCTCGCCGGAGGTGTGTGGGTGGGTGGTCTCGCGGCACTGATACTGGTGATCGCGGCAACTCCATCCGAAGACCGCCGACAGATCCTTGAGCGCTTCGCTGCCGTGTCCATCGCCTGTCTCATTGTGATTGCTGTGACCGGCGTGCTTCGAGCGCTGGCAGCCATCGGCTCATGGCAGGGTCTCGTGACCACTCTCTACGGCGCCCTGGTACTCGCTAAGGTTGCTCTCATACTCGTACTGGCACTCTTGGGGGCAGCGAACCGACTCAACTCTGCGCGCTCATCGGCGCCCGTGGAGGGCTTTAGGCGGCTCGCTCGTGCCCAGGTTGTGGCTGCAGTGGCGGCACTGGTCCTTTCCGCAACCCTTGTGAACGTCGCTCCTCCAAGCGCGACGACGTTGGCGTTCGCCGGACCAGCTCCGCTCGTTGCCACCGGTTCCGACGGCAATATCCTCAGGGTCCGCCTCGAAGTGTCTCCAGGGACAGCGGGATACAACAATTTCACCGTCGCACTCACCGACTACTCCACAGGCAGTCCTATCAACCACGCGAACGTGACGCTCGGGTTCCTGTATGGCACTGGCACGATTGGCGGATCGGCCCTTGAATTGACGTCCGCCGGGCCAGGGATCTTCTCGGCGAACGGAGCGAATCTGTCGTTACCTGGTGCGTGGAGTATCACCGCGCAGGTGCAAACCCCGAAGTGGACCTACGACGTGTACCTTCAGATAACGACACGTCGACTTGCGAGCACCGCATCTCCTTGATCGATTAGGGGTGCACGCCCGTTTGCCTCAAATGGCGGTGCGGAGAGAGGACGAAGGGGCGATGAAATACTCCCGGGTGTCGCAATACCTCTGAAGCGATGCAGCCCAGAGGTGATCAGGCCGCTATCAGCGTCGAGTCCGAGTGCACAGCAAGCGCCTCTGCGACCGTCAGTGGGCAGAGCGTCATGTGCGGCGAAACCTCGTAAAGACTCGCACCTGGCGCTCCCGAGCGGGCGAGCTCGTAGCCGGCACACGGGATCATCTCGCCGATGGCTACCCGCGGGCAAGCACCGTCAGCTGATGGTCCACCGCAGGAGCCAACAACGTCATGAGTGCCGGTAGCGAGGATCAGGATTTCACGTACCACCCCTCCAGGATGCACGTGGCGCCGCAGGTTCGCCAGCGAGCGTCCACGGGGGCGAGAACCCCGTAATTTCCCGGCGGACTGTCCTCAACCCGCTACCGACATCGGGGGCGGGAGGGCCGGCAAGCGAGCTTCGATCGTCGTGCCTTTGCCCAGCTCCGAAGAGACCACCACGTGTCCTCCGAGGAGGTTGGCACGCTCCCGCATGCCCTCCAAGCCAAGCTGGAGAGCCCCCGGGACCTCCCCAGGTCGTGGATCGAAGCCGATTCCGTCGTCACCCACGCGAATCCCGAGCCAATCGTCGTCATACCGGAGGTCCACTCGAGCTACATGCGCGGACGCATGCCGGATCACGTTGGTCACCGCCTCCTGGATGATTCGGAAGGCTCCGAGCTCGGCGTCGGCTGCGAGACGTACCGTGGTGCCTGTGACCTCGAAATCCACTCTAAGAGTATTGGAGTCTTCGACGTCCGCGAGCAAGCCGCGAACTGCTGCGACCAAGCCAAGTTGGTCCAGCCCCGGCGGGCGAAGACCGCGAGCCACGTCACGAAGACGTCCGATAATCTCGAGCAGCTCGACACGGGTCTCAAGCAACGCTGCAGACGCAGGACCCGGGCCTTCTGCGGTGACCACGCTATCCATGCGCCGGGCGAGGTGAATGAGCCGCTGAAGCGGGTCATCGTGGATCTCGTGGGCGATGTGCCGGCGCTCCTCCTCCTGCGCGGCCAGCAGGCGCGATGCGTATGAGCGCACCGCTGCCCGCTCGCGGTACTCCTCGGTCAAATCCTGGAAAACGAGCTGCTGCAAGTTGCGCCCCTCCTTGCCGCCGGGTCGCACGCGTGCGACGCGTAACCGATACGTACGAACCGTGCCCTCACCCGTGTCGACGGACTGGATGGACGCCTCGGTTCGGCGACCCAATGTTTCGTGGGGTATGCCCAGGGCCATTGCAGGCGTCTTCCCGGTGATGCGATCTCCGAACGCCTCTGCGGCCGCGGGGTTCGCCTCAGTGATCACGCCATGCTCATCGACGATCACGATGGGGAAGAAGTTCGTTTGAAAAAGCTCTCGATACCGAAGCTCCGTCTCACGCCGCTCTTCTTCAGCAGCCTCGGCGCGGCGCTGTTGGATCCTTGTACGCTCGATGCGCTCACCAACGAAGATCGCGACTGCGTCCACCACGACGAGGTCGACCAGATCGCTTCCGGGGTGACCATTGGGAAGGAGAAGATCTGGCAACCAAAGCAGCGTCGCCCAGATTGCGGTCGCAGCGGAGCCAGCCAACCCATAGCGCAGCGCGGAGTACAACACCGGGAGAAGCAGCAATCCAACCGGGCTGCCAGTCGGGAAAGCAGTTGATTCGAGGGTGCCCGAGGAATCGAGGTAGAAGTGAAACGCGGCAAGCGTGACGACCGCGACTTGGACCTTCCAAAAGGAGGTGTCGCGCAGCGGAGGGTGGAGCGCCTGGCGAAGCACGCTCCGCGCGCCGACGATCCAGCCACGGACTGCTTGACCCTCCGGTGCCGGTCCGAACCGCCTACTCATCGGTCTCAGCGGCGGGGACCGTCGCGAGGTTGTGCCTGAGCGCGTAAAGGACGGCCTCCGTCCGGGATCGGACTCCACACTTGGCGAAGACATTGGAGAGATAACCCTCCACGGTTCGCAACCCCACGCCAAGCGTCGCCGCGATCTCCTTGTTCGACGATCCCTTCACCAGCAGGCGCAGCACATCGGTCTCCCGAGGCGTGAGGAGACCCGCGGTTGCACGCTTGCTCCGCCAACGCTCGATGAGCCGCCTCGCAATCCTCTCGTCGGTCACGGTGGCACCGGCTGCAGCGGCGCGGACGGCACCAATCAGCTCAGCGGCGCTGACCGTCTTGAGGAGGTAACCACATGCCCCAGCCTCGAACGCCTCGGTGATGTAGACGTAGTCGTCATATGCGGAGAGAACAACGCAGCGAATCTGATTCGCGACCCCTGCAATGGTGCGGATCACGTCGATTCCGTTCATCCCCTCGAGCTGGACATCAACGAGCATGACCGAGGGCTTCAGATCTAGAGCCAGCCGGACTGCCTCCTCGCCAGTGCTCGCCTCACCGACGACGCGAATCGAGGGGTCATGGTCAAGGAGCTGCCGAGTACCTTCGCGGACGATGCGGTGATCCTCGACCAGGATGACCGTAACAGGGGCCTTCAGCGCATCGGCGCCGTCGGGCCGATGTTCCCCATCGACCTCGCCGTCCCCGGTGGACGCCAACCTAGCGTCAGGCGGCACCGGCAACATCCAGCCTGGGCGTGTGCACGTTCATGGCAACAGAAGTCGGTTTGAGATCGGCCACCGCTCTCGAATCCGTCATCGGCGACAGCGCTTCGCCGACCGCAATTGGGTGTGGTCCGCCGCTGGAGCGCGAACGCCACGCGGACCGGCTCGTTGGCCGCCGGAGAACGTCCGGAGAGGGGTCGCCGCCATAGTGCCACTGTACGGCGGCTGGGTGTCCCGTTGGCCGCTGGGGAAGCAACCGCGACGAGCTTGCCGCTGAGGGCTGCCGGCGTCGCATGGCAGTCGCGCGCGCTCGAGTCGGCCCCATCGTGCTCGCGAATGTGGCCAGCGATCGGTGCATACCGTGGCAGTGAGAACTAGGACCGTGGTCGTGAGGTCATCATCGGAGGCATGCCGGATGCCGAATCGGCAGTACCAGCTACAGATCACCGAGGTGGATGTCGGTGAGTACGTCCTGCGCCCCGACGACCCGGCCCGCCGTTCGTTGATTGCGGCACGGCTCGACGAAGCGCGTTTTCGTGGGATCGAGTCGCGAGCTCACACCTGGACCGGCACCCTCCGCGGCACTCCGGTCTGCGTGACGTCGACCGGCATCGGCGGCCCTCTGCGGCGATCGCGGTTGAAAGAACTCAGCCGGCTCGGGGCGCACACCCTGATCCGCGTCGGCACCTGCGGATCGATGCAATGCGACGTGCGAAAGGGCGACCTCGTGGTTGCAACAGCCGCCGTGCGCGACGAGGGGACCTCTCGTCAGTAGTTGCAGCTTCCCTGGCCCACCATCGCGACGGCCGAGATCGTCCGCTCGATGTGCAATGCCCTGCGCGCTGGATCAACACCGCACGTCGGCATTGGGCGTTTTCAAGGATTCGTTCTACGCAGAGACGCACCCGAACACCATGCCAATCGAGCACGAGTTGCTCGAGACCTGGAGAGCGTGGGAGCGGGGCGGGGTGATGGCCACCGACATGCGCCGCGATCTTCATCGTCGCCGCGGCGCGGCACCTCAGGGCGAGCGGCATCCTGCTGTGCGTCAGCGAGCCACCGTGCAGCGTCAAACCGTTGATTACGCGAAGGCGTCGGGTCGAGACCTGATACCGGGCGGGTGAGTCGTCAACTGGTTGCAACGCTTTTGCGACCATCCCAATACCGGCGGGGTTCACCATGCGATCGATGACTGATCGGGCAGGGCGGCTTCGGCGACGCAGATCGCGGTCGACCGATGGCTGGCTGGTGAGTCTTCTGGCCTATGTGCCGTGGTGGGTCACCTGCGGACTCGCTGTGGCCGTGATCGCAGTTGGAGCCCAGTCCCACGCACGCGCGCTCGGCATCATCAGCGGCGGCGTGATCGGGCTCGCTGGACTGGTCAACGCCGAGGACACCATCCGGGGCCATCGCCTCGCCGGACATTCGCGCTCAGTCGATGACTTGCGTGGCATGTCATGGCAGGACTTCGAGCGGCTGGTCGCCGAGGCGTTCCGGAGAAGCGGCTATCGCGCCGACCTAACGGCACATGGCCCGGATGGAGGTGTCGACATCACTCTCATGAGGAGCGGGTCCAAGACGCTCGTGCAATGCAAACAGAACACGTCTCGGTTGGGCCCAGGCGTCATCCGGGAGCTCGCAGGTGTTATGGCCAGCGAACACGTCACTGATGGGATCGTGGTTGCATGCGGCGGTGTTGGCGACGAGGGTCAGGCGTTCGCGAAACGCAACCGCATCAGGATCATCGACGGGTCCGCATTGGTCAGGCTCCTCGTCGAAAAGGAGGCATGGACGGAGCTGCCGCGCAGGGCAGCCACAACAACGGCGGCGTCCGTGCAAGTACCTTCTTGTCCACGATGTCACTCGACGACGGTGCGTCGGAACTCCCGTCACGGCTTCTTCTGGGGTTGTAGGCGGTTCCCGAGCTGCAGGGGTACTCGCGCATGAGAAGGGGGCCGCGCACATTAGGGCACGCCCGCGTCTCCGCGAGATCCGACGCGCACGTATAGTCAGAGGTCAGCGGTATCGCGGGACCGCGTGACGCCAGACCCCTGGTCACCGCGGGTTCGCACGCAAGCTCTGATCGACTCATACGAAGTTGCATGTTGCTCCCGGCGGCCGATCGCGGTGCTTGGACAACCGAACTGACGCCGTATGTCGTGCAGCATTCACTCCGTATCCTCGTCCCTCCGCACAAGCACGACATGACGGTCAAGGACGGGTGCGCATGACAGATGGAGAAGCCGGCCTACCGCGCCTCGCGCACGGCCCAGTAATCCGGCGCCATCTTGCTTGCGACCAGCTCTTCGGCAGTACGGAACCCCGGCGCCATCGCCGCATCCGTGCCAGCCAGGTACTCGTGGTGGTCGATTCCGAGCAGCCGGATCCAGCTTTGCTGGCCAAGCGTTAGTGCGATGAAGCAGCCCAGTTCGACCAGTTCCGCTTCGGAGAACTCCTGATGCAGCCGGTCCCACAGGTCATCAGTCGGCTCCTATCGCCAGCTGATCGCTTCCGCGTAGGCGAGGGCGGTTTTCTGCCGATGGTCGTACTCCTCAGATGTCTCGAAATTGAGCACGGCGTCGTACTGCTGCGCGGCGAGCCCCTCCGCCGTCGCCTGGGTCGAGCGCTGGTTGCCGCAGTACTCGCATTTCACGGTTCGCGAGACGTACACCCGACACAGCTCCTTGATTGCGTGATCACAAATGCCACTGTTGAACAGAGCCTGCCATGAGTTGGCGAAGGCCCAGAACGCGTTGGGCGCGTGGGCACGTACGGCAGAGCTCTCCGGACGCGGCGTCCCCTCACGCGCACAGCGGTGTATCTCCGCTTGCATGCGTTCGTCCATCTCGTCGAGCGGGACGTAGCTGATGCGGTTGTTGCCCATGTCACGCCTCCAGTTGGTCGAGCCGCGCAAGCGTATACCTCGACACGCGCCAATCGCGACTTGATCTCGTCCATCGTCAGGCCGCAATGCGGTTGGTGTCAACGATCAGGCGGACTGCGCCACCCTTCGTACGCCGCTACCGGCAGGTCGCAGGCTGGAGAGCTCGGATAGCTGGCGTCATGTCACAGTCTCGCGGTCAAGTGGGCGCATCACTAGCCTCTGAACGGTGAGTGCCGCCGCGATGCCCGCCGAGCAAGGGCCGTTACGCTACGCCAAGCCATCTGTTCCAACCACATCGCGCAGATCGGACCTGCCCGCGGTCGATGGCACGAGGTTGCCGGTGCGCTGAGCTGTGCCGGGCATTCGGTTCACCGGTTCTCGGCCGCACGGCCGATGATGCGAGCGCCTGTGATCGTCGAAACGCGAGCAGCCGGGTGACTCTCGATCGCGCTTCGCGACGCCGGCGTCGATTGGGACAGGACGCTGGTCCCAGATCGCGCTGCTGGTGCCGCGCGTGTTCGTCGACTGATCGAAGCCTTGTGCTACCGGGTTCGACTACCGCGTGCGACGTCATCGTCATCACCGGCACGCGTGTGGACAACGTCGATGGGCAGCTGAACGCTCGCCCGTCGGGGCTCGGTCGACTGATCTTCTGCGTCACTCGCGGTTCGGAGGTGTTCGAATGCAGTCGAGCCGCCCCGACGCTACTCGTGCGCGCACGGCGACATCGAAAGAGGAGGCACAACGCGACCACGCGGATTTCCGGGCCGGGCCGACTAACCCGCGATTACTCGTTCAGCGACACCTCCCAAATTCGGTTCGTGGCTTGCAATAACAGCATCTCACCCCAATCATCGCGTGTTGTGCATCGACTAATCGGGTGCGGTGGGTCGATTCGAGACGGGAGCGTATGACGAGCTCGTCCCGAAATCGTCGACGGCAATTCCGCACCGTAAGGGATCGGAGCGTCTCGAGCACGATTGCCACGCGGCTCATGTCCTCCGAGAGGACCTCACCAATGACTGCCGAGTGTTGCGTCAAGGCCGACGTGCATACCTGATCGGGACTGGCCGTTTCAAAGGGTTGTCGCGGGAGTGTGACGAGCGCTCCTGGCAAGTGCGAATGCCCTGGCGAGCTATGACGGTGTTGGGTACAAGTCACGCACGGTCGCTCAGTGGTCACGAAGTTCAAACGCTGAGAGACCTGGCATTCAAACGGTTTTGGCCGGCGAGATGATGTCAGCAATCAGATGAAACCGACATCGAGAGGGGTCTCGCATATGCCTCCCGAACGCGCCGCTTCGACCCTGAACCCAGAGGGCGGTTTGCGGGAGTTGACCCGTTGCTTCGCGCGCGTCTCGGCGTTGCGCATCCACGATGCGTTGACCGCCCTGCAGGCCGTCTGAGCCGGACGCAGCGTCATGAAGGGGAGCGTGAGGCCGGGGTCGACCGCATTGAACGGATGTCGGGTCAGATCTGTGAGCGCGCCGCGTCATCGCGGCACGAGGGTCGTTCGGCAGGTCGGCGCTGCCTTCACCGCCGGGGCGCTCTCGCTGTTCTCCGGCGGCATCATCGGCCACGCGCTTTCGGCCTCGACCGCGACCCTGACCTCAGGCGCGAATCCCTCCATTTGGGGGCAGCCGGTCGTCTTCACCGCGACGATCACTCCGGTCGCGCCAGCGCCAACTGGGACAGTCACCTTCCAGGACGGTGGGACCAACATTGCCGGCTGCGTCAACAGGCCGGTCGCGGTTCGGGTTGCCACCTGCACGAGCGCTGCCCTTGCGGTCGGATCGCACACGGTCACGGCGGTCTACGGCGGCAACGCGACGTACGCGACCAGCACATCAGCCCCGGTGACGCAGGTGGTCACCATGGGATCCGCCACGACAGTCGTGGCCGCATCCGTCAACCCATCGGTGAGCGGTCAGGCCGTGACGTATACGGCCACGGTCAGCGCGGTCGCGCCCGCCTCTGGGACGCGTACCGGCACCGTGGCGTTTCAAGATGGCGGCGTCGTCATCGCCGCCTGCGCTGCCAAGGCTGTCGCGGTCGCCGGCACGGCCACGTGCGCAATCGCCTACCCAGGGCCTGGGGCGCACACCATCACCGCGATCTACAGCGGTGACGCCAATTTCACGGCGTCGACAGCGTCAGCCCCCACCCAGATCGTCAACCTCGGCGCGACCGCGGTCGCGCTCAGTTCGTCGGCCAACCCCTCGAGCACCGGCGCAAACGTGACGTTCACCGCCAACGTCACGGCCATGGCACCGGCCTCGGGGGCGCGGACCGGGACTGTCGACTTCCAGGTTGGTGGCGTCAGCATCGCGGGTTGCAGCGCTCAGGTCGTGCCGGCTTCGGGGAAGGCCACGTGCGCCGCGGTCGCGCTGGCCGTCGGCACGAACACGATCACCGCGTTGTACAGCGGTGATACCAACTTCGCGCCGAGTTCATCGCTGCCCTTCCCGCAGGCGGTCAACCAGGGCGCGACTACAACCAAAGTCGCTTCGTCGCTGAATCCGTCGAGCACCAGTGTCACTGTGACCTTCACCGCGACCGTCGCCGCGGTCGCTCCCGCGTCAGGGACGCGCACCGGCACCGTCGCGTTCGAGGACGGCGGGCTCGCCGTTGCCGGCTGCACCGCTCAGGTCCTTGGAGCCGCGGGTACCGCGACCTGTGCGACCAACGCGCTCGCGGCCGGCGGGCACGCCATCACTGCGGTCTACAGCGGCGACGGCAACTTCATCACGAGCACGTCGCCGCCGCTCACGCAGACGGTGGTCACCACGACGACGACGACAGTCATCTCCAGCACGAACCCGTCGGTGTTCGGGCAGAGCATCCAGTACACGGCGACCGTCGCCGGCGGTCCGGCTGTGACCGGCGCGATCACGTTCCGCGACGGTGGCGCCAACATCGCCGGTTGCGTCGCGGTGGTGATGGCCGCCGGTTCCGCATCGTGCACGGTGTCGCCGACGGTGGCGTCGCACAAGATCACCACGGTCTACAGCGGCGACGCGAGCAACGCTACGAGCACCTCTGTGGCGATGACCCAGGTCGTGACCGCTGATCCGAGCACCACGGGGGTGACGGCGACGGTGAATCCGACGGTGTTCGGCCAGTCGGTGACCTTCACGGCCACCGTGACCCCCAACGCTCCCGGATCGGGCACACCGACCGGCAAGGTGGCATTCGACAATGACGGGGCCGCCATTGCGGGGTGCGGTGGGGTCACGTTGGTCGCCGGTGTCGCCACCTGCACCACCAACGCGCTGACCGTGGGTGTGCACTCGGTCACCGGCCACTACAACGGCAGTGCGAACTATGTGGCCAGCGCATCACCCGTCCTGATGGAAACGGTGGACCAGGGTTCGACCACGACGGTCGTCGGATCGTCGCCGAACCCGTCGGTATCAGGCCAGTCGGTGACCTACACGGCGACGGTCACAGTGGTCGCACCCGCGGCGGGCGCAGCCACCGGCACGGTCGACTTCGAGGACGGTGGCGTCACCATCGCGGGATGCGCCGCGAAAGCACTGACTGCAACCGGTACCGCCACGTGCTCATTCACGTATCCCGGAGCCGGGACACACTCGATCACGGCGATCTATTCCGGTAACCCCGATTTCGCAGGCTCGACATCGCCGATGTTGACGCAGACCGTCAACCAGGCGTCGACGTCGACTGCTCTTGCATCGTCGCTGAACCCCTCGGTTGCCGGTCAGTCCATGACCATGACCGCGTCGGTGAGTGTGATCGCCCCAGGAACCGGGACGCGAACCGGGACCGTGATGTTCGAGGACGGCGGGATCACGATCACGGGTTGCGCCGCGCAGGCAGTGTCGGCCGCGGGGACCGCCGTGTGTGCGGCCGCGTTCGCCGTAGCTGGTGCGCACCCGATCGCAGCCGTGTACAGCGGCGACTCCAACTTCAGTGGCTCAATGTCGCCGATCCTCACGGAGACGGTCAACCAGGGCGCGACCGCAACGGCGGTGACCTCGTCGGTGGATCCGTCGGCGTCCGGTCAGACCCTGATCTACACGGCTTTTGTCATCGCGACCGCGCCGGCTACTGGCACCCCGACCGGAACGGTGACGTTCATGGACGGTGCCAGCACCATCAGCGGCTGCATCGCCCAGGCGATGGTCGGCGGCGTCGCGTCCTGCACCAGCGTCTACGCCGGAGTGGGGGGGCACGCGATCACCGCCGCCTACAACGGTGATCCCAACTTCACGGCCTCGACGTCGCAACTCCTGACGCAGGCCGTCGACCCGGCTGCGACAGCGACGTCGCTCGCGTCGTCGCTGACCCCGTCGGTCACGGGGCAGCCGGTCACCTTCACGGCGATGGTGAGCGTGACTGCACCGGGTTCCGGCTCCCCCACCGGCACCGTCGCCTTCTTTGAGGGCGGGATACCGATCGCCGAGTGTGCCGCCGAGGCGGTGGCGAGTGGAACCGCGACGTGCGCCACATGGTTCGACACCGCCGGCGTGCGCGCCATCACCGACGTCTACAGCGGTGACTCGAACTTCACCGGCTCGACGTCTTCCGTCTTCACACAGACAATCAACCAGGGGGCGACGGCGGCGGTGATCGCCTCGTCGGCGAATCCGTCGGTGGCCGGGGGGGGCGTTTCCTACACCGCCACCGTCTCCGCCGTCGCACCCGCCAGCGGGACACCCACCGGAACGGTCGCATTCCTGGAGGGCGCATCGACGGTCCCCGGGTGCGCGACGCAAACGCTGGTCGCTGGGATGGCGTCGTGTTCCGTGACCCATGCCGTCGCCGGCAGCTACGCGATCACCGCCGTCTACAGCGGTGACCCCAACTTCGACGGCTCTACCTCGGGGCTATTGAATCTGCACGTCGCGCTGGCTGAATCCGCGACGACGGTGACGTCGCCGGCCAGCATCTGGGCGACCGGTCAACCCGGGATCGTTCAGGCGACAGTCGTTCCTGTCGGGCTGGCACATGTCACCCCGACCGGAACCGCTGCCTTCATGGACGCCGGCACGCCCATCCCCGGTTGCGCTGCGCAGCCGGTCGTGTCCGGCAACGCATCGTGCAGTGTCGTGTTCGCGGGAGTCGGCACAGACCCCATTACGGCCGTCTACAGCGGTGATGCGGCCCTGACCGGTTCCACATCACCAACGTTGATGCTGTCCGTGTACGGCGGTCCGCCCACGCCAGATGCCGGAGCGTCAACGCCATCGACGTCCTGGGGATATGTCGCCATCCTCGGCGGCGTCTTCCTCGTGTTCCTCGTGGGGTGTGCGCGCCTCCGGCGCGAGGACGTCGACCGGGAGTGAGCTCTCTCGTCGAGCACCGCCACCCATTTGCGCCGGTTGCGCCGGCTCCTGTCCGCCGATCGCTCGTGGTCATCGCAGGGTTGAGGCCGCCGCGACCGGCGCGCGAGTGATCGGCTGATGCCAAATTACTCGTTCGTGGCTGCACCTCCTGAATTCGTCTTGGCGACTGGAACATCGCTAGCGCTCTAGAGACTTTGCGTTGCTGTGCAATGACTGAACCGTCCTTGGATTAAACAAGGCGTGCGCCGAAGGCCCGGCAGCGCCGCATACGGATCCGTTAGGCGGCCATTACAAGCTCGACGAGCCGAGGGTCGCTGATCTCTCCAACGGCCACCCGAGCGACGCTCGCGGCGAGGTCGAAACCCACGACGGCGAGCGAAGGGCCCTTGCCCCCGCCCACGGTTTGGAGGCGTACGGGCGATCGCTCCGCGGTGTGCTTCGAGGGATAGACGAGTACCGCGCGGCGTTCGCCAAGATCGCTCCCGTCCGTGAATGCGTACGAGTAGAGAAGGCACTGATAGATGTCGGAGGGATCCACCTTCCGGCCGTCGTACAGCTTGTACTTCGTGTCGAGAGGCCGCGCCGCGTGGACGCTGTCGATAACAAAGCGCAGCACCACCATCTGATGACCGGCGTCCCGCTCGCGCGGTGACGATGGTAAACCGGCCACATCCATGGACCAACGGCCCATAGGGTGATGACCTTGTGCCCTGGTTCGTCGCGGGAACCTCGGTGATGATGTGTCAACTGCCATCACCCACCAAGGACTGAACGAAACCAGTGCTCCTGCACGACTACGCATTTGTGGACGTCTCCGCCGATTGGATCCGCGGCCGCATCGCTGCCGACCATGGCGAGTGGCTGTCTCTGCTCGCTGCCGGCGCCGCTCGCGAGGGCGAATCGCTGCGCCTAAGGGTAGGGCCAATCGGATCGCTGCCGATGCTGAGCAAGACCGTCACCATCCACGCCGATCCGCCCATCACGCGTGGGCAGGTCACGGTCGTGCCGCTCACCTGGAGGGCGACCGGATCACAGGGCATCTTTCCCGCCCTGAATGCTGATCTCGAGGTGGCCCCGCTCAGCCCGGAATCCACCCAGTTGACCCTGCGGGGCCACTACGTGCCTCCCCTCGGTGCGGTGGGTGAGCGGCTCGACCGTCTCCTGCTGCACCGAGTGGCCGAGGCAACCATCCGCTCGTTCATGCGCCGTCTCGAAGTCAGCCTCACGGCCAGTCCGCAGCGTGCCAGCTCCGCGGTACCGACCACGCCGGACTGGGACCCGCGTGAAGCGCTCGACCATTCACGACCAAGAGAGGGGCGACGCCAATGAATCGTCTACCGAATCCACAATCAGTGATGACCTTGAGCATCAGATCGGCCGACGCCACCACCGAGGAAGTGAAATGAAGACGTCGAATATCGTGGCGGCAAGCTCGGTGGTGGCCGCGGCTCTAGCGGCCGCGGGAGTGTTTGGATGGGGTATGGGGGTTGCTTCCCACGACGCGACCGCAGCGACGATCTCGTCGCCCGGTTCAGTGGCGCGGACAGCCCCAACCCTGCCGACCCATCTCTTCCTCACCATCGTCACGCCGACCATGACCGGCTCGCAGGTCGGCCCGGCGGTGCTCCCCTCCCAGGCAACGGTGCCGGCCTTCAGCGAGGTGACGGTGACGATCATCAACTTCGACGACGCGACGCCTCTCACGGGGAACTACAAGCGGTATGCGACCGCAACGGGCATTGATCGATCGGTAATGTCGCAACCCATCGACAAGACGAATCCCAACGCGGTGGGCAAGTCGCCAGCTCAAAGCTATACCGCAGTTGATCCCAACGTCGTATCGCACACGTTCACAATTCCCTCTCTTGGCCTCAATGTCCCTATCTTGGCAAGCAGCCGCACCACCTTCACCTTTCACACCGGCGCCGCCGGCACATTCGCCTGGCACTGCCAGGATCCCTGCGGCACCGGCCCCTCGGGTTGGAGTGGAGCGATGTCCACGCTGGGGTATATGGGCGGTGAG
>DATLRX010000024.1:0-11599 GCA_035534435.1 Candidatus Acidiferrales bacterium
TCGCGATCGCAGTCGCGACGAGCATCGCCACACCGATGCCTGCGATCCAGGTGGCGACGCGCGACGGTGGGAAGGTCGCGCCGCCGGTCGGCGCCACTGCCGGCGCTTCGAAACGGAACCGTCGAGGCACGCGAATCGTCAGCCAGACCGTCGCGATGAGCACGACCAGCGCGATGCCCTCGCCGATGCGCTCGTAGGGGAGCGTCGAGTACGTGAACGAAAGCGTCGGCGATGAGCTCTGCGCAGCATCGAGATGGTAGAGGTTGAACAAACCGTCGCCAAGGCTCATCGGCTTGTGTGTATCGAGCCGCCATCCCGGGTCGTAATAACGGCGCAACTCGACCCACTTCCCATTGACGGAGTCGGTTGATGCCGTGACCTGCTCGTCGGAGGAGGTGAGCGTGATATCGCTCACCGAACTGGTGTGGGTGCCGAGCGCGGCCGCGGTCAACGAAGACCAGCTCAGGCACGGTCCGAGGGTCAGGCCACTTCCCGTCGCCGATGTCCCTGCGCCCGTCGCAACGGTGTTGGTGCCGTTGGTAATCTGGAATGGGCCGTACACATTCCACCCCGAACCGGGAAGCTGCGGAAGTCCCTGCGGTGTCAGCGACGACAGCGTGAGCGGACTCCCGTTGATGGTGAGCTGGATGGAAGGAGCCGAGCTCTGGGCCATCACCGCGGCCGTGCCGGCCACGTGGGAAAGGCACGCGTTGTTGACGTTTGGCATCACGGTGATGCTGTCGGGAAGATTCTTCGGGGCGATGGGGTATTGATTGCTGTCGAAGCTCTGGCGATACGCCGCCGGAACGTTCAACGCTTCGAGCGCGGGAAGTGACGCGGTGGTTGCCCACGTTCCGGAGTCGACAACTGCGATCGCGGGCGCCGTGGTCACAGCGGGCTGCGTCGTGTTGATGCGCCACACCCAGATGGATGTCGCGCCGCTCCCCAAAACCGTCGGTGTCCCGAACCCCATCAACGACACCTGCTGCTGTAGCCAGCCGGGCGTCACCCCACGGGGCAGCGAGCCCTCTCCCTGGCCGCCGGGAACGACGATATAGCCGGCTCCGGCCATCCGCACCAGGTATGGAAACAGAGTCGGGTCAAGGTAGCAGTAGGCGATGACATTGTCAGGGCAGTAGAGCTGGAACGGATCGCGCTGGTTGGTTCGGCTCCCCCCGAACTTGCCGGTCAGGTTCACCGCCGGGTGCGTCGGTGACGCGATGAGAAAGTGATGGTTGTGGACGTTGTTACCGACCAGCGGCTGACCGAACCACAACACCGGTCCAGGGCGCGCATCGCCCGCGAGAATCTTCGAGAACGCCGTGTAAGCGGCGGGTTCCGGCGTGGACTGCGTCGTGGAGCCCAGGGTACCGGTCTGGAGGACCACCACTGACCACGCGCTCAGCGCGATGACACCAACGAGGGCGGCGGCGGCGCCGGCACGGAGTGCGCGCGCGCGCAGACGCATCCGCACGGCGTGCGCGGCGCACCACTCGAACGCAGTGGCCAGCGCGATGGGCACCAGGATTGCGTACGCCAGCGTGACGATGTACAGGAATTTCGACCCTTCGCGGAAGAGCTTCCACCCCGGAACGTGGAGGTACATCCAGTCGTAGATGCCTCCCAGCGGAGCGTTGTCCGTCTTGGCGAAGAAGGCGAACAGCAGGGCCGCGACCGTCAGCCAGAGCACCTCGGGCCTCATGCGACGAGCAAGCAGCGGCGTCAGCGCCAGCAGCGGCAGCATCATGTACGCGGGGTTGAGCGGCGCCTGCACCAGCTGAGCGGGCGTCCCGCCGGTCCAGAAGGCGTCAACCCCGGTGATTCCGTGGCCAAGTGTGAGCACGTTGAAGTTCGGCGCCTGAGGAATCGGCAGGCCGACGCCGCCGTGATATGTCAGCAGTGGGACGAGCCAGAATGCCTGGAGTCCGACGAACACCGCGCCTGCAACGGCGCCGAGCGCGGTCCGGCGCAGGAAGGTGTGCCAGTTCCGGTCGATCACCGCAACAATGACGAAGTACATCGCCATGAGCAGCACGCAGAGATATGCGGGACGTATGTCATAGAGGGCGACGACGGCAAGCAACAAGCCGGTGATCAACGCCCAGCGAACCGATTGCTGGCGGACGGTCTTGAGGAAGGTGACGAGAACGAAGAAGGAGATGACCTCCCCGAGCGCCAGGGGAACCTCGCCATTGGACTCGAGCATGAAGTACGTGGCGCCGAGCAGCAGAACCGGTGTCAGCAGCGCCCACTTCGTCCGGCCCATGATCTCGCGCGCCAGGAGCCAGCCTCCGACGGGAAGCAGGACGGCGAACGGGACGAAGTAGAACAGCTTCTCTGTGACTGTCCAGCCGGCCCCGAGCACGGCGAAGAGCCCGACGACCGCGTAAATCGGGAAGCGGAAAATGGCCGAGAATCGGTTCTCCCCCCCGAGCCCGAGAGAGCTGTCCCACACAGCCGGCCACGGGCTGTAGTTGGCGAGAACCGGATTGTCGGGCCAGTGCCAGTCCCCGGCGGAGAGCGGTTGCGGAGACAACCAGGCATGTCTGATGCCGAGGCCGACGAGCGCGAGCACGACCACCATGGCCCAGGGGCGGTCGGAGATCCAGCGGCCCTTCTCGGTCACCCATGCCGAGGGGCGCCGGGCTCGGTCCATCAGCGCCTGCCTCATGGTCACCGTCTACGCCGGCGCATTCGCTAACAAGGCCTGGCTACCGCCTGGGTCGTCGGGTGTCCCGTCAGACGAGGCGGAGAGCAACCGGTGCCGGCGTTCCGTCAGCAGGTACTGCGCAGTGAGCGCGACGAGGACGGCTGCGATCGAGACATCGCTCATCAGCGAAACCACGAACAACGAACCGTGGAACAGGTAGATGAGCACCGGCTTGAGGAGCGTACCGGGAATCAGCACCCAGAGCAGCTTGAGGTCGGCGAGTGACTGCTGCGTGTTGCTGAGCATGACCACCGCGGCGAGCAGTGGCATGCCCAGCGCGTACCAACCGATATAGCCGGCTCCGCCCTCGTACGACCTTCCCGAGAAACTGTGCAGGATGCCGGTGCTGAGCAGCGAGAAGAACACGAGGCCGAACACTCCTCCGACCAACGCGATGCCGACCGACGTGAACACCACTGACTTCGTCCCGCGCTGCCGGGCATGACGAGCGGCGACCTTTGGAAAGAGCACGCTGGTCACGCTCCCCATCGCAAAGAACAATGCGCGTGCAGTCACCGTAACTGCGCTGAACTGCCCGGCGAGCTTTCCCGGGTAGAAGTGCTGCACGAGGACGACATCGCTCCCCAACAGCACCGATACCGTGATCGTGGACGTCACCGACACGACGAGGAAACGCCACAACGGCTTCCAGCCGGTGCTGCCACGTCCGCGGCGCATCCGCGGCCAGACCATTCCAAGAGCAATGAAGTAGAGCACCGCTGCGGCGACGCTGATGCCGAGCATCACACCTTGTGGGCCGAGCCACAACGCGAAGATGATGACGAAGACGACGCGGCTCAATGCGATCCCGATGCTCAACCCGCTCCACGGTAACCAGCGCTGCTCGCCCTGGAGTGAAGCGAGCATCGGCGACGTGGCGAACATGAATGGCACACCGACGGCGCCGACGATCACGTACGAGAGCGGAACCTCGAGGTAGTGTGCAAGCAGCCCACCGCCGACGATGAACACGAGTCCGAGCGCGGTGCCGATCAATGTCAGGCGGCGTATCGTCATCCGCAGCAGGGCGCTGCTTTCGAGATCCGTTCCGTGCTTCGTGGCCAGCTCGCGGCTGGTCGTCCACGCCACCATGCGGCTGAAGCCCGCGGCCGGCTGCGTGAGGACGGTGAAGAAGCTGAAGACCGCGAACACCTCGCCGTACACACTAGGTTTGAAGTGGTGGCTGACCAGTGCCTGCAGCAACAAACCGAGGATGCCGGCAAGCCAGGTGCCCGCGGCCGCGACGGCGTTGTGCGTGATGAACTGGCGGCGTTCGCGTTTGGCGCCGTCGCGCGACTTCACGTGCTCGTCATCGCTGCCCACAGATTCACTCACCCGGGCGACCTCGTCCGCAACGTGCACAGACGTTTCGGAACTCCTGACCGACACGCGACCTCCAATCATGCCAACACATCTTCGGCATTCACCCCTCTTCCCTCTCCAAGTCTACTAGAAAGTCGTCAGACGACCCAATCCATTGTCCCCGAGACACACGAGAGCGATTATCACGACGCCGTAACGGGCGGCCGAACCCAGCCCCGCGTCGGGAATTTCTCAAGGACGGCCTGAATCTGCGCGACCTCGGGGTCAGTGAGACGCTGGCGCCACTTGGTCGGCTCCTCGGTCGCGATACGCACAGGGGCAAGACCTTCACCGTGACGGTTGTTGTCGGTGAGAAAGCGATCGATGTCATTGCTCCACTCCAGTCCCACCTGGTCGGAGACGCGTCGAATCGTGGTTGCCGGATCCTCGCAGAGGTCCTCGTGGGTGACGAAGATCCACTCGGGGTGGCGCTCGAGTGCCACCGCGATCACGTGCGTGAGGAGACCGACATGCCACGCGATCCTGGCGATCTCAGTCGCGCCTGGAGCAGGCGGTTCGATGCCGAGGGGCTCGATGTAGCGGGTGCGGATCGCGGGGCGGCTGGCCAGATCGAACAACGGAATGTGGAGCTCGCGCCAGCTCGACACCACATTGAGAGGATTGCGCTGCATGGCGATGACCTGCGGGCGGTATCGGGCGACCAGCCACTCGAGGCTGAACGTGGCGTAGATCGTTTTGACGACGATGCTCTGGGCACGCCCGGGCCTCCGGGCCGCAACCGCGGCCGCGCTGCGAACCAGCGGGTCGCGCACCGAGGGCGGCAGTCGCAAAGCGAGCCTGGCCGCCGGGCGCAGCCGGCGACGCTCGCGAAGCGCGAACGGCAGACGTCCGGAGAAGACCAGGTCCCACAGTGGCGCGAACTGCCCCGCATCCCGGTCGGCGTCGATCATGGGATAGGGGCCGAAGCCGCGCCGCCCCGCCGACGCATCTCCGGATGGGTCCGCATCGACGTTGTCCGGCTCGTAATAGAAGCGGACTCCCCGTGCGCGCCCGAGTGCGTGGCCGAGCCAGGACGTCCCCGACCGTGCCACGCCGACAAGCACAAGTCGATTGGAACTCGCGACGTCAGCCGTCATGTCTCGTTCACGCACGCCAGCACGTTCCTCCACTGGTCCTGGATGAGCGGCCGCCCGTGATGTTCAGCCAGCCAGGTTCGCTGAGCAGCGACACGCGACTGAGCCGCCTCAGCAGTCTCCGGGATGGCAATGATACGGGTGACGAGATCGGGCAGGCCTGCCAACGACGACTCGAGCAAGCCGGGCGCTCCGCTCAGCCCCTCGAACGCGATCGGGGTCCCTGCGATCCGCTTGCCGTGCGCGAGGTAGTGCAGGACCTTCGTCTTCACGCCGGCGCCCGTCGCGAGCGGGGCGAGGCACAGATCAGCAGTGGCGATGATCGAATCGATGTCGTCGACGGCGCCGAGCAGCACGACCCTCGCTCCGCCCCGCCCACCACCGACGAGCTGATCGCTTCCCGGTCCGCAGACAACGATCGTTGCCGTATCCGGCAGCGCCGGTGCGAGGACGTCAATGAGCCAGCGCGCCGCAACGGCGTTGTGCTTGGCGGCGATGGTGCCGACAAACAGGAGCAGCGGCCGGTGCAACGCGCCGCCGATCCGCTCCACCAGGTTCGCGTCGCCGGCTGCCGCATGCCGGTCCGGCACGAACGCGGCGTGGTCGACCGTCATCAGCTTGTTTTGGAGCGGCTTGTGGATACGCCGCCACTCAGAGGCCTCGGCCTGGCCGATGGCCACCGCGACGCGGCAGCGTTTGGCCGCCCAGCGTTCCAGCGCCCACCAGATGAGCTGTTTGGTGCGGTTTGACGTCGTTCGCTCGAGCCGCTCGTAGTGCAGGGTCTGGCACTCATTCGTGTCCCAGATCATCGGCGCGCGTGTCCCGGACAGCTCCAGTGCCGGCATGAACATCGCATTGGCCACGATGACCGCATCGGCATCCCGAGCGTAGTGCCGGATCAAGCGCGTCCACTCCATCGAGAAGCCTCGCCATGGTTTCCGGGTTGGGACGTGGATCGCTCGAGCCCACGCCGGCGGAGGCTCCAGGGGCAGCTCCTCTCTGGTGCTCAGGATGGTGGGGGGCATACCCAGGCTCGCGAGACTCTCTGCGACGATCCGGGATCGAACCTGGAGGCCACCGTCCGGGTCGAGGATGGATCCGAAGGTTACGAGCAGGGGACGGAATCCGGTCTGCTCATGATCATCATCTGCGGCTCGCATCGCGTGGTGCCGCTGCCCGACTGGCTCCTCATCGGTCATCGGTCAGTCCGTAAACCTCATTGCTGCGATCGCGGACGTGCCCGCGAAGTCTGGTGTCGACGGCGACCTCGAGGACTGCGGCCAGCTCGACCGCCTTGAGGGTGAACATACCTGCCGTGCGCAACGGATGACGTCCCAGGGTGCGCCAGTTACGGATGTAGGCCGCACGAAAGATCGGATTGCCCTGTGCCATTGCACCACTTCCGTGCTTCCGGACGAATGCAAGGTAGCCTGGTGCGTAGTACCGGCGCTTCTTGTACACGGTCCGGAGGCGGGTGCGGCCCTCATGGTGGTAAATGATCGCGCGAGTCCGGGGAAGTCGGCGGCCGCGTGCAACTCTTCGTGACAGGTCCCAATCCTCACCGCCGTTCAGTTCCGTGTCGAACCCACCGGCCTCGACGAATGCCTCGCGGCTGTAGAAGCGGGCAGCTTCGATGGTGTCGTCCCCGTTGTAGCAACCTCGCTCCAGTGCACGGCAGGCCGTCCAGAATCCCTCGCCCACAGTCTCCTCGGGGATGACCACGGCCGGAATGACGCCGGTGGCGAGGAGTCTCGCTCCCTCGCCGACGACGTCGGGCTCGAGGACCATGTCCGCGTCAATGAAGAGCAGCAGGTCACCCGAGGCCAGCGATGCCCCATGGTTTCGCTGAGCGCTCCGCTCGGGCCCGATCGTGACGACCTTGTCCGCGTAGCGGTTCGCGATCTCGAGGGTGTCATCGCTCGAGTGGTTGTCCACCAGCACGAGCTCAGTGGCGGCGTGTGCCTGGCCGCGGATGCTCCTCAGGCAGGCTTCCAGCGTCTGGCCCGAGTTCCGTGTGCTGACGACGACCGAGACGATCCCCTGCCGGTCAACCGACATTGGCGATTTGGATGTCCTCCAGCGGCTCGCTCTCGGTCGTGGTCGCCGGGGCGGCGGCCAGGACCTCGCCATGCCGGTCAGCCTCGATCGTCCCCGCAAGGACGATTCGAAGCTCGTTGGTGCTGCGCTCCCATGAATGCGCCGCAGCCCACTCGATGCCTGCGATGCTCATGTCGGCTCGGCGCTCCGGATCCCCCAGCAACCCCACCAACGTATCGGCCAGTGCGCCCGGGTCGCCGTGCGGCACGAGCAGACCCGTGATCCCGTCGCGAACCGAATCGCGAAGACCGTTGACGTTCGATGCGATGACCGGGAGGCCACGAGCGCCGGCCTCCACGCACGAGACGCCCCAGCCTTCAAACGCGGAAGGGCAGACGGCGACCCAGGCCTGCGCGGCCAGCTGATCCCGGGCGGCGCCGGGCAGGTAGCCATGGAATCGAACGTGCGTCGCAAGTTTCAGCGACCACGCGAGGCGCTCGAGCCGCGTGCGATCGGGGCCCTGACCAACGATGTCGAGGTTGGCGTTCGGGAAGGAGCGGAGCACCTGGGGCATGGCTCGGATGATCACCTCCACGCCCTTCTGCGGTGTCAGCCGTCCGGCGCAGAGGATTCGGGCCTCGGGGGCCGGGGTCCGATTGAGCGGGGTGACCTCGACGACACCGTTGTGGACGATGTGGATCTGTTCCGCGTTGAAGCCGAGGCCGACAAGGTCGTCACGCGTGCTCGCGGACACCGCGACGATCGGTGTCGTCCTGTAGACCCTGGGCATCAGCCATCCTTCGAGCCAGTACCCCAGCCAGCGAAGGGGCGGATGGGTCTCACGACGGAATATCTCTCGATGGACGTGGTGAACGAGCAGCACTTTCGGGATGCGCGCGAAGAGCGGCGTGAAGAACGGGATGCCGTTCTCGCAGTCCACGATGATGTCGTAGCGGCCGCGGAGCTTGAACAGATACGAGAGCACCACGCGGGGATAGAGGGTGAAGCGACCTCCGACGCGATGGACCCGGATCCCATCGAGCAGTTCGTTCCTGCTGCTGCCCTTGTGCCGCTGGCAGAGCCAGCCCACATCCATGCCGTTCTCGGCAAGACGGCGGCCGATCTCGTGCATGTAGATCTCGGCGCCACCAGACCACGGGTGGCTGATGTCGCGCCAGTTGATGATGAGCACGCGCAGTGGGCGTTGACGCCCGCGAAGCGGTGAGATCTCGCCCAGGCTCGGGCCGAAAAAACCGCGAACGAATGCGATCCCGTAGGTCAGTGACACGAGGGGCAGGCCAAGGGTGGCCAGCAGCCGGTCGCCCGGACGCGCCGGACCCTTTGCGAACAGCACGCCGACGGCCTGCACGACGTACAGGACGACGAGCACGGACGCGCCGATGGCTTCCGCCAGCCGCAGATGCCTGATCGGCGAGAGCACGACGAGCGCCGCCTCGACCATCACGAAGAGCGCGACGATTGTCGGGATCGCGTACGGATAGAACGGCGCCACCTCGCGGAACCGCCGGGCCATGTCGCCTCTCGCCCGACCGTACGCAGCCGTGTCGGCCAGGAATGGGCCCGGGAACCGCCGGGTCGTGGCGGCCACCGCAAGCGTGGGCTCGTAGTGGATATCGCAGCCGAGAATCGAACGAACCTTGTAGCAGAGGCGAACCGCTTCGCCGCCGACACTCGGCGACTGGAACCCGCCGACGTCGCGGAACACGTCCTTGCGAATCAGCAGGTTGGAGCCGGTGAGCTCCGAAACCTTACGCGGCCGTTCGGCCCTCGATACGTGGCCCGACGGTGTTGTTCCGAGATGGCTGTTGAGTATCAGCGCGCTGATGCGCTCTGCGCGCCACCGGCTCCGTGGAAGAACGGGGCCGCCAGCGACGGAAACCCCGGGATCGTCGAAGTACTCGATCACGCGTTTGGGCCAGCCTTCGGGCAGCCGGACGCGGTCGTCAACGAAAGCGAGGATCTCGCCGTGCGCCTCCGCGGCAGCACGATCGAAACGGTCGCCGCGTGACGCGGCATTGAAGGAGACCACTGTCACGCCTTCGGGAGCTCCCGGCCAGGCCTCTCGCGACGCCACGATGATCTCGCATGGCGCGTCACCGACCACCCGGATCATGTCGCGGAGCGATCGAGCGGTGCCGTCGTGCACCGCGTCGACCGCGACGATCAAGCTGAGCGCAGGCGTCTGGTCGATGGCGTGCGCGTCGGCAACGACGTCTGCTGATCCCCCCATCCCAAATGGCCCCGTTCCCGGCACGCGCGTCTCCCCGGCACGGTTGTCTCCCGTGCGCGACCCCCTTGGCTGCGTCCCCGGACTCCGGGGGTGACAGCGAGGTCGTAATTATGTGGCCACTGCCCGCAGGCCGTCAAGCGCGCCGAACCAGCCGAAGCTCCCTGAGGCTGCGCTAGGCCACGACGGACAACTGCACATGCGCGCCTGCGGCTCCGCTCCGAACCATCTGACCGAATGTGCAATGGGAGATCGTGCCCTGCGCCACGGCCTGTGCGTTGACAACGATGTTGTTGTGACCAAGGTTGCACCCGGTGAGCAGGAGATTGCTCACGTCCCCGATGGTCAGCGTGAACCCGCTCGCCGTCATGATCAGATTGCGAATGGTCACGTTTCGTGCAACCTTTCCCACGCCCGCCGGGCCGATGATGCCCACCTTGCCACCCTCACCGCTGCTGGTGAAGTCGACGATGGTGATGTTGTCGGCCGGTGGCGTCAGCCAGAAGCCATTCCGCGCACCGCATTGCTGTGCGCCGGGCGTGTAGTGGTAATCGCTCACGGTCGTCGACTGGTCGACGTACAGCGCAAGTCGTGATCCGGTGTGGGTCACGTTCGTGATCGAGCTGTTCTGCTGGAAGCTCCACGAGAAACCATCGTTGCAGTCGAGCTCGTTGAGAATCAGATTGTCGACGATGTTTCCCGTGTTGTAGAGCGGCGCCGAAGGCTTCGCGCCCTTGGGGCCGGCGTAGTAGATGGCGAAATGGTTCGGCCCCCCGAGCACGCTGGTGTTCAGCAGGCTGGTGTTGTTCGCCTGCACGAACAACGCCGCGCCGCCGTCGTTGGTCTGAGTGTCGAGAGTCAGATCCTCGACGACGGTGTGGTCGACGTGGACCCCGAGCAGACCCTTGTTTGCCTTCGCCTCGATCAACCACGTCTGATCACGGCCCGCCCCCTGCAATGTGATGGGTGCTGTTCCAGCGATCACGATGGACCCGCCGGTGCCGGTCTTGGACGCAGAGAAGACGTACTTGCCGGCCGGAACGTATACAATGCCGCCCCCCGCGCTCTCAGCGGCCTGGATCGCATCCCCGAAGGCGGTGGTGTTGTCGTTCTGGTCGTTTCCTCGAGCGCCGTACGCGGTGACGTCGAACGTGTGCGTGACGGGAGTCGGGTTCGCCGATGGGGTGCGGACGGGCGGCGTCGGAGTCCCGCACGCGACCCCGAGACACGCAGCGAACACGATCGCGGCAGCGAGGACGTGCGTCACGTGGCGGCGCGTCGTGCTGGTCGCCGCGTCATACCTCGTCATCTGCACCTGCTCTTGGTTCGCACATTGACCGCTCGCCCGCGCGCCTATGCCGTGCGCGCTTTCGGAGAGCCCCCTTGCCTCCATATTCTCAGGCGCGTCACCCCGGCGCCATGAGATGTCGCTGAGACGTACCCGAGGGGCAATCCCTCTCGTCTAGCATGAAATCCATTATGCGGATCCTCATCGCTGGCACGCACCGTTGCGGTTCCACCTGGGTGGCCAACGTCCTTGGCCAATCTCCGGGCATTCACAATGTCTACGAGCCTGACAGCCCCTATACGGACATTCTTGGCACAGTCGTCCGCAACAGGCTGGGGGACTATCCCGCACTCGATCCCGGCGAGTCGTCCTCCTGGTATTCGATGGTGTGGGATCTCGCATTCGCCGGGGGCTGGCCGTGGAGCAGCTTGCAGTCGGCGCGGCGGCTTGGCAGGGGACTCTCCCACTCGCCTGCGACCTTTCGCGACCACGGCGTGGCGGTCCTGGCTCACGCCGTCGCTGTGACGCTGCCCCAACGCCAACCGCATGTCATCGTCAAGTCGGCGAACTGCGGCTTCTCGCTGGAGTGGATTACGCGACGGTACTCGCCGCGCGTGATCGTCCAGCGGCGCAACCCCCTCAACATCGTGTCGAGTTGGATGGCACTCGGTATCGATCCGGATCCACTCGACAATGCCGCAGTTGGGCGCATCTGGCTTTCGCAGCTTGGGCTCACCCCGCCGCGCACGATGACGTCTCGGGTCGTCCAGGTCGCCTGGACCGTGGGGGTGCTCACAGCCGCGCTCAAAGCGAGCGCAGAACGTCATCCCGAGTGGATCGTCGTCTCGCACGACGCCCTG
>DATLRX010000025.1:0-19068 GCA_035534435.1 Candidatus Acidiferrales bacterium
CCGTTATCAATACGCGCCGGACGGAGGAACAAGGCGCGTGTCGGTAGACCAGACCCTACGTTGCCGCGATTGCGGCGTCGACTTTATTTGGACTGAGGGCGAGCAGGACTTCTTTGCTTCTCGTGGCCTCACAAACCCCCCCTCCCGATGCCCCAGCTGCCGCGCAGCACGTCGCCAGAGCGGCGGCGGTGGTGGCGGTGGCGGCGGATTCGGTGGTAGCGGCGGCGGCGGCGGCGGCGGATACCGCAGCAACGGCCCGCGCCAGATGTATGAGGTTCCCTGTGCAGGGTGCGGCGGCGTCGCGCGCGTTCCCTTCCAGCCTCGAGGCGACAAGCCCGTCTATTGCAGCGACTGCTTCCGCGCCGCTCCTAGATGACCCGAGAGGGTGAAGGCGGCGGCCCGATCGCGGTCGGGACGAGGGTCAGCTTTCCCTATGGCGGCAGCCGGCGAACCGGCACCGTCGCTGATGTCTCGATGATCCCCGACCAGTCGGGTGGTCAGTCGCTTGCGTACCTCATCGACGTCGGCTCGCGCAAGGTGTTTGTGCAAGGCGAAGGCATCACCCCGGCCACTGGGCCGGGGGCGGCCTTCGATCCGGTCGCCGAGGGCGTCGCCTACGGCCGCAAACGGCCGCGGAACCCGCGCAACCGGTAAGACCGTCACACCGACGGCCGTCGCTCGTACGTGACGACGGCGGCCGGGAATGGTCGGTATTCTGTGACGTATGGCTTCCGACCTCGCTGCCGACCTTCCTCCGCGCCCTCGCAGGCTTCGCCGGCCCAGGCTCTGGACGGTCCTGCTCGCGGTCGGGATCGTGGCCATCATCGCCGGTGGCGCGATCATCGCCGGACCGATCATCGGCGTCCTCCAGCGCGGCCAGGCGGACTCGAGCGCGCTCAGCGGCTGGCACGGTGGCGCAAAGCCGCCCGTGACGGGGACGAGCTCGGACGCCCCGAAGAAGCTCAGTTGCGGGTCGAGCTCGGCCACCGACTACGCGCTCGTCACCTTCGGAGCGCCTGCCGCGTACCACTACGCGGCCGTCGCGGGGAATGGGACGTGGACGCTGCTCAACTCGCGCTCGATGGTCCACTACCAGACCACCCCGAACCCCGGCCAGCAGGGCAACGTGATCATCGCGTTCCACCGCGAGCCGGACTTCCAGTACATCAACCAGCTCAACGTCGGCGACACGATCACGATCCAGAGCCGGAGCTGCGAGACCTTCGTCTATCGGGTGACCGAGCGGTGGGACCTTCCCCCGAACAAGGTCACTCAGCTCGGTCCGACGCCCGGCCACGAGCTGACCATGATCACGTGCGATCCATGGTGGCAGGACTACAACCGCCTGGTCTGGCGGGCGGAGCTGATCTCCGCCCCCGCGGCCGGCGGCGCAACCGGCAGCTCGGTGGTCAACCCCAGCTTCTAGTGGGGTGGTTCGTCAGCTCGAGAATCCCTCGAGCGGTCCGGGCAGCGCCGCCTCGGCGACAGCCTCGAGACGCTTGATGTTGATCCGCACGAAGATCGCCGCGGCGATGATCACGATGACGGCGAGCGCGCCGAACCCGATCTCCACCGGGGTGCTCAGCTTCGTGATCGCGCTGCTGAGCTCGAACGCCGCAACGCCGTAGAACGTCGCCCAGACGATCCCTCCGAGTGCGTTGGCGATCACGAACTTCGTCCAGTGCATCCGGTTCGTCCCGGCGAGGAACGCGGCATAGGTGCGCAGCACGGAGACGAACCGGCCGAAGAACACGACCTTCGCTCCGTGACGCATGAAGACGTACCGGCCCACCTTCAGCTTCGGCTCGTCGAGACGCACGTACTTTCCAAACCGGCGGAGCAGTCGGTAGCCGCCGAACCAGCCGATGCCGAAGCCGATGTTGTCACCGACGACCGCTCCGACGATGGCCGCGACGATGACACCGACGATCGAGAGTCGGTTGGTTGCCGCCGCAAATGCCGCAGCGGTGATGAGCATCGTCTCGCCGGGCAGCGGAACGCCAAGGCTCTCCACAGTCACAAAGAGCGCCACCGCCAGGTAGCCGATGCTGGTCAGCCATCCGTCAAGGCCGGAGTTGATCACCGTTCCGTGCGCCCGGTCCGCTCAGACCGGCGGGACTGGATGATGGCGGGCGACGTCGGCGCGGCGCCGCGTGCGGTAGGCGGCAAAACGGCGTCTCAGTTCCGCGCGCAGCTCCTGCGGAGGAACGACCGCATCGACGATGAGCTCCGACGCCAGCCGGAAGATGTCGATGTCGTCGCGATACTCGTCCTGGAGCGCGGTGACGTAGGTCTCGCGCTCACCCTCCGCGACGTCCTGGATCTTGTTGTAATAGACGGCGTTGATCGCGGCTTCCGGCCCCATCACCGCGATCTGCGCGGTGGGCAGTGCCAGCGTGCAGTCGGGCTCGAACGCCGGTCCGCTCATCGCGTAGAGACCCGCACCGTACGCCTTGCGCAGCACCACGGAGATTCGCGGGACCTGCGCCTGCGCGAGCGCGGAGATCATCTTCGCGCCGTGGCGGATGATCCCCTGGCGCTCGACTGCCGTGCCGATCATGAAGCCGGGAACGTCGGCGAGAAAGAGCAGCGGCACGTTGAATGCGTCGCAGCATGTGATGAATCGTGTCGCCTTGTCCGCCGAGTCCACGAAGAGGACGCCACCCTTGAAGCGCGGTTGCGACGCGAGGACGCCCACGGCATGCCCGTCGATCCGAGCAAAGCCACACACGATCTCGCGCGCGAAGAGACGCTTGATCTCGAAGAACGAGTCGGCATCGACGAGACCGCGAATGATCGCCATCACGTCGTATCCCTTGGATGGCTCGGCGGGGATCACGTTCGTGATGTCCTCGCATCCGGGCGCGACCTCGCCCGCTTTCGAGACCGGCGGCGCATCGTGCCAGTTCTGCGGGAGATAGCTCAGGTACCGACGTGCAGCGGTGATCCCCGCTTCCTCGTCATCGACGAGAACATCGCCGCACCCGCTGACCGAGCAGTGCATGCGTGCGCCGCCCATCTCCTCGAGCGTGACCACCTCGCCGACCACGACTTCCGCCATGCGCGGTGAGCCGAGATACATCGACGCGTTGCCCTCGACCATGATCACGACGTCGCAGAACGCGGGGATGTACGCACCACCCGCGGCGCTCGGGCCGAAGAGCACGCACACCTGTGGCACCTGGCCGGAAAGACGTACCTGCATATGGAAGATGTGCCCCGCGTGCCGGCGGCCCGGGAACATCGCGACCTGGTCGGTGATGCGCGCGCCGGCCGAGTCGACGAGGTAGACCAGCGGTATCTGCAACCGTTCTGCCGTCTCCTGGATGCGCACGATCTTCTCGACCGTCCGCGGTCCCCACGACCCCGCTTTGACCGTGGGATCGTTGGCCATCACCGCGCAGCTCCGGCCGTGCATCACACCGATCCCCGTGACGACACCGTCCGCCGCGAGCTCGGGGTCGTTCGTGCCGGCCAGCAGGCCGTCCTCGACGAATGACGTGTCCGGATCGAAGAGCCGCTTGATCCGTTCGCGGGGCATCAACTTCCCCTGCTCGGCCACCTTGGTTCGGTGCCGCTGCGGGCCGCCGGCACGCGCTCGTTCGAGCCGGTCGACGACGGTCTCGTGATCAGCCAACGCCTGTCTCCATGGTGACGTCCCGCGGCTCGCGGCTCCAGATCCCTGCGCGGTAGAGCTTGCCGGGCAGGTCCCTTCGGAGATCCGACGCCAGCACGTCGGCGACAGCGCACATCGCCGCAAGGTCGATGCCGGTCTCGGCACCCATTGCGTGGAGAGCCTGCAGCGCATCCTCGCTGCACACGTTGCCCGTGGCGCGAGGCGCAAACGGGCAACCGCCGACGCCGCCCACGGAACCGTCGAACCTGCGGATCCCGGAGTCGTACGCCGCAACGATGTTCGCAACCCCGAGGCCGCGCGTGTCGTGGACGTGCAACGAAACTTGCTCGAGTTGCACGGCGTCCGCCACCCGTGCGCACATGCGCGTGACGTCGACCGGCGTTGCGACTCCGATCGTGTCAGCGACGCCGATCTCGGCGACGCCGCGCGCTGCGAGATCCGCGCACAGCGCGACCACACGTTCGGGCGCAACCTCACCCTCGAACGGACACCCGAAGCTCACGGAGATCGCGACGTCGACCGCGCAGTCGCGCTCGGACGCGAGCTCGACGATGTGCGATATCTCGACGAGCGATTCGTCGACGCTGCGATTGACGTTGCGGCGGTTGAATGTATCGGTGGCGGCGATGGTGACGAGCACGTTGCGCATCCCGTGCGCCAGCGCAAGCTCGAGGCCACGAAGATTCGGCACCAGCACGCGCAAGCGCGCAATGTCGCTCTCGAACGCCGCCAGCACCGCCGCGGCGTCGGCGAGTTGCGGCACCCAGCGTGGTGAGACGAAGGACGTCGCCTCGACGCGAGGGACGCCGGCGTCGAGCAGGCCCCGCACCAGCCGGACCTTGGCGTTCGTCGAGATCGAGTCCGCGATGCTCTGGAGCCCATCGCGCGGCGCGACGTCAGTCCAGATCACGTCGTTCACGAAATCGGCCTCCCGGTGGTGGACACGGCCCCGTCACCGTAGCAAACCCGGCGACTACACTCTCACGAGGCGATGCCGCGGTTTCACGTTCCCGACTACATCCGAACCACCTTCGCGGTCACCGACTGGCGCGCCTTCCGGCTGTGCGGGATGGACGAGGTGGGACGCGGCGCCTACGCCGGTCCGCTCGTCGCCGCGGCGGTGATCCTCCCCCAGCGCTTTCGTCACCCGCTGCTCCGCGACAGCAAGCTGCTGAGCGCTCGCCAGCGGGAGGAGGTCGATGCCGTCCTGCGCGTGAAGGCCGTCGCCTGGGCGGTCGCGGAGGTGAGCGTCGATGAGATCAATGCGCGTGGACTGGGGTGGGCGAACGTCGACATCTTCTGCCGGCTGATCGAAGCGATCGACGCCGACGGGTATTGCTGCGACGGGAACCTGCGCATTCCCGTCTCGCGCCCGGTGCACTCGCTCGTGGCTGCCGACCGCAAGGTGCCTGCCGTATCGGCGGCGTCGATCATCGCCAAGGTGCACCGCGATGCCCTGATGCGCCGGATGCACGAGGATGCGCCGTACTACAACTGGGCGAGCAACAAGGGCTACGGCGCGCTCGAACATCGCGCGGCGATTCGCGAGCACGGACCCCACGCGGCGCACCGGCGCGTGTTCCTCGCGTCAGTCATGCAGACCGAGATGGATCTGACCGGGTCCGCGAGCTCGCGCGACCCCGCGGTGGGAGTGGGCTGACCCGGCGCTCAGTTGGTCTCGTTGGCGCCGCAGCCGCAGCTGCCGCCGCAGCAGCCACCGCCACCACCACCGCCGGCCGACGGGGCCTCGGACGTTCCGGTCCCGGCGTGGACGGCGACCCGGCTGATCAGCGGCATGCTCGCGCGGCTCTCGCAGCTCGGACAGACTGCCGCGACCTCACGGTCGGCCATCGGACGGAGCAGCTCGTAGACGGCGGAGCAGTCGTTGCAGCGGTATTCGTAGAGGGGCATCGCGGACAAGCGTACGCATGCCCCCGACGATTTGACAAGTCGAACATCTGTTCGCTATCATTCGCCACATGCCAATCCGCACCATCGAGCTCCAGCTCCCTCTTGATCCCGATGAGGCCGGGTCCCTCGCGCGTCAGCGAGTGCGGCACCTGGCGGCGGTGGACGGGCTCGAGCCGGCGGCGTTCGTGAGACTGGTCCGCTCGTTTCCATCGCTGCGGGCCATCTACACGGCGCCGGAGGCCGAGCTTGCGAGGATCATCGGGCCCGTTGCCGCCGCGCGGATGCGCTGGTTCATCGACGCGCCACTTGATACAGGCCTCGCTCGCGAAGCGACTGCCGCGACTGCCCGCTCCACCCAGAGCCCGCTCTCAACCGCAGCGTGATCGTCGCGCGATAGGCGCCGGGAGCGTAGAACAGCGCAACCAACGTAGAATCGATAGTTCCGCCAAATTTGGTTTGAGAACAAGGAGGTTCTGCAGCATGCGCAGTCGACGTTCCAGAGCCGCCACCCTCGACGACATCGCTGAGGCGCGCAACCGCGCGGCCGAAACAATCAGCGAGCTCGCAGAGCACGCGGTCTCACTTGCGCGCGAGGCGGGAAACGCCGCGCGCCCCACGGTGAAGCTTGGTGCCGAAGGCATCGGTCACGCATTCGAGCGCGCCGCCGATGCTTCCGGGAAGCTCACCGGCGCCATCCGTCCGAAGAAGAAGACCCACAAGCTTCGCAACCTCTTGATCGGGGCTGCGGTGGTCGGCGGGATCTTCGCGCTCGTTCAGTCGCCACTCCGGACGAAGCTCCAGGAGCGTCTTTTCGGGCCGCCTCCTGAAGACGACGACCTTCCGCAGATCACACTTCCTGACGACGATCACGGGATCAACGTGAGCCAGGGGACCGAGATCGACGTCACGCACGCGTCGGATCCCGAGCCGGAGCCCGCGGCCGACGTCGTCGGCACCCCGGTGGCTGCGGAGCCCACCGCGCATCGCGGGAACAAGCACGACGACGCAACCATCGACCAGGAGACCAATGCCTGACGACCGACCGTATCAAGGACGCCCTTCCTCGGACCGGCCCCAGTTCGCGGGCCCACGCCAGAACTTCTCGGGGGCCCGGCCATCGTTCCAGCCTGACAACCGCCCGCCGTTCCGCCCCGCACCACGAGTGGAGGTGCCCGCGGCGCCGATGATCCACTCCCTCAAGCTGCGCGACGGCGATCGCGAGATCGAGGTCAGCGGATCTGCGGCGTTCGTGCGCCAGGTCCTCGACGATCTCCCCGCGATGTGGGCGCGCCTCCACGGTGAAGGCTCATCACGCCCCGGGCGTATCGATCTCCCGTCCCCGCGCCCGCACGAGCAGCACGGAACCCACGAAGCGTCGGAGCCCGCCGTTGCGGAAGAGCCGGCAGTCGCACCGGTGCGTGAGCCCGCCACCAACGGGAAGCACGTCGTGACCCCGACCGCCTCCAACGGCAAGCGCGTAGCCGAACGCGGCACACCTGACGACAAGGTGCTCGCGGTGCTCAAGAGCTCCACACGGCCGCTCGCGGTCGCGGCAATCCGCAAGCGTCTCGGCGGCAGCTACACCCCGCAGCAGGTCCGGCGGATCCTCGAGCGCAACGCCCCCAAGGTGTCCGTCACCGACGACCGGCCGGCGACCTACCGCCTCCGCTAGCACCGGCCCCGCACACTTCGGGTTACCTGCCCGCACCCATAATGGCGGGGGCAGGGATCTGAACTCATGCCACGCTCATTGCTTGCCCTCCTCACCACCGTGCTCGTGGCCATCACCGCCTGCGGATCGTTGGCCGCGGACGCAGGCTCCGGGACCCCTGCCCCGACGCCGTACCCGACACCCGTCGGGGGCCTCGGTCACCGGCCATCCAGTCCCGTGAAGATCACGCTCCTCTCACCGGTGAACGGATCGACCGTGCACGGCACGTCGGTGCTCGTTCGGGTGTCGGTGACGGGCGGCGAGGTCACGCCGGCAGTGACGGGCAACATCACGCCCACCAAAGGCCACGTGCACCTCTATCTGAACAATCAGCTCATCTATATGAGCTACACGCTGCAGCAGGAGATCACCGTGCACCCCGGAGTCGAGTACTCGATGTATGCGGAGTTCGTTGCCCAGGACCACTTTCCCTTCAGCCCGCGCGACGTGACACCGACGATCTATTTCACCGTCGCGCCGGCCTGATCCGCTCCGCATGTGATCGCGCACATCCTCGGCAACCTGCCGCTGCCGCTGCAATGGGCCCTGGCACTGCTGATCTTCGGCGGAGGGCTGGCGGTCTTCGCAATGCGCCGGGGTCTGATCCGGATCGCCGGAGCGGTCGCTGCGCTGTGTGGCATCGGCGGACTCGTCGCAAGCTGGATCCTCAGCCCCGCGCTGCTCGTGCCCGCACCCTACGCCGTGCGGATCGTGTCGCCCGCCCCCGGAGCTGAAGTCGGCTCGCCGTTCACGCTCACCGTCTGCGGTGTTCCCGCGACAGGCGGGGCCGTTCCCGCGACGGACTCCCAGCACTACCTCGCGATCATCATCGACGGTGCTGCGGCGCCCACGGTAGACGTGTGGCAGATCCCGCAGGATCTGAGCCCGGGACGCCACGTGGTCGAGGTCGAGCTCGTCAGCCCGTCTCACCAGGCGTTCAACCCGCCGGCCACCGCGAAGGAGACCATCACCGTCGTTGCCGGGAATCCGCCGGCCGGCCCGGCGGCGTGTTGAACGAGGAAGCGCCGGCCCACATCCTCGTCGTCGAGGACGACGCGCCGCTGCGGGAGGTGGTTGTCGGGGCGCTCGACTCGGCCGGCTATGCCACGTCGATCGCGGCGCACGGCATCACCGCGTCACAGATGCTCCGGAACGCCGAGGGTATCGACATCGTGCTCCTCGACATCGGACTGCCCTTCGTCGACGGCTGGCAGATCCTCGCCCAGATGGGGGATCGCCGCGGGCCGGCCGTCATCGTGATCAGTGCGCGAGGCGAGGAGACCGACAAGGTCCGCGCGCTCGACCTCGGCGCTGACGACTATCTCGCCAAGCCGTTCGGCGCCGAAGAGCTGCTGGCGCGAGTGCGCGCCGTGCTTCGCCGCGTCCGCCCACCGTTCGGAGCGCCGGGGATCGTCGCCCTCGGCGGCATCCGAGTCGATCTCGGCGCGCGGACTGTGCTCCGCAACGGCATGGAGGTCCGGCTCTCGCCGACCGAATGGCTCCTGCTTGCAGAACTGGCGCGCAACGCCGGCATCACACTCGATCATCGAACGCTGCTCCAACGGGTCTGGGGGCCGCAGTACGCCGACGAGCGCAACTACCTGCGCACCTTCGTGCAACGGTTGCGCGCCAAGCTCGAGGACGACCCGGCGCGTCCCGAAGTCGTCGTCACCGTAGGGCGCCACGGATACCGTTTTGGTCCTCCGCGATGACACGGCGGCGCCACTGAACATGAGTAGACTGGCGAGGATCCCCGGATAAGTCATGAGCGAAAACCACCTGCGCGCGATCAACGCCGCCGACTCGCCGGCCGACGGCGGCGGGCATCCGGGCAACACCGCCGACGCTCCCCTCCGCTCAACGGGGCTGCGCGCGTTGATGGAGGTGGTTGCGGCCATCGTCGTTCCCATCGCGGTCGGTGCGGCCCTGGTGCCGTTCCGGAGCAACGTCTCACCGGCAACAGCGGCGCTCGGTCTGGCGGCCGCGGTATCGCTGATCGCAGCGCTGAGCACGCGCCTCGGCGGAGTCGTCGCAGCGGCGTCGGCCGCGCTGTCGTTCGACTTCTTCTTCACGAAGCCGTACGGCTCGCTGTCCATCTCGAGCGCGCAGGAGATCGAGACCGCGATCCTCATGCTCGTGTGCGGGCTCATCGTCGGTCAGCTGTCGGCGCGAAACCGGACCAACAAGGAGATGGTCGTGCAGACCACCGGGGAGCTCGCACGCATCCAGGCGATCGCGGAGTTGATGGCCTCCGGAGCCGGCGCGTTCGAGGTCGTTGCCGCCGTCGGCGACGAGCTCACGGGGCTGCTCGGCTTGCGCAGCTGCCGTTTCGAGCGCTCATTCCCGGACGGTCCGACGCCGACGATCGAGCGCAACGGTGACGTGAGCTGGGGACGGTTCTGGTGGGGGTTCCGGACGCTCGGGCTGCCCGGCAAGGAAGTGACGCTCGTTGTCGAGCATCAGCGTCGCCGGCTCGGTCGCTACGTGCTCGCTGCAGTCCCCGGCTCGCCGGTGACACGCGAGCAACTCGTCGCCGCGGTCACCCTGGCCGACCAGGCGGGTGCGGCTCTCGGACTCGAAGCGGCAGCGGCGGTGGCACACTGAATCATTGACCCGACGTTGATGGTGGGCCGCCTAGATTCAAGGCATGGTTCAACATCGCAGCGTCGCTGAGGGTCAGCAGAGGGACCACGCGCGAGCGGATTTTGTGACGTTCGGCTCTGTCGAGTCGCACGGTTGTCATGGAACTCTGCGGCGATGCAATGCCGCCCAGCTCCGAGCCGTGCCGGACGTTGCGGCGTTGACGTTTCGTTGACGGTGGCCGCCGGATACTGAGAGCACAGATGCCACTCGAATTGCTCGTCCTGCTCTGTTTCGCCGGGATGCTCGTCGCGGGCATCCTGATGATCGACGGACTCCGGAGGATCTGACATGGGGGATCTCACCGGCTACATCGTCGCCGCGGTCATCGCGCTGATCGCGGCGGTCTACCTGCTCGTCGCCCTGGTCGCCCCGGAGCGCTTCTAAATGGCCATCGACATCATCGCCGCCGTCATCACGTACGCCGCGGTTGCCGTGGGCGCCTGGTTCCTCGGCGGTTACATGCTCAAGGTCTACAAGGGCGAGCGCGTCTGGCTCAGCCCCCTGCTCCGTCCGGTCGAGCGCTTCACGTATCGAATCATCGGCGTCGATGAGGAGCACGAGCAGGGCTGGATCGCGTATCTCGTTTCCATCCTCGCCGTGACGTTCGTGAGCGTCGTGTTCACGTATCTCATCCTCAGGTTCCAGGACCATCTGCCGCTGAACCCGCAGAACCTCCCCGGCGTTCCGTCACCACTGGCGTTCAACACCGCGATCAGCTTCGCAACGAACACCAACTGGCAGAACTACACCGGTGAGACGACGATGAGCTACTTCTCCCAGATGGTCGCTCTCGTGCTGCACAACTTCCTGAGTGCGGCGATGGGCATGGCCATCGCCATCGTGGTCATCCGCTCGATCGCCCGCCGGACAATGACCACGCTGGGGAACTTCTGGGTCGACACCGTGCGGGGCACGCTGTACGTGCTCCTGCCGATCAGCGTCCTCGTCGCACTCATCCTGGTGGCGAACGGCGCCATCCAGAACTTCAGTGGCTACTCCGTCGTGCACACGCTCACCAACGGGCTGCAGACGATCGCGCAAGGACCGGTCGCCACCCAGGAGGCGATCAAGGACCTCGGCACGAACGGTGGCGGTTTCTTCAACGCGAACAGTGCCCATCCGTTCGAGAACCCCAACGGATTCACCAACGCGCTCGAGATCTTCACGGTGCTGCTCATCCCATTCGGCCTGGTGATCACGTTCGGCAAGTGGGTGGGGAACGTGAAGCAGGGAATCGCGCTCGGCGCGGTCATGGGCATCATCCTCATCGGCGGATTCGGCGTCGCCGCCTGGCAGGAGCAGCAGGGGAATCCCGCGCTCGTCTCCACGGGCGCGACCCAGGTCGCATCCGCGCAGTCCGCCGGCGGGAACATGGAGGGCAAGGAAGTTCGGTTCGGCCCCATCCAGACGGCGCAGTTCGGCACCGCCACCACGGGCACGAGCACGGGGTCGGTTGACTCCTCGCACGACAGCTGGACCGCCATCGGCGGGCTGATCCCTCTGGTCCTCATCAAGCTCGGTGAGATCACCCCCGGAGGCGTCGGCTCCGGCCTCTACGGCATGGTCGTGTTCGCGATCGTCGCGGTGTTCATCGCAGGGCTGATGGTCGGACGAACGCCGGAGTACGTGGGAAAGAAGATCGAGGCACGCGATGTCAAATACGCGGCAATCGCCATCCTCGTCCTTCCCGCATCGATCCTCGGCTTCTCGGCGATCGCGGTGCTCACCGCGGGAGGGCAGGCAGGGCCGATCGCCACGCAGGGGACGCCTCACCAGCTCACCGAGATCCTCTACGCCTTCGCGTCGACGACCGGCAACAACGGCAGCGCGTTCGCCGGCTTGACCGGCAACACGACGTACTACAACCTGATGCTGTCCGGCGCGATGTGGACGGGACGGTTCCTCTTCATCATCCCGGTGATGGCGATGGCCGGAAACCTCGTCAAGAAGAAGATCGTTCCGGCGAGCGCGGGGACGTTCCCCACCGATGGACCGCTCTTCGTGGCGCTCCTCGTCGGAACCGTCCTTGTCGTCGCCGCGCTGACCTTCTTCCCCGCTGTCTCGCTCGGGCCGATCCTCGAGCACTTCAAGCTCATCGCGGTGCATTGACATGGCCCTCGCAGCCGCTCACCATCCCCGCCGCCGGCGCAGCAGCGTCACCGACCCGGAGTTGCTCTTCCCCGCAATCGGCCAGAGCTTCGTCAAGCTCGACCCGCGCGTCATGGTGCGGAATCCCGTGATGTTCGTCGTCGAGATCGGCGCGTTGATGACCACCTACGTGTTCATCGCCGACATCTTCGGGAACGCCGGCGACACAAGCTTTGTCGGACAAATCGCGCTCTGGCTCTGGTTCACCGTGCTCTTCGCGAATTTCGCCGAGGCGATCGCCGAGGGTCGCGGTAAGGCGCAGGCGCAGGCGCTTCGCCGCACGCGCACCGAGACGATCGCTCGCAAGATGCAGGGCGGTCTCGGCGGCAAGGAGGTCCCGGTTCCAGCTCCGGATCTGCGCAAGGGCGACATCGTCGTCTGCGAGGCGGGCGACGTCATCCCGAGTGATGGGACGATCATCGAGGGTATCGCGAGCGTCGACGAGTCGGCGATCACCGGCGAGTCCGCGCCGGTCATCCGCGAGGCCGGCGGAGATCGAAGCGCCGTCACGGGAGGCACGCGCGTGCTGAGTGACCGCATCGTCATCGAGATCACCCAGAACCCTGGTGAGACCTTTCTCGACCGCATGATCTCGCTGGTCGAGAGCGCCTCGCGGCAGAAGACACCGAATGAGATCGCGCTCAACATCCTGCTCGCGAGCCTCACGCTCATCTTCCTCATCGCAGTGGTGACGCTGCAGCCGTATGCCGTCTTCTCTGGCGCATCCATCGAGGTCACCGTGCTGGTCGCGTTGCTCGTCTGCCTGATACCGACGACGATCGGAGGGCTGCTCAGCGCAATCGGCATCGCAGGGATCGATCGCCTGCTCCAGAAGAACGTCCTCGCCATGTCCGGCCGCGCCGTGGAAGCAGCCGGCGACGTCGACACCCTGCTGCTCGACAAGACGGGAACCATCACACTCGGGAATCGTCAGGCGACCGAGTTCCTCCCGGCACCGGGTGTGGCGATGGAAGAGCTGGTGCGCGCCGCCGACCTCGCCAGCCGCGCCGATGAAACTCCCGAGGGGCGCTCCATCGTGGCCCTGGCGAAGCGGTTCGGCGCACCCGAGGATGAGGGAGACGCGGCCTGGACCTTCGTGCCATTCACGGCGGAAACGCGCATGAGTGGTGTCGACAGCACCACGGACGGCATCCGCAAGGGTGCAGGCGACGCCGTCGCGAAGTGGTGTGGACAGGGCAAACCAGGCGAGAACGTCGTGCCGAAGGGTGTGGCCGAGCAGGTCGAGGTCATCGCCCGCAGCGGAGGCACGCCCCTGCTGGTCGCGCAGAACCACGTCATCCTCGGCACGATCCACCTGAAGGACATCGTCAAGCCGGGGATTGCGGAACGGTTCGCAGAGTTGCGCAGGATGGGGCTGCGGACGGTGATGATCACCGGGGACAACCCGCTCACCGCCGCTGCCATCGCAGCCGAAGCGGGTGTCGACGACTTCCTCGCCGAGGCGACGCCGGAGAACAAGCTGGACCTCATCCGTCAGGAGCAGGCCGGCGGGAAGCTCGTCGCCATGACCGGGGACGGCACCAACGACGCGCCCGCGCTTGCTCAGGCAGACGTCGGCGTCGCCATGAACAGTGGAACGCAGGCGGCCAAGGAGGCCGGCAACCTCGTCGACCTCGACAGCGACCCGACCAAGTTGATCGAGATCGTCGAGACGGGCAAGCAGATGCTCATCACACGCGGAGCGCTCACCACGTTCAGCATCGCCAACGACGTGGCCAAGTACTTCGCGATCATCCCGGCGATGTTCACGGCGTACGTGGCACTCAAACCGCTCGCCGTGCTCAACATCATGCACCTGCAATCGGCGCACAGCGCGATTCTCAGCGCCGTCATCTTCAACGCCCTGATCATCATCGCGCTCGTGCCGCTGGCGCTGCGCGGCGTGCGCTTCCGCGCGGTCGGCGCCAGCTCGCTGCTGCGCCGCAACCTCCTCATCTACGGTGTCGGCGGGGTGGTCGCTCCGTTCATCGGCATCAAGCTCATCGACGTCATCATCAACGCGCTCCACCTGGTCTAGACGTCATGAACCCACGCACATGGCCCAAGGAGCTGCTCATCAGCCTCCGCCTCACGATTGCCCTCGCGGCAATGGTGATCGTCTACACGTTCGTCGTCACCGGGATCTCGCAGGTTGCTTTCAACAGCAACGCCAACGGCAGTCTCGTCTCGGTCGACGGCAAGGTCGTCGGTTCGACGATGATCGGGCAGAGTTGCCCACAGGAGAAGGTCGCGTCCGACGGCAGCCTCCGCATCACCATTGACACGAAGTACTTCCAGGGACGTCTCTCCTACACGGTCAACGCGAACACCGCTTCGCTGCAGCCGTGCAACGCGGCGAACTCGGTCGGGAGCAACCTGGGTCCATCCAACCCGATCCTGCTCGAGACCACCAGGGCCGCCGTTGCCGCCTACGAGCGGGCCGGCGTGGCGGCGCCGATACCGATCGATCTCGTCACATCGGACTTCACGGGGTTCGATCCGGATATCACGGAGGCGGCCGCACTGGCGCAGGTGAACATGGTGGCGAACGCCCGCGGGCTCGACGCCACCAAGGTGCGGGCGCTCGTCGAGTCCCAGGTGCAGGGCCGGATCCTCTGGGTCTTCGGGGAACCGGTGGTCAACGTGCTCCAGCTCAACCTCGCACTGAACGCGCAGCAGTCCAGCCTCGCGGGATGACACGTTCGCCGGACGCTCGAGGCGATCATCATTAGTCGCATGGGCGACACGATCGCCACCGGCGCGGCGCCGGTTCCGGCGACCAGCGTTGCGCGGGGCCACCTCCGTGTGTTCCTCGGCGCGACGCCGGGCAGCGGCAAGACGTTCGCCATGCTGCGCGAGGCACACGACCGGCGCTCGCAGGGTGAGGACGTCGTCGCAGGCTACATCGAGACGCACGGCCGCAAGCTCACCGAGCAGGCGGTCGGCAGCCTCGAGGTGGTCCCCCGCCTCCACATCGAGTACCACGGCAAGCTCATGGAGGAGATGGATCTCGACGGGATCCTCGCGAGGCATCCCCAGGTGGTGCTCGTCGACGAGATCGCGCACACCAACGTTCCGGGCGTCCGCCACGCGAAGCGGTACCAGGACGTCGAGGAGATCCTCGACGCGGGGATCGACGTCGTGACCACCGTCAACGTGCAACACCTCGAGTCAGTGAAGGATCTCGCCGAGCTCATCACCGGCATCCCGGTGCGGGAGACGCTGCCCGATCAGGTTCTTGACAATGCTGACGAGATCCAGTTCATCGACATCTCGCCCGAGGCTCTGCGCAAGCGTATGCGTCACGGCAACATCTACGCACCCGAGAAGATCGACACCGCCCTGACCAACTTCTTCCGCCCCGGCAACCTCGCGGCGCTGCGCGAGATCGCGCTCCGCCTGGTGGCGCAGACCGTGGGACGAGCGCGCGGTGCCATCCGCCCCGCACCGCAGGATGTGCTCGTTGCAGTCAGCGGACGCGAGAGCAGCGGCCCGCTGATCCGGCGCGCAAGCCGTCTGGCCCGTCGATTCGGCGGCTTCTGCACCGTGCTCGTGGTGCTCGATCACCACGACGAAGCGACCGAACGTGGACGGACGAAGTCACGAGAGCTCGCGGAGCTGCTGCAGTGCGGCTTCCTCGAGCGTGCCGGGACGGTCACCGAATCCGTCATCAGCGTCGCGCACGAGCTGGCCGTGCAACACGTCGTCGTCGGCGAGGCCGCGCACCAGGGCGTGCGCGGACGGCTGCATCGAGGGCTCATCGACCGGCTGATCACGGACCTGCCTGACGTCAGCGTCCATGTGGTGGCGAGGCCTTCGGGGACGCCGGCCGGCGCACACAGCTCGCCCCAGGAGCGGCCCGACTCGGAGATGCTGCTGCGGGCGCTGCACGCGTCGGCGAGTCGCGCGGGGCTCCGCACCTATCTCGGCTACGCGCGCGGCGTCGGCACGACGATCGCGATGCTCGACGAAGCGAGCCGGCGCCGGCAGCGCGGGACCGATGTGGTGGTCGCCGCAGTGAAGACGGACGGACGCTCGCGCTGTGAGCTTGCGTTGCAGGGACTCGAGATCCTCGGTGGGCCGAACTCGCCGGCGGTACAGGCGCGCGTCGACGTCGACGCCCTCCTGCGCCGCAACCCCGAGGTTGCCTGCCTCGACGACCTCGCCGCACTCGACACCGAGGGCCGGCCGATCACCGACTCCGTTCCCCGGCTCCTCGGCGCCGGGATGATGCTGATCGCGACCCTGCACCTCACCGACATCCGCAGCACAGTCGAAGGCATGGGCGCGATGCTCGGTGATCGTCCGCAACACGTCGTCGACGACGCCTTGCTCGATCTGATCACCGAGCTCGAGATTGTTGACATCACCCCGTCGCAGCTGGACGAGCGCCTCAGGCGCGGGGAGATCCTGCCGGCGAGCGAGGCCGCGCAGGCGCGCACCCGGGCATTTCGTCCGCAGGTGCTCGCCTCGTTGCGCGAGCTTGCGTTCCGGCTGCTGGCGGAGCACACCGATCGGCGCCTGGTCGCATACATGCGCGACCGGGGCATCGAGACGCCGTGGGAGGTGAAGCCACGCGTCATGCTGTGCGTCCCTCCCCGCACGGGGATGGAGGACGTGATCGCGACCACTGCAACCCTGGCCGCCCGGCTTGACGGCAAGATGACCGCGGTCACCGTGCGTGATCGCGAGCGGTCCGAGCAGGAGATGCTGCTGTTGGGCACGTACGCGGCGCTGACGCACCAGGCGGACGGCACCTTCGTCACGCTCTACGAGAAGGATGCGGCGACGGCGCTCACGCAGTACGCGCGGAAGATCCTTGCCACCGAGATCGTCGTCACACGCGGACGCGGACGTCGCGGCAACCTGCGCAAGCTGATCGAGCTTCTCACCGACGTCGACATCCACGTGCTCCCGAACCCACGCGAGAACAACGCCGCCCGAGCGCTACGCGACGGTCGCCGCCTCGGGACTCTCCGCAGGTTCCGCCGGCGCCGCGGGTAATGTGAACGCCAGGACGGCACCGCCGCCGGGCTCGGGATCGTCGAGCCAGACCCGTCCGGCGTGCGCCTCGATGATGCCGCTGACGATCGAGAGACCGAGGCCCGTTCCGTCGGAGCTCGACTGCTCATCGCGAACGAACCGTTCGAAGATCCGGTCACGCAGGTCATTCGGGACACCCGGACCGTGATCGATCACCCTCGTGACGACCGTGCCTCGAACCCCTGGCGCGACGTCGATCTCGATCGGCGTCCCGGCCGGCGCGTAGCGATCCGCATTCGCCAGGAGGTTGTCGAACACCTGACCGAGGCGGTCCCAGTCGGCGACCGCCTCGACCCAACCCGGCTCGATGACGACGTTCACCCGCCGCTCCGGGCGTGTCGTCCGTAGACGCTCCGCCGCCGCTTCCGCGGCCGCCGCGACGTCGGTCGGCTCGAGGCGCAACTCGAGCGCGTGCCCCTCGATGCGGGCGAGGTCGAGCATGTCCCCGACGAGGCGGTCCAGCCGCCGCGACTGCGTCACGATCCCGGCGAGCCCGTCGTGCACCGCCGGCGAGACGTCCGTCCGCGCCAGCAGCACCGTCGCGCCGGTCAGGATGCTCGCGAGCGGCGTGCGCAACTCGTGGCTCACGTTCTGCAGCAACTCACGCCGGATCCGATCCGCGTCACGCAGCGCCGAAACCTGTTGCTGTATCTGGGCGAGACGGACCGCCGTCCTGGCCGCGCCGGCCTGCTCGCGGTACAAACGCTCGAGCTCGACGTTGGCCTCGCGAAGCGTTCGCGTGAGTGCGCGCTCCGCGAGCGACGAGTGCCGCCGCTGTGCAGCCACACCGCCAACAGCCCCCGCGGTGGCGAAGAAGATGACGAGATAGACGAGGTCGCTCGGGTTCGCGAGGCTCAGGCTGTTGATCGGCGGGACGAAGAAGTAATCGGCGAGCACCGACGACATTGCCGCTGCGATCAGCGCCGGGATGAATCCCGCGAGCAATCCGAGGGACACGACGATGCCGAGGTACAGGAAGACATATGCGCGCGCATCGGCCGCGGGCAGCCGGTCGAGCACCACGGTCAGCAACGGTGGAGCCAAGAGCCCGACGGCGGCTCCGATGCCGAGCATCCGATCGATCGGTGGTCGTGTCATTCGAGTCGGCGTACGGTCGCCGCAAGGTGCTGGTTCAGGGCGTCCACGAGCCGTGATGCGGACGCCTGCAGACCATTGCGTGCCATCAGCGTGTTGAGCCCGTCCGGGTCGACGGGGTAGTGATCGCGTCGCCCCCGCGGCAGTTCGACTGGAAGATCCCGCACTGGTGGGACGACGCGCATCGCTCGAGTGAGGTAGTCGCGATTGGCGTCGCTGAGGCGCCCCGCCGCGATCAGCGCGTCGATGCTGCCGTGCTCACGCACCATCGACGCGGCCGCGACGGCGCCGACACCTTTGAGCCCCGGAAGCCCGTCGGACGGATCGCCGCGAAGCATCGCGAACGCGGCGTAACTGCGGCCCGGGATCGCGTACTTGTGCATGACCGCAGCCTCATCGACGATGTCCCAGGAGCCCTTCTCCGGGTACAGGACTGCGACGCGCGGGTCTTCGATCAGCGCGAAGAGGTCGCGATCACCGCTCACGATCTCGACCGTCCCCTCGGCTTTCGCGGTCCAAGTGGCGATGACGTCCTCGGCCTCATAGTCGGGAACGCCGGCCGAGTCGATCCCGATTGCGGCGAGGAACGCGTCGATGATCGGCATCTGCGGGATCAGCCCCGGCGGGATCGGTTCAGCAACGCGCTGAGCCTTGTAGCTGGGGAGCAGCGCCACGCGCCATTCCGGCCGCCAGTCCGCGTCTCCCGCAACTGCGAGGTGCAGCGGCTCGCGCGTCCCGAGCATCCGTGTGAGCGTCTCGAAGAAACCGCGCACGGCGTTGACGGTGCGTCCGTCCGGCGACCGCACCGTCTTGGGAACGCCGTAGAACGCGCGGAAGATGAGGCTGGACCCGTCGATGAGCATCCAGTCGCAGGACATCG
>DATLRX010000026.1:0-32652 GCA_035534435.1 Candidatus Acidiferrales bacterium
ATCCTCGTCCTTATCGCCATCGTCGTCATCGTTATCCTGCAAGTCGTCGGCAAGCAGGTCAACAACGTGTTCTCGAACATCAGCAACGGCCTGGCCCAGTAGCTTTCGCAAGCAACCAGGACAGTCAAGAGGAGCCGCCCAATGGGACGGCTCCTCTTTTTTTTGCGCGCGTGCGCGCTCACGCGGTGCGCATGAGCGTTGCGCGGTATTCCACATCACTGTGATTCGCCGTACCATGCGCACGATGCATGGCGGATGCGAGGCGCGGCCTTGATCCGCGTCCTGATTGCGGACCAGGTCGCGCGAGTCGTCGAGGATCTCGAGAAGCTCGCGCCCTACGACAGCGCAGTCGATGTCTGCGGGGTCGCCCATCAACCGGCGGCCGTCCTCGAGGAGGCGTGGTTGCGTCAGCCCGACGTGCTGCTCCTCCACGAGACGTTTGCCGAGCCGCCCGCCGAGGACTTCGCGGCACACCTCGAGACCGTGTCGCCCGTGACGCGTGTGCTGCTCATCACCGCAGGAGAACCCGCCGCCGTCGGTCGGTGGCCTGCGGCGGTCATCCAGGAAGGCGCTGAGAGTGCAGCGTTGTTCGAGGCGATCCGCATCGCCGCCGGGGAGATCCCACCGGGCGGTGGCAAGCCTGCGGACACCCCCGATACGGACGGAGATCCGCGGCCTGCCGTCAGTCCCCGCCGCGCACACCCCGGCAGAGCAACGCTCGTCGTCGCGTTCTCCGGCAAAGGTGGGACCGGCACGTCAATGTTCGCCACCAACCTCGCGGTGGCGCTCGCCGCGGGGGTCGACACCCGCGCCGCGGTGATCGACACCGATCTGCAGTTCGGGGATGCCGCGGCGATGCTGCAGACCGAGGGCCATCTCCTGTCGATCGCGGATCTCGCCGCGGCCGGCGAGGAGGTCGAGCCGGCGCTCCTTGACGAGATGCTCGCCACCGGGCCGGCGAACGTTCGCGTCCTTCGCTCGGCGCTGAGCCCCGAGCTCGGCGCCATGGTCACCGCATCGCATCTCCGGGCGATCGTCCGGGCGATCTCGAGGGGACATGAGTTCGTCGTCGTCGACACGCCGTCGCACATCGACGAGCGCACGCTGGAAGCGTTCGAGCTGGCCGACCGGGTGCTGGTGGTCAGCAGCTACAACATGACGTCCGTTCGCGCCACGAAGGCGGTGCTCGTGCTCCTCGAAGCCCTCGGGGTCCAGCCCGAACGGGTCGACGTGATCCTCAACCACAACCGCCCCAGGGTGAGCTACCGGCGCGACGACATCGAGGGCATCCTCGGTCGCCGCGCGCTCGCCGACCTCCCGTACGACCCGCGCGTCGACCAGTCGATCGACTCGGGCACGCCCCTGGTGCTGTCACAGCCACGGGCCGAGTTGAGCCGGCGGGTCATCGCGCTCGCCCAGACCATCGCCGGCCCGGCCACGAGGCCCGGTGACGCACCGGCGGATGAGCCGGCGCTCCCGGCGCCGGCGCCCCCGTACCGGCGGCGGTTCAGCCTGGGCCGGAGGTAAGGTGGCGCCGTGATCCGCGTGCTGATTGCCGATGGGAGCGAACGCATCCGCGCGAATCTGCAACGCCGGCTCTCGGCCGAGGAGGACATCACCGTCTGCGGCATGGCCGCCGATGGCGAGCAGGCCCTCCAGGAAGCCCTCCATCTCGTGCCGGACATAGCGGTGCTCGATGCCGGACTGACCGGGCTCGACGGTGTCCAGACGACGGAGATGCTCGCTGAGTACGCACCACAGGCGGGGGTCATCCTCATGTCCATGGAGAGCGGCAGCGAGCTCTTCCGGCGCGCAATGCTGGCCGGAGCTCGCGAGGTGCTCCAGAAGCCCTTCACCGGGGACGACCTTGTCGCGGCGATCCATCGCGTCCAGGCCTTCCAGGCCCGCAAGCGGGCCGCGCAGTCGGTCCGACAGCCCGCCAACGGTGGCTCCCCGCCGGCCGAGGGCGTCCGCCGCCGCGACGGCCGGATGATCACGATCGTCTCGGGCAAAGGAGGGGTCGGGAAGTCGATCATCGCGACCAACCTCTCGCTGATCCTCAACCGGCCCAATCCCGGCAGCGTCGTCCTCGTCGACCTGTCGCTCCAGTTCGGGGACATCGCCGCGCTGCTGGCAATGACGCCGGACGGGACCATTGCCGAGTTCGCCGCCAGCGACGCCTCGATCGCCGACCGTCACGTGATCCAGCAGGCCCTCTCACTCGGCCCACAGGGGCTCACCGTGCTCGCAGCACCGCCGAGCCCCGAGCTCGCCGACTACGTGACCACCGCACATCTGCGCTCCCTGATCGCCGAGCTGCGTTCGAGCTACGAGATGGTCGTCGCGGACACGACCTCACAGCTCAGCGAGATCACGCTGGAGGCGCTCGAGAACTCAGACCACATCGTGCTGGTCACCGATTTCAGCGTGACATCGGTCAAGAACACGCGTCTGATCATGTCCGTGATCGGCGTGCTCCAGGTCGATCCCGAGCGCATCCTCGTCGTCGCCAACCATCGGGACGCTCCCCTCGCAGGCGGGATGGACCGAGCGCGCATCGAGGACTTTCTCCGTCATCCGGTCGCCGCGGAGATCCCTTTCGACGCAGCTGGGATCGGCGAATCAGTCAGCCTCGGTGTGCCTGTGGTGATCAGCGGTCACGCCTCACCTGCGACGGCCGCGTTCGAGCGCCTGGCCTCAGCGGTCACCGGCAATGCCGCGCCGGCAGATGCCGCGGAGCAGCAACCCGGCAAGAAACGGAGCCGCCGGCGCCTGGGATTCGCGTCACGAGATTGAAGGCAGCCACTGAGCGCGGCTGAGCCGCTGGGGCCGCTATCTCCCGAAAATGCGGCGCTTCTTGCCTGAATCGGCCTTCCCTGCCCCACCGACGCCGGCGGCGGCAGGCACCGCGCCACCGGGCACGAGCGCCCCGGCGAGCTCGCGAATCGAACGGCTGATATCCGCCTCGGGGCTGGCCGTCACGAACGGCGTCCCGCGGTTGATCGAGTCGCCGACGACGCGCGGGTCGTACGGGATCTGCGCCCCGACGTCGTGGCGCAGGTTCTGCTCGATCGACTCCTTGTTGAAGTCCGAGTGCGCGTCGCTGCGATCGACAACCAGCAGAACCGAGGCGGGATCGACAGTCAACGACTCGAGCACCTTGAGCGCGAGCTTCGCATCCTTGATCGCCGGGATCGTCAGGGCGGTCACCACGAGGATGTGCTGCGCGGACTCGATGACCTCGAGGTTGAAGTCGGCGAGGTGGCACGAGGTGTCGACCACGACGTAGTCGTATGTCTTGCGCAGCTCGCTCATGACCATCCGAACGTGGTCGTTGGTGATCAGGTCGGCCAGCTCCGGGCTGATCGGGGCGAGCAACACCCGCACCCCTGCCGGACCGTGCGCCATGATCTCGTTGAGCATCTCCGGCTCGAGAGTCTCGGATTCCACGACATCGGTGATGCTCCGGCTGTGGTCCAGGTTGAGCATCACGCCGATGTCGCCGAACTGCAGGTCCAGGTCGACCAGGGCGACACGTGACTCGGTCTCGACCGCGAGCGCGACCGAAAGATTCGTGGCGAGGAGCGTCTTGCCGACGCCGCCCTTCCCGGAGAAGAGGACGATCACCTCACCGAGTGCTGCAGCGCGCGGAGCGCCCGAGCTGTCAGGGGCGGCCGCGCGCGCGAACGTGCCCTTCTTCTCCTCGAGCTGATGCACCCGGCGGATCGCGGCGACAAGCTCGTCATGGCTGAACGGCTTGATCAGGTACTCGCGCGCTCCTGCCTGCATGGCGCGGCGCAGGTAGTCGCGCTCGCCCTGGACCGACATGATGATCACCGGCGAGGCGGGCAGCTCCTGAGCGAGACGCTCGGTGAGCTGGATGCCGTCCATGATCGGCATGTTCACGTCGGTCAGGACGATGTCGGGGAGGAGCCGGTGGGCCTCCTCGAGGCCCTGCTTGCCGTCCCCGGCGGTGCCGATGACCTCGATGTCCTCTTCGAACCCGAGCAGCTTGCGCAGATTGTCCCGGGTGCTCGCGATGTCGTCGACGATGAGAAGACGGATCAAATCGAAGGCGTCCTCAGCCCACCGTCAGCCGTGCGGCCTGCACCGGGTCCACCGGAATGCCGGGACCCATCGTGGAGGCCACGGTGACCGTCCTCACGTAGGTGCCCTTGGCGCCGGTCGGCTTGGCGCGGACGATTGCATCCATCAAAGCGGCGAAATTGTCGCGCAGTTTGTCGTCGTCGAACGAAGCTTTACCAATCGCGCAATGAATAATGCCCGTCCTGTCATTTCGGAACTCGACGCGGCCGCCCTGGACGTCCTGGATGGCCTTGGCGATGTCGAAGGTCACGGTGCCCGCCTTGGGGTTCGGCATCAGGCCCCGGGGCCCGAGGATCTTCCCGAGGCGTCCGACCATGCCCATCACCTCGGGCGTGGCCAGGGCGACGTCGAAGTCGATGACGCCCTCCTGCACCTTCTTCACGAGGTCCTCGCCGCCGACCACGTCGGCACCGGCCTCGATCGCCTCGCGCAGCTTCTCCCCCGTCGCGAAGACGGCGATCCGGCGAACCTTGCCCGTTCCGTGGGGCAGCGTGACGGTGCTCCGGACCACCTGGTCGGCATGGCGGGGATCGATCCCGAGTCGGACGTGCGCCTCGATCGATGAATCGAACTTGGTGGTCGTGATCTGGCGGACCAGGCTCATCGCCTCGGCGGGCGGGTAGTACTTTCCGTCCTCGATGGCCGACGCGGCCTCGCGGTACTTCTTACCGTGTTGGGGCATAGGGCTCCTCCGTGGTGTTGGCGGGCGTGTGGCGCCCTCCCACTCTGTGGCTCAGGTGACGTTCAGACCCATGGATCGGGCCGTTCCCTCGATGATCCGCATGGCCTGTTCGATGTCATGCGCATTGAGGTCGGCCTGCTTCACTTCCGCAATCTCGCGCACCTGCTGCCGGGACAACGTGCCCACCTTCGTGCGGTTCGGAATGCCCGAGCCCTTCTCGACGCCGGCCGCCTTCTTCAACAGTTCCGCCGCAGGCGGCGTCTTGGTGATGAAGCTGAACGTCCGGTCCTCGAAGACCGTGATCTGCGCGGGAATGACACCGGACTGGTTGGCCGTGCGCTCGTTGTAGGCCTTGCAGAACTCCATGATGTTGAGTCCGTGCGGTCCGAGCGCGGTGCCGACCGGCGGCGCCGGCGTCGCCTTGCCGGCCTGCAGCTGCAGCTTGACGACGGTCTTGATCTTCTTCTTGCTCATGTCTGTTTCCTATCGCAACCGCTCGACCTGCAGCAGGTCCAGCTCCACCGGCGTCTCGCGCCCGAACATGTTCACGAGCACCTTGAGCTTGCCCTTCTCCACGTTGATCTCGGTCACCTTGCCGTGGAAATCGGTGAATGGTCCATCGATGACACGAACGTTCTCACCGACCTCGTATTCGACGTTGACCTTGGTGGGCGCCTCGGCCTTCACCTGCTTCTGGATGCCGCGAATCTCGTGCTCCTGCAACGGGACGGGCTTGTTGCCCGAGCCGACGAAGGAGGTGACGCCCGGCGTGTTGCGCACGACGTACCACGACTCGTCCGACATGACCATGTTGACGAGGATGTAGCCGGGGAAGATCCGCTTGCTGACCTTGCGCCGCTGCCCGTCCTTGATCTCCATGACCTCTTCGGTCGGCACGAGGACATCGAAGATCTGATCGTGCATGTCCATCGACTCGACGCGCTTGAGGAGGTTGGCGCGTACTTTCTCCTCGTGCCCCGAGTACGCATGGACAACGTACCAGCGGGCGTCCTTGGCGGAAACGGCGTTAGTGACCACGATGCTCATTCTCCCACGGCGGCTACGGCGACACAGTCGGCAGCGGTTTCTCGGTTGGAATACTGGTCGGCAGCGGTGCCGCGGTCACCGGGGTCCCGACGGCGGTGGGCGTCGCGATCGGGGTGGCGTTCGCGGCCTGACTGGTGACCGCGCGCTGCACGCCGATGCTCAGCAGATAGTCGGCGCCACCGACGAGTGCCGCGAAGATGACCACCGTCGCGATGACGATCCCCGTCATCCGGAGCAACTCCTCTCGCGTCGGCCAGACGACCTTCTTGAGCTCCTCCCAGACGCCGCGGAAGTAGCCGGCAAGACCGACCCGTCCGGATCCCCCGGATCCGGCGGCCGGCAGTGCGGGCCGGGGTGGCCGCGGGCCTCCCGGGGCGCTTCGTGCCTTGGCCATGAACGGTGATGTCTCCTGGTGATGGTGCCGGGGCGGGCGCTGCTGGTGACGTGATGGCAGGGGCGGCACGACTCGAACGCGCGACCCTCGGTTTTGGAGACCGATGCTCTACCAGCTGAGCTACGCCCCTTTGGTTACTTGGTCTCGCGGTGCTGCCTGTGCACGCGGCAACGTCTGCAAAACTTGCGCAACTCCAGGCGATCGGGGTCGTTGCGCTTGTTCTTGACCGTCGTGTAATTACGTTCCTTGCATTCGTTGCACTGCAACGTGATGATTGCGGAACCGCCCTTGGATGCAGCCACGTGTCAACGCCTCAACACAAAAGAGACCTAGCGGCGCTAGGTCGACGAGGAGTTTACCACACATCCCGAGGCCGCCAAACGGCGGGTGGGACCGGCCTTGCCGGGCGGCGCCCGAGAGGTCCTGGACCGGGAATCGCCGTTCAGGCGAGATCCCGCCGGAGCCCCGGGAGAACGGTGCCGCCCACCCGCGTCCGATGCCCCCGTGACCCAGAATTGCGGGCGTGACCCAGGCGATCGAGGAGTTCACCCAGGAGCCGACTGAGCAGCCGTACGGCATCGACTTCGGGCTCCGCGACCCGTTCGGGAACCACATCCGCTTGGCGCAGATGGCCCGCGTGCTCTCGACCGCCGGCTGACGGCCTGCTGACAGCCGGCATCCGCCGGATCGTCACGGTGTCGCCAACGCCCCGTGAGGCGATTCGGATTACGCTGTGAGCAACCAATCGTCAAACCCGGGGGACGTCTCATGCACCCGCTGCTCAGCCCGAAGAACCTGGTGATCGCCGGTCTCGGTGCCGCCGTCATCGGACTTGGCACCGTCGTCGCTGTGGATCACGCCACCGCCACCCCCACACAGCAGACGCAGGCGGCCGCACTCTCAGCCTCGACGATCTCGTCGCACCTGCCGGCTTCGGGCTTCGCCTCGCTAGGTCAGTTCAAGAACGAGGCGTCCCATGTGTTCGACTTCTTCACCACCGACACCAAGTTGACGTGGCAGCAGATCGGCGCCGATCTCCTGCGCGGTGAGACGCTTGATCAGATCGCCGGAACCAACGCGGCCAAAGTCCAGAGCGACGCGCTTGCCGAGGTCGCCGCGGGGCTCAAGCTCGGCGTTACCAAGGGCGTGATCACGCCGGCCGAGGAAGCCCGCCTGGTCAGCGATGCGAAGGACGCTATCTCCGTCCTGATGGCTGCGAAGTTGAGCGCCCTGGTTCCGTCGGGACGCTGACCGGCCTGCCACGCAGGTCCGCGATCGCCTCGGCGGTGAGCGGCGGGTGCAGGAGGCACTCCTTGTCCGAGCTCCCCTCCCACCACCAGCGTCCGGCCCGCTCGTGCTCCCCAGGCGCCGTCGCTCGCGTGCACGGCGCACACCCGATCGACGTGTAGCCCCGCGCGTACAGCGGGTGCGCCTCGATCCCCTCCGCCGCCAGGTACTCCCACACCTGCTCCCGAGTCCAGCCCGCCAACGGCACCACCTTGGTGATGTCCCCATGACCTCGGTCCGAGGCCACCACCGGCGTCCCCGCCCGCGTCGGCGTCTGCTCCCGGCGCAGTCCCGTGATCCAGGCGTCGAACCCCTCCAGCGCCCGCGCCAAGGGGTTCACCTTGCGCACCGCACAGCACTCGTTGCGCAGCGCCGGCGAGCGCCGGAACTGCATCGTCCCGTGCTCCCCCGTCATCGCCTCCAGCTCCTCCGCATCCGGCGACAGGACGCGCAGCCGGATCGGATAGCGCCCTCGCACCTGCTCCATGTACTCCAGCGTCTCCTCGTGCAGACGACCCGTGTCCAGGGTCAGCACCTCCGGCTCCGCGCTGATCCGGCAGGCCAGGTCGATCAGCACCAGCGACTCCGCCTGGAAGCTCGCCACCAGCGCCACCCGCCGGAAGCGCTTGTACGTCCAGCGCAGAATCTCCTCCGCCGTCCCCTCCGGCGCGCTCAGCCCCGTCATGCGCCGAGCCCGGCCGGCACGCGCTGGACGGCAGTGGCAGACGCCGGGCGTGGGTCGCTGGCGGGGACGAGCACGCGCACATGATCACGCAATGGCTCCAATTGCGAGCGGATGAACGTGAAATTCGGGCCGCCGGGTGGGTCTACGCTCGCCCTGGTCCGCGACCCGCCGCATGAATCACTGGCTGGCCCAGAGGTGGATCGCAGCCTGCGCGCGCCACGGACGCCAGCGTTCGGCGATGGCGGCGACCTCGCGAGCCGCGATCGGCGAACCCGCGAGGCGTTCGATCCCTCGGCGGATCCCCAGGTCACCCGCCGGGAACGCGTCGGCCTCGCCCATCCGCAGCGCCAGGTAGTTCGCCGTCCAGGGCCCGAGGCCGGGTACCGCGACGGTCGCCCGCACCAGCTCGTCGAGCGTGAGGCTGCGGTCCAGGCGGAGGGATCCGGCGGCGACCGCCTCCGCGAAGCTTCGGATCGCCGTCATGCGCGCTCGCGTGAGCCCGATGCCGCCCAGGTCGGCCGTGGCCAGCGTCGCCGGCGTGGGGAAGACGTGCGTCAGTCCGAACTGGGTCAGACCCAGGACCGTGGTCCCGGCGCGCTCGACGAGGCGCCCGGCGATGGTGCTCGCCCCGGCAACGGAGACCTGCTGCCCGATGATCGCCCGCACCCCGACCTCGAACGGATCCCACACGCCCGGAACTCGCAGACCGCCACGGGAGCGAATCGAGCCGGCGAGCAGCGGATCGCCGCTCAAGGCACTCGCGGCCGCGGACAGGTCAGCGTCGAGGTTGAAGAGGTGCCGCACCTGCTGGACGACGTGGATGAGACCGTTCCAGTGCGGCAGGTGCGCGGTGAGACGGAGCTGGCCAGGTCCGGCCGGCGCGACCTCGATCGCCCCCGGGTCACCATCGATCGCGACGGTCCGCCGGTACACGCCGCCTGCCACGTGCTCCACGCCCGTGATCGCACGGCCCGCCATGTACCCGAGCACCGCGTCCCAGTCCAGGGGACCGTCGAAGCTCAGGCGCAGCGGCAGCCCGCCGTCCGCCACGAGGCGGTCTGCGTTGCGGCGGCGCGCGCGGAGCTCGTGCGGCGAGGCGCGGAAGATCTGGCGGATCGTCCGGTTGAACTGGCGGAGGCTCCCGAAGCCGGACGCGAAGGCGATCTCGGTGACGGACAGGTCGGTGTCGTCGAGCAGCCGGCGAGCGAAATGGGCCCGGCTCGACCGCGCCAGCTGCACCGGCGTGACGCCGACCTGCTCCTGGAAGAGGCGGCGCAGGTGACGCGCGGAGAGGCCCAGGCGGGCGGCGACTGCCGCCTCAGGGTGGCCGTCGTCGAGCCCGCCCTCCACGACAAGGCGAATCCCCCGGCAGACGAGCTCCGACGAGACCCCCGTGACCGGTACAGCTTCGCGGTACGGACGGCAGCGCATGCACGCCCGGAATCCCGCCGCCTCGGCAGCCGCCGCAAGATCGAAGTGGCGGACGTTCGACGGATTCGGGCGCGCCGAGCAGCCGGGCCGGCAGTAGATGCCGGTGGTCACCACCGCTGAGAAACCACTCATGCCGTTACTTGTAGCGCGATGCGCGGCCCGGACACCGGCCGCATCCGGTCATGGCGATGATCTGTCCGGATATGGCCGGACGGCAGCCACCACGCTGCCCATCCTTCGCCCGTGCGCTCCTCTTCAGCCTCAGCCGGTATTGCGACGACCCCGCTCGGGCCGGTGATCGTGGTCACCTCGGGGGAACGGCTGACGGGTCTGTACTTCGACGGCCATCCGCGGACCCCGTGGCTCGACGGGATCCAGCGTCGCGAGACCGACGCCGTCGAGCAGGTCCGGATCGAGCTGGAGGAGTACTTCGAGGGGAGACGCACCGGCTTCTCCATCCCCCTTCGCCTCGATGGGACGTCGTTCCAGGTCGCCGTCTGGAGAGCGCTGATCGACATCGCTCCCGGCACCACGGCCACGTACGGCGAGATCGCCCGACAGGTCGGCCGCCCGCAGGCCGCCCGGGCGGTCGGCGCCGCCAACGGCCGGAATCCGATCTCGATCATCGTGCCCTGTCACCGGCTCGTCGGCGCGGACGGAACTCTCACCGGCTACGGCTGGGGGATCGATCGCAAGCGCAGGTTGCTCGAGCTCGAGCGCCGGGTCATGGAGGACCGGCTGGAGATCAGCTCGGCGAGAACGTGATCTCCACCGTGTCGCGCAGACCCGGCACGAGCGGCGCGGGTGCGGCGGGCCTGCCGTTGGCGGGCCGCCCGTTCTGTGCGGCCCTGCCATTCGCCACCGCGCTGCCGTTGGCGGCTGTCGCCCGGTAGCTGACGCTGCTGCCGTTCCGGCCACATCCGCCACCGTTGAAGAAGTCCTGCAACACGGCCAGCTGCCGGTGCACGGCGGCCTCGTTCCAGCCGTGGCCCTGATCGCTGTCGGTGAACACGTGGAGCTCGGGCAGCGTGGCGATCAACTCCTTGAGACGCTCCACATCCACGAGGCGATCGTGACGGGCGACGATGATGAGCGTTGCCGCCGCGCGCGCGGCGACGAGATCGACGTCATCGCGGCGCAGGCAGTCGTTGAGCCATTCCCGAGCGGCCCGCGGGTCCGCGCGTCGCTGGTTCTCGTAGTTGATGTCTGCGGTCCGATTGTCGACATCGCCTTCGACGATGACAAACCGCTTGTAGAGATCGCTGATCCAGCGCTGGCGGCTCAGCCAGACCACCGCGTCCCACATCGGGCGGCGGCTGAGGAGGCGCACCTGCTCCCGGTAGCGCCCGCGCATCAGGTTCGGAGAGAGGAGCGGCGTGTGCAGGACGAGACGTTCCGCCCGATCGCCCGCTCGCTTGGCGAGCGCGCAGGCCACGGTGGCCCCGAGGCAGAGCCCACCGACGTCGAAGCGATCGATCTCGAGGTGGGTCAGCAGGTCGAAGACGAGGTCCGCCATGGCGGCCGACGTGTGCCGCCCGCGAAGCGCTGGCGACTTCCCGTTCCCGGGCAGATCGGGAACGATCAGGGTCCGGTGCTCGCCGAGTTCACTGAAACGGCCGCCGAACTCCTCGGCAGAGCTGAGGAATCCATGGCACAGCACGAGCGGCTTCCCCTGTCCGCCGATGAGGTAGCGAAGGGTCTGGCCGCGGATGGTGACGAACCGCTCGTCCATCAACTGCGGACCACTGCGAACTCTGGACGAGACCCGTGCGGCCAGGTGCGCGTCATGACTGGTCGCCGTGCATCAATGCCGTCATTAAAGACGCTTTGAGAGGGCGTGCGTCGTCCGCTGGCGTACAGAACGGCAGACTTCGGTCACTTCTCGTCACGCTTCAGGAACGCGGACACCCGTCGGCGATCGAGAATCACCAGCATCGCGGGAGGTACTCACCACTGATCGACGTCGCACTCGCCACGTGCTCGCTGCTCCCCGATCTCGACGATGACGAACGCCTCGTCATCCCGGAGCTAGCCGCTCGCGGCCTCACTGCCGAGCCACGCGTCTGGGATGACGAGTCGGTTGCATGGGATGCGTTTCGCGCCGTGGTCGTGCGCTCGACCTGGGATTACTCCGATCGCCACGTGGCCTTCATGGAGTGGTGCGCGCAACCTCGCCTGTTGCTCAACACGCTGCCGGTGATCGCGTGGAACACGGACAAGCGGTACCTCCGCGAGCTGTCCTCCGCCGGCATTCCGGTGGTTCCGACGACCTGGTTCGATCCAGGTTCCTCCCCCGACAGCATGGGCCTTCCCGACGGGGATGTCGTCGTCAAACCATCAGTGTCGGCGGGCGCTCGCGACACGTCCCGCTATCGCGCGGCCGACCTCCTCCAGGCCCGGGCGCACGTCGCGCGCCTGCTCGAGGAAGACCGCGCGGTGCTCGTGCAATCGTATGTGCCGTCCGTCGACGCCGACGGCGAGACCGGGCTCATCTTCATCGGAGGAGCCTTCTCGCACGCGATTCGCAAGGGACCACTGCTCCGCACGCACGGGGTGGCGACCGATCAGCTCTGGGCGCCGGAGGACATCTCGGTGCGGATACCGGATGCGAGTGAGCGAGCGGTGGCTGAGGCGACGCTCGACGCTCTGCCGTGGCGACGCGAGGAGCTCGTCTACGCTCGCGTCGACCTCGTCCGCGGTGACGGAGGGAAACCCCTGCTGCTCGAACTCGAACTTGCCGAACCCTCGCTCTTCCTCGCGTACGGTGACGAAGCGTCGTCGAAACTCGCGGCAGCCATCGCCGGGCGCATCGAGGGTGCGGCCTAGGTGCAGATCGTCCGCGCTCCGCGCGGGCGTCGGTCAGGCGACGAGAGGATCGGGTGCCTGGGACTCGGCCGGCTCGATATGCCGGACGACTGGGCCGCCCTTCATCTCGCGGTCACGTGATGCCCGCTCGGCGCGATTCGTGGTGATCAACCTGGTCACCAGTGCGCTGAACGTCTCGTCGGGATCGAGCGGTTCCTGCCGCGTCCTGCCGATGCGTGCGGTCATCCGGGTTGTCTCACGACGATCATCGTATGCACCAGTTCAGGCACGCCCAGTTCTCGCCAGACATGTCAGTAATAAGAGACGCGCCCGCGCCCGCCGTCATGTGACGAGCCTCGGACAGGGCGACGGAAAGGTCGCGCAACGTACCAGCCTCCTCGAGCGCCATCCCTACACTGGCTTTTTGCCTGACGTGAGGCCATAATCTGACGCACGGCTTCCCGCAGAGTCTGTCCGTAACCGCACATAGTGCACCTGGGACTTTCGCCAAGACAATGAGTGCATCCGCGACCACCCGGGACGAAGGATTCAGTCGCAATCGGATCCTGTCCGCGCTCCCTTCCTCGGAGCGCCAGCAGGTGTTCGAAGTTGTGCGGAACGTCACCCTCCCGATCAAGACGGTGCTGTTCGAGCCCGGGGCCCCGATCGACGCGGTCCACTTCCCCATCGACGGCGTGATCTCCCTGGTGACGCCACTCCACGACGGCGCCATCGTCGAAGTCGCAACCATCGGCAACGAGGGGATCGTCGGGGTTCCACTCGTGCCGCTCGGAGGGCTCGCCGTCCGCGCCATCTCACAGGTCGCCGGACACTGCTTGCGCATGGAGGCCGGCACCTTCCTGGAGTGGGCGGATCGGAGCAATACCTTCCAGGGGCTCGTCGACAGCTACACGCAAGCGCTGTTCGGGCAGATCTCGCAGGCGGCAGCGTGCAACCGGCTCCACTCCAGTGAGGAGCGTCTCAGCCGCTGGCTCCTCATGAGCCATGATCGAGTGGGGTCCGACGAGTTCATGATCACCCAGGAGTTCCTCGGCCAGATGCTCGCGGCACGGCGTTCGACGGTGTCGGTGTCGGCCGGCATCCTCCAGCGCGCGGGGCTGATCCGGTACGTCCGCGGCCATGTGACGATCGTCGACCGCGCCGGTCTCGAGGCGGTCGCATGCGAGTGCTACACGGTCATCAAGACCGAACTCGATCGGGTGGTGCAGCGCCCGCCGCGACCGGACGGGGCCCCTACCTCCTAGAGTCCCGGCTCGCCGTGTTGACCGAGGCATTCGCATGAGCGTCACGCCGTCCGGGCGGCAGTTCGTCCTGGTAGACGGCGATCAGCGCGCCGTCGTCGTCGAGCTTGGGGCCGGGCTCCGCTCGTACCGGTCCGGCACCACGGACGTCGTCGACGGGTACCGTCGCAGCGAGCCGAGCGAGGGAGCGCGGGGCCAGGTGCTCCTCCCGTGGCCGAACCGCATCACCGGCGGCCGCTACTCGTTCGGCGGCCGGGAGCTGCAGCTGCCCGTGAATGAGGCACGGACGGGCTGCGCGATTCACGGGCTCACGCGATCGCTCCCCTGGGCGCTCGTCGATGCCGCGGGCGACACCACAACGCTCTCCCTCGATCTGCACCCTTCCGCCGGCTACCCGTTCGGCCTGTCGCTGATGATCACCTACGCACTGACCGCGGGCGGCCTGACGGTGCAGACCACCGCCCGGAACACGGGCGACGAGCCGTGTCCATTCGGAGCCGGAGCGCACCCGTACGTGCGCGTTTCCGACACGCAGCCGATCGATGCCGCAGTGCTGCACCTTCCAGCGGACCAGACGATGGAAGCCGACGAACGCGGGATCCCAACCGGGGCTCTCAGCACGGTGGAACGGACGGACTTCGACTTCCGCTCCCCACGCGCAATCGGGTCACTCGTTCTGGACACCGCCTACACGGGGCTCTCGGCGGATGGCGGCGGCACGACGAGGATCCGGCTCGCGGCACCGGAAGGGGACCGTGTCGTGACCGTCTGGATGGATGCGACACACCAGTACGCGATGATCTACAGCGGCGACACACTCGCTGATGTGCCGCGACGACGGCACGGACTTGCCATCGAGCCGATGACGTGCGCCCCCGACGCTTTCAACTCGGGGCTCGGGCTGATCACACTGCAGCCTGGCGAATCCCACGTCAGCACATGGGGCATCAGCCCGGCCGACTGAACGCGCCGGCTCGCTGCTGTTGCACCATGGGCGCGAAGATGCCGTCCCGACGTTCCGCGAGCGCCCGAAAGCACATCGTCCTCATCGCTCACGACAACCGCAAGGCCGATCTGCTGGAGTGGGCGCGCTTCAACCGCGAAACGCTGTCCCGGCACGACCTTCTCGGCACCGGCACCACCGGAGCGATGGTCGCCGACGCGCTCGGTCTCCCCGTGCGGCGATTCCTCACCGGTCCTCTCGGCGGCGACCAGCAGGTCGGTGCGGCGATCGCGGAAGGCCGGATCGACCTGGTCATCTTCTTCTGGGACCCGCTCGAGCCCCAGCCGCACGACGTCGATGTGAAGGCGCTCCTTCGCATCGCGGTGGTGCACAACGTACCGATCGCATCGAATCGCGCAACAGCCGACTACATCATGTCGAGCTCGTTGATCGACGAGATCTATCCACGCTCGCTTGACGTCAAGGACCCCCCGAAGGCCACCTCGTAGGTTCGGCTCAACCCGTCCCGATCATGCGGGCAAGCGAGACGGGGTTGAACACGTGGAGCCGTCGTGGCGACGCCGAGAGCACCACCGTGTCGCCGACCTTCAGCGAGTTGTCCACGTCGACGATCGCGACAACGTCCCGGCCGCCGGAGCCGCCGTGGATGAGCACGTCGTTGCCGAGAAACTCGATCACGTCGAGATTGACGGTGACGTTGAGCCCCGGCCCGGTCACCGGGCCGACCTCGAGGTGCTCCGGACGGAAGCCGACGGTCACGCTGTCGAGGCCGCCGTCCCGCAGAAGCGCCGACATCGTGTCGTCCGGTCGCAGCTCGCTGCCATCACCCTTCAAGGTGACGACGCCGCCCTCGTTCGATACCGCGAGGTCGATGAAGTTCATCGACGGCGAACCGATGAAGCCGGCGACGAAGCGGTTGAGCGGCGTCTCGTACAGCTCCTTCGGCGTGCCGACCTGCTGGAGCACGCCCTCGTTGATGACGGCGATGCGGTCTCCCATCGTCATGGCTTCGACCTGGTCGTGTGTGACGTAGATCATCGTGGCCTCGAGCCGGGTGTGGATCCGCGCGATCTCCGCACGGGTCTGTACGCGCAGCTTTGCGTCGAGGTTGGAGAGTGGCTCGTCCATGAGGAAGACGGATGGCTCGCGGACGATCGCGCGGCCGAGCGCCACGCGCTGGCGCTGACCGCCCGAGAGCTGTCCCGGCTTGCGGTCGAGGAAGCGCTCGAGGTCCAGGATCTTGGCCGCGGCTTCCACCGCGGAGTCGATGTCGGCCTTCGGTGTCTTGCGGAGCTGCAGACCGAATGCCATGTTGTCGCGCACGCTCATGTGCGGGTACAGCGCATAGCTCTGGAACACCATGGCGATGTCGCGGTCCCGGGGCGGCAGGTTGTTCACGACGCGGTCCCCGATGCGAATCTCACCGCTGGTGATCTCCTCGAGACCCGCGATCATGCGGAGCGCCGTTGTCTTCCCGCATCCCGACGGCCCGACGAAGCAGATGAACTCACCGTCCTTGATGTCGATGTTCAGCTTGTTGACGGCGAGCGCTCCGCCGTCGTACCGCTTGGTGAGATCGTCGAGGACTACGCCGGCCATGACACGCTCCTCATTTGACCGCCCCGGCGAGCACGCCTCGGACGAAGTATCGCTGGAAGGCAAAGAACACGATCAGCGGAACGATGATCGAGATCATCGCACCGGTGGAGATGATCCAGTAGTTGGACGACAGGAAACGAGTCTGGCTGTACAGGTACAGGGTCAGCGTCTCGTGCGTGTTGTTCGCGAGAAACACCAGCGCCACGAGCAGATCGTTCCACACCCAGATGAACTGAAAGATCGCGAGTGATGCGGCCGCCGGGAGGCCAAGGGGCATGACCACCTTGCGAAAGAGCGTCCACTCCCCCGCGCCGTCGATCCGCCCGGCCTCGAGCAGGTCGTGCGGAATGCCCGTGTAGAAGTTGCGCATGAGGAAGATGCCGAAGGGAAGGCCGAAGGCGACGTGGAAGATGATCACCCCGACCACGCTGCCGAAGATCTTGACGCCGGTCGTGTCGCCGACGAAGTTGTACAGACTCGCCACGGGGATCAATGCCATCTGCAGCGGCAGGACGAGCATCGCGACGATCAGCAGGAACACCACCGTCCTGCCACGCCACCGCCCGAAGACGAGCGAGTACGCCGTCAGGCTCGCGATGACGGTCACGAGGATCGTCACCGGAATCGTGATCGCCAGTGAGGTTGTCAGCGAGTCGAGCACGCCGCCGGGCTGAAAGCCGGCCGAGAACAGCTTCTGGTAGTTGGAGAAGGTGAGCTGGGCAGGAGCGGTGAACACCGTCCACCATCCGGACTGCTCGAACGCGCTCTCCGGGCGCAACGAGATGATCGCAATCCCAACCGCAGGCACCAGCCAGAAGATGGCCACCGCTGCAAGAACGACGTTGATGACGATCCGCGACGGACGGAACCGGAATCGCCGCGCCGGCGCCACCTTGGCCGCAGGCAACGATGCAGCCTGCACAGCACTCATCCTCTGATCCTCTTGAGATTCATCAACATGGCCGGAACGACGAGCACGAAGAGGATCACCGCGAACGCGGCCGCGAGTCCCTGTCCATTGTTGCTTGCGAAGTCGTTGTAGATGTCGAGCGCGATGGTGCTCGCTCCGCCCTGGGACGAAGGTGTCGCCATGTTCAGGATGATGTCGAAGATCTTGAGGACGTTGATGAGCATGGTGACGAACACAACGACGAGGACGGGACGGAGCATCGGCACGGTGACACGACGCAATGTCTGCCATTCCGACGCACCGTCGATCTGCGCCGCCTCGAGCACTTCGCGATTCAGCGCCGCAAGTCCCGCGCCGATGACGACCATCGCGAAGCCGGCCCAGATCCAGAGGTACGCGATGATCATCGCGATGTCGACGATCGGCAGGCTGAGGATTGCCTGCAGGGTGGGATTGAGCGAGCTGGTGGGGGTGAGCGACTGCGTGCCGAGAAAGAAGATGCCGTTGAACCCTGCCTGAAAGTTGTTGGCCGTGATCTGGATGCGGTAGGCACTCGAGCCGACGCCTGCGAACGAGAAGCTCCCATCCGACGCCGTCGTCGTCTTCGCACCGACGGAACCGTCGGCGCTGAGCAGTGCGACGTGCAGCCCTGCTATTCCATCTTCATCGGTGAACACCTGGCCGCGCTCGGTCGGGTGAGATGGCGAGAAGTCACGCCACACCAGGCCAGTGATCGCACCGTTCGAGGACGTCGGAATCCGCGCCGTCGTCGCGTGGTTCTGTTGCAGCACCGTCGGGCTGATCCCCGTGAGACCGAGCTCGATGGTCCCTCCGGCGGTGACCGTCGACTTGCTTTGGAGCGTGCCTCCGGGTCCGGACTCGACACCTGTGGCGGCAAGCCCGCCAACACTCTCCCCCGCCGACGTGTCCACGGGATACAGACCTGGAGGATTGACGGCGTTGGCAACACCCTGCACAGCCGCATTCACAACGCCTGTGTGCGGATCGTTGAAGAAGATCGAGGCCCACGTGAGACCGGCGGCGGTGGCGCTGAAGACGAGCGGCATGAACACGATGGTCTTGAACGCGGTCCCCCAACGGATCCGCTCCGTGAGCACCGCGAACACCAAACCGAAGAAGGTGACGAGGAAGGGGAACACCACGACCCACACCACGTTGTTCTTGAGGGAGACGATCGTGTCTGTCGTCGAGAAGATCGCCTTGTAGTTCCCGAGCGCGATGAAGCGGGTTCCGGAGCCGTCGAACAGGCTGCGCACGATCGTCGCGATGAACGGATACACCACGATGACCAGCAGCCAGACGGCGCCCGGGAGGAGGAAGAGCAGGGAACCGAGGTGGCTCTTCCAGCCGCCTCCGACCGGCGAGCCGATGGTCGGAACGACGTCCTGTTTCGGCTCAGCCGGGAGAACGTCCACTGTCGGATCGGCAACGCTCACGCAACAGTCCTCAGCACAGTTGGCCCGTGATGCTAGTCCCGCTGACCGTCGAAGGCAACCGGGTAATTTGTCGGAGGTCCGAACGTCCAGCCTGAGAATGCTGCCCGGCGGTATCCCCCGTTAGGGTGAGTCGCAACTCGAGCGGTTGCGTTTCGAGTGCATCTGGAGTACATAGTCCTCGACGCGGTGATTTGTAAGGAGAGCGGGTCCCTGTGGGTTCGCCTCTCCGTAGAGGAGAACCTATGACGCAGGTCAGCACACTGGGAAAGCTGGCGGTCGTGACTGCCGGCGTGCTCGGAATCGCGACGGCGTGCGGCTCGACGAGCACGACGCCGCCGGCGAGCTCGAGCGGCTCATCGAGCAGCAAGATCGGCGGCTCGGTCACCGTGTGGGGCGAGTGGACGGCACAGGAGCAGCAGGATTTCCTCGCCGCGCTCGTTCCGTTCAAACAGCAAACAGGCATCACCGTCAACTACTCGGGCAAGGGCAGCAACATGGACACCGCGTTGAACTCCGCGGTCTCCGGTGGTTCACCTCCTGATATCGCGTTCGTCCCCGACCCAGGTACGCTCGACACGCTCGCCAAGAATGGGAAGGTCAAGGACCTGACGAGCCTGCTCGGCAACCTGACGTCGAACTTCGGTGCTGCATGGAACACGCTTGCGAGCTACAGCGGCAAGCAGTACGGCGTGTGGTTCAAGGGCGCGAACAAGAACACCATCTGGTACAACCCCGCACTCTTCACCGAGGCCGGCATCAGCACACCGCCCACCACGTGGGAGCAGTTGCTCACCGATGCCGGTCAGTTGAAGGCCGCCGGTGTCACGCCGTTCTCGCTGTGCACCGATGTCGGCTGGCCCGTCGCGGACTTCTGGCAGAACGTCTACCTGAAGACCGCCGGTGCTGACGCGTACAACAAGCTTGCGACACACGCGCTGAAGTGGACGGATCCCACGGTGACCACCGCGTTCACGACGCTGGGGCAGCTGTTCGGCAACACGTCGTACCTCCTCGGAGGCCTGAACGGCGCGCTCGCCAACTCCTACCCGCTGTGCGTCGACAAGGTGTTCCCGAAGCCGGGATCGCAGCCGCAGGCGGCAATGGTCTTCGAGGGTGACTTCGTGGTCAGCGAGATCACAGGCAACTCCTCGAACTACGCAGCGGGGACGACCGGATCCGGCGGCGCGGCCTGCACCACCGATGCGAGCAAGACGCCGTGCTACGACTTCTTCCCGTTCCCCGCGCCGTCAGCGGACAGCGCCAACCAGAATGCGGTGCAGGGCGCCGGCGACGTCGGCATGATGCTCAACGACACAGCGCAGGCCGAAGCGCTGATCAAGTACATCGCCGGACCTGAGCCCGGATCGATCTGGGCGAATGCCGGTGGGTTTGCCTCGCCGAACAACAAGGTGACCGGAGACTCGTACCCGGACCCGGTCTCGAAGGCCGATGCGGCAGCGCTGGTGGGCGCGACCAGCTTCGTCTTCAGCCTCGACGACCTGCAGGGCAGCTGGGAGCCGATGATGTGGGCCGACCTGCTGAACTTCCTGAAGAACCCGACGAGCTCGAACATCTCCACCATCGAGGCGACGATGGACCAGCAGGCCACATCGGCCCTGGGCCACTAGCTTCGCACCACCGTGTCATGAGGACCAGCCCGATCGGGTCACCGGTCGGGCTGGTCACGTGAGTCGGCGCACTTTCGGGACAACGTCGTGAACGGCATCTTCTCGATGCTCGGTGAACGCTCGTGGCAGCGATACATCCAGATCTGCGCTTGAACGCTCGGCGCGTGCGATCGCGGTCGAGGTTCAGCGCGTTGCTGCTGCTGACGGCGGTCGCGCTTCCGGGCTGCGGCGGCGCGGCAGCCGCGCCGGTGACGGCGCAGCCGACAACGCTGCCGACGAGCAAGCGATCGCGTCGGGATCCGGCGACGACTGGAACGTTCCCGGGCAACCGCTCTTCGGTGGCGGTGCGGTGCCGGCCGGTGCTCCGAACGACGTCGCGTTCCTTTCCACGGTCATCAGCACGCTGCGGGCGGATCTCTGCATCGATGCATCGGCGTATACGCGACGGGCTTTTCCGGCGGTGCGCGCGTGGCGGTCAACTTGGCTGTGATCTGTCGCGAGTCGTCGCTGCGATCGCTCCGTCAGTGGTCTGCGCCTCCCCGCACCGTGTCCATCGACGCGTCCGGTGCCAGTGCTCACCGTGCACGGCACCGCGGACCCGATCGACCCGTACAACGGCGACGGACAGGCGTACTGGATCTACAGCGTTCCTGAGGCGGCACAACGATGGGCCGCACATGACGATTGCGATGCGACCCCCGTGCGCACCGACCCGGCACCCGGCGCCGCGCTGACTGCATACGGCAGCTGTGCGGGCGGCGCCGACGTGGAGCTGTACACGATCGCAGGCGAAGGACACGAATGGCCGGGCGGCCCGACGCTCCCGGCGATTGACACCGACGTGCTCGGTCCGCAGTCGAACGCCGTGGATGCGGATGCGCTCATGTGGCAGTTCTTCAGCGCGCATCCGCTCCCACCACCGGCGGCCGGCCGGGACCCTCGAATCTCGGGGGGCAACCCCAGCCGAGCGACCACGTGAGTCCCGTGCGATCCGCCGCCGTGGTATGACCTGTCCATGTCGTCCGTGCAGCGTCCGTCGCTGGCGCTCTTCATGAGCGAGCCCGGCCGCGCCCTGGCCGACTACGGCGCGATGCTCGCAACGTCACCTGCCTTCCTCTTCGCGCCGCGCGGCGACGGCCATCCGGTGCTCGTCATGCCGGGTCTGCTCGCGGAGGATGCCTCCACCGCCATCCTCCGCTTCTACCTGCGATCGATCGGCCATGAGGTGAGCGGCTGGCGTCTCGGTCGAAACCTCGGCCCCACGCCGGAGATCATGGGTGGCATGACCACGCGGCTCGACGAGCTGTACGCGTCCTCCGGGAGGGCCGTCAGCCTCGTCGGCTGGAGCCTCGGCGGCATCTTCGCCCGCGAGCTCGCGCGCTCACGACCGAAGCGCATCCGCCAGGTCATCACCCTCGGAAGCCCCTTCGGGCTCGACGACATCCGTCACAGTCGCGCCGACGGCGTCTATCAACGATTGTCCGGCCGGCACGTCAACGACGGCTCTCTGCCGGCGCACTGGGACCTACGCCGTCCGATCCCCGTCCCGACGACTGCCGTGTACTCGCGTCACGACGGTGTGGTGCCGTGGGAGGCATGCATCAACACCCCGGGACCGCGATGCGAGAACGTCGCGGTGTACGGCAGCCATCTCGGGCTCGGCCACAACCCCGCCGTACTGTGGGTGCTCGCGGACCGTCTCGCGCAGGCCGAGGGTGCGTGGCACCCGTTCCGTCCGCCGTCGATCGCGCGTCATCTCTTCCCGGATCGGGCGGCCGAAGCCTGACGCGGCCGCCGCGTCGCCGCACGCTTCCGTGGGTGTGACGCCGGGTGTGGCCGCCCGCCTGCGGCGTCGACCAGCTCGCGCATCCCCGCTTCGATGCCATCCCGGAGGACGTCGATGTCGGCGACCGTGTCGTAGTCGCCGGTGATCCCGAAGAAGAGCCTCCCGCAGTACGAGAAGATCGCAATGCTGATGCGAACGCTGCCCATGATCGGGACGTACGGATACGAGTAGACCATCTGTCGCCCGGCGACGTAGAGCGGGGACTGCGGACCGGGGACGTTGGTGGTGACCGTCTGCAACGCGCGCTGTGGGGTGCGCGCCGCCAGGCGCGAACCGAGCGCCAGCAGCATCGGCGGCGCGAACCCGGCAAGGCGTACCAATGCGTCCCCGGCCACCGCCTGCTTCGACTCCTTGAGCACCGAGAGCTGTGCGGAGATCGAAGCAAGACGTTCGGCGGGGTCGTCGATGGAGACCGGCAGGCCTGGGAACATGGCGGACACGCGATTGTTGAGCGTGCCCCGCTCGTGATCCCCGCGAACAGAGACCGGAACAAGCGTGCGTACCACCCGGTTCGAGAGATCCTCGCCGCGATGCTCGAGGAGCGCGCGGAATCCCGCGGTGATCGACGCGAGCACGACATCGTTGGCCGTCCCGCCCAATGCCCGGCGGACGAGCTTCACGTCATCGAAGCTCGCCTCCGCCCAGCTCCAGCGGCGGTGCGGACCGATCGGACCGTTCAGCGATGTGGCGGACTTCCTCCCCCACTCGGACAGGGAGCGGACGAGCGTCGAGGCCTGAGCGATCCGGGTCATCGGAGCGGCCGTGAGCTGCAGCACGCCGGAGACGTTGCGAAGGCTGCCGAGCGGATCGGCGACGGTTCGGAGTGCGCCCTCAAGCGCCAGTCTGAGCGCTCCCGGCTCGGGATCCGGGAACCATTCCTCGGCCGGCGCGGGGTCGGGCGCCGCATCGGTCGTGTCGAACAGCACCGTCAGCAGGTCGGTGGCTGCGACGCCGTCGACCATGCAGTGGTGGACTTTCGAGATGACGGCCCAGCGACCGTGCTGGAGACCCTCCACCATCCACAGCTCCCAGAGCGGCTTGCTGCGGTCGAGCATCTGCGCGAAGACGCGCCCGGCGATGTTGCGCAGCTCGTCGCGTCCCCCGGGCGGCGGAACCGCCGTGTGACGGATGTGGTACAGGATCTGAAAGTGCGGATCGTCGACCCACACCGGCCGGCCCAGCCCGCCGGGCGCGAAGCGCACCTTCTGCCGGTACCGCGGCACGAGCGGCAGCTTCGCAGCGATGAGCCGGACCAGGTCACCGTATTCCGGGGGCGGCCCTTCGAGGACAGCGACGGACCCGATGTGCATCGGGTTGTTCCCGTCCTCGACGTCGAGGAACGTCGCGTCCTGCACGCTGAGCACGTCCACGTCGGGTTCCTCCATCCAGCCGCACCGGAAGTTGATCGCGGCGAGACCCCCGCGATAGGGTGCGATCATCACCGATTGGAGCGAGGAACGTCAGGTGCAGGAACTCCCGTGAGCGAACGTCAGGCGCGCCCCGTTGCGGGACGCTGTCTCCCGGTCGCCATCGCACTGATGGTGCTTGGGCTTTCGGCGTGCGGGCAATCGAGCTCCGCGACCGCGCATCCTGCCACGACCGCCGCTGAGCTGAAGTCGTACCTCGCCACCATCGAGCCCATCCGGCTGGGAGTCAACGAGCTCCTCAACAACGCGGACCCCATCATCGCCGGGTTCAAGGACAAGAAGCTCACGGACGCACAGGCATCCGCGCAGATGGGCGCGCTCGAGGAGAGCTTTGCCACCTATACGGTCGAGGTCAATGCGCTGCATCCGGCCGATTCGACGCTTGCGGAGATCAACGCCCCCTACGCCCACACCTTCATCCTCGAGGACTCGTACCTGAACGCTCTTGTCAACGGGCTCGCCGAGGACAACTTCGACAGCCTGCCCGACACGCAGTCCGATCAGCGCGCCGCGATCATCGAGTGGCGAGTGCAACTCGAGGTGCTGGCACAGCGACTCCACGTGACGTTGCCGGCGGACCTGCAGCAGGCCGGACGCGGGGAGATTGCCCCGTCGGTATCGGGAGCCAGCTGACCTTCAGCGCACCGCGCGCGATTTCCCGGGTCGTTCGCTGCAGGGAATGCATTGCGCGGCCCACGGCACCGCGTCGAGCCGCTCGACGGGAATCGCCTTGCCACAGCTGACACATCGCCCGTACGTTCCGGCGTCGACCCGCTCCAGCGCCTGGTTGATGTCCGCAACGGTTGCGTAGATGGTGCGCGCCTGGTACGCGTCGGTCATCCGCTCCACGGCGTAACTGGTGGCGTCACCGATGCGCTTCCCGAATCCAAGATTCGCGATCTCGGCCGGGTCGTGCAGCCCGAGTTGCTCGACCTTGGCGACGATCTCTGCGCGCTTCTGCTCCAGCAGCGCACGCGTTTCGTCGCTCGACGGCGGGCGATCCACTACCCGGACCCGCAGGTCGCGCAGCGACTCATCGCTTGAAGGGTACCCCGGTCACGGACCGGCCGATGCCACGGCCGGCCGGTCCGTTCGGGTCGATCGCGAGAACTACGCTGCGGCCGCGCTCGCTGCGAAGCGCCCGAGGAGCGCCGGCCAACCGCCACCCTCGTCGGAGATCGCCGACAGCAGCTGCGGCCAGCTCCCGCCCACTCGATCGAGGTTCGAGTGCGCGAGCTCGACGCGGGTCGAGCCGGGCCCCTCAGCGATGAACCGGACGTCGACGCGGCTCGCGTTGTCCGGGTCAGGGTCGTACTCGAACTGCGCGTTCAGGTGCCAGGACAGCGCGATCGCGCGCGGCGGATCCCATGCCAGCACGCGGCCCCAGTCGCACTCGGTGCCGTCGACACAGCGCTCGAACCAACGCCCCCCGACAGCGCCTTCGAGCACGACCTCCGCGAGATCCGCCTGGAGGATGTGATGGGCACGTGGCCACCAGCTGTCGAATCCGGCTGTGAACACGCTGAACGCGCGGTCGATCGGCGCCTGGACTGTGATCGCAGTCCGGAATGCGGCCTCGGTGGTGCTGGTCATGTCGTTTCCTCCTGTGCCTCGACAACTGCTTTGAACGATTGCAATGCCGGATTCCAGAGCGACGCGAGCCACACCTGGAGCGTTCTGATGCCCTCGGGGTCGATCTCGTACAGGCGGCGAGCGCCTGACGGACGGTCGAGAACGAGGCCGGCAGCCTTGAGCACCCGGAGGTGCTGGGAGACGGCGGGCCGACTGATCGGGAGCCGGTTCGCGAGAACGCCGACGGGCATCGGACCCGCGGCGAGCGCTTCGAAGATGCCCCGTCGAGATGGATCGCCGAGGGCGTCGAGCACCTGCGATTGGTTCGTCATCACTTACCGTAAGTTACCACTTACGTGATGGCAGCGTCAACCGATCGAAACGAGCCCGCAAGTGATCCGCCGGATATGGCGATTCTCTGCCGGAAAGCGACCAATCCGTTGTCAACGGAACCGCAGCGAGACAGCACACTCGTCGGGTGCGTGCCGCTGTCGCAGATCTGCGCCTTGACGTTCTGACGCAACTTGGACACCGCCTCCCGCGGACCCGAAGCCCCGAGGAGGCAGCGACCGAGGTCGTCACGGCGCTTGCGGCACTCGAGGTCGCGGCCATCGTCAGCGCAGTCGAGTCGGACATCGCCGTCGTCGCGGCGATGCATTCGCCGCCAGCCCTCAACCTGCGCCTCTCGCCCCAGATGGCCGCAAGCGTCGTCGGGATGCGCCTCCCACTGGACGGGGTCGAATCGCTTCGCCAGCCGGTGCGCCTGCGCAAGCTCTACTACGGGTCCGCCGATGCCGCCGCCACGTTGCGCCGGCTCACCACCGACTCTGCGCTCGCCAAAGCGCTCCCCAACGCGGCAGACGAGCGCTCGGTGCTCGCGGTTCCGGTCACCTGCCGCGACCGCGTGGTTGCCGTCCTCAGCGTCTGGGGTCCCGGCTGCACCCCAGCACTCGGTCCGATCCTGGAGGTCGTTGCGGCGATGCTTGCAGCGGCCTGGTCAACCGAGGCTCAGCCGGCCACCGGCCGCTTCGATGCGCAGCCGTCGGCCACCCCGGACACGGAGCTTCGCGGCATCATCGACTCGCTCCTCTGCGGAGGCGGGATCGTCTCGGCGCTGCAGCCGATCGTCCGTCTCGTCAACGAGACGGTCATCGGCTACGAGGCCCTCGCCCGCTACCCACCACTGCCCCGCATTCGAACGCCTGACGAGCTGTTCGCGTCGGCCGCATCCCTCAACATGCAGAGCGCCGTGGACCTCGCCTGTGTCAGCGCGGCGTTGCACGCGGCGTCGAATATCGGCGACGCCGATCTGTTCGTCAATGTGCTCATCGGCACGCTCGTCGATCAGCGTGGGGTCGCCGCACTCGACAAGGCGGTGCATGACGCGCGCGTCGACCCTGCATCCATCGTTCTCGAGTTCAGCGAACGCGAGCCGGTCCCCGACCTCGCGCTGCTGCAGCGGATCGCCGCGGAGCTTCGTGCGCGCGGGTTCCGCATCGCGGTCGACGACGCCGGCGCGGGGCACGCGAGCATGCGTGTCATCGCCGAGTTGCGCCCCGAGTTCATCAAGGTCGACCGCTCGCTCATCCAGGCTGTCGACGCAGACAGGGCGCGGCGCGCGCTCGTCGTCGCATTGCTGTCGTTCAGCGGGCATATCGGGGCGCGCGTCATCGCCGAAGGCATCGAGACCGTTCGTGAACGCGAGACGTTGCAGTCGCTCGGCGTGCAGTTCGGGCAGGGATGGCTGATCGGCCGCCCCGTGCTCATGCACTCCCTCGACGGCAACACCGAAGAGGTCGTGGATCCCACGTGGTTCGCGCGCCGCCCGGTGTCGCCGACGCGTGTCGCACTCAACGACGCACCCGAAGCCGAACCGCTCCCAGCCCATCCCATGCGTTCGAATCCCGGCAAGCGCGGTCTTGCGCGCGCGCTGAGTGACGCCGCGCTCGCGCTGCAGAGCGAACACGATCCGATGCGCATCCTCGGCGTCATGGCCGACCAGATGAGCCGCGTCGTGCAGGTCACCGAGATGGCGATCTTCGTCGCCGACTACGAGACGTTCCGCCTCGTTCCGGTGCTCGCGACGGGAGTTGACGCCGACGAGATCCTCGCTGACAGCATGTCGCTCGACGCCGGGATCACCGGCTGGGCGTTCGCGAAAGGAACGCCGCAGAACATCCCGGACACGTCGAAGCATCCTCTTGCCCGTCAGATCCCCGGCACCGCATACGTCGAGGAATCGTTGCTGCTCGTCCCGCTCGTGGCAACCGAGCACAAGCTGGGGATCATCAACTGCTGGCGTCTCGGCATCGGCCAGTTCAGCGACCGCGAGCTCGAAGCCGCGTCGCTCTTCGCACACGTCGCCGCATCTGCGTGGCGAAACGCGCAGCTGTACGTCGAGCTCGTCAACGCCGCGATGACGGATCCGCTGACCCGTCTCTACAACAGCCGCTGGCTGCGCGACACCGGTGAGCGCGACCTGGCGCGCGCCGAGCGCAATGGCAAGCCACTGTCCCTCCTGCTCGTCGACCTCGATCACTTCAAGGCGGTGAACGACAGCAGCGGCCACGCGATCGGTGACCTGCTGCTGCAACGCGTGGCGACGCAGCTCAGGACCACGGTCCGCGGCGCCGACGCGGTTGTCCGCCTCGGCGGCGAGGAGTTCGTCATCCTCCTTCCCGAGTGCGACGCGGATGCTGCCCTGCAGGTGGCAGAAGCCGTCCGCGCGGCTGTGCGCGATGTCACGGTGCCCGAGGGATGCAGCCTCGACCAGCTCACCGCGTCGGTCGGGGTCGCGACGTACCCCGATCACGGCCGTGGCCTGGACCAGTTGCTCGGCGCAGCGGACCGCGCGATGTATGCCGCCAAACACGAGGGACGCGATCGCTCGGTACGGGCGCTTCCGCTCATTGAGAGCCGCAAGATCATCACGCTGCCGCGCCGCCGCACGCCACGGACACCGACGAAGATCGTCTCCGGAAGCTGACCTCAGGGGATGTCCCGACGGATCGTGAAGATCCATCCGGACACCGCGAACAGCACTCCCCATGCGAGGAGCACGACACCTCCTGCCCACGGCGCGAGCAACGTCGACGTGGAGCGTCCTGCGCCCGTGATCGCACTGGCTGCGGCGCCCGGAAGGTACGGGTAGACACTCTTGACCACCGGAATGATCTGGATGAGCGGCTCGAGCACGAAGAGATACGCGAGCGCTCCGATCACCGCGGTGATCTGATTGCGGATGAGCACTCCGATGCCGATGCCGACGACGGCAAAGATCGCGATCACCACGATTGCACTCAGCAGGGACTCGAGCACGCCGCCGTCGATCCAGTGGATCGTGTCGCCCTTGGCGCCGAGCCACGGGACCATGATCGCCGCAGTCAAGAGCGCGCACACGATCCCGTAGACGATCCCGACGACTGCGGCGACGAGCATCTTGGCCACGATCACGTAGCCACGTCGCGGTTCCGTGAGGAACGTCGGGCGCGACGTGAAGTGGCGGAACTCGGTGGTGATCAGGATGATCCCGACGACGATGGAGAACAGGTAGGCGCTGCTGGCCGATGCGGCGATCGACTTCTGCACCGACGGGTCGCTGAGCGGGAGCTGGACGCCGCCACGGACACCGTTGCTCGCGATCTGTGCCACCACCCCGAGCGCGGCGAGCGCCATCGCCCCGAGCAGCATGCCCCAGCCGAGCTTGATGGTCGTGACCTTGCGCCACTCCGCGCGCAGCAGCCGGGTCACGCCTCCGGCCTCGGCGTGTCCGGGGTGTCCGCGGTGAGGCGAAGAAACGTCTCCTCGAGGCCGGAGCTGCCGCTGCGCAACTCGTGGATCTCGACATGTGCCTCCCATGCCGCGTGGCCGACGGACTCGGGCGTCAACCCGGCGCCGCCGACGGCCACCGAGCCATCCTGGCGCGGCGTGAGCGTCGCATGGAGTGGGGCGAGCGCGGCGCCGAGCGCGTCCGGTGTCGGCGTGCGCACGACGACCCCGGCACTCGCGCCTTCAAGGTCGCCGAGGCCCCCTGCATAGATGAGCCGGCCTTTGGCGATGATCACCACCCGGTCGACGGTCTGCTCGACCTCGGAGAGCACATGGCTCGAGATAAGGACGGTGCGGCCGTCGACATCCGCGAAATAGCGGAGCAGACCGCGCAGCCAGACGATCCCCTCCGGATCGAGACCGTTCGCGGGTTCGTCGAGGAGCAGGACGCGTGGGTTGCCGATGAGCGCCGTCGCGAGGCCGAGACGCTGCCGCATGCCGAGTGAGAACCCGCGAACCGGGTATCGGCCGGCCTGGGTGAGCCCGACCATCTCGAGCACCTCATCCGCGCGCGTGTCGGGCACACCGGCTGCCGCGCAGAAGACACGAAGATGGTTGCGGGCCGAGCGGCCCGGGTAGAAGCTCGTTGCCTCGAGGACTGCGCCCACCGTGCGTCCCGGAGCGGGAAGGTGAGCGTAGGCGACACCGTTGATCGTGCCCGTCCCCGCGGTTGGCGTCGCGAGCCCGAGGATCATCCGGAGGGTCGTCGTCTTCCCCGCACCGTTGGGTCCGAGGAATCCGGTGACCGATCCCGGCTCGACGGTGAAGCTCAGGTCCTCGACCGCCTTCACCTCGCCGAACACCTTGGTGAGCCCGGAGGCCACGATGCGGCCCTCGACGCCGGGGGTCTCGGTGGCCGTGCTCAGCGCGAAGCGACCTCCGCGCTGAAGTGGACGTGTGCCCAGTCTCCGAGCGCGACGAGTGCCGGACGCAACGCCTCACCACTCGGCGTCAACCGGTAGAGCGAGGCGATCGGTGGCCCCTCGAGCACCTCGCGAGTGACCAGTCCGGCGTCCTTGAGCTCGGAGAGTCGCGCCGAGAGCATGCTCTCGGTGATCCCGGGGATCGCTCTCACGATCTCGGCAAACCGCGCTGGACGCTCCAGGAGCACGCCGATGACGAGCCCTGTCCAGCGCTTGCCCAGCACGCCGAACACCGATGTCAACGCCGCGTCACAACGGATTGCGGCCGCCTCGCACAACTCACCCATCGCGGGTCATCGTACTGCCTGGTTTCGCCCACCGGACGGGAACGCGCGCGACCGGCGTGACGCAGCAGTCGTGGCCGTACCTCCGTACGACGATCGGTGTTGGCGGAAACAATGTTGTTGCGACCGACATCTAAGTGCGTCAGCGAACAGACCCCGGACCGAGACTCCAGCACGCTGTACCGCAGGCGGGTCTTCTGCTCAGCCAACTGCAAGGAGATCCCAGGCGTGTCAGTTCCGCAGCCCGGTCCCGTACCCGCCTTCCCGCCTCGCGAACACTCCCGCGGCGGGGAGCGTGAGCACGTGCGTCTCATTGTCGGTCGCAGGCACCATCCGCCCCTCGCGTCAGCCACGACCGGCGACTCGCTGCTGATCGCCACGCTCTCGCTCTTCAACGAGTCGGACGACATCGACGCAACGCTCCAGACGTGTCTCGGACTCCTGACTGCCGGGACCCATGCCGCAGTCGGTGAGATCTGGCTGCGCGCCGGCGAAGCCCGCGACGTCGCCCTCCGGTACACGTCGTCCGACTGCTCGCCGGCGATGCTGGCATTCGAAGCGCGGGGAAGGGCACTCGGCCTGGGGCCGGGCCCCGCGATGGTGAACCGCGTCCTCCGGACCGGTCGAGCAGCGTCGGGGGCTTCCACCGTCGCCGACAGCTGGGGCGGTCGTGCCGACGAGGCGTCGGCCGCGGACATCCATGGCGTGACGACGTTCCCCATCCGGGCAAGGAGTGGCGTCATCGGGGTTCTGGCACTGTATAGGGAAGCAACGGCCCGCCCCCACAACAGCGTGATCGACGCGATCCCGGTGATTTGCCATCACATGGGCAGGTTCCTCGAACGCGTGCGTGCCGAGGGAGCGATTCACGACGCGGCCATGGAGCTCTCCGCACTTGCGTCGACCGATGCCCTCACAGGGCTCAAGAACCGGCGCGAGTTCGACAGAGCGCTCCGTACGATCCCGCGCCTCCCCTTCACCATCCTGTCACTGGACGTCGACCGTCTCAAGGAGATCAACGACCACGAGGGGCACTCAGCCGGCGACGCGCTGCTCCGCGTGGTCGGACACACGCTCGGGCTCCTCGTCCGCGGGTGGGACATCATGGCGCGAGTCGGCGGCGATGAGTTCGCGGCCCTGCTCCCCGAGGTCGGCGTCTTCGGCGCCAATCTCGTTGCAGAGCGCATGCGACTCGCGATGCATTCCCTGCAGCTCGCCACCGGGCCGGTGCGAATCACCGTCGGGTGGAGCGCGGCGCCCGCCGGCTCCGATCCGGTCTCCGTCTGGCAGCGAGCCGACGAGTCCCTGTACAAGGCCAAGCGCGCAGGCGGCGACCAGGTTGTCGGGGCCTCGTATGAAGGCGGCGAGGCAGGCGACATCGCCGAGCGCTCGTACTCGGATGTCGTCACCCGCATCCTCGACGGCGGGCCGCTGACGACCATGTTCCAGCCGATCGTCGATCTCTCCGACGGTGCTGTGATGGGATACGAGGCGCTCACGCGTCCTGAGGGATTCGCCGCGATGGATTCGGTCGAGGCGGTGTTCGAGGCCGCACGCACCGGAGGGCAGATCCGCGACCTCGACTGGGTCTGCCGCAAACATGCCGTCGAGGAGGCGCGGACTCTCCCCCCGGACGTGCCGCTCTTCCTGAACATCAGTGCGGCAGCGCTCATGGACCCGGTCCATGGTGTCGATCAGTTGTTGTTGCTGCTGAAGGCTGTCGATCGTGATCCGGACACCGTCGTCCTCGAGATCACCGAGCACGAGCGGATTCGCGACTACGATGCGCTCGCCCGCGTCCTCGCCTCGTACCGCGCGGAGGGCATCCGCTTCGCACTCGACGACGTGGGCGAGGGCCATTCGACGCTCGAACTGCTCGCAGCCTCCTCGAGCGAGTATCTCAAGCTGGGACGGAGCCTCACGATGACGTCGACGCGCGTCGGTTCCAGGGCGGCGATGGACGCGACGATGGCGTTCGCGCGAGTGAGCGGCGCCGTTGTCATTGCCGAGGGTGTCGAGAACGAGTTCGTCGCAGACCTGATGAAAGCAGGCGGCATCCGCCTCGCCCAGGGCTTCGGGCTGGGCCGGCCCACCATCGCGAGCGACGTCGAGGACGTTGCCACCGCCCTGACTGACCGGGCCGCACTCAGTGCGCTCAGGCCGCGCGCCGCATCCGCTCAGCTCGCGGGCTGAACCGGCTCGAGCTCCTCAAGGAGCGCGGCACTGGCGAGCACGAACTCAGCGTCGACTCTGTCGATGAGCCGCGCGTCCTCGGCGGCGTCAGCCCCGCCGGCACGGGACTGCAGCTCACCGCAGCGCGCGGCGAGCGTCGCGGCCCCGAAGCTGCTTGCGCTGCCTTTGAGGCTGTGGGCCAGCTTCATCATGGCGCTGGTGTCCTTGGTCTCCTGCGCCGTCCGAAGTCCCGTGATGCGAGCCGCGCCATCCCTGAGGAAGAGCCTGATGAGCCTGTCGAACTCCTCGGCACCGAGCCCGCGGAGACCCTCGACGTATGTC
>DATLRX010000027.1:0-8841 GCA_035534435.1 Candidatus Acidiferrales bacterium
TGGTGGAGCGGAGGGGATTCGAACCCCTGACCTCTGCCGTGCGAGGGCAGCGCTCTCCCAGCTGAGCTACCGCCCCGAGACGTGGGTCACACCGAGGCGTTTCGCAGTATAGAGCCGGTGTCGGCCGTGCTCAGCCGGAGCGGCTCAGGGAGAGACGGTCCGGCTGGCGAAGAATGTCTTCACCGCGTCAGCCAGGGCAGGGAGGTTGAACGGCTTCGGGAGCATGCCGTCCGCACCCGCGAGACGGGCCTGCTCAGCCTCCTCGGAGAGGGCGCTGAACATGAGCACCGGGGTCTGTGCCGTCGCCGCGTTGGCCCGGATCCTGCGGCAGGCCTCGATGCCATCGATGCCCGGCATCATGATGTCCAGGATGATGAGATCGGGGAGTTCGGTCGTGGCCATGCGGACGGCCGCCTCGCCGTCGGAGACCGTCGACATCTCGTAGCCCTCGAGGGCGAGGTAGCGGGAGACGACGGAGATCACGCGAGGGTCGTCGTCGGCAAGCAAGACGCGCGGCCGGGACATTGGCTCCATGGTACGGAGGCTCCCCGGAAACGGGGCCCTCGCGTCCATTCCTTTACAGCCGAGTCGACACTGCGACTCAGCGGCCGCCCCCGGCGCGGTGGCTATACTCGCCCGCAGGCATGTCGAGTACCCCGGCGTCCCTGGTGCTGTTCGGGATCGCTGTCGGCGCATACACGCTGGCCGTGGTGGCGTTCGTGCTCCATCTGGCGTTCAGGAAGCGGTGGATCGGAGACGCCGGCATGGCGCTGGTCCTGATCGGCTGGCCGCTGCACTTCGCCTCGATCTTCACGCGTGCGCTCGAGGCCGGGCACTGGCCGCTGGGCAACATGTACGAGTACTCGACCGGGATTGCCTTCGTGCTCGTCACCTGCTGCGTCGTGCTGATGGTGCGCGCCAGGATGCGCCTGATCGGCCTGCCCGCGATGATCGTCACGGTGGCGCTCATGGGCGTTGCCTACATGCTGTACGTCCCGCCCGGCCAGCTCGTTCCGGCCCTGCACAGCTACTGGCTGACGATCCACGTCACGTCGATGGCGACGTCGTCGGCCATCCTCAGCTTCTCGTTCTTCTTCGGGATGGCGTACCTCGCGAAGCGCTGGGCCGACAACCGCGTGCTCGCGGTCGCCCCGGCCGCCGTCCCGGCGACGGTCAGCAGCGGCGGTGTCGCGACCATGACGATGGGGGGCGGCGGAACCGGTGCAGACCCCGGCTCGGTCGGTGGCGTTCGCCGCCCGCTCGCGGCCTGGCTGCAGCGCGCCCTTCCGCCGGCGGGCGTGCTCGACAGCTGGAGCTACCGGTTCGTGATGATCGGCTTCCCAATCTGGACGTTCGGGGTGATCTGCGGCGCCATCTGGGGCGAGCACGCGTGGGGCCGGTACTGGGGCTGGGACCCCAAGGAGACGTTCGCGTTCATCACCTGGGTCATCTTCGCAATCTACCTGCACGCACGCGTCACCTACGGGTGGAAGGAGAAGCGCGCGGCGATCATCACCGCGTTCGGGTTCGCCGCGATCCTCTTCACGCTGTACGCGGTCAATCTCTGGATCGCCGGTCTGCACTCGTACGCTCGCGCCTGACCCGACTCCTGATCAATGCGCGAGCGCTGAGGCGCCGGCGGGGTTTGGTCCACACCGCAACGTTCCTGTTGTGGGCGAACGCTCCGGGCGTGTCATCACCATTGGCCCTGGAGCGCCTGCGCGCATCGAAGCGGACGAGACAAGCACCGCGGTTACCCGCGACGCTGCCACCTCGTCTTTTTCAGCATCTTCTTATGCTTGTGCTTGCGCATCTTCTTGCGCCGCTTCTTGATGACGGAACCCATCTGGCTGCGACTATAGCGGTCCGAGGCGATCGAACGCCGCCCGCAGATTGGCGGCGGTGTTCTCGAGGTGCTCCGGGAGGACCTTGATATCGGCCAGCACGGGCATGAAGTTGGTGTCCCCTCCCCAGCGGGGCACCACGTGCAGGTGGATGTGCTCCACGCTGGCGCCCGCGACCGAGCCCTGGTTGATGCCGACGTTGAACCCGCCGGGGTGCATCGCCTCCGTCAGTGCCTGGATCGCGCGCTGGGTCGCCGCGAACACCGCAGCCCCCTCGGCCGGTGTCAGCGAGACAAGGTCGGGCACGTGGCGCACCGGCACCACCATCAGGTGGCCGCTGCTGTAGGGGTAGCGGTTGAGGAGGGTGAAGGTGAGCTCGTCGCGGTCCACGACGAGGGACTGCTCAGAGCCCTGAGCTCTGGCCGCGTCGCAGAGGAAGCACCCCGACTCCGATGCGCTGGGTCCGGTCGACACGTACGCCATCCGCCACGGTGCCCAGAGCTGCCTCACGGAGGACGACGTTAGCCGACCGCCGCGGGAGTCGGTCGTGTTGCCACGGGGGTGCCCCGGTTGCGACTGAGCAGTCGCGGTCGCCAGGCAGCCAGGCAGGCGATCACCGCGACGGCGATCAGCGCCCAGGCAGCCAGCGGTCCGGGCGGGAATGCGCCCCCGTCGATGAGATCGGCAGCGCACGCAGCGCTGATCGCCGCCCACATGCCGACCACCGCGAGCCTGCGGTCACCGAGAAGCGCGATCGACCACACCAGGACCGGCGCCAGCATCACGAGGTCCTGCGCGTATGCGTGCGGTGCGCCGAGCAACGACAGGACCGCCGCCGCGATCAGCGCGCGATCGAACCGCGGCGGATGGCGCCGGGCCAGGTCGCCGAGCGCCCAGGCGACCGCGCAAGCGACCGCCGTTCCGCAGAGGCCGATCACCACGCTCATGGTCCCGTTGCCGGCGATCGATCCCGGGATGGCGATGAAGCTCAGCATGCGGCTGAGATCCCACGCCCCGCCCTGCGCGGTGGCGAGGCCGGCAAACGCCATCACGCCGGCGGTGCCGACCACCGCGACGCTGGCGACGGCGAGCGCCCCGAGGCCGACAAGCGCGCCGACGATGACCCGCCGCTGCCGCCAGCCGATGAGGAAGGCCGCCAGGCCCAGCGCGAGATGGGGTTTCGCGATGCCGGCCGCCAGGACGAGTACCACCGCGCCGCGCGCCTCGTGGCCGTGGCGCCAGTCCCGGTATGCCAGTGCGAGCCCGAGCGCCGTCAGGGACGACCACTGCCCTTGGAGGAGGAGCGTCCAGGTGCCGAACGACGCCATCGCCGCCATGCCGGCGGCCACACGCCAGATTCGTGGCGTCGTCGTGGACCAGGGGGCGCTGCGCACCGCGATGACGACGGCGAGCGCGAGGATGAGCAGGGAGAGCGCCGTCCAGACCCGGTAGGCGGCGTCCAGACCCAGCAGGGTGATTGGAGCGACGAGTGCGGCGGCGGGCGGCCCGTCGACGAAGGGCACCTCGCCGTTGCGGACCGGGGCGATGAGCTGGTCACGGAGCGCCGTCTGGGTCGCGAGGTCGTACACCGCCGAGCCGCCGGGGTGGCGAAGGAGGAGGCCTGCGACATACGAGGACGTGAAATCGGAGCGATCGACGTCCGGGGTGGGGAGCCGTACCCAGATGAGCACGTACGCGAGGAGGAGGGCAGCCGCGACCGCCATGACGAGGCGAGCCTGCCGGGCTTGCGCACCCACGCCCCGACGCTACCAGCCTGGCCCCCGACGCAGAACGAGTGCGACGGGAGCGTGACCCGCCTGTTGAGCCCGTCGCCGGCGCGTTCGGCGGGTTCAGAGCAGTGTGAGGGTCACCTCCACGTTGCCCCGGACGGCATTGGAGTAGGGACAGCGCTGCTCGGTCTCGTCGACGAGCGCCTTGGCCTGTTCCGGATCCGCGATGGACGGCAGGGTGATCAGCAGCTCGACGGCCAGGCCCAGGCGTCCGGAACCGATCACGCCGATGCCGACACGGGCGGTGACGACCGAATCCAGGATGTCAAGACCCTTGCGCCGTGCGATGCCGATCATCGCGTTCTGCCAGCACGCGGCGTAGCCGAGCGCGAAGAGCTGCTCGGGGTTCGTCCCGGGCCCGCCGTCGCCGCCCATCTCGGTCGGGGAGCTGAAATCGACGCTCAGCCTGCCGTCCGATGTCGCGCCGTGGCCGCGGCGTCCGCCGGAGACCGTGGCTTCCGCGGTGTAGAGCAGGCGAAACGGGGATTCACTGTCGCTCACGGCATCTCCAGTGCCCGAGGTCGTCAGGCCGGGGCTTCCTCGATCTTGATCTTGGTGCGCACCTGGTCGGAGAAATGGCACGACGCCAGGTGCCCATCGGGCTTCATCTCGAGCGGCGGGACCACATCGGCGCAGACGCCGGGCACCTGCGCGATCGGGCAGCGCGTGTGGAACAGGCAGCCGGACGGCGGGTTGAGCGGTGACGGAATCTCACCGGACAGCTCCACGAGCCGGCGTTTCGACTCGATGCGCGGATCGGGCACCGGGATGGACGACAGGAGCGCGCGCGTGTACGGATGGTCCTGCGACACGTAGAGGTCCTCGCTCGGTGCCACCTCACAGATCCTGCCGAGGTACATGACCATCACGCGGTCGCTGATGTGCCGCACGACGGAGAGGTCGTGTGCGATGAAGAGATATGTCAGGTTGAACTCGCGCTGCAGATCCTCGAGGAGGTTGATGATCTGCGCCTGGATGGAGACGTCCAGTGCCGACACCGGCTCGTCGCAGATGATGACCTTCGGGTTGAGCGCGAGCGCGCGCGCGATGCCGATGCGCTGTCGCTGGCCACCGCTGAACTCGTGCGGATAACGGTTGTTGAAATAGGGGTTGAGCCCGACCGTGCGCAGCAGCTCCTGGACGCGAGCGTCCTTTGCCTTGCCGCTGATCATCTTGAAGTTGACGAGTGGCTCGGCGATGATGTCGCCGACCGTCATGCGTGGGTCGAGCGACGCGTACGGATCCTGAAAGATCATCTGCAGCTGCTTGCGCTGCTGACGCAGCTTCTCGCCGCTCAGCTTCGTGATGTCGACGCCGTCGAGGATCACCTCACCGGACGTGACCGGGATCAGCTGGCTGATCAGCCTCCCGAGCGTCGACTTGCCGCAGCCCGACTCACCGACGAGGCCGACGGTCTCACCCGCCATGATGTCGAACGTCACGCCGTCGACGGCCTTGACCGACCCGTTGCCGCCGGCACTGAAGTGCTTGACGACATTGACGATGCGCAGCAGCGGCTCGGCGGACGGTGCCGGTTTCGGAAGGACGTGGACGATCGTGTCAGTCACCGACGGACTCCGCGACCGTTGCGGTCACCTCCGCCTCGGGGAGGACCTGCCGCCCCTTGGGATGCACGCCGCTCGCGGCGCCAGGGCTCGTGTCGGTGATGTCACCAGCCCCCATCTCGGCATACGCCTTCTCCATCGTGACCCAGCACGCCGCCAGCTGCATCGGGGCGACCTGCTCAATCGGTGGCGCCTCACTGAAACAGCGTTCGATGCGGAACGGGCAGCGCGGGTTGAACTTGCAGCCGGCCGGAAGGTCGATGAGATCAGGCGGGAGACCCTCGATCGAGAGCAGCCGCGCGCGCCGGCTGGCGTCGATGCGCGGGACCGAGCGCAGCAGCGACCACGTGTACGGATGCTGCGGCGATTCGAAGATCTGCTCGACCGTGCCCTCTTCAACGATCTCGCCGGCGTACATGACGATGACGCGCTTGCAGAGCCCTGCGACCACGCCGAGGTTGTGCGTGATGAGTACGATCGCCGCGCCCGTCTGCTCGTTGAGGTCGCGAAGGAGCTCGAGGATCTGCGCCTGCACCGTGACGTCGAGCGCGGTGGTCGGCTCGTCGGCGATCAGGAGGTCCGGTTTGTTGGACAGTCCCATCGCGATCATGGCGCGCTGGCGCATGCCACCACTGAACTGATGGGGGTAGTCCTTCACCCGGCGCTCCGGGTCCGAGACCCGCACCTGCTTCAGCAGGTCGATGGTCCGCGCGTCGATCTGGGCATCCGCGATCTTGTTGTGCGCGTGCATCGCCTCTTCGATCTGATACCCCACGCGCAGGACCGGGTTCATCGAGCTCAGCGGGTCCTGGAAGATCATCGCGATATCGCGACCGCGGATGTTGCGCAGCTCCTCCTTGTTCAGCTTGAGGAGGTCGCGTCCCTTGAACATGATCTCGCCGTTGACCACCTTGCCCGGGCGCTGCACGAGCCCGAGGACGGACATGGCGGTCACGCTCTTGCCGCAACCGGATTCACCGACGATCCCCACGGTCTCGCCGGGCTGCACGTGGAAGCTGACCCCACGCACGGCCTTCACCTCCCCATCGTCGGTGAAGAAGTGCGTGCTGAGGTTGCGGACGTCGAGTATCGGGTCCGTCACCGCCGTTGGCGCGGATCGAAGGCGTCTCGCAGGCCGTCGCCGAGGAAGTTGAAGGCGAGCAGCGTGACGGAGAGCGCAATGGCGGGCCAGAGCATCATGTAGGGCTCCAAGGGAAGGGCAGCATACCCCTCGGAGGCGATGGATCCCCAGGATGCCAGCGGCGACGGGATTCCGAGGCCGAGGTAGCTCAGGAACGCCTCGGTGAGGATCGCGATCGGGATGACGAAGGTCGCCTGCACGATGATCGGCCCAAGCGAGTTCGGGAGGATGTGGCCGAAGAGGATCTTGCCCGACTTCGCCCCGCTCGCCCGGGCGGCCTCGATGAACTCCCGCTCGCGGATGCTGAATGCCTGGCCTCGGACGAGGCGCGCCATGTCCATCCAGACCGTTGCCGAGATCGCCAGCATGATGTTGCCCAGACCGCGCCCGAGGACGAGGTACAGGACGATGGCGACGAGGATCCCGGGGATGCCGTAGAAGATGTTGATAAACACGCTGATGACCGTGTCCACCCACCCACGGAAGTACCCGGCGATCAGGCCGACCACAACGCCGATCGTGAGCACCACCAGTGAGGTGCCGAGGCCGACGATGAGCGAGATCTGCGCTCCCTGCATCATCCGGCTGAGGAGGTCGCGCCCCAGGTCGTCCGTGCCGAGTGGGTGCCCGGCGCTCGGACCGAGGTAGGTCAGCGTGTTGGGCAGGATCGTCGCGGGGTTGTACGGCGTCCAGAAGATGGCCACGATGGCAACCAGGAAGAGCAGGATGAGGTAGACCAGCGCCGCCAGCGCGAGGCGGTTGCGCCGGAGGCGGCGGAACCCGTCCCGCCAGAGCCCGACCTGCGCCCGGGCGACCGTACCGCCCGCATATTCCTGTTCAAAGACGGGAGTCGCGATAGTGGCCATCAGTATCTGATCCTCGGGTCAACGACGGTGTACAGCAGGTCGACGATGAGGTTCGCAATACCGATCAGCAACGCATACACGGTGAACACCGCCACCGTCACGTTGTAGTCGGCGGCAAGGATGCTCTCGACGAATTCCTTGCCCAGGCCTGGGATTCCGAAGATGTTCTCGATGATGACGCTGCCGGTGATGATGCTGATGACCAGCGGTCCGAGGATGCTGATCACCGGGATGAGCGCGTTGCGCAACGCGTGACGGATGGTGACGACACGGGTCTTCAAACCCTTCGCTCGCGCTGTGCGTATGTAGTCCTGTTGCAGCACCTCGAGCATCGCAGCGCGCGTGATCCTCGTGACCTGCCCGGAGGTGTAGAAACCGAGGATGATCGCCGGCAGCGACAACTCCACGAGCGTGCCGTACGTCCCGGTCCATATCGCCGGGTACGAGATGACGCCGTTGGTGACCGACGGAAGGAAGTAGCTGAAGATGAGGACGCCGAGCCCGGCGAAGACGAAGCTCGGCACGCTGTACCCGACCACGGCGATCGAGGTGAGGGTGTAGTCGACCCAGGAGTTCTGGCGCATCGCGGCAATAACACCGAAGGTGGTGCCCAGACCGATCGTGATGAGCAGTGCGGTGCCGCCCAGCTCTGCGCTGACACTCAACTCACGCATCACAAGCGGTGTGATCGGCAGACCGCGGATCTGGAACGACACTCCCAGGTTGCCGTGGAGCGCGTTGAGGAGGAAGTTCCAGTACTGCACCAGGACCGGTTGGTCGAGACCGTACTCGTGGAGGAGGAGTTGCAGGGCCCTGCCGTGCACCCGGTCGCTTTCGAACGCGTTCCCCGGGAGGGTGTGGACTGTCACGAAAACCAGGAAGGACACCGCGATCAGCGTGAAGACGATCAACGCCAGGCGCTGTGCGATGTAGATGAGCGTACCTCGGGTCAGCATCTACCTTGTCCTCACATACGGCGGGAAGGCAAAAGGCGCCCGGCTCGGTGCCGGGCGCCTTTTGTTCGGTTCTGGTCGCGCCCTTTAGTGGCTGAGAATCTTGATCTCGTTCCACCAGTGGTCGAAGGCGGTATTCGAGCCGGCTCCGCTCACGTAGGACTGGATGAGGAAGTTCCCCACGGAGTAGTAGAGCGGGATGTAGACAACATCGGTCTGGAGGATCTGTCCGAGTTGGTTGTACAGCGGAAGCGCTGTGGTCAGCGGCTCGGCATCGGCCTGCTTGAGGATGGAGTCGTACTGGGGGTCGTCGAACCCGCTGGTGTTGGCGCCTGCGGAGGTGGCGTACACGCCCCAGAGGTTGTCGTACCAGTCCTGCGGGTGGTTGTAGTCGAACTGCCAGCCGTCACGCGACATGACGTACTTGCCCTCGAGGCGGTTGTTGATGAAGATCGACGCGTCCGAGACCGAGTTCAGCGTCACGTTGAGCCCCAGGTTGGTCTTCCACTGGCTCTGCAGGTACTCGGCGACGCTCTCGTTGAGGCTGCCGGCGTTGTACGAGTAGGTGACGTTCTTGGTCAGCGCGCCCGTCGGGTCGTACTGCTTGAGGAGCGACTTCGCCTGGGTGGCATCGAACTTCGCGAGCGGGTCGCTGTTCGGGCCGCCGTTGCCGACGAGGCCG
>DATLRX010000028.1:0-3042 GCA_035534435.1 Candidatus Acidiferrales bacterium
AACTCGTGAAGGGGCTGCTGCGGCATCATCCGAAGGATACCCGTTCGTCAGATCTGGCCGAGCCGCGAAACGGTGCCCTCCGCGCCGATGGCCACGGAGCTTCCCCGGCTGAAGGTCGAGCGAAATAGAGTGGCTTTGGAGCATCCTGGTCGCCGATGTGACCGTCGGCGCCATCAGACTCGTGGTCGCAGCGGGTCTGATGACAGGACACTCGTGTGAGTTGTACCGCCTGCGCTGACCTGCTTAGGGTCGAGGAGAGCCGGCCGAGTCCAGCTCGAGGGGTCCATCGTCGGAGGGTGGTTCTTCGAACGGGACGCGGCGAAAGAATCGCCACAGCGTCAGGTCGTAGACCGACTTCATTGCGCCGGCGACCAGAAATGGCAGACCAAGGGTCAGCAGCGCGCCTTGAAGGAGGGCGCCGGAAATGACCGGGCTCACTGCCGAGCCGGCGCTCCGCGCTAACGAGGTCACGCTCGCAGCCGCGGTTCGCTCCTCAGGTGCGACCAACGCCATGGTGTACGCCTGACGGGTCGGGACATCCATCTGTGAGAGCAGCTGCCGCGCCAAAAGGAGACCCGCCGCAATCGGAAACACTGGGGCGAACGTCATCGCAGCAAGAAGAAGGTTCGAGGGCAAATGCGTGAATACCATCGTGTTGAGCAGGCCGATGCGTCGTGCCAGCGGAGCTGCGGCGAGAAACGAGAGCGCGGACAGCGTGTTTGCAGCGAAGAAGAGCACCCCGAGGGGACCGAGCGCGATGCCAAAGCGCAGGTGCAAGTACAGCGCGACAAGGCTCTGGACGACGAGGCCTCCGGCGAGGCTGTCGACGCTGAAAAGGCCGGCGAGTCCCAGGACAACCGAGCGAGAAGATCCGAGTTCCGGCGTCAGTCGCGATCGCCACCGGTTGGTGCGGCCCCAGGTCCGGCCTGCGCCGGATGCTGTAGATACCTCCACGGCCGGCGATAGGCGTAGAGCTAACCACGCCGCGACCAGCGCGGCGAGGACATACACGCCGAACACGAGGCGAATGCCACCACTCAGACCGATCCCGATGTGAGAAAGAACGTCCGGAAGACCCGCGGCCAGCGCACCGAGAGCACCGGCAAATGAGGCGACCAGGTTGTATCGGGCAAAGACCCCGGTTCGGCGGTGAGGCGGTACGAGCTGGGGCATGATCGCCTGCTCGATGGGAAGGAAGGGAGCGGTTTCCGATGCCGAGGTCCCCAGCGTGCCGAAGAAGCCGGCAGCCAGCAGCAGGGGGTAATCCGACACCATCCCGAACACGACGCCGGTCAGGGCCATCAACCCCGCCAATATCGCGAGCGTTAGGCGTCGTCCCCAGCGATCTGCGTAGAGGGCAATCGCGTAGGTGCCGACGAAATCTCCGGCCAGTGAGGCGGTGATGATCGCTCCGATGCTCAGCGGGGTAAGGCCCCGCTGGCTGAGGGCCACTCCCAGCAGCACCCCCATGAGCCCGTAGGCGAACGCGCGCACGCCGCGCGCCGCGATGATCAGGCGCCGGTCACGAGCGTTCGCGAGGTCCGGTGTGACGTCGATCAGAGCCACGGGCTAATGGGTGTGAAGCGTTGCGACCTCGCGCTCGAAGTAGGCGCAGAGCGCGTACATTGGGGTCTCAATTCCGATCTTCCGCTGGTCCTCCTTGCCGTCGAGGTAAGCGAAGCCATGGGCGATGGCTCGGAGTCCGCGGCCGTCGAAGCGCCTGCTGAGCCACGCGCAGGCGACCCGGTCGACATCCGCGTTCTGTCGGGTGATCCATCGCATTTGGTTTCCTCGCATTTGGTTTCCTCGCATGTGGTTTCCTCCGTATGGGTTTGACATCCCGCTGTCTCTGGAATCAGTCGAACCGCCGAGGCGCCGGCTCAACCGAAGGTCGACGGACACCACGGCTCGGCGGGTCGCAGGCGGGAAGACACGGACCCCATGCTGAGCCGGATTGATGCCAAGTGTGTGCGCACCGGATCTGTCGCGATGGTCTCGAGGTGATTGCGCGTATCGGTGTCGAAGACGTCACCAGGATCACCGACAGCGACATACAGCTGCGCCACGGCGGGATCGGCCTTCACCCGCTTACTGAAACATGCTCCGTGGCGTTTCACGGCCACCGGCGCGCTCCGCGGGGACCTGGGTCTTAACTGGCCCTTAGCATGCGCTTAGCCCAACCATCACGTAGCGGTCATTACCTTTCGTCCTGGTCGGCGGCCATCTGGACCCGACTGGTCGCACACGTGCTCAGAGGAGGTCCGCTACGTGAACACAGGATTATCGGGGACGCCCCGAGTTTGTCGACGCGTTGGAGTGCAGCTCGTTGCGGGAGCGCTTCTGGCTGGATGCGGAGCGGCCGCTGCAAGCAGTGGCCCAGCATCACCGACTCCCGGACCCACAGGTCCATGCGTCACCTCGGGCACGCAGCCGACACCCGCTCCCACGACAGCAGCCGGCTCGGGCGCGTCGTCACCGCTGCCGCTGCCATCGCCACCCGTACCCCTGATCGTGTACTCGGCGCAGGGCTACGACAGCACGATGACCAAAGCCTTCACGAAGGCGACGGGCATCCCGGTGCAGCTCGACGACGACAGCACTGGGCCCCTGCTCGCCAAGGTGCAGGCCGAAGAGAACAATCCGAGCTGGGACGTGCTGTGGGTCGACGGTGACACCGCGTTTGCCGCGCTCGACCAGCAGGGCCAGCTGCTCTCCTACGAGCCTGCGGTTCAGCTGAACGCGGCGGGGCAGTCGCTGGTGCCGGCAGATCATTCGTACGTGCCGGTCAGCACCACGGTCATGGCCTCGGTCATCTACAACTCTGCAGCGGTGAGCGCCGTGCCGACACGCTACGCGGACCTGCTGGGCTCGCAGTACACCGGCAAGGTGGGAATGAACGATCCCTCGCAATCGGGCCCCACGTTCCCGTTCATCGCAGGCTTGATGAACCAGCTCGGTGGCGAGTCGAACGGTGTGGCTGCTGGCGAGCGGTGCCTGACCGCGCTCAAAGCCAACGGACTGCACGTGTTCCCCACCAACGGC
>DATLRX010000029.1:0-2174 GCA_035534435.1 Candidatus Acidiferrales bacterium
GCTCCGGCTGAGCACGGCCGACACCGGCTCTATACTGCGAAACGCCTCGGTGTGACCCACGTCTCGGGGCGGTAGCTCAGCTGGGAGAGCGCTGCCCTCGCACGGCAGAGGTCAGGGGTTCGAATCCCCTCCGCTCCACCACCGGCCTTCCAGGGCCAGTTTTGAATTCAATTCTCAGCGTGGACGCGCGCCGTCTCTCCGGGTCGCCCCGTTGCCTTTTTGTGCAAAAGGCAGCGGTGACTCGGTACCATGACCACGATCTTGAAAAAAGACGGTTACTCGGGGCCACCCGCCGGTTCCGGAACTGTGGCGGCGTATATGCGTCCGACCCCGTCGCGCCGCCACGGACCGGGCTCCCCTGCCGGCGGACGCACCGACGCTGCGGCGTTGTTGCCCGGGCAACGGCCCACCGTCACGGACGCCGTCGAGGCGATGCTCCGGCGCCACGCACTCGACTGGTCGCCGACCACGCTTCGCAACTGCCGGCATTACCTGATCAATCCTTCGTGCCGGTTCACGCTCTGGCGGGACGAGGTCGGCATCCGCGACCTCGAGGACCTCACGGTCGAACGCCTCGAGGGGTTCCTCGCGGATCTCGCCAGCGTGCTCAGTGGAGCGTCGGTGGCCAAGTACCGGACCTACCTCCGCGCGCTGGCCCGGTTCTGCGCGGGCACACCCGGATACGAGGCGATCGGGCTCACCGGCATCGAACGCATCCCGAGGCCCCGCCAGGCGAAGTACAAGAGGCCGGAGGCGCTCGGTCCGGGGGACGTCCAGCGCGTGCTTGACGCCTGTGAGAGTACCCGCGACCGGCTCATCGTCGAGACCCTGCTCGCGACCGGCGTGCGCGTGAGCGAGCTCGTGGCGCTCCGCGTCGACGACCTCCACATACGGGACCGACCGCCTTTCGTGGTGGTGCAGCGGACCGCTCACAGCCCCGACCTCACCAAGAACGGCCGTGATCGAACCGTGCCGCTGCTCTCCGCGCACGGTGGCGGCGCCTCGGAGGCGAGCAGTCTTGCACGGCGGCTCGAGCGGTACATCGCCACCGAGCGCGACCCAAAGCGGACCAGCCCAGCTCGCGAGGTCTTCCTCAGCATCACTCAGAAGGTCGGACCTGGGGCGCTGCCGCTCACGGTCACGGGCGTGCAGCAGCTGATGCAGCGTCTCAGCGAGCGCAGCGGCGTCTACGTCCATGCTCACAAGCTGCGTCACACCTTCGCGACACGTGCCGTCGACATTGGGACGCCGATCTTTCACTTGCAGCAGTTTCTCGGCCACCAGAGCATCGAGATGGTTCGCCGCTACTACACGGCGGATCAGCGTGCTGCGCTCCAGTCGTACGCAAGACTCGTGGCCTCGTCGCCGCTGTAGCGCGCCACCGCGTGCTGGCATCGAACCACAAGGATTGGCGCGCGCTTAATGAGAGTCTCGAACACGCGGATTGCCGCCCTGTCGCTCACTGGTCGTCCACCGATCGCTCGATAGATACAGGCTCGACTGAGACAGGCTGTACGGGCGAACTCTCGAACCGTCCAGCCGCGTGCCACCACGGCAGCGCGCAGCGCACATCCATCAAATCGTCCCGAGGCCGGATCCCAGAGAGACACCGTCGATTCAGCCGCAGACATGTTCTGAGCATGCCAGGTTTTTGCTCACAGACTGCTTACATTTTCGCGGTGCCAATGTTGCCCGATCCCGACGCCACTGGATCCGCCAGGTGCGACGATCATGACGCCAGTCCGCGCCGCCGCGGTGTTTGCGCACTCAGTCACGTCGCGAAGGTCGCGAGTCTCGCGTCTTTCGCAGGTTTCACCCTTGAAGCGAACATCGCAAATCAGACGCATCACGCGCACGCCGCGTGGCTCGCGACATACGCGCAGTCAGCGTTCCACGCTGATCAAGTGGATTGCGCGCGTCTCGCTCTCATCGCGAAAGACTCGCGTTCAGCGAAGTTCGCGTCATCCGCGAACCCCGCGAACCCCGCGACGGAAACGCCACCGCCGCGGCCGATGGTCGGCGGGCCGGAGGCTTCGGCAGGGCCTCGGGCTTCCTCGACATCATGTCTCAGCTTTCCACCAACCGGCCATCTCCTCTCTACCTCCGACAAACGCACCGGCATCACACCTCTTGGCACCGCCTTTCACGACCTCGCGCACGCGCATCGACCACCC
>DATLRX010000030.1:0-25995 GCA_035534435.1 Candidatus Acidiferrales bacterium
GTGCCGCGGCGATCGATGTGTCCCTCGGTGGCGGCGGTGAGTTGTCCACGGTCCCGGAAGGAGTCCTATGGCAATCGATCAATCGTTAGCCGTGAGAGTTGAAGAAGAGGTGGCGCCAGCGATGTCTGCACCTGCGAAGCCCAAGACCAAACCGTCGGATGTCATCCGCGACGCGCGCGAACGTGGCATCCAGATGGTCGACCTCAGGTTCACGGACCTCTTCGGTGCATGGCAGCACTTCAGCATCCCGGTCGGCGAGATGACCGAGGACCTGTTCAAGGAGGGCATCGGCTTCGACGGGTCGAGCATCCGCGGGTTCCAGAAGATCTTCGAGAGCGACATGCTCCTCTTCCCCGACGCGGGACGGACCTTCGTGGACAGCACACTCGAGATTCCGACGATGGCGATCGTGTGTGACATCAAGGATCCGATCACGCTCGAGAGCTACAGCCGCGACCCACGGTACGTCGCGCACAAGGCCGAGGAGTACCTGCTCAGCACCGGCATCGCCGACACGTCGTTCTGGGGACCTGAGCTCGAGTTCTACATCTTCAACTCGATCCGCTACGACCAGAACACGCATGAGGGCTACTACCACATCGACTCCGACGAGGGAATCTGGAACACCGGGAAGAACGGCACGGCCAACCTCGGGTTCCGGCCGAAGCTGAAGCAGGGCTATTTCCCGACGCCGCCCGTCGACAAGCTGCAGGACCTCCGCAGCAAGATCGTGCTGGCACTCATCGACGCGGGCGTGCACATCGAGGTGCACCACCACGAAGTCGGCACCGCCGGCCAGACCGAGATCGACATGCGGTTCGACTCGCTTGTGAGCATGGCCGACAAGGTGCTCATGTACAAGCACATCGTCAAGAACGTCTGCTACCAGAACGGCTACACGGCGACGTTCATGCCGAAGCCGCTTTTCGGTGACAACGGCAGCGGGATGCACACGCACCAGTCGCTCTGGAAGGACGGCGTGCCGCTCTTCTACGACAAGGACGGGTACGCGCTGCTCAGCGACACCGCGCGCTGGTACATCGGCGGCCTGCTCAAGCACGCGCCGGCGATCCTCGCGTTCGCCGCTCCGACCACGAACAGCTATCGCCGGCTGGTGCCGGGGTACGAGGCGCCGATCAAGCTCGCGTACAGCGCGCGCAACCGCAGCGCCTGCATCCGCATCCCCACCTACAGCGCGGCGCCGGCGGCGCGGCGCCTCGAGTTCCGCTCGCCGGACCCGATGTGCAACCCGTACCTCTCGTTCTCGGCGTGCCTCATGGCCGGGCTCGACGGGGTCAAGCACCAGATCGAGCCGCCGAAGCCGGTCGAGGCCGACCTCTACGAGCTCGAGGGCGAGGAGAAGGCACGGGTCAAGGACCTGCCGGGATCGCTGACCGAGGTGCTCAACGCACTCGAGGTCGACAACGACTTCCTCACCGAGGGCGGGGTCTTCACCCAGGACCTGATCGACATGTACATCTCGTACAAGCGCGAGAACGAGGTCGACCCGGTCGCGCTCCGGCCGCATCCCTACGAGTTCGCGCTCTATTACGACGCCTGAGCGCGAGCTCAGCTCCTGAGCACACCCCTTCCTGGACAGGGGGCCGGGTTCGTCGCCCGGCCCCTCTTTCTTTCAGGACCGGAGCGTCACGGCCGGGGGTGGAGCCTCCCGGAGCAGGCCGTCACTCGGTCGGGCGCGGGCGGAGGACGCAGAACTCGTTGGCCTCCGGGTCGGCCATCACCACCCAGCTGACCTCGCCCTGGCCGATGTCGATGCGACGGGCGCCGAGCGAGATGAGCCGTTCGACCTCCGCGTCCTGATCATCGGGGCGCAGGTCGAGGTGGATCCTGTCCTTCACCGATTTCCCCTCTGGAACCTGGAGGAACAGGATGTCCGGGCTGTCGCCGCCCGGCTCGATCCACCACTCGCCGTCGTCGGGTCCGTGCAGCTCGAAGCCGAGGGCCTCGCTCCAGAAGGAGCCGACGAGCAGTGGGTCGGAGCAGTCGATCACGATGTTTTGCCAGCGAAGGGACATGTGTGTGAGTGTATGGAACGCGCCCTCGCGGACGTCTTCATATGACAGCAATTCCCGAATCGCACCACCTCCCCACGCCCGGCGAGACTGAGCTTCGCCGCGCGGAAGGCGAGCTGGCATTCGCGAACAAGCAGCTCGAGATCGTCAACCGGCAGCTCGCGAATCTGCAGTCGGGTCGGTCCGCGCAGGTGGCCCGCATCGTCTCGCGTACGGCGAGCCGAGCCATTCCCGTCGACACGGTTCGCCGGCGCATGATAGCGGCGCCCCTGCGCACGCTGTCCGCGTTGTGGGCCGGCGACCTGGCGGCCGCACGGCACAGCTGGGACCCCGACGTCGCTCGCCGGCTCGCCGCCCCCGACCGTCGATGGAACAGCTTCTGCGCGCGTCACGAGCCGAAGGCCGCTCGGCTGCGCAACATGCGGGACAGGTCGCGGGCGTGGCCGGATCGTCCGCTCATCAGCATCCTGCTGCCGACGTATGAGCCGGATGCGGCGTACCTGCGCGCCGCGATCGAGTCCGTCGTCACGCAGGCGTACGACGGCTGGGAGCTCTGCGTCGTCGACGACGGGTCGCCGTCGACGGTTGCCGCGGATGTTGTCGCCACATTTGGCAGCGATCCGCGCATCCGGTTCTTCGCGTCGCCCACCAACGGCGGCATCGCGGCGTCCTCGCAGGCAGCCGCGGCGATGGCGACCGGCGACTGCATCGCGTTGCTCGATCACGATGACGTGCTCCGCCCGCACGCGCTCTTCGAGATGGTCAGGTACCTTCGGGCGCACCCGGCGTGTGACTTCGTCTACTCCGACGAGGACAAGCTCGACCCGCGCGGGCGGCGCGTCTCGCCATTTCTCAAGCCGGACTGGTCACCGGACCTGCTCGAGTGCTGCAACTACATCACGCATCTCACGGTGATCAGGAGAGCCCTGTTCGATCGCGCCGGCGGGTTCCGTCAGGGGTTCGACGGGAGCCAGGACTACGACCTGTTCCTGCGCTGCACCGAGATGGCGGAGCAGATCGGTCACGTGCGCGAGGTGCTGTACAGCTGGCGGATGCACGAGGGCTCGGCCGCGGGCAACGATGACGCGAAACCGCACGCGTACACCGCGGCGGTCAGGAGCCTCGAGGACCGGCTCCAGCGAACCGGGTCCGGAGGTTCCGTCGGCGACGGCGCGTGGCGCGGCCTGTACCGGATCCAGCGGCCCGTCGCGGGAGCACCGTCGGTGACCGCCGTGGTCATCGCGCGACACGGCACCGACCATGTGCGCGCCGCAATCGCGTGCCTCGAGCGCGAGGCGATCGACCGCCACGTTCGCATCGTGGTCATCGACGCCGGCGCGGACGAGACCCTTCGCTCCTTCGTGGTGCCGCGCGGACACCGCATCGTTGTCGATGCCGGGGCGGCGGGCCATCGCTCGCGCGCCGTCAACGCAGCTGTCGCGGCCGCGGACGCGTCGGACCATGTCCTGCTCTTCAGCGAAGACATCGTGCTCGGACGGCCCGGGTGGCTCGATGCGCTGCTCGGGTGCAGCCAGATGCCCGGGGTGGGCGCCGTGGGCGCACGGTTCCTGGACGACGGCAGCGGTGCGCCGCGCGACGGCATCCGTGTCGGGAGCCGGGGCAGGCCGAGCGAGGATGTCGATCTTTCCGCATATCTCGGCATGGGCCTCGCGACCCGCACGGCGACGGCTGTGAGCGGCGATTGCCTGCTCATCAAGGCGTCACTCTGGGACAGCCTCGGTGGTCTCGACGTCGCCTACACGACCGACTACGCCGACCTCGACCTCTGCATGCGGCTCACGCGCGCGGGACTCCGCAGCGTGCAGAACGCCGACGCCACGCTGTTCGTCCGGGCGTCCGGTGAGCGTTCGCCGCCGGCGATCGACGACGAGCGTCTGTTCACCTCGCGATGGGGCCCGTTCACGCAGGGCTTTGACCGCTATTACGGCGGTCACATCCTGTCGTTCAGTCCGCTCGACTTTCGCTAGCGGCGTGACGCACCGGAGCGCGCGGCGCTCGGGCGGAGCGTCAGCCCGCGAGGACCTCGCCGGCCGGGAGCAGCGCGAGAGCCGCGGCGACGATGCCGTCCGCGTCCAGCCCCAGCTGCGACAGCAGTGAGCCCTGGGCTCCGTGCTCGATGAAGTGATCGGGCAGGCCCATGCGGATGACGGGGACGGTGACACCGTCGGCGGAGAGCAGGTCCGTCACCGCTGAGCCGAAGCCGCCGCTAGCGACGCCGTCCTCGATCGTGATCACGCCCTTGTGCCGCGCGCAGATGTCGCTGAGCTTCGGGTCCAGGGGCTTGACGAAGCGCGCGTCAACGACGGTCGCCGACACGCCGGCCCCGGCGAGCTTCTCCTGCGCCTGCATGGCGACCGCGACCATCTTGCCGACCGCGAGCACCGCGATGTCGCGTCCGCGATGACGGACCTCGCTGCTCGGGATCGGCAGCGGATCGAGCGCGGCCGTCCCTGTGCCGGGCGCGGCACCGCGCGGGAATCGCAGCGAGAACGGGCCGTCGTGTGCAAGGGCTGTGGCGAAGAGACGGCGCAACTCATCAGGCGAGCTCGGCGCCGACACCGTCATGCCCGGGATGCAGCGCAGGAACGCGAGGTCGAGCATGCCGTGATGCGACGGTCCGTCGTTCCCGGTGACCCCGGCCCGGTCGATGACGAAGGTCACCGGCAGCTCATGCAGGGCAACGTCGCAGGCGATCTGGTCGAACGCTCGCTGCAGGAACGTGGAGTAGATGCACACGACCGGCCGCAGACCGCGCATTGCCAGGCCGGCGGCGAAGGTCACCGCGTGTTGCTCGGCGATGCCCACATCGAAGAACCGCTCCGGAAACCGTTGCGCGAACTCGAGGAGCCCGGTCGACGACGCCATCGCAGCGGTGATCGCGACGATGCGCGGGTCCGCCTCCGCGGCCTCGCAGAGCGCGTCACCGAAGATGTCGGTCCAGTCCGGCGCCTTCTTGACCGACGTGCCGCTGTCCGGGTCAAAGGTCGACACCCCATGGAACTTGTCAATCTTGTCTGCAACTGCAGGACCGTAGCCCTGGCCCTTGTTGGTGACGACGTGCACGACGACCGGGCCGCGAATGCGCGCCGCGTCGCGCAGCGCCTTCTCGACCGCCTGCAGGTCATGCCCGTCGATCGGACCGCCGTACTTCAGGCCGAGGGTCTCAAAGATGGACGTCGGCGCCACGAGCTGCTTGAGGGAGTTCTTCATGCGGCGCGCCGTCTCGTACGCGGAATGACCGACTGCGGGGAGCGAGCGCAGCGCGACTCCCGCGGCGTCCTTCGCGGCCTCGTACCGCGGCGAGAGGCGGAGGTGACCGAGATTCTCCGCGATCCCCCCGACGGTCGGCGCGTAGCTGCGCCCGTTGTCGTTGAGGATGATCACCATCTCGGGCTTGAGATGCCCGATGTTGTTGAGGGCTTCGTACGCCATGCCGCCGGTGAGCGCCCCGTCGCCGACGACGCAGACGACCTTCCCGCCCTCACCGGTCAGCTGGCGCGCCATCGCGAACGCGAGCGCGTAGCTGAGCCCCGTCGACGCGTGCGAGTTCTCGACGAGGTCGTGCTCCGACTCCTTGCGCGACGGGTAACCGCTCATCCCGCCCTGCTGGCGCAGCGTGTCGAACTGCTCGAGGCGGCCGGTCAGCATCTTGTGGACGTACGCCTGGTGGCCGGTGTCGAAGATGATCGAGTCGCGCGGACTGTCGAACACCCGGTGCATCGCGACCGTCAGCTCGACCACGCCCAGGTTCGGTCCGAGATGCCCACCGGTCCGCGACACGGCGGTGATCAGGACGTCGCGGATCTCCGCGCACAGACGGGCGAGGTCTTCGGGGCCGAGATCACGCAGATCCTCGGGTCCTCTGATCTCCTCGAGCAGCACAAGATCAGTCTAGTGGAGCCGTCCGGGCCTGGGTCCCTGCGCGGGAATGCCCATATAGGACGGTCGCGGAGCATGATTACCGGCCATGTGGGGACTGGAGCCTCGTGAGGCGGTACTCGAATGCGCCGCGCGCGACGGTGATATCGCCGAGGGAGCCTTGTGGCTGGCGGCCGACGACTGCCCGGGCGTCGAGCCCGAGCGCTGGCTCGAACAGCTCGACGAGCTGGCAGGCGAGCTTCGCTCCCGCTGCGGCCTCCGCGAGTGCGGCCCCGCCGATGCGCCCCTGGTGGGAGCGCTGCTGCGCGACCGCCTGCGCCTGCGCGGTGCCGGCGGTGGGGACCCGCGCGCCCACTACCTCCATAACGTCCTCGAGCGTGGCGCCGGGGTGCCCATCGCCTGCTCAGCGATATGGATTGCGGTAGGGGCGCGTGCGCACATCCCGATCGAGGGCGTGAACCTTCCCGGCCATTTCGTGGTGCGCGTGGACGGCCACATGTTCGACACCGTCGCGAGTGGCGAGCCGCTCGACGACGACGACGTGGTCCGCCTGGTGACGACCTCGACGGGGCACACCGTGGACGGTCTCGAGCCGGCTCACCTTGCCCGCGCGAGCTCGCGAGACATGCTCGCCCGCATGTCCCGCAACCTGCGGCGCTGCTACACGAGCCTCGAGTGCTGGGACCAGGCATTGCGCTCCGCGGACCGCTGCGTCGAGCTGATGGGGTCGGCGCCGGCCGAGCGGCGCGATCGAGGGCTCCTGCTCTGGCGCATGGGTAAGATCGTCGCGGCGCTGACCGACATCAACGCATATCTCGAAGAGGCCCCGGAGACGTGCGCGGATCGGTCGTCGATGACCGAGGTCGCCGGGCGGCTGCGTGCTTTCCTGAACTGATCGCGCAGAGGTGACCGGATGGACATGAGGCTCGAAGTCGTGGTCGTCCCGGTGTCCGACGTGGACAGGGCGACGAGCTTCTACCAGTCGATCGGGTGGCGGCGCGACGCGGACTTCCGCGGTCCCGAAGGGTTTCGGATGGTGCAGCTGACGCCGCCGGGCTCGGCGTGTTCGGTCATCGTCGGCAGCGGCGTGACCGAGGCCGCTCCCGGCTCGTCCGACGGGTTGCAGCTCGAGCAGTCATCCGATCCGGATGACGTCGATGCGGGAGCGCCGGCGTGACGACGTACGACGTCATCGTCGTGGGGGGCGGCTCGCCAGGCGAGCACTGCGCGGGTGAGCTCGCCGACGGTGGTCTGCGCGTTGCGCTGGTCGAGCGCGCGCTCGTGGGCGGCGAGTGCTCGTACTACGCGTGCATCCCGTCGAAAACCCTCCTGCGCCCCGGGGAGGCCGTCCACGAGGCGCGCGAGGCACAGGCGATCGCCGAGATCGACGTCGCGGCGGCGCTGGCCTGGCGCGATTTCATGGTGTCGGATTACTCCGACGCCGGTCAGGAGCGCTGGCTCGCGAGCAAGGGCATCGACCTTCTGCGCGGGACCGGACGGCTCGCCGGCGTCGGCGTCGTCGACGTCGACGGCGCGCAATACGGGGCCACGAACGTCGTGCTCGCGACGGGTTCCGATCCCGTCATTCCGCCGATTCCGGGGTTGCGCGAGCTCGACGGGGTGTGGACGAATCGCGAGGTCACCGGCATGAAGGCGATCCCTCGCCATCTGCTCGTGCTCGGCGGGGGGCCGGTCGGCGTGGAGATGGCGCAGGCCGTGCGACGTCTCGGCGGTGAGGTGACCATCGCCGAGGGTGCCGCGCACCTCCTGGCACGCGAGCCCGCGGCGCTCGGCGAGGCACTGGGCACCGTCCTGGAGCGAGACGGTGTCGAACTGGTCCTCGGCCGCAACGTCACCGGAGCACGCCGTGACGGCGACGACTACGTCCTTGTGATCGACGACGGCCGCGAGCTGCGCGGGGACCGGTTGCTCGTCGCCACCGGCAGGCGTCCGCGCGTCGACGGGATCGGGCTCGAGACGGTCGGCATCACACCGGAACGTCAGGGCGTCCCGGTCGACTCTCACCTGCGAGTCGGTGAGCGGCTCTGGGCGATCGGTGATGTCACGGGCGTCCGCCTGCTGACGCATGTCGGCAAGTACCAGGGCGAGGTTGCCGCCGCGAACATCCTCGGCGAACCGCGGGAAGCCTCGTACGTGGCGATTCCGAGCGTTGTCTACACCGACCCGCAGACGGCGTCTGTCGGCGCGACCGAAGCGCGGTTCAGCGCGACCACCCCGCTCTCGGAGGTGGCCAAGACGGAGACATACACCCGCAAATACGCGGAATCCCCCGGCTTCCTGACCCTGCTCAGCGACGGGGCAGTTCTCACCGGTGCGTACGCCGTAGGCCCCGAGTCCGGCGAGTGGTTGCAGCAGGCCACACTCGCCATCCGCGCGAGTGTCCCGATCGACGTGCTGCGCGACACCATTCAGCCGTTCCCGACCTTCTCGGAGATCTTCGTGGCCGCGCTCAAGACGCTGTCTGCGCAGATGCGTGCCCGAGGCGCGTCGCCCGTCAACCCTGGAGCCGCCTGACCGTATTCGAGCGAGGTCGCGTGAGCGCGGTGCCGGGTCGGTCTGCCGGTCAGTGCACCCCGATGAGGATCGAGAGCAGCCAGACGAGTCCGATCACCGCGAGCACCGCGAACGGCACCATCACGAACACGACGAACGAGAACACCATCCGCTCGTCGGGCATCCGCTCGGGATGGCGCGTGCGCGTGCGCACGTCGACCATGTACCAGAACACGCCGCCGACCAGGAAACCGACGAGCAGGAAGAAGATGCCCGCAAACCCGGTGACGATGCCGACGGCGTTCGGGGAGATCGTGAATCGCCAGGCGGCGCCACCGGCAAGGGACAGCACCCCGCACGAGATGTAGCGCAGCAGGATCGGAACCGGTCGCGGCTGGGTCGGGTCCGGGGTGCGTCGCGGGCGCGCGGGCTTGCGAGGCGCCGTCGTTTCCGAGCGCGAGTTCGCTGGCACGCGCCGAGTATAGGGAGGCGCTCACTACACTTGGCCACGACCAGCGGCGCAGCACGGAGGACTCGCAACACCATGACGGTCGGCGCACAGCTGCCCGACTTCGATCTCGAGACGTCGGGCGGAGGCCGCATCAGCAACAACGACCTGCGTGGCGGCCGGACCGTCCTCTACTTCTATCCCAAAGACGACACGCCGGGATGCACGATCGAGGGTCAGGAGTTCACACAGCTGGCGTCCGCATTCGCCGATGCCGGCGTCGCGGTGTACGGCGTCTCGCCCGACTCGCTCAGGAAGCACCAGCGTTTCATCGACAAGTGCGGGCTCGGGATTCCGCTCATCAGCGACCCCGACCGGCTCCTCATCGACTCGCAGGGTCTCTGGGTCGAGAAGAAGTTCATGGGAAAGACATACATGGGTGTCGCCCGCACCACGCTCCTGATCGGACCTGACGGTGCCATCGAGCGGGAGTGGAAGGATGTCAAGCCCAGCGGGCACGCCGCCGAGGTACTGGAGTCCGTCAATAGCCGTTAGGCGCGCGATCGCCGGTGAGCGGATCGATCTCGCGACTCTGCTCCGCCGGCGGGTCATCTTCGTTGCGGGCAAAGGTGGCACTGGACGGAGCACCATCACCGGTGCGCTTGCGCTCCTGGCCGCGAAAGCAGGGAAACGGGTGCTCGCCATCGATGTCGACGCCCGCGGCGACCTCGCTGCCGCGCTCGGCTCGCCCCCCTCGGGCTTCGTGCCGCGAGTCGTGCAGCACAACCTCTCCGTGCTCGAGGTGCGCACCGACGAGTCATTCCAGGAATACCTGAGCATCTACTTCAAGGTGCCGCGGCTGACCCGGCTGACGCCGCTCGCGCGCGTCTTCGATTTCATCGCGACGGGCGTTCCCGGACCGCGCGACATGCTCGTCGTCGGCAAGATCGCCTACGAGGAGCGGCGCAGGGAGGACGGCGGCACGAAGCCGGTCTGGGATCTCATCATCGTCGACTCCGCGCCGGGCGGCCAGCTCGAGTCGCACCTCGCTTCGGCGCGCGCCATGCTCACGCTCGTCCGAGGCGGCGTGATCCGCGCCCAGGTGGAGTGGATCGATGCGCTGATCCGGGATCCGAAGCGAACCACCGTCGTGCTCTGCGCGGTCCCCGAGGAGATGCCGGTCACCGAGGCGATCGAGCTGCACGAGCGGATGCGAGCCGGGTCGGGCGTTGCGGTCGACGTGTGCATCCTCAACCGCGCGGTGACGGAGCCGGTGACACCTGCGCACCGGCGGTTCATGGCCGCGCTGCTCGACCCCGAGTACGAGGTGGCGGTCTCGACGCGGCTCGGCGGACCACCGGAGCTGCTCGAGGCCGGGCTCGACCTCGAAGCGCGCCTGCACGACACGAGCAGCCGCTACGCGAAGCTCCTGCGCAGCCGCCTGCCGATGCCGGTGCTCCCGATCCCGTCCATCGTCGCCCGGCCCGGGCTGACGACCACCCGAGCCGTCGCCGACGCGCTCGGCATCGCGCTCTCGTGAGCTCCGGAGCGCGCGTCCCCGAGCGACGTCGCAGCCCGCGCGACAAGGCCGCCGACCTCGGCGCTCGGCTGGGATCGCTCGAGGTGGTGGTGTGCTGCGGCAGCGGCGGCGTCGGCAAGACCACGGTGAGCGCGGCGCTCGGCGTGGCGATCGCGGCGGCGGAGGACAAGCGCGTGCTCGTGCTGACGGTCGATCCGGCGCGCAGGCTCGCGACGGCGCTCGGCATCAAGGGGATCGGCGCCCAGCCGGTCCGGGTCCCGAAACCCCGTCTCAAGCGGGCCGGGATGACGCTCAGGGGTGACCTCGAGGCCGCCATGCTCGACATGAAGCAGGAATGGGACCGCATGATCGAGCGGTATTCGCCGGACCGCGCCACCGCCCAGCGAATCCTGCGCAACCCCCTCTATCAGCGCATCACCGATTCGTTCGTCGGCTCGCACGAGTACGCGGCGATCGAAGCCCTGTACGAGCTGCACGACGCGGGGGAGTACGACTGCATCGTCGTCGACACGCCGCCGTCGCGGAGCGCGCTCGACTTCCTCGAAGCGCCGACGCGTCTCACCGACTTTGTGGGATCACGCCTGCTCTCGCTGCTGTCGGGCTCGTCCGGGCGCATCGGCTTTCGCGCGATGAACTTCGCCGCGACCCCGTTTCTCCGCCTCGCTGATCGCCTGCTCGGGGCCGAGGTGCTCAAGGAGGTGTCGGAGTTCGTCCAGCAACTGCAGCTGCTGTACGGCGGCGTTCAGGATCGGGCTCGTTCCGTGTCGAAGTTGCTGCGCAGCCCGGAGACGGGGTTCGTCGTGGTCACGACCCTGGAGCAGGGTCCATTCGCCGAGGCGGAGTTCTTCTGCACGAAGCTCCGCGAGTTCACGATGCCGCTGCGCGCAATCGTGGTCAACCGCGTGCTCCCGGAGACGTTCCGCAATCCGGGCGCGGTCGCGGCGGCGACCACGCTCGTCGAGGACGCGAAGGTGGCGTCGTGGTTGACCTCGGAGCTGCACACGCGGATCGCGCCCGACACGGCGCGCTTCACCGGTGAGACGTTCCTGCGTCGTCACGTGCTCGCGGAGCGCGAGGCGCGTCAGCTCCTCCGTCTCAACAGGATCGGCGACGTGCCCGTCGTCCGCGTTCCGCTTTTCAGTGAGGAGGTTTCGGAGCTCGAGGGGCTGGTGCGCATCGCGCGCGTGCTCTGACCGCCCGGTGTGCGCCGGCGCCGGCGCCGGCGCGGACTAGCCCTGGCCGGTGAGGAGGCGCATTCTCGCGCTGTGCCGTCCGACCGCGGCGGACGAGCCCTCGATCTCGATCGACACCGGGTCGTCGAGGCGGATCACCGAGCAGTCCCCGACCGTGACGCGCGACACGGCCTCGATCATCGCCGGGTCCGCGGTGCTGATGAGGACCTGGTGTGTTGCTGACACATCGTGCAGAAACTCGATGAACAGGTCGCGACGAGCCGGGTCCGACGTGAGCAGCGGCTCGTCGAGCAGCAGCGGTGCGCGCTCGCCGGCGCCGCCGAGCACCTCGCACAGCGCGAGCCGGAGCAGGAGCGCGACCTGGTCGCGGGTCCCGTGCGACACGGCGTCGAGCGGGACCATGTCCGGACGTGTGCGGCCGAGGAGCCCGAGCGCGAAGTGATCCGTGTCGACGTTCACGTCGGTGTATCTCGCGCCGGTCAGCAGGCTCAGCCGGTTGCCGAGCGACGCGGCGAGGCGCGGCGCGAGCTCGCGGTGCGTGATCCGCGACGCCGACTCGATCATGTCGCTCGCGATACGAAGCGCCTTGAGCTGGCGAAGGCCCCGCTCGCGCGCCGCGGCGCAGGCGTCGCGCTCGTCCTCGAGATCGGCGATGACGGGCAGCGTGTCGAGGACGCCGCCCAGGCGCGCGCGCAGCTCGCGAGCCTGGTCGCCCGCCGACGTCGCGGCGCGACGCGCACGTTCGGCCTCGAGATCCAGCTGCTGGAGGGACGCTGCGTCGGGTGGTGGTGTCGCCAGCGCGGTGTCGGGATCGCCGCCGCGTTGACGGAGTTGTTCGGCGAGGTCGAGCTCGAGACTCTCGAGCGCGGCGCCGTCGCCGCCGAGCGAGCGCGCGGACCGCTGCAGGTCGGCCAGCCGGCGCCGGGCCTCGTCATGGCCGCGGCGCGCCTCACAGGCGCGACGGAACCCGGCGATCGCGACGGCGAGGTCTCCTCCGAGGGGAAGCCCGGTCTTCTCGAGCATGGTGCGCAGCCGTGACTCGAGGTGGGCCACGTTGCGAGCGCTGCGGTCGACGTCCTCGCGGAGCTGCGCGCTCGCGGCATCGTCCGCGGCAAGGACGGCGTCCTCCGCGACCAGCTCCTCGCGCCGGCGCGCGCGCAGCACCATCGCGTCGACGCGGTCAAGGATCTGGCCTGCGACGATCAGGGCCGCGTCGACCGTTGCAGGCTGGCGTGGCAGTGGTTGCGCGACGCCCGCCTCGACTGCGAGCGATTGACACCGAACGAGCAGCGAAGCAAGCGCGACCTGTGCCGCCTCCGCGTCGGTGCGTCGTTGCGACGTGCGGTGTTCGGCGTCGTCGAGCGCGGCGTGGAGCGCGCGCAGCACCGGCAGCCGTCCGGCGAGCCGTTCCACTTCGGAGGGGTCGGCGCCGGCTTCGAACGCGAGCTGTCGCACGGTCGCGCGAGCACGAGACGCCGCACGTGAACGTGTCCACGACCGCCACGCGCAGACGCCTGCCGCCGCGGCGCCGAGCGCCATCACGATGGCCGTGGCGATGTCGGCGTGCCTCCGCGAGAGGACCAGCGCCGCAACGACGGTGACCGTCGTGATGAGCGCCGAAGCGACACCGAGACGAAGACCGCCGCGACCCGCTTCCTCGAGCTGCGGCAGCAGGTCGTCGATCACCGGCGCGGGCAGGCCGCGCAATCCGGTCGCCGCGATCTCGCGACGAAGCGCCGCCTGGCGCGCATCATCGCCGGTCTCGCGATGGACGGTGCCGGCGGCTGCGATCAACTCACCGCGCAGGCGCTGCGCGCGTTCGCCGATCTCGGTTGCGGATGTATCGGGGGCGCCGGTCGCCGTGCCGATTGCCGCGATGCCACGGGCGATCTCGTCGCGTCGCGCCCGGATCGGTCGCAGCCGTTCCGCGGCTGCGTCCCAGCGCGCTCGAGCGTCGGTCGCGGCGGCGCGGGCCTGGGCGAGCTCGCCGCCGAGCGCGGTCACCTCGCTCTCCGCGTCGATCGGGAATCTCGCATATGACGCGGTCGCCTCGAGCGCCGCGGTCTGCTGCTTCGCCTCGCGCACCAGGTCGGTGAGCCGCGCACGGCGATCCGCCGTGTCGGCCAGTCGCGCTCCGAGGCGAGCGCGCTCCGCGTCGAACCAGCGCTCGGTCTCGACAACGAATGCCGCCTCGAGATCGGCGAGGCGCTCCTGGTCGAGCGCGACAGCCGCCAACCGGGCACGCGCGTCATCGAGCATGCGGTCGAGCGCCTTGAGCCGGGCCGTGGCAACCCCGAGCGGGCTCGTGACGCGGCGCTCGGATCCGACGCGCTCCATCGCGTCGCGAAGCCGGGTCATGGCCTGTGCCGCGGTCACGCCCCGGCGCGTGTCGGCGAGCCGTTCGATCGCCTCCTGCAACTGACCGGCGCGCTGCCGGGCGCCTTCGGGCGCGTCGATGCGCAACCCGTCGTCACCGAGCCAGGCCGTGGCGCAGAACACCGCCTCGTCGATACCGAGATGAAAGCGTCCCGGTGTCACCGCTCGTCCGCTGCGCAGCTCGTCGGTGAGCTCGGACCCGCCGAGCTCGAGCACCTGCACGGACTGTTCGCGGGTGTCGAGACGCCGGGCCACGCGAATGCGGCGGCCGTCGTCGAGCTTGTACGTCAGCGCCAGCCCGTACGCGCCGCGCGTCCAGGGCTCGTGGCGCGCCCAGTCGCTGCGCTCGACGGGGCGGCCCGGGCCGCCGGCGTCGATCCCGTAGAGCGCGGCGCGGACGGCGCGAAGCAGCGTCGACTTGCCCGACTCGTTGCGCCCGGCGATGACGGTGACGCGGGGATGGAGATCCTCGCAAAGATCGTGCAGGGGCCCGAATCCGGTGATCTCGAGGCGCTCGAGGATCATCGCAGCCCGATCTCGGCGCCGGACAGCGCCATGAGGCCGTAGCGAAGCGCGTCCTCGAGGATCGCCGCCTCGTCCGGTTCGGCCTCCGCCGCGGCAGTTGCCGCTCGAACGAACGCTCCACGGGTGCTCTCTTCGATCAGTGCCGACTTGAGGTCGAAGAGCGGTGTCGTCAGATCGCGCACCTTGACGGCCGCGAGGTTGAGGCGCTCCCGGACCGCGAGCTCGACCGTGAAGGCGTCGAGCGACAGCGAACAGTCCACGGCGCCGACGAGGTCGACCCGGATCATGGTCCGCTCGGGATCGGTCAGGCCGGTGGCGGCGCACGACAGCGTCACCGCCTGGATCACGGACTCGACCGACCCGGAGTCCTCGGAATCGCATTCCACCGTGTAGACCGACCAGCGGTTGGTGTCATGCGCGCTGAAGCGAACCTCACCCCGGCCGTCGATCTCGACGAGAACGGGCCCGCGTCCGCCCTCCTCGTCGAAGCTCAGCGGCTCCGCCGTGCCCGGGTAGAGCAGACCGGTCCTGGTGTCGAGCCGGCGCCGGTGGTAATGGCCGCAGAGCGCTGCCGCGAACCCGGCGCTCCGGATCCGCTCGGCGTGAAACGGGCCGTGCACGGACTTTCCGTCGGGTCGCGAACCCAGCTCGGCCCCGTGGAACAGCGCGAGGTGCACACCAGAGTCGCCGGTGGCAGACGTGCCCGCGAGCGGGTCGCCCTGCCATGACGGCTCGCGGTGGGCGAGGCCCCAGACCGTGACGCCTTCGACGAGCTCGACTGGCTCGAGGTGTGATGACTGAAAGATCGTCACGTTGGACGGCCACTCGATGCGCCGGTACAGCGATCCGGGCATGAGCGCGTCGTGGTTGCCGGGAGCGATCAGCACGGGCATTGGCTGCCAGGCCGCGAAGGTGTCGGCGAGGAACCTGCCGGTGTCGACCCCCGCGCGCTCGTGCTCGTACAGGTCTCCGGCGATGGTCACGGCGGCACAGTCCTGCTCGGCGGCAAGGCGTCCGGCGGCGGTCAGCGCCTCCCGCAGGCCCTGGCGCCGGCGCCGGGCGAGATCGCCCTGGCAGCCCATGGCGGCGAAGGCCCGGTCGAGGTGCAGATCGGAGAGGTGGAGAAGACGAATGGTCATGCGTTGCTCAAAGGAACCGCGACCGGGCGAACGTCAGTTCGTTGAGCGTAGCACACGACTCTTCAGCAAATCTCTGCCACAATTGAATTCGGACTGAGGGCGGGGTTCGGGGGAGTCGGGGCTCCGGAACGCGCGTCCTGTTCAGAGGGATTGGGGATCAGGTGGCAGCTCGATTGGAATTGGCCATGCCGTTGCGTATCGGACGCGTGGGAGCCGGCCTCGTCGGCATGGCCGTCGCGGTCCGGGTGCTCGTGCTCCCCGTGGCACCGGCCACTCGAGCGGTCGACATCGTCATGGTCGTGCTCACACTGGGCGTCGCGCTGCTCGTGATCCGTCTGCCGGCTCGATGGGAGCCACGCAGGCACGTCGTGACGGCGGCATCGACAGTGGCGCTGGCGGTGATCGCCGCCGTCGCTCTCCACGTCGCCGCGAGCGTGTTGCCGGACTTCGCGATGATCGCCGCGGGTGTGTTCGCGGCCATCCTCATCGGCATCGAGATCGAGGAGTCGCGGGAGCTGCCGCTCATCTCCGGCGCGGCGGTGATCGTCGTCTTCGCGGTGCTGTGGTTCACGAGCGCACCCGCCGGATCCGGGCCGGCCTCGTTCGTCGTGGCGGTCGCGCTGCTCGCGGGCATCCGGCTGCTCACACTCGGCGGCGTCGAGCACACCCGTGAGCGGATCGACGCCGAGACGCGTCGGGGACTGGTGTACGCAACCCTGGGCAGCAAGCTCGGGGTCGCTCGCGATGTGCCGTCAGTCGCGTCGGCGGTCCTCGAGGCGTGCCTCGAGACCTTTCCCGAGACCTCAAGCGGGTTCGTCCTGCTGAACGATCCGGCGGACGGGCTGCTGAAGGGCCCCGGCGTGTACCTGTCGGCGAACGGCGTCGCGACGGGCGGACCCGCATATGAGCTCGCTCCCGGTGAAGGGCTGGGCGGCGCCGCCTTTGCCGCCCCGCACGCGTTGCTCTGGCCCACCACGCTCTCGGCGTCGATGGCCCAGGCGAGCCTGCGCGAAGCGAACCGAGTCCGGCTCCGGCGCTCGAAGCTCGGCTTCATCCGGTCGGCGATCGGCGCGCCGCTGCAGGTGGACGGAAGCACCATCGGCGTGATCCTCGTGACCTCGGAGCGCCGCGAGAACGTCTGGAGCGAGGCCGACCTTCCGCTGATGACGGCGCTCGCCGACGAGGCCGCGAAGGCGCTCGAGCGCGCGCGCCGTTACGAGGAGGAGATGGGCCGGGCGCTCTTGGATTCGGTCACCGGGCTCCCCACCCGCGGCCACGTGCTCCATGTCATCGACAAGGAGCTGGCTCGCGCGTCCCGCAGCGACGCGACGCTGGCCGTGATCATCGCCGACATCGACGACTTCAAGCAGATCAACGACCGCTGGGGCCACGACGCGGGCAACCTCGTGCTCGAGACCTTCGCCCAGGTGGTCCGTTCGATCCTGCGGCGAGAGGACAGCGCGGCACGGTCAGGCGCGGACGAGTTCGTCTGCGTCCTGCCTGGCGCCGATCGAGACCAGGCGCGCGTCATCGCCGGCCGCATTCAGCAGCGCTTCGCCGCCGAGACCGAGAGCGGCCACGTCGCAGGGCGATCGGGAGCCACGGCATCGTGCGGTGTCGCGGTCTATCCGGCGGACTCGCAGGACGTCGAGGGCCTGATCGCCACCGCCACCACGGAACTGGACGGCGCCAAGCAGTCGCAGCATCTCACCGGGCGCTCGCGAATTCGTGGACGTGTCAAGGACACCACTGCACCTTGACATCGTGTCGCGAATAGTTCTAGTCTAGAACTATTCGTCAATCGAACACTCGCGCGCCACGCAGCGATCGAGCGTTCGACCACTCGAGGGTCCAGTTGCATCCAGCCACGACTGCCACGCCGGGAGCGACATCGGCACCCGCGCGTCGCGACGAGCTTGCAGATGCCCTGTTCGGGTACATCGGCGGCCTGAAGCGGCGTCTCATGGCGAGCGTTCCCGACGAGTTGCGAGGCGAGTTCGGTGCGGTGACCTGGCACCAGGTCGGCGCGTTGGAGCAGCTGCGCGCTGCGATGCGGACGTCGTCGGGCGCGACCATGAACGAGATCGCGCGCATGCAGCAGTGCGCGCTCAGCTCGGCGAGCGCGCTCGTCGATCGTATGATCCGGCTCGGGTTCGCGGAGCGTCGCAACGACCCCGAGGATCGCCGCATCATCCACATCGTCCCCACGGCGCTCGGCGAGCAGATGCTCGAGAAGTTCGACGACGCTCGCAAGACCGTTGCGCTCGAGGCGCTCGCTCCGCTGACTGACGCGGATCTCGAAACGCTCGTCGCGCTCATGAGCAAGGTCGTCGACTGGCCGGAGCCCGGACACCCGCCGGAGGCTGCGCATGACTGACGTTCTCGACCGCTCCGACGTTGCCGCCACCACGCCGGCCGCGAACGATCTGACCCCTGCCGCCGCCAGGCCGGGTCGCTTCGACTACAAGTGGATCGCGCTCGGGGTGGTGCTCCTCGGGACGATCATGACAATCCTCGACGCGACGATCGTCAACATCGCGATCCCGACGTTGCAGTCCGACCTCAAAGCGGGCTCGTACGCCGATATCGCGTGGGTGGTGACCGGGTACATGCTCGCGCAGGGCGCGGTCATCCCGATGGCCGGGTGGGCCACGGACCGGTTCGGCACCAAGCGCCTCTACCTCGTGACCATCGCGCTGTTCACCGTCGCGTCGATGGCGTGCGGCGTTGCCCAGAATCTGCCGGAGCTCGTGTTCTTCCGCGTGATGCAGGGACTCGGTGGCGGCATGCTGATGCCGATCGGCATGACCATCATCATGCGAGCCGTCGGACCCCAGAACATGGGCCGCGTCATGGGGATCTTCGGCATCCCGATGTTGCTGGCGCCCGCAGTGGGACCGGTGCTCGGCGGGTGGTTCGTGCAGGACTTCTCCTGGCGTCTCATCTTCTATGTGAACGTCCCGATCGGGATCATCGCGTTCGTCTCGGCGTGGCGATTCCTCACTGAGACCGACAGGTCGCACAAGCTCCGTCTCGATACGTTCGGACTCCTCACGGCACCGCCCGCGGCCGTCGCGGTGATGTACGCCGTGGACCAGAGCACGTCGCTCGGATGGGGTTCGCTGCTCGTCGTCAGCACGCTCGCGGGCTCCGCGGTCTTCATCGCTGCGTTCGTGCTTTCGCAGCTGAACCGGCGACGCATCGCGGCGCTGATGATGGGCCCGCTTGCCGCGCTCCTCCTCGTCGTCGGCGTGCGCAACGGGCTCGTCGACGGCTGGACCGCTGTCGACACGCTTGTGATGCTCGGCGGTGCGGCGCTTGCGCTCGTCGACCTCGTGATCGGCGGACGCGGCAGCCCCGAGCCGCTGCTCCAGTTGCGCCTGTTCCGCGACCCGACGTTCTCGTGGTCGATGGGCCTCAGCTTCATCATCGTCACGGCACTGTTCGGCGGCATGCTCCTGCTGCCGCTGTACCTGCAGGAGGTGCACGGGTACAGTCCGCTCGAGACGGGATTGCTGTTGCTGCCACAGGCGATCACCGCGGCGGTCGCCATGCCGCTCGGTGGCTATCTCACCGACCGCATCGGTCCGCGCCCGGTCGTCGCGGTCGGCATGGTGATGCTCGCCGGCGGTGGGTTGCTGCTCGCGCAGATCCACCCCACGTCGTCCAACTGGCTGGTCGTGAGCGCACTCTTGCTGCGCGGGTTCGCGATGGGCTTCTCGATGATGCCGTCGATGGCCGCGGCGATGGCGCGCGTCCCGCACCACCTCAGCTCCAGTGCATCGAGCATCTCCAACAGCCTGCAGCGCATCGGCTCGTCGGTCGGCATCGCCGTGCTCGTCACGGTGCTCGCCGCGCAGTTCACGACGGCGATCGGCCAGGCTTCGTGCGCTCCGTCGCAGGCGGTGCTCAGTGCGGCATCGACACCCGGACACCAGGTGACGACCGCGGAGTTCTGCACGAACCTCAAAGGACAGTACGCGTCGTTGATCCAGAACGGCGGTCAGCCGACGACCACCGTGAAGGTCGCGCCGGTCGTGGCGCACTTCAGTCAGACGTATGCCGCTGACGCGCTCAGCACGTCGTTCGACCGCACATTCGCGTTCATCACGATCCTCACGCTCCTCGGCGTGATACCGGCGCTCTTCCTGCGCCGTCCGGAGAAGACGGTGGCAACGCAGATCATCTATGAGTCGTAAGGTCCTCGTCCTCGGCGGCACCGACTTCGTGGGGCCCGCGGTCGTGAGCGCGGCATGTGCGCATGGGGACGACGTCACGATCTTCCATCGCGGCCAGACCGGGTCGGCGCCCGAAGGTGTGCGCGTGATGCACGGTGATCGCACGCAGCCATCCGATCTCGACGCTGTCGCATCGGAGCAGTGGGACCTCGTGGTTGACGCATGGTCGCGCGCACCGCGCGTCGTCCTCGAATCAGCACGGAGACTCGAGGCCACCTCCGCGCGATACGTCTACATCTCCACGATCTCCGTGTACCAGGATGTGCATGAAGGCCCCCTCAACGAGACCGCGCCCGTCGTCGATGCGAGCCCCGACGCCGATGCGACGGATTACGCCGCCGACAAGCGTGGCGCGGAGCTCGCAATCGAGAGCGTCTTCGGCCCGGACCGCTGCGTCTTCGCCCGCCCGGGACTCATCCTCGGCCCGCGCGAGAATATCGGCCGCCTCCCGTGGTGGCTCCGCCGCATCAACGCCGGCGGCACCGTGCTCGCTCCCGGGCCGGCGGACAACGGCCTCCAGTTCATCGACGCGCGCGACCTCGCCGAGTTCGCGCTGAACACGACACTGAACGGGGCTGTGAATGTGCTCAGCATCCCGGGTTTCACGACCATGGCGGAGGTGCTCGACCTCTGCAAGAAGGCGACGGGATCCGAGGCGACGTTCACGTGGGTCGACGCCGAGTTCCTGCTTGCCGAGAAGGTCGAGCCCTGGACGGAGCTGCCGATCTGGGTACCGGACATCGGGGAATGGTCGGGGTTCTACATGACGGACTCATCGCTTGCGCAGCGCTCCGGACTCACATGCCGTCCGGTGCGCGACACCGTCTTCGACACCTGGGCGTGGTTGCGCGACAACCCGGAGTGGACTCAGGTCGTCACCGGCAATCGCGTGCGCGTCGGTCTGGCGCCGGAGCGCGAGACGGCGCTGCTCGCGGCGTGGGCGAATCAGCCGCCGGCAGCCCGGTAGCGACGCAGGCGTTCCGCGACGAGGTCGTCGACCGGGGTTCTGCTCAGCTCGTCGAGGTGACGGATGACGGCGCCGCGGATCGCAGCGATCACGAGCGGCGCATGCGCATGAGCACCCGGGGCGGGCTCCGGGATGATCTCGTCGACGAGACCGACTCGATGCGCAGTCTCGACACCGGGGCGTAGCGCCGCGGCGGCGCGCGCACGCTGTCCGGCGTCGCGATACAGGATCGCCGCGCACGTTTCCGGCGGTGCGACGGTGTACACCGCGTTCTCGAGCGCGAGCACGCGGTCGGCAAGCGCCAGCGCGAGCGCGCCACCGGATCCGCCCTCGCTGAGCACGATGCTCACGGTCGGGGTGCGCAACCGGAGCATGCAGAGGAGCGCCTCGGCGATGGCCCACGCCTGGCCGCGCTCCTCGGCGCCGATGCCCGCGTGCGCCGCGGGTGTGTCGACGAGACACACGACCGGCATCGAGAACCTCTCCGCCTGGTGCATCAGGCGCATCGCCTTGCGGTAGCCCTCCGGGTGCGGCATGCCGAAGTTGTGCAGCGCGCGCGTCATCGGGTCGGTGCCCTTCTCCTGGCCGATCAGCATCACCGAGCGTCCACCGAGATGTGCGGGCCCGCCGACCACGGCGCGGTCGTCGCCGAAGAGCCGGTCACCGCGCAACTCGGTCCAGTCCGGTGTGATCGCGGCGATGACCTGCAGCGCGCGCGGGCGCTCCGGATGACGAGCCAGCTCGACCGCCGCGAACGCGATCCGCTCGCGCTCTGTGGTCTCGATTGTTGTCGTCATGCGCGACCTGTGTAGATGCGGATCAGCGTGCCCGCCGTGGCGCGCAGGTGCCCGCGTGCGACGACCATGTCCACCATGCCGTGCGCGAGCAGGAACTCCGCGGTCTGGAAGCCGTCAGGCAGCTTGTCGTGCGTCGCCTGCTCGATCACCCGTGCCCCGGCGAAGCCGATGCGCGCCCCGGGCTCGGCGATGATGACGTCGGACTGCACCGCGAACGACGCCGTCACGCCGCCGAAGCACGGATCGCCGAGGATGCTGATGTAGGGCAGCCGGGCGGCGATCACCTCCGCAACCGCCGCGGAGCAGCGAGCCATCTGGGCGAGCGACGCGATGCCCTCCTGCATGCGCGCGCCGCCGGACGTGCACACCGCGACGAGCGCACGTTCTTCGGCGACGGCCAGCTCGCATCCCCGCGCGAAGATCTCGCCCGCGCCGCTGCCGAGCGACCCGCCGAGGAAGGCGAAGTCCATGCACGCGAGGACGACGGGGTTGCTTTCGATGGATGCACGCGCGACCTGGAACGCCTCGTGGAGCCCGGTCTTCTCGCGCGCGCGGGCGACGCGCTGCGGATAGGGGACACCGTCATCGAATCCGAGCGGGTCGCGATCACCGACATCGAGTGCGAGGGTCTCGGCGGTCCCCGGATCGGCGAGTTGCTCGATGCGCTGCGCGGCGCCGACGACCCCGTGATGGCCGCACTCCGAGCAGACGTTGAGGTCGTCGGCGTAACGCTCTGCGACGAAACGACGCTGGCACTGCGGGCACGCGATCGTCCCGGCGGTCGGCGCGGTTGGGCGGAGCTCGGGTCCCGGCGCCTGCAGCCTGCGGCGGGGCGCGTGCCGCCGCGACGTCACTGCGTTGGCGCGATCCATCGGAGAGCGATTCCGCCCCAGACGACCCCGGATCCGAAGGCGATGCAGACGATGCGGTCCCCCTGGCGCACCCTGCCGGTGGCCACAGCCTCCGCGAGCGCGATGGGAATGGATGCGCCGCTCGTGTTGCCGTACCGGTCGATGTTGATCACGACACGGTCGAGCGGCATGCTGAGACGCTTCGCGACAGCCTCGATGATGCGCAGGTTGGCCTGGTGCGGGACGAGCAGGTCGACATCCTCGAGCGCCCAGCCGGCTTCGGCGCAGACCTCGCGAGCCGCCTCCGCCATGCGCTCGACTCCGAGGCGGAAGGTGCCCTTGCCGTACATGCGCAGGCCGTTCTCTCCGTCCTCCTCGCCGGCTTTCGGGCCGTAGTAGATGAGGTCGGCCCCGCTGCCGTCGGCCCCCCACTGCGCGCTCTCGATACCGCCGTCGTCGGAGACCCCGATGACCGCCGCGCCCGCGCCGTCACCGAAGAGGACGCAGGTCGAACGGTCCTTGTAGTCGATGAGCGACGTGAGTGCGTCGCCGGCGATGACCAGGACGCGGTTCATGTGCGGCGACGAGCCGATGAGGCCGCGGGCGATCGTGACCCCGTAGACGAACCCCGCGCAGGCGGCGGCGATGTCGAACGCCGGGATGCCCCCGAGCCCCATGCGTCGCTGCACCAGGCAGGCGGTGGACGGAAGCGGGGTGTCCGGGGAGACGGTCGCGACGATGAGCGCGTCCACGCTGTCGACGCCGGCCGCGGCCATGGCGCGACGCCCGGCCTCGGCGGCCATGATCGAGGTGGTCATCCCGGAGGAGACCTTTCGGCGCTCCCGGATGCCCGTTCGTTCGAGGATCCAGGCGTCGGAGGTGTCCACCATCGCCTCGAGGTGGGCGTTGGTGATGATCTCGTCGGGCACGTAGGACGCGATGCCCAGGATCGCGGCGGTTCTGGTGGCGCCCGGGAGGGCTCCGGACGGGGCGGACGCGGGGGCGCGAAGGATCGCCATCTGGACAGAAGCTTATGCGAGGCCCGGGGGTTACGTCACCGATCGGCTGTTGTACGCTTCGCCGTCGAGATGCTCGCGAGCCTGGTTGCGGTCAACAATCCGTTCCCGTTCTCGATCAGCGGGTTCACTGGACTGACGACCGCGCAGATCATCTCCTTCTTCATCGTCTTCGTTCTTTTCAACTTCTATGTGGTGCTCCTCGTGATCGCGCTGGTCGGCTTCTACTTCACCGCCAAGCCCCGCCACGGGAAGACGCGTACGGCCGCCATCTGGCACTTCTACGCGATCCTCTGGATGCTCGCGGCGTTCGTCGCGACCGTCTGGGGTGCGCCTGCGGAGAAGACGTTCCTCGCTGGGACCGGCCTGGGTACGCTCGGCATCGGGCAGCGAGCCATCAACGAGTTCATCAGCCTGGGCTTCGCCGTCATCGCCGTCATCTGCATGGCGGTGGGGTTCATGCAGGCGTCCCGCCAGAACCGGGCTCTCCGCGAGGAAGCGCTGGCCGCGGTCTGACCGGGGCCGCTGGATCCATCGGGGCACGCCGATTTTCGGCGTCGGCCTGCCTACCGCAAAGAGAAGGACAGGATCGAGGCGGGGTTCAGGAGCGCGAACGCGCGCTGGACGGCGTGGGTCTCGTTGGTGATTGCCGTGATCCACAGCGCCGAGAGGTTGGTCACGGGGAGGAAGTCCCCCGGGTGGCGCTCGAGGTGGTCCTGGAGGTCGTTGCCCGGCGAGAGGTGGACGTCACCCACCAGCGAGATGGCGGACGTGTTGATCGACGCGGCGTAGGAGACCGTCTCACGCCACATCGCGGAGTTGCCGTCGGGCACCTCCTCGAGCGGGCAGACGAGGATCACGCCCGACTTGGCGATGGTCACCCGGGGCTCGAGCCGGCTGAGCACCGGGTAGTTCGTGGACAGTGGTTCCGCCCGCGAGTTGCGCACGTGCAGGAACGCACCGAACCGGTTGATGCTGTCGCTGAGGCGTTCCGCGCCGATGACCTCGAGCTCGCCCGTCAACCGGATGAAGGTGCCGTAGATCTCGACCTCTCGCCATCCGCTCACTGCTGCAAAAGGCTACTCCGCGGCAGGTGCCCCGGGGGTCTCGGCCCGGATGCGCGTCAACGCCGCGCCGTGACGTATCCTTTCGCCGGTCCGACGCTCCAGACAGAAGAGATATGGAACGCCTCATCGTCGCTCTCCGCACTGACTTCGGATGCTTCGCCATCATTGTGTTCTTCGTCGTGATCATGATCTCGGCGATTGTGTTCGCCAACATCCTCACCCCTCCGGCGAGCAATCCACTCCTGTAGTCGGATGAGCATTCGGCGTGTGAGTTTCGAGACGGCCGCGGGCGGAGCGGCGCGCGCCGTTCGAGTCCGTACACTGTCGCCAGCAACAACTCCCCTCGTGAGGACTGCATGGCGCTGAATCCGTACGAATCGACGCGGGGGAGGATGCGTGCCCGCGCCGAGGCGACGCGACGGCAGTTCCTGATGCTCATGGGCGGTCTCGCCGCCGCGGGCGCGTCGCTCTTCGGTGGTATCGAAGTCCTTCGTTTCATGTTCCCGGTCGCTTCCGGTAACGCTCCCGCGCTCTTCAAGACCGCGTTCACATTTGCCGATCTCACCGGCGGCGTTGTCGACGGCAAGCCCGTGATCCCGGTCAACGTCCTGTCCGAGACCGACAAGCGCGTCACCGTCGTCCTCGATGACGCCGGCATCTACGCCGTCTACCTGGTGTGCACGCACCTCGGCTGCACCCCGAACTACGTGACCGACGTGACCACCGGCTCCGGCGTGGCCGCGTCCGTGGCGGAAGCGCGCGGCGTCCGCACCTCGAACCAGCGCCTCCCCAACGGCTGGGCATGCCCCTGCCACGGGAGCCGATACTTCATCGATTCAACGAACTTCTACGGCCCGGCTCCGCGCCCCATGGACTGGGTCAACATCGAGGTCACCCCGGACGGGTTCTTCGCCGTCGACAGGGCGACGCTCGTTGCGACACGTGGCCCTGGGAACAATGTGGCGCCAGAATGGCGGCTGCTGGTCGACACCAAGAAGAGCAACGGCAAGACCCTCGGGGTCTGAACCAATGAGGAGGCGGGCATCGCACATGAGGGCTCTCGGTAGATGAGCGCAACGCCGGGCCAGGCCAACCCCGTCCGCGCGTTCGTCGCGCAGCTCTGGGGATCGGTGTTCCGTCATGGGCTGCCGACCAACGACAAGGTCGCCGCCCGCACCGCGCTGACCAACTTCTTCCTCCACATCCACCCGGTGCGGGTCAAGAAGTCCGCGGTGCGCGTGTCCTACACGCTGTGCCTCGGCGGCCTCTCGTTCTTCCTCTTCATCCTGCTGACGATCACCGGCCTCTTCCTCATGTTCTACTACATCCCGTCGGTGGATTCGGCGTATCAGAACGTCAAGGATCTGCAGTTCGTCGCGGTGTTCGGCGAC
>DATLRX010000031.1:0-50038 GCA_035534435.1 Candidatus Acidiferrales bacterium
AATGGCCAGACAGCGGCGGGGATCGGGAACCATGCGCCGGCGGGGCGATGTCTGGGAGTACCGCGTCAGGGTTGATGACCGACAGATCAGCTTCTTTGGACGCACACAGGGCGAAGCGCAGAGCCGTGCTGACGAGGCCAAGCGTGAACAGCGATTCGCGGCGTCACACGCACCCACGGTGCGCGACTGGCTGGCGCAGTGGCTGGAGCATCGCAAGAGCGATCTGCGTCCGCAGACGTGGTACGTCTACGAGAGCCAGATGCGACGACACGTGCTCCCGGTCCTCGGTGACGTTCGCCTCGACGCTCTCAAGGCGGAGCACATCGACCGACTCGATGCTGCGCTCTCGCGCACGGTAGGTAAAACGACCGCGCACCATGTACGGGTGACGTTTTCAACCGCACTCAACGATGCTGCAAAACGTGGAATAAGGGTGGCCGACGCCCACCGTGTCGTCGCGAAGCCGCGCCGCGACGATCCCGACATCGTGCCGCTCACCCGCGACGAGGTTGATCGGCTCGTGGTCGCATGTCGCGACGATCAGTTTGAGGCGGCATACATCCTGGCTGTCACCCTCGGCATGCGCGAGGGGGAGCTGCTCGGACTGCGTTGGGATGACATCGACCTGGAACGTCGACGCCTGGTCGTCCGCGGCAATGCGACGCGTGGCTTCGATGGTGTTCGAAATGTGACGGCACCGAAGACCAGGGCTGGGTACCGGACTCTGGTGCTACCGAGCATCTGCAGGGATGCCCTGATCCGCACCCATCGCCTCGGCGCGCTGGTGTGGCCGGCGCGAAGCGGTGGTCCTATTTGGGAGGGCGCGTTCCGGAGGCGCTGGCAGGCGATGTGCGCCAAGGCGTCGATTCGCCCGGTCACGTTCCACACGCTGCGGCACACGGCCGCCACCCTCGCCCTGGAGGACGGGACACCGTTGCACGTCGTGACGGCAACCCTTGGCCATACCAAGCCCGAGACCACGGCTCGGCTGTACGCGCACCTGACGCACCCCAGCATGGTTGCTCTGGCCGACGCGATCGACGTGCGGTTCGGGGCTCGGCTTCGGGTCCTGCCGGAAACCCAATGAGGGTACTGTTGAGGGTACGACTGGCAAAACCCTAGCGTTTCCAATATGGGGAGTCGCCAAGTGGTAAGGCAGCGGACTTTGGATCCGCCATTCGAAGGTTCGAGTCCTTCCTCCCCAGCCACGGCAAACCCCTTCTGGCACTTGGGATATCGGCAGCCGAAGTCGGGAGCAGCCTAGTCGCATCGAGAGGTCTGACCCCCGCGTCTGACCCCCGTCACGCTAGGATCGGGGGTAAGCAAAGGCCCGGCGTCAGCGGCAAACCGACCCGGGCCACGGCGAGAAACCTGTCTGAGAGGTCCCCGCGATGGTCAAGTCTACGGCTCCACCGAAGTCCTCCCGGAGCACGCGCACGTCCGGTGAGGGAACCATCCGGCACCGCAAGGACGGGCGCTGGGAAGGTCGGTATTACGCGACGGAGGACGGCGGCTCCGTGCGCCGCTCCGTCATCAAGACGACCCGACAAGACGTCGTTGTCGCGCTCCGCGCCGCGCTGACCGCGCGGGACGACGGAAAGCCGGCACCGCACGGCAGCGAGACCGTCGGCTCGTTCCTGATGAAGTGGCTCGATGGTGCGCAGCCGACCATCCGTCCCGGGACGTGGAGACGCTACGAGCAGTTGACCCGGCTGTACCTCGTCCCCGGTCTCGGAAAGATCCGTTTGGTTGCGCTCGGACCCCATCACGTCGCGAAGCTCTACCGCGACCTCCTGGCGAGCGGCATGACCCCGGCGACCACCCACTACGTCCATCGGACCCTGCGTCGTGCGCTCGGTCAGGCGGAGCGGTGGAAGCTCGTCACGTCGAACGCGGCTGCGGTGGTCACGCCGCCGCGCCCCGAGTCGCGGGAGATGCACACGCTCACGGCGGAGCAGGTACGTCTGCTCCTCGACGCCGCTCCAGACCGCGACCGTCCGCTGTATCTCCTCGCGGTGCACACGGGCATGAGGCTCGGTGAGCTCCTCGGGCTCCGCTGGGCAGACGTCGACCTCGACGGCGGCTCGCTGCGTGTCGTGCGCACCCTGCGGCATCTGTCGGGAGAGTCCGCGACCTTCGCGGAGCCGAAGACCGCGCGTTCACGACGTCGTGTCGAACTCTCCGGCTCCGTCGTCGCCGCACTCGGTGCGCACAAGGTCGCGACCATCGAGGAGCGGTGGCGAGCCGGCCAACTCTGGGATGACCACGATCTCGTCTTCCCCAACGTCCTTGGACGTCCGCGCGGGTCCTCGAATATCGTCCGCGCCTTCCACCCGCTCCTCGAACGCGCAGGGCTGCCGCGTATCCGCTTTCACGACCTCCGGCACACGGCAGCGACGCTCATGCTGAGTCGCGGCGTCCATCCCAAGCTCGTCTCGGACATGCTCGGTCACGCGAGCGTCGGGATCACGCTCGACACATACTCCCACGCGCTCCCGTCGATGCACCGCGAGGCAGCGCAGGTCATGGAGGAGCTACTCAGGTAAGACCGTTGCGGGCGCGATCACGAAAGCAGCTTGGCTTTCGCGGCGACGAACTCCTCGTCGGTCAGTTCGCCCCTGCGATGAAGTTCGCTCAGGCGCAATAGTCCACTCGCCAAGTCGCCGGGGACGATGCGCGGCTTCTGCGCCGGAGGCGGTGGCGGTGGCGGCGGCGCGTTCGCTGCGTTGTAGAAGTGGTCGCCCCCGTCGTAGGAGATCCACCTGCCGTCTTTCGTCCTCATGACCTGCGACGCTGGGTGATCCGGTGGAGATGCGGGTCGCGTCTGCTGAGGCACCCTCCGTGTCTTGGCCCTGACCACGCCCACGATCACGAGCGCAAGCCCGCCGACCAACAGCACCGGGACGGCCACGTACCAGAAGGCGACGGCCCCGATGATGCTCGCCACGAGAATCGTGCCGAGCACAGCGTCAAGGAACCGCGAACCCGTGGCAGGTGGAGGCGTGAGCTCGTTATGCCGGACACCGCTCTTGTCGGTCCACGAGTAGCGCCTGGTTTTGGAGGTGGGCCTGAGGTAGCTATTGACCAAGCCTCGGTTATGCCTCTCGGTGACGGTCACCCGGACGCGAGGCCCCGGTTGCTTTGGCGTAGTCAATTCAAACTCACGAATTGCGATTATCGAACCCTGAGTATGTCAGGGTCGGAGGTTACGCTCGTCGAGACCAGAACGTCGTCGACGCTATGGTCTCGGGCATAGACCTCCAGATGCCAGCGGACTTTCCCCACCGCACCTACATGGCCGTCGAAGCTCGGATCTCCAAGTACCTCGCCGGGCGTGACGCGGGGCAGGTCGCCGGTTTCTCTGGCTACGCTGGCGGCTGGAATGGACTGGCGATCCGGTTCCGCGCTGCGGACGAGTACGGCGCGGTGGCGGTCCATCTGCTCACGACGCTGCCTGGTGGACCTGCCAACGAGGACCGTTACGCGCAGGAGCGTGCTCTGTTCGGGTTCTTCACGAACGCCGTCGCCACCATCGATTCCTGTTGCTTCGCCATCTACCACATGGGTCTCATGGCTCAGCCGCGCTTCTTTGGAAAGTCTGATGACGAGGTCACCGTGAAGGCGACCGCCACGGCTGTCAGGAACGCCTTTCCCGCCACCCGTCTCGACGAAGTCCTCGCCGCTCTCAAAAGCGACAAGGCGTGGAGCGACCTCAGGGATATGCGAAACATCCTCGTCCACCGTGAGTCTCCGGCGCGGACCATCTTTGCGAGAGTTGTGGTTGGCGGGGCTGCCGGTACCACCGATCACGTCGCGCCTCCGGCCGAGTGGACCGGTCGCGGGATAGCACTTGACCGATCCCTCGTCGAACCTCGCCGCGTCTGGCTCGGGCAGACCATCGAGCGATTCATCGGCGCGACAGACGACTTCGTGAGCCGAGAGCTACCAGCCTAGGTCACCACTCGCCCGTACACGGCTGCCACGCGAAAGGCTGCTATGCGACGGCACCGTGCCCCCACGTTGGCCAGACGCGACACAATCGGGCACCGTGGGGATCGTGCCGTTTGATGAGGCGTATGTCGCGAAGTTGGGCCACTTCATATACGTCGTGTCGTACCTGGAGTGGTGTGTTCTCGGAGATCTCCCCCATCTTCAAGGCCTGCCGAGCGAACTAGACCTGTACCGCCTCGCCGGTAAGACTACAGGTGATATCGGCCGCACAATCGGGTCGCACTTGGCGAAGGTTGGCGATCCGGACGTGCGCCTGTGGCTGGCCGCGGCGGCCCGGAATCTTACGGAAGTTGCGGACCTGCGGAACCACGTGCTTCACGCCCGTCCAGCCACTGTGGACGAACGACAGACCTTGTACAGATGGCGGCCGCCACACGACGCCTTTCCCATCACGGATGGGTGGCTTTCCGAATGCACGGCGGAGGTCGAGACGCGTATCACAGAGCAAAACAGGCTCCGAGTGTTTCTGCCGCAGCCGTAGCGCTCACCGACGTGGGGACCGACCGAAGTTTGTCTATCTGGTCCGGGCGGGTATTGGACCGGTTCCATCGGTCCCGACGGATCGCTCTCGCCGGTCGTATGGGGGGTGTTCCGCGACGGTCGCGCTCAGTTTCCACGCCACGCCTGTAGGACGGTGCCGGTGGCGCGGTTCTGCCGGGAGTCGACTCCGTAGTCACCCTCCCCAGCGTCGGTCGGCCGACCGCCGAGCGATCCTCCGGCGACTGCCTATTCCGCCGTCCTGGCGGTTACCCGGCCCTGATCTCTGGCTGGGGTTGGATCGACGAGCCGAACGACTCCACGTCGCATGTCCGAGGATCAGAGACGCGCGTACACCAGAGACAACCAGGAAGGCACTCGGTACCGCTGCGATGATTGAGGGGCCATGCGAGCCTTTCTCAGAGCCCTGCAGCGCCACCCGAGTGTTCTGGTGGTGGTCGTCGTGCTGGCCGCCATCCTCCTCGCCACGCCGATATTGGTTCTCCAGTTCTGGCCTACACAACCCCAGACGACATCCGACCGCATTGCGGTCGAGGGCGTCATCCTCACCGGGGCGGCCTTCCTGCTCGCCGTTGTCGCAGCCTTCATCGCGGCAATCGCCTACGTGCAGTCGTTGCATCGCCCTCACCTGAGGGTCACGTCTCGACTGCTCTTCTTCCCATCGATCCAGTTCGGCACTGGCGACGTTATTCCGCAGCAAGTCGCGCAGGCCTACGAAACGGGGCCAGGTCAGGGTCCGGCACCTTGGCTTGTCCCACCGTCGATCCTAAGAATTGAGCTGCTCAACACAGGTGAAGCGACGGCGCGAAATGTCGTGGTGGTCGCTCGGATCGATGGTCTTCACATGTACGTCAATACCCAGTCCAATGGGTGGGGGCCTGCGGAGAACCACTACAAAGACGGTTGGATACGCCTCCAGTGGGATGGCGGAACCGATCTCGCCGTGCATCCCGGAGGCCAACAGAAGCGCGTGGTGTACGTAGAGTTCGATATAGGGTTCGCATCTCCGCTAATTCAGCCTGCCGTTTCGACGGTCGCATTCGCGGACAACGGGCCGGCCGCTCATGACGACTTCAGGGTCACGATTTCACCGCCTCGGTCTAGTTCGGTCCGAGACCCTGGATGACGACGAGACCCGCAGGGATGGTCACACCCGCGTCGAACCGTGAGACAACGAGCAACCCTGTCTGGTCGTTCGCCGCGTACGTCTCAAGGAGGATGCGCATGTACCCGGTGAGGTCAATCGCCACGTAGATCGTGCGCGGGTCGACGAGCATTGCGGTGCCGTGCGGCATCGCGCTCGACGTCGCAGGGATCACGGTGCGACCGAGGATTTGCTCCGCGCCTTGGATCGTGGTGTCCGGGCTCAGCAGCGGGTGACCTTGGCTGTCCTTCAGCTTCCGGAGGACACCGATGGTCTGCGCGTTGATGATCCAGAACTTCGGATCGGCGTACGCGTCTTGGCTCGCCGTGAGCGCGTCGACCAGGCGGTCATAGATCGCGTAGTTGGTCGTGATCGTGATGGTCACGCCGCTCCCGGTCGCGGTCGCCGCAGCCGAGATCACGACGGTGGTCGCGTTCGTGACGCTCGCGATGGTCGCGCCCGCAGGAATCCCAGCGCCGGTAACGAACGAGCCGACGTCGGCGCTGGTGAATGCAGCTGTAGCCGACGTGACCGTCGTCGAGCTATTCAGCACCGCGTCGGCGACGAACCGCGAGTGCCTGACCGTGGTGCCGGCGCTCGGGATCAGTCCGCTGATGCCAGCGGTCGCGTTACCGCCAAGGATGGCCGCATCGACCTGCTTCCTGATCAAATTCACCAGAGTTTGCTGCGACGCGGGCAGCGCCTCGGACGAGCGCATGGACTCGTTCGAGATACGCGCCATGATCTTCAAGGCCTTCACCGATCTGGCCATCAAGACGAGCTCACTGGTACCACCCTCGAACTCCGCGACGGCGGCGTTCGGCGCTGCCCAGACGGTCGAATCGACGGTCGGCTCGGTCATGCGCGGGATGTGTGTCGGGTGGTCGGTCTGGAACGAGTTCACGCCGGGCATGGACATCACAACCGACTGCGCTTCGAGCGGCGTGACGACGAGGTCCAACCACTCGTCCGGGGTGAGTTCGGACCCGGCTCCGATTACGGATGGGCTGAATGCAGCCATCTGGGACGTGCCTCCGTGAGCCTGCTACGCGGAGCAGACGTTGATCACGGGCGCTATCCCAGTGCCCTTACGAGCCATCCCGGCTGAGGCAAGCGTACACGGTCCCGCGCGTCTCAGAGACCTTCGCGACCACGCGCTATGCGGTGCACGGCGTCAGCGAACGTCTTTCGCTCGGGGAGTGCCTGCTGTGGTCCGTGGATCCCCGACAGCGGTCGCGTCTCCGGAGGCTTGCGCAATCCGGGACGTTTCGCGACCAGAGCGTCGACGACTGCCGAGACCTTCGCCGGATCGACGTCGCTGCCGTCATCGCCGAGCAGGTCCGCGACGGTGGCGCCGTCGAGGAACACGTCGCGCGGCTCTGCGAGTGTCGTCGCCGCGACTCGCAGCACCTCGCGTTCGAGCAACTGCTCCACACGTGCTCGCGCTTCGTCGCGCTCGCGCTCGCGCATCCCGACGCGACCGGTGAGCTCGGCGAATCGGCGCCGCTGACGGTCGGAGGTGAACGTGTCGTCGTCCGGTAGCTCTGTCGGCGCGGGATCGGCGGGTGGCGTCGGTTGCGCAGGTGGCGTGGGTGCCGGCGCACCCGGAGTCAGCAATACGCGAACAGTGCCGCCTGCCGGAGCGGTTGCTGGCGACGGAGCCGGTATGGGGGTCGGCGTCGGCTCAGGCATCGACGTCGACCCCACGACGACGCGCAGCCTCCTTGTGGATCTCGGGCACGATGACGAGCGTCGCGGGACCCTCGACGACCTCGCCATTCTCAGAGTCGACGCCTCGGATCGTCCCCATCTGTCCGTCGAGGTCGAGCAGCGGTTGCGGCACGTAGATGCGGTCGCCGACCGGGGCCGAGAGGTCTAGTTCGTCCTCACCTTCGTCGGGATAGCCGGGGTTGGGATGGTCGTCCATGATGGCTGTGTCCTCCTGTTCGAGTTCATCGAGCATCTTCAAGATGGCTCGACGCGCTCGGCGCGACGAGTGCTTCACCAGAATCGCGACGGTGCCTTTGATGGTCGCGAGTTCGTCGTCCGTCATTGGGTGTCCTCCCTGATCGTGGTCGGCGGCTTGGACGAGCGTCCGAGTGGGCGCGGCTCGCTACCGCGCGTACGCGCACGCGCCTGGGGTGTGCCGTCTTGGCCGTCTGTGTCATATAGGTGTGTGTGTTGGCCATATAGAGAGAGAGACAGACTCCCTACTTGCTCTACATGGCCAACGGCAGACAGCACGCGCGTGTGCGCGGGCGCGAGGCACCACCGCGACGGGAAGCCTTCGCCGAAGCCGCCGCGAGCGTGGGTGTTGACGCTGAGCTCTTTCGCGGCACGCCGGAGCGTTCGGTCGCTGATCCCTGCCTTCGCCGCCTCCGTCTTGACAGCCTGCGCTTCGTGAGGCAAGCCATCCGCGAGGTAATCGCGCAGGAAGTCGATGGCCTCGGTGACGGCGGTGCGTTTTTCCTCGTCGGGCGGGACGCCGAGCAGTTGAGCCGTCGTGAAGTCACTCGCGCCCGCGTCGACGAGCCGCACGGCGGGGATCTCGACGCCGGAGTCGTGGGGCACGACGCAGCCTTGCAGCGCGAGTTTGAGTGCCGGAGCACGGCCACCCACGTTGCTCTTCCCGATGGCCAGGATCCTCGTCGCTCCCTCGGGATCGTCCGGATCCGCAGCCCAGAGGAGTACCGACCGTGCGAGGTTGCCGAAGGCACCGGAGCCGCTGATCCGGGTCAGGATATCCCGTGCCTCCCGGCGGTTCAGATGCATGACGCCGAGTACCACCAGGTCGTTGCGCTCGGCCATCTTTGCGAGTGGCTTGAGGACCGCGCGGACGTTCTGCTCGTTGTAGGTGTCGTGCTTCACCGGGATGTGGGCGACGACGGTGTCGATCATTACGACGCGGACGTGGCCGGCCACCAGCGCGGCTTCTAGGGCAGCGACTTCTCCGTTGATCGCAATATCCTCCGCGTCGCCGTCGATGCGATGTTCGAGGAAGTGGATCCGCGAGAGGTCCGCGCCCGCCGCCAAAAGGCGAGGGATGATCACGGCACGTCGGTGGTCCTCCGCGCTGGCTATCGCCACGTCGACCGGCACGCCGTAGAAGTCGCCGGGGATCGTGCCTCGCGACCATCCCGCCGCGAGCGAGCAGAGTTCCACGGACTTGCCTAGGCCACCCTCACCGACGAGAAGGCTCACCATCGCGTTGGGGATGCGTTGCTCCCATGCCCACATGACGCGCTCCGGTTTGATCGAGGACGCAGGGACCAGCACGATCTCGTCCTCCGTCGCGTTCTCGAACAGAGCGACCGAATCCGCGACACGCTCCGGGCTCATGCCGACTCCTCCGTCGCGAGCGCAGCACCAACCGCGTCCGCGAGCGTCTCTGAGCCGACGTCGACGGCGTCCGCCACGGCCTTGATCGAGCTGGCGACGTCTGGGGTAAGACGACCTCGGACGTGGGCGAGTCGGGCGAGCTCACCGAGCATCGCAGCCGTCACGGGGTCGCCGAACGACTCGAACGCGGGTCTGCCGTGCGCACCGATTGGGACGATGCCTTGCCACGTTCGCGGTCGATACCGCTCGCGCGATCCTGGCGGGAACAGATCGACAAACGCGAGGCCGGCACTAGCGACGACGTCGAGGTTTGGACACCCAGCGTGGCAGTGCAGTAGCACCTTCCCGTCGTCGGCTTCCTTGACGCTCAGACTGGCTTGCCGGTCGTCGTGATGCGGACACCGCGCAGTCCATCCTTCGCCGGAGCGGTGCACACCGTGGAGGTGCGCGAGGACGTTATCGACCGGGCGAGTTGCTAAACGCTCACCGCGATCCACGGTACCGGTGGGGTCGTTGCGCTGCGGCCTCATCGGTCCAACCTCTCCGCGACCTTCCGCTTGCGCTTCGTGTCAGGACTGCCGCGCCGGATCATGGCCTACGTCTTCTCTAGGTCGTTGAGGCAATCAGCGCCGCTTTCGCGCCGAAGATCGAGGACAGCCATGTGGCGGGTCGCCGTATCCACGGTGCCGGTCGCCACCATCAGCGGCGTACCGCGCGGAGCGACTCCACGTAAGCCTGCAAGTCTTCGTGCGCGATGCGGACCAGCCGCCCGATGCGAACGCTCTTGATCGCTCCGTGCGCGACGAGGGACTGCACCTGGCGTCCGCTCATCATCAGCGCGGCACCTGCCTCGTCGAACGAGTACAAGAGCCGGGTTGGGCGATCCGCGACCGGGAGATTGGTAGCCATTCGATCCTCCGTCTTAGTTACAGCTTCAGAGCGGGTCTAAGACGGGTCACGAAGGCGTGTCGGTCGAAAGCGCGTGCGGGTCGAGTTGTCGCGAATCCTACTACAAAGCGAACGAATGTGCGTCCTGCTCATACTCGCCGCGCTAGACAGCCTGGAATCGCGGACCAGCAAGTCCGCCGTCAGGATTTGACCCCCGCGCACTCCCGTTCAAGCTTGGTCGTGACCCCGGTTTTGAGGCGCACTTGTATTCGCTAGCGTGTCCTCGCACCCTACGGTCGGGTCCTTTGGATCCGCCATTCGAAGGTTCGAGTCCTTCCTCCCCAGCCACGCCAAAACGCTCGCCCGAGGCGGTCACCTCGCTGCCTGGGAGCAGCCACGGACCCTCACCCGCCCCGGCTTCTCCCGATACCCTCGACGAATCGATGTAGTTAGATGCAGGCTTCAGGCCCGTCGTCAGCACCATCAGATCGCCAACGAGTGGAGGTGGCAGTGGCCCAACCCACGCAGCCCGCAGCGCGGATGATCGTGTGCCACTTCATCGTCTCCGACGACGTCGAGCGCTCCGCCCGCTTCTACACCGAGGTGCTCGGCGGCAGGGTGGTCTTTGGACCGGTGCCGACGAATATCGAACTCGCCAACACCTACATCATCATCAACGGAGGCGGCGGTCCCACGGACGACAAGCCCACGGTCACCCTCGAGACACCAAGCGACCCCGACCGGGTCAGCAGCTTCCTGAACATCCGGGTCACGGATGTCCACGCCGTGTACGACGAATGGAGCGCCCGGGGTGCGCAATTCCTGACTCCGCCGAAGCAGCACGCGTACGAGATCCGGTGCTACATCCGAGATCCCGACGGTTACATCATCGAGGTCGGGCAAACCACCGATCCCAGGGGAGACTGGTGGCCTGCCGAGTGGCAACCGATCAACTCCGGCGAGCAATCCGACTGATTGCTTGACCGGCCCGGGAACGACCAGCCCGGTGCGGAACGACTCCTTGTCGCCGCGCGGCGGGCTCAGGGAGGCCGGGTCGGACGCATCGACACGAACGGGCATATCACGCTGCTCAACGAAACGTTCATCCAACCGACCGGTATCGCCATCGACAGTGGCGGCACCGTGTGGATCGCTGAGCAGGGAGCAGGCACGATTGATCACGTCGCATCCCGCGGTGACGTCGTGCGCTACAAGGTCGACTCGCCGTTCGCACAGCCCGAGGATCTGGTTGCGGCACCCGACGGGACGATGTGGTTCACCGAGTTCGGCAGCGAGGAGGTCGGACGGTTCACGGTTGCCAACCCGGGGGATTGAGGTGAGCTGCGAACCCGGTGCGGGCCTGGCGAGACGGCATGCCCTGCGGCGGCGGCATCGACCTTCGTCGCGGGCTCACCGTCGCTCTTGTGCAATGCGACCGCGAGCATGACCAGCGCGATGCCGGCGAGGTCGACGAGTGTCGGCAGCTGGCGCAGCACGATGACGCCCACGACAGCCGCGGTCGCGGGCAGGAGCGCGACGAACAGCGCATACGTCGACCTCGGCAATCGTGCCATCGCCAGCTGGTCGAACACGTATGGAATCACCGACGAGGACACGCCGACCCCGACGCCGGCAGCGATCGCGACCGGGTCGCCGAACGCGTGCGCCGCGCTCACCAGACCGACCGGCGTCACGAAGACCAGGCCGAACATCATCGCGCCCGCAAGCCCATCGATCCCACCCATGGCGGTGCGGCGTGACACCCGATGCGCAAGGATGATGTAGGCGGCGAAGAGCGCAGCGTTCGCAAACGCACATGCCACACCAACCGCGCCGCCCTCAAAGCGCGCGTTCGTGAGCAGATACACGCCCGCGGTGGCAAGACCGACCGCCAAGAAGTTGCGCCCGATACGAGCGGCGACGACGGCAAGGACGATCGGCCCGATGAACTCGATGGCGGCGACGGTCGCCAGCGGCAGGCGATCGATCGACTCGTAGAAGCACACGTTCATCACCGCGAACACGGCGCCGAGCGCGACGATCAGTCCCTTCCCGCCCCGATCAAGCGCGGCGAACCCTCGCCAAGGCCGCCGCCAGACCGCGAAGACCACGGCCGCCGCCGCGATGCGCAACCACGCGACGCCGAGCACGTCGACGCGCGCGAACAGGAGCACCGCGAACGACGGACCGAGGTAATGAAAGAGCGCGCTCCCGACGAAGTACGCCTGTGGCGGCACGTTCGCGCGGGCAGACCGCGAGGGTCGGCGCAGCGGCGTTCGCGGCATGTCGACACCGTAGCGCACACCCGGAGTGATTGACATAGGTGATCATCGGCATTAGGCTGCGATTACCTTATGAAAGTCGGCTCCAGACGCTCAGCGACGACTGTTCCTGTTCGCCTGGATCATGTCGACCGCAAGATCATCGGTGAACTCGTCGCGGACGGCCGGACGCCGCTTGCCGCGCTCGCGCGGCGAGTGCACCTCTCGCCGCCGGCCGTGTCGGAGCGCGTCGCACGCCTCGAGGAGGCAGGGGTCATCACTGGGTATCGCGCCGTCATCGATCCGAGGGCCCTCGGCTATCAGCTCACTGCCATCGTCCGGGTGAGACCCGCGCCCGGCCAGCTGCATCGGATCCCGGAGCTGGCGCTGCAGATCCCCGAGGTCGGCGAGTGTCACCGCATCACGGGCGAGGACTGCTTCTATCTCAAGGTGCACCTGCGCTCGATCGACGAGCTCACGAGCCTGCTCGACAGATTCCTTGCCTACGGCGAAACCACGACCTCGATCATCAACGCCTCACCGATCCCCCACCGCGAGCCGCCCATTCCCGAGAGAACCTGATTGCCTGGCGCGACGGGCGCGATCAGACTTGTGCCATGGCGGACAACAAGGCGCAGATCGGCCGGGCCATGCGATTCGTCGCTTCCGGCGGATGGACCACCGAGGATCCCGACGTCATGGCAGAACTCCTCGAGCGAGCCGAAGCTTTGGCGCTCTCGGTCGCCGCCGATCCGCTCGCGTCATCTGACGTTCGCGAACTTGCGCAGGACTTTCTCGACCGGGTGAAGCTCGATCTGGCGTGATCGGGAACGGCACCGGTTGACCTAGGTCTGAGCGGACGCCTCGCTCGAAGCGCCAGCAGACCAGGCCGGGAGCTCCTGCAGCGACCAGGTGTTGCCGTCCGGGTCACTGAAGAAGACGAAGTTTCCCCACGGCTGGACATCGACATCGCTCGCGTTGACTCCGCGGCTGATGAGCTCCTGCCTGGCCGCCTCGGCATTCGCCACCACCATCTGCACGCCCTTCTGCGAGCCGGGCGGCATCTGCGTGATCCCGGTGCCCATGACGATGGAACAGGCCGACCCCGGAGGGGTCAGCTGGACAAACCGGAGGCCATCGTTGACCTGATGGTCATGGTCGGCGTTGAAGCCGACGTGGTCCACGTAGAACGCCTTGGCGCGGTCGACATCGGACACGGGAATCGCGACGAGTTCGATCTTCATATCCATGCGCGTAGTCTATCGAGGGCCGCTCCCGGCACCAACAACCGTCGGTCACGAATGAGGCCCCGATGCAGAAGCGACTGGTCACCCGGTACGCGACGAAATCCACTGAGGCTGCTGACGAGAATCAGCGCAGGGTGGAAGGTGTTTTCGCCGAGCTCGAGGCGAACAAGCCCGACAACGTGAGCTACATCGTGCTCCGCCTCGAGGACGGCTCATTCGTCCACGTGTCATTCCACGATCACACCGACGACGAGGTCAACCCGATCTCGTCGACCGCGGCGTTCGCGCACTTTCAGGATGGTCACGAGGAGCGCCGCGACGGCGGCGTCAATCAGCAGAAGGCGACTCTCGTCGGCGCCTACATCACCGACATCGGCTGAGGAGGGCGGGCGGACTACGCGTCCGCTCGTCTCGATTCCCGGACCGCCCGATCGATCTGATCGGCATGGTCGTGGCAGTGCGCGGCGTAGATCTCGAGCCACGTCGTGACCGAGTACGGCCCGCTCTCGCTGTGCACGCCGGTGCGGCTCCAGTCGGCGTCGCTGAGGCACACCAGCAGCGACGCCGACGATTCGCGAGCGGCTCGCACCGCCGCGAGCGAGCTCGCGACCGGCCGGTCGCGATAGTGCAGCCGGCGCGAGAACTCCATCTCGTCGTAGCCGTCGATCCGCGCGCCGTCCTCGGCGAGCAGCTTGCGCAGGCGGACCGCCGATGTCAGCTCGCTGTCGGCGGTGTGGTGCACCACCTCGCGCGCTGACCACCCGCCATCGGCCGGCCGGTAGTCGAGCTCGGCGTCCGACACATCCCGCACCGCGATGGCGAGCCGCTCGGGACCCTGCTCGTAGCGACGGATCAGTTCATCTCGCTGCATTGGTTCCTCCACCGGTTCATGACGCCCCTGCGCAGTGCAGCCTCCAACACGGAATCGTACCGGCTGTCGAGAACGGAGCCTCCTGTTCGTCGTCTGAGTAGGTCCAGTCAGACCATGAGGAGAAAGGAAATGCCCGACGACATCGCGACGTACCCGCCCGACGCGGGCGCGACCACGTACTTGCTCACGGTTCGCGGCGCCACAAACGCGCCGACACTCGAGGAGGCGCGCGCGCTCCACAACGCCACAGCGGGCGCACCGCAGAGCGCCGCCGGCGCCCGCGCCCTCGGCGACCTGAGTCACAACGTCTTCGCGCCGATCAGCAAGGAGCTCGACGGGCAGCTGCTGTTCATCGATCGCTGGAACAGCCTGTCCGGGCTCGGCATGTTCTTCGCGAACCCGCAGGTCCAGGAGGCTGCCGGACAGCTGTTCTCGACTCGCGACGGCATCGTCTGGTCGCGCCTCGACGGATTCGGCGGATTCGCCCTGCCGGTGCCCGCCGGCCGCACGACTGCTGCGGTCGGTCTCATCCGGGTGTCGGTGACGTCAGTCGATGATGCGGCGAAGGCATTCACCGCATATGCCGGAACGACGATCAACACCGCGCGCTCGTACGGGATGGTGAGTCACACCACCTGGCTGCGACTCCCGAACCCGGGTGAGCCGGCGACGAACGAGATCATCGGTGTCGACACCTGGATGGACGCCGCCCGGATGAACGAGTACTACGACCTGTCGCTCGGCTTCGACCACTTCGGCCCCGTCTTCGCCGGTGCGCCGGAGACGTCGGTCTGGCGCACCGCCCCTGGCGAGTGGGTGGAGTGGTAACCGCCTCGTTCTGAGACCCATGCAGCCGGCGCCCGCCTCCTCGCGAGGCGGGCGTTCGGCGATGATGCGCGGATGACGGTCGTCGAGTGGCTGGCAGCCGCCGTTGGGCTCGCGATCGTGCTCTCCACGCTGATGAGCGTCGTGACCTCGCTGGTGCTGCCGCGCCCCGGATCGTCGCGGATCCAGCTGTTCGTCGGCCGCAGCATGATCCAGCTGTTCTCGCGCATCTCCCATCGATTCGAGACGTACGAGGCTCGTGACCGTTTTCTCGCGCTCCAGGCGCCGCTGTATCTGATCGTCATCCTGGCCACATGGTTGACGACGCTGCTCATCGGTTTCGCGCTCATGCTCTGGCCGTTCATGCGCACCGGCGGGCTCGCCCATGCGCTCACGGTGAGCGGGTCATCCATCTTCACGCTCGGATTCGATTCCGAGGCGGGGGTGGGGCCGCGGCTCATCATCTTCTGCGCGGCGGCGGCGGGGCTGACCATCGTCGCGCTGCAGATCGCGTATCTCCCTGTCCTCTACGGAGCGTTCAACAGGCGCGAGCTGCTGGTGACGATGCTCGACAGCCGCGCCGGATCGCCCGCGTGGGGTCCCGAGCTGCTCGCCCGCAGTGAATTGGTCGATAACGTCCACAACCTGGGGCTCCTCTACCAGCAGTGGGAGGCCTGGGCCGCGGACGTCGCCGAGACCCACGCGTCCTATCCCGTCCTGCTCTGGTTCCGGTCTCCGCACCCGTACCGCTCGTGGGTCATCGGCCTCCTGGCCGTGCTCGACGCCGCGGCGATACAGCAGGCCACCCGCCCGCTCGAGGCGCCGTCCGAGGCACGCGCGTTCCTGCGCATGGGCTACATGTGCCTGCGGGACCTGGCCCGGGTGATTGGACTGACCTTCGACAGCGATCCGCTTCCCGAGGATCCGATCCAGCTCACCGAGGACAACTTCCGCGATGCCCTGGAGCATCTCGCCAATGTCGGATGGCCGATGGAGCGCGACGCGGCGAGCTCGTGGGTTCACTTTCGCGGCTGGCGGGTCAACTACGAGTCGCTCGCGTACCGCATCGGTGACGCGGTCAACGCTCCGCCCGCGCTGTGGGCCGGACCGCGGCGCAACCTCCCGCCACGGCTGCAGCCGCCGGAACGTCCGCCCCACCGCGAACCGTCGGCCGAGTTCGCCCGGCTGCGCAAGCTGACCGCCAAGCGCCGTTCGACCCGCGAGACGGCGGCGACGGAGCACGACCACGACCACCCGGCGCCCTGACAACCGCCGGCTGTGACGGCGGTGTCGGACCCGCACGACTCGATCCGATAACTGCCGACGGGCGGCAACTCGTGTTGTTACGCGCTTGTCATACGAAGTCAATGACGCCGCATAGCATTGGCGTACGAAGCGGGCCGAGCCAATCACGAAGCAGGTTCACACCATGATCGGGTCGCGAAAGGGCACATCGCACCGTTCTCCGGGCGAGGTTGCCTTTCGCTCACCGGACCGGGCGACGAGCAGTCCCGAGACGGTGGCGGGCAACCAGGCGTGCTCGGCGCTGCGCTGCTCATCGCTCGCGGGGATGCCGTGCAGCTACGTCGATCGGCGCGGGCGGCGCTGCAAGACCGCATGGTGTCCCGTCGACCGACACGTCGTCGAGGGCCGGATCTACTGCGCGCTCCACGCGCACGCGATGCAGGCGCTCGAGTGGGAGTTCGGCGCGGCGTCACATCCAGACGTCGACAGCCGGACAGTCCCGATTCTGCAGTGGATCTCGTCAGCGGCCGCGGACGAGGTCATCGCAACGCTCAACGTGTACTGCGCGCTGCACGGCGAGATGCTCGTGGCCGAGCCGGTGCGGCGAAAGTTCAACCCCGTCGCGCACAGCCGCGTCTGGGAGAAGCAGTGGAAGACGCTCTCCCCCACCAACGTCTCGCTTCGCGTCTGCATCGCCTCCGATGAAGCGCGACCGACCGAGATCCACATCCAGGTCAACGGACACGACGTCAACGTCGTCCCGCCTCCGTGGAATCGCGACCTGACCGAGCCGACCGAGGCGGATCTGCGCTGGCTCGACCAGGAGGTGCTCGCGCCGATCGGAGCGGCCGTGGCTCGCTGGATGATGAAAGCGGCAGCGGATGAGGGCCTCGGCTACATGCCGATCGGCGGCGGCATCGATGTCGCCGACGCTCAGCTGATCGCGCGTCCCGCCGATTCGGGTGCTGCAGGTGCGGCCACGCCACTTCGAAGTGAGGTCGACGAGGCGGCGCTCGATGAGGTGCGACGTGCGCACTTCCTCTACGGGCTCGAGGAGATCCAGGCGGTCACGGAGCGGCGGATCGAGGCCGGTTAGCTCTCGCGACGATCGCCTCGACCACCTCGGTCTTGGCGTCGGCGTACTCCTGGACGTAGCGCCACCGGCGCGCTGCAAGCTCCTCCTTGGTCCGCTGATAGAGGTCGCGGTCGCGAGCGTCGCGGCGGAGGTGATCGCGGAACGCGAGCATCCGGCCGATCTCCGGACAGCCCTCGGAGAACACGTGCAGGTTGATGGTCACGTCCGGGCCTTTGAAGAGCCGGTGCTCGTGCCAATCGGGTTCACGGATCCGCAGCGTGTAGCCCGCCGACTCCATCGGCGGAACGTAGTCGGGCTCGGCAGCGGAGTCGGTGACGACGAGCAGCATGTCGATGATCGGCTTGGCAGAAAGCCCCGGCACCGACGTCGATCCGACATGCTCGACGCGCAATGCCCGGGTGCCGAGCACGCGGCGCACGCGCTCTGCTTCGCTGAGGAACTGCTCGGGCCATATCGGGTCGTACGCTCGCAACTCGATGACGCCGTCGAGGCGATCGGGCTCGCCGATCGTGGCCGCGCGGAGGCGGACCTCCGCCGCACTCGGAATGTCGTCCGGCGTGACACCCATCAGAACTTCATGTTGTCGGTCCACACCTGCAGCAGACTCTCGTCTCCCGTAACCGTCAGCCCCTCGGTGCCACGTCTGTTCATGGACCACAGGTACAGGTCCGAGGCGGAGCCGCGCAGGTCGCAGTGACCGCGCCCGCGATCGCTCGTCACCTCCACATGCTCGCCGAGGATCACGCTCCATGTCGCACGCGCGTCGTCCGGCGCGAGCCGGAGGATGCGACCCTCTCCCTCGGGCGCCTTTGCGCGACGTGTCGCGAGGACCACCCACTCGTCGAGTGCATCGAGCGCGTCGACCGTCGTCAGGGGCGTGATCGGACCGTGCGCCGATTCGGCATCGCAGCGATGGATCGCGGTCTCGTTCGCCTGCCGCCGCGCCCAGAACGCGAGCGCGGTCGGTGCGGGCCCCCAGAACCAGAACGACTCATCCGGAGACGCCGCTTCGAGGGCGTCAACGAGGGTGACACAGCCCTCGAGATACCAGACCAGCAGCGTGTCCGGGTCGGCTGGTCCTTCGAAATCGCGTTGCAGACGCTCGGGAATCCGCTCACCGACGATCGTCGCAGCCCAGCGATGGACGTCTCCCATGTGCCGCAGCAGCGCCTCGACATCCCAGCCCGGACAGCCCGGAACCGGGGCGTCGAGCGGTCCGGCCTCGGCTGCGCGTGCAAGTGCCTCACCTTCGGCCCGCACTCTCGCGATCTGCTGGTCGGTCTCCACCCGTCGAGTGTCGCACCGCGGCTGCACCGGGTGTCGTCGCACCCGACCGGTTGGACATCGGCGAACCGGCGGCGACCGGGCGCACGTCACACGTCGCCTGCCGAAAATTGACACGTCGACTCGGCGGACGGAGGATGGGAGACGAGGGTGCTCGACACCGTGACCGGCGGCGATGCGGAGCGTCTCGACACGCGCGTTGGCTGGAAGCGTGTCGGGGTGGTCCCCGGTCTCGCGCTGTTTCCGGATGGACGGCCCTGAGCGCCGACGTTCTTCTACAAAGAGCTCGTCGCCGATTAGCTGCGGTCGATGCGGTCCCTGGCCAGGCCCGCCATGTGCAGCGGGTCGATGAGGTCGGTGAACTCGCGAGCGAGGCCGCTCTGTATGGCCTCGTCACTCACAGCCGCGGCGACGGCAGGCGCGACATCGCGGTTGAACACCGACGGAATGATGTACTCCGGGTGGAGGTCGTCACCGACGACGCGTGCGATCGCCCGGGCGGCGGCCAGCTTCATCCCATCGGTGATCTGCCGCGTGCCGCTGTCGAGCAGGCCCCGGAAGAACCCGGGAAAGCACAGCACGTTGTTGATCTGGTTGGGATAGTCGCTGCGGCCCGTTGCGATGACGGCGGCGACACCTTCAATCGCCTCCGGTTGCACCTCCGGCTCGGGGTTCGCCAGCGCGAAGACGATCGGGTTGATGGCCATGTGGCTGACGAGCTCAGAGTCGAGGATACCGCCGACGCTCGTCCCGATGAAGACGTCGGCGCCCGTCATCGCTTCACGCAACCCACCGCTGCGACGCCGGCGGTTCGTCCGGGCCGCGTAGGAGCGCTGCGCCTCACTCAGGCCGGTCGACTCATCGCTGAGGATCCCGCCACGGTCCACGCCGATCACGTCGCCGGCGCCCGCCGCCAGCAGCAGCTGCGAGACCGCCGTCCCTGCGGCGCCGACTCCGAGGCACACGATGCTCACATCCTCGAGCCGCTTGCCGACGATGGCGAGTGCGTTGATCAACGCGGCCGTGACGACGATCGCGGTGCCGTGCTGATCATCATGGAACACGGGAATGTCGACGCTCGCCGAGAGGCGCCGCTCGATCTCGAAACAGCGCGGCGCCGCGATGTCCTCGAGGTTGATGCCGCCGAAGATGGGCGCGATGTTGACCACCGTCGCGACGATCTCGTCGACCTCCTGCGTCGCGAGGCAGAGGGGAAAGGCATCGACGTTGCCGAACTCCTTGAACAGCATCGACTTGCCTTCCATCACGGGTATCGCGGCCTCGGGTCCGATGTTGCCGAGGCCGAGCACAGCGCTGCCGTCGGTGACGATCGCGACGGCGTTGCGCTTGATGGTGAGATTGCGTGCCCGCCGCGTATCCTCGGCGATCGCCATGCAGATCCGTGCGACACCGGGCGTGTAGACCATCGACAGGTCGTCGCGCGTACGGATCGGGTGCCGCGGCGTCACCTCGATCTTGCCGCCGATGTGCGCCAGGAACGTGCGATCCGAGTACTCGAGCACCTCGACACCGGGCACGTCGGTCATCGCCCTGATCAGCAGCTGCGCGTGGTCGGCGTCGGCGGCGAGGACAGTGATGTCGCGGACGATGCCCGTTCGTTCCACGCGAACGATGTCGACCGCGCGGATGTCACCGCCCACATTGCCGATCGCCGAGGTGAGCTGTCCGAGCATCCCGGGGCGGTTGACAATCCGGCACCGTGCGGTGAACGCGAAGCTCGCCGACGGATGCTGGATCATCGGAGGCATCCGCTACGAGCCGGTGCCCGTTGTGAGTCCGACGATGTTGCCGTCGGGATCCGCGAACATCGCCAGCGTGGTGACTCCGGGGATTTCCGTCGGTGCCATCAGGATGCTGCCGCCGAGCGCAACCGCATGATCGAGCGTCGCCTGGAGATCGGACGCCTGCGCGTAGATGGTGACGCGCGCCGTGCCGTCATCGGACTGCCCGACACCGCCCGCGAGACCGCTGCTGGCACCGTCGATGAGTCCGTAATTCCCCATGGCAGGCATCAGATCGCCGATCTTCCACCCGAACAGTTCCGAGTAGAACGCCTTGACCTTGGCGGCGTCCTTGCCGATGATCTCGAAGTGAACGATCGGGTTCCCCATGGCGTTGCCTCCCGCGCGATGAATCTCCGACGCCGCGGTCGGAGCCGTCTATCTCCAACACGACTTATAGCCGATCGCAGCCGGCGGTCGTCCGCGCAATCCCAGGCGACGTCGCGCGACTGACGTGCCACCCATCGACACTGCCGCGACCGCCGCGGAAATCGAACGCTCCATCCGCGCAGTCGGGACGCCAGAACGTGCCATCGGCGAAAAGGCATATCTGAAAAGCGACCTCGAGCATTGCGGCGCGACGCTGTCCGAGATCCGGCGGATCGCCCGAGCAGTGGCGTCGGCGCACCCCGACCTGACCCATGACGAACTGATCGACCTCGTCGGTGTGCTCTGGTCACAGCAGCTCCACGACTGCAGGATGGCGGCGATCATGCTCCTAGAGTTTCGCCCCCGCCTCCTTGGCCGCGAGGACCTCGACACGGTGGAAACCATGATTCGCGGCTCTCGAACCTGGGCATACGTCGACGCTCTCGCCGGAAACACTGCGGGCGGCCTGGTGGTGCGGTATCCGGATGCCGCGGCGCGGCTCGATGCCTGGGCGGTGGATCCCAACTTCTGGGTGCGGCGCTCAGCGCTCCTCGCGCTCATGCATCCACTCAAGCGTGGCGCGCCATTCGACCGATTCGCCGGCTACGCCGACTCGATGCTGGCGGAGAAGGAGTTCTTCATTCGCAAGGCAATCGGCTGGGTTCTGCGCGAGACCAGCAAGCGACGGCCGGACGAGGTGTACGCGTGGTTGCTGCCGCGAGCTCCCCGAGCCTCAGGCGTCACGCTCCGCGAAGCCGTGAAATACCTGTCCCCCGCGCAACGAGCACAGGTCCTCGACGCCTCCGGGCGGCAGCTCGCCGTACGTCGTCGCTAAATACTTCATGTGATGTATAGTCAGCGGCATGAAGCAACGCGCTGAGCTGCTGGAGCGGCTCGAAGCTGCCCAGGTCGAGTTGCGGCGCCGCTTCCTCGAGGCGGTCTCCCCGAGCCTGCAGAGTGAGCTCGCGGAGGTCGGGAGCATCACCGTGCATCAGATGGAGGTCGTCCGCCGCCTGCTCCTCGGCGATGGCATGACCATGCGCGATGTCGCCGCGGCGCAGGGGATCGGCCTCAGTGGAGCCACGCAACTCGTCGACCGCCTCGAGCGGCGAGGGCTCGTGACCCGCGTCCGTGATCTCCAGGATCGGCGTGTGCAGCACGTCATCCCCACCGAGCGCGCGAGAGAGCTCGCCGCGCGCTTCAAGACCGGGCTGCGACGCGCATCTCAGGAGCTGTTCAGCACGCTGAGCGACGAGGAGTTGAGCACGTACGTGGCGCTCTCCGAACGCGTTGCCGCACCGGCACCCGAGGGCACGCAGTCACTGCTGCGGAAGGCAAGCGCATGACCAAACGCCAGATCTACGCCGTCCTCGGCGCCCTGATGCTCGGCATGCTGCTGGCAGCGCTCGACCAGACGATCGTCGCAACCTCCCTGCCCACGATCGTCGGCGACCTCGGCGGCCTCAACCAGCTCTCGTGGGTGGTGACGTCGTACCTGCTCGCCTCGACGGTCTCGACTCCGCTGTACGGAAAGCTCGGCGATCTCTACGGGCGCAAGTCGTTGTTCCAGCTCGCGATCGTCATCTTCATCGCCGGTTCGATGCTCTCCGGTCTGTCGCAGAACATGCCCGAGCTCATCGCGTTTCGCGCCATCCAGGGCATCGGCGCCGGCGGGCTGATGGTCGGGGCGCAGGCGATCATCGGCGACGTCGTGCCTCCACGCGAGCGGGGCCGCTACCAGGGATGGATGGGCGGTGTTTTCGCGCTGGCGAGCGTCGCCGGTCCGCTCATCGGTGGGTTCCTCACCGACGACGTCTCCTGGCGCTGGATCTTCTACATCAACGTTCCCATCGCGGCCATCGCGCTCTTCGTCACCGCAACCGTGCTGAAGACTCACACGCGGCGCGTCTCGCACAGCATCGACTGGCTCGGCGCGTTCTTCCTCGCGGCGGGGGCGTCGTCGCTGATCCTCCTGACGACGCTGGGTGGGACCAGCTTCGCGTGGGCGTCACTCCAGATCGTCGGTCTCGCCGTGCTCGGTGTCGTGATGCTCGCCGGATTCGTGGTCGTCGAACGCCGCGCCTCGGAGCCCATCCTTCCGTTCCGGCTCTTCCGCATCCAGGTCTTCAACGTCGCGAGCGGTGTCGGGTTCGTGATCGGGTTCGCGATGTTCGGCGCGATCACCTTCCTTCCCGTGTTCCTGCAACTCGTCGATGGCGCGAGCGCGACAAGCTCCGGCCTCAACATCCTTCCGCTGATGGCCGGCCTGCTCACCGCGTCGATCACGAGCGGGCAGCTCATCAGCCGGTATGGCAGGTACAAGATCTTCCCGGTCATCGGAACGCTCCTCGCGGCGATCGGCGTCTTCCTGCTCTCGACGATCGACCCGCAGACTCCGCGCGTCTTCCTCTCCTTCTACATGGTCCTGCTCGGGCTCGGCCTCGGATGTGTGATGCAGGTGCTCGTGATCGCCGTGCAGAACGCGGTCGAGCAGCGTGACCTCGGCGTCGGCACCAGCTCAGCGACGTTCCTGCGATCCATGGGAGCGTCATTCGGCGTCGCGATCTTCGGTGCCATCTTCAGCAACCAGCTCGCCTCGAACCTGCGGAAGAACCTGCCCGCAAGCGCACTGCAGCACGGGATCAACCCGGCATCGCTCGAGGGCAACCCCGCGTCGCTCGCGCACCTGCCGCCCGTGATTCACACCGGGCTGATCAACGCGGTGTCTGAGTCCCTCCACGTCGTGTTCCTCGCCGCCGTGCCGATCCTCGTGATCGCGTTCCTGCTCACGCTCCTCATCAGGGAGGTGCCGCTGCGCACGCACGCGCGCGGTGTCCCGGCGCAGGACGAGCCGATCGGCCTCGACCTGGAAACCGACATCGGTGGACCGATTCCGATCGAAGCCGGCGTGGGTGCGGATCCGCTGTAACCTGCGTCAGATGCCGACGAGGCGGGGCCACGCCAGGCCGGCGATCACTCCCGCCGCGAACAATGCGTAACGGAACAGCCAGGTGACCATGCCGCCCTCGCGATCAGCCACCTGTCGCGGCGCGAAGATGAGCATCACGTAGAACACGCCGGAGAACGCGATCAGGAAACCGCCGGCCGCCAACGCGGTGGAGGAGTTGGCGATCCCCGCCGCGGGCGTCGCGCTGCCGGGCTCGCCGGTGATCGCTGCGATGAACGTCCAGAACAGCGCGCCGGAGACGAGCACGAAGGGAGTCACGAGCGCGCGGCGTATCGGTGTCGCCAGGGGTGGGGCAGCGAAATGCACCACGAGCATCACGACAACGGCGGCGATGACGAGGAAGGCGCCGACACCTGAAGGGAGGTCCAGCGCGGTGAAGCCGCTGATCGAGACCAGCAGGATCGCCCCGACCAGGGGGCCGGCTGCGCCGCCGGTGATGATCGATCTTCCGCGTGCGACCGCGTCGGCTGGGGAACGCCGTGCTGCGAGACAGATGAGCGCGCCGGCGACGGCGACGATCCGGAGCACGCCGAGCAGCGGCGCACCCGCGTCGAATGGTCCGACACCGCCCTGCGCGCGGAACAGGAGCGGTGTCGCAATCGCAACCCACGCGGCGAGAAGCCAGTCCTCGGTGACGAGCAGCGCCGCGATCCGTCGCGTCGTCGACATGGGCGCGACCGGTGGCGCCTCGCTCAACGGCGGAGGATCACTCGACATCGCGCTGGTGATTCTCGCCGAACGCCGGGGTTGCCTTCCGCGCCAGGTGACCTAGACTGGCTCGGTCATGCAGTTCCCGGCAAAGCGTGTGGCGATCGGCGCCGGTTTCGTCGTCCTCGCGGCCACCGCCGCTGCGCGCGTCGTCGCCATGCGTCAGGAGCTGGCCCACGATGGAGAGGAGTGGGACAGCGTCGCTGGGTCGGTGAAGACCCGGTCGAGCGCGGCGGTCGCGGGCAGCGTGCTCACGGTCGAAAGCAGCGCCGTCGCCGGCAGCGTCGCGACGCGGCGCTCGACCGCGGTCGCGGGCTCGGCTGTGACCACCGACTCCGCTGCAGTCGCCGGGTCGACGCTGACGACGGCGTCCGCCGCCGTTGCCGGCAGCGCCGCAACCTCATTGAGCGTCGCCGTCGCAGGCAGCGCGCTGACCGCGGCGAGCGCCGGCGTGAGCGGAAGTGTCGCGACCATCCTCAGTGCTGCAATCCGTCGCTGCGTCCTGACGGTCGCGTGTCTGCGCTGCACGCGGTGCATCGCGTGCGCCGCATGCACCGACTGTGTCGGCTGCATCGGCTGCGTGGGATGCACCGGGCTCCGCGGCGCAGTGGGCAGGGTTGGGGTCAGCGCCCGGTAACAGCGCCCCGGCTGGCGTTCGACACCGTGGCCGCGTACTTCGCGAACACGCCCGTCGCGTAGCGCGGCTGCGGTGGGGTCCATTCGCCGAGGCGCCGGGTGATCTCCGCATCGTCGAGCTCGAGGTCGACCCGCCGCGCCACAACGTCGATGGTGATGATGTCTCCGTCGCGTACCGCCGCAAGCACGCCGCCGAGCGCGGCCTCGGGCGCCATGTGGGCCACCATGAAACCGTGGGTCGCGCCTGAGAAGCGCCCGTCGGTGATGAGCGCGACCGTGTCGCTCAATCCCGCGCCGACGATCGCACCCGTGACCCCCAGCATCTCTCGCATACCGGGCCCGCCGACCGGACCCTCGTAGCGAATCACGACGACATCGCCGGCCTGGATCTTCCCGTCGCGGACCGCGGCGAAGGCGTCCTCCTCCGAGTCGAAGACCCGGGCGGGCCCACGGTGCGATTCCCGGTCGTTCCCGGCGAGCTTCGCCACACAGCCGTCGGCCGCGAGGTTGCCGCGGAGCACCGCGATGCCGCCGTGCGCCCGCAGAGGATCGCTCGATTCTCTGAACACCTCCTGCCCGGGCGTCGCGACGGCCGCCTCGGCGACCTCGGCCAGGGTCCGTCCGTCCACGGTGCGCGCGTCGCCGTGGAGCAGGCCGAGTGAGAGCAGGCGTTGCATGAGCACCCCGAGCCCGCCCGCGGCGAACACGTCGGTCGCCACGAAGCGCCCTGCCGGCCGGAGGTCGGCGAGGATCGGGGTGCGAGCGCAGATGGCGTCCATCTCGTCGATGGTCAGGGGTACCTCCGCCTCGGCGGCGATGGCGAGCAGATGCAGCACGGCGTTCGTGGAGCCGCCGCTGGCCGAGAAGGAGGCGACGGCATTCTCGACCGCGGCGCGAGTCACGATCGTCCGGGCGCTGACCCCCTGCTCGACGAGCCGGACGGCGAGACGCCCCGCCGCCTCGGCGACCGCGGGCTTGTCGGGATGCGTCGCGGGCACCGCGTTGGCGCCCGGAGGCGAGATCCCGAGGAACTCGAGCGCGTTGCTCATCGTGTTCGCGGTGTACTGGCCTCCACAGGCGCCGGCGCCCGGGCACGCGTGCTCCTCGACCGCACGGAGCTCGGTCGCGTCGATCCGGCCCGCGTTGTAGGCGCCGACGGCCTCGAAGACGTCCTGGACGGTGAGGTCGCGGTCGTGCAGCCGCCCGGGCTGGATCGTCCCGCCGTAGAGGACGAGGCCGGGGAGATCCATCCTGCACAGCGCCATCGCGGCTGCCGGAATGGTCTTGTCACATCCGACGATGAGGACGAGACCGTCGAAGCTGTGTCCGCGCGTCACCAGCTCGATCGAGTCGGCGATGACCTCGCGAGACACGAGCGACGCCTTCATCCCCTGTGTCCCCATGGTCACGCCGTCACTCACGGCGATCGTGTTGAACTCCATCGGCGTGCCACCTGCCGCGCGGACTCCGGCCTTCACACGTTCGGCCAGCGCTCGATGATTCCAGTTGCACGGCATCGTCTCGATCCAGCAGTGACCGACACCGATGATCGGTCGCTCGAGGTCCTCGCGACTGAATCCGATCGCGCGGAGCATCGCGCGCGCGGGCGCGCGATCCGGTCCGTGCAGCATCACGGCGCTGCGTCGATTCGCGCTCGCGTCACTCATGCGCGGAAGCATACGGTGCGGCCGTCACAACTCCGTGTGTTGACGCGATGAACGGTCAGGCCGTATCCTTCGCGGCACTATGTCGTTCGCGTCCGTCCTGGTTCTGCTGGTTGGCCTGCTCCTGATTAGGAGCGGGGCCATCAGGCTTCAGACCAGGCGCGTGCGCAGGTAAACCCAGCACCAGCCGGAAAGAAGCAAAAGGCCCCCTCCCACGAGGGGGCCTTTTTTTGTTCTCCGGCATCACCACAAGGAGGCATCGTCATGGCCGGATCGGGACAGGCACCAACTCCCTACGACGGGATGGGGACACCGACACGCATGGACATGCGAGCGCAGGAGGACGGGACGCCCGCCGAGCGCTTCGACGCTGTGCGCGCGGAGCGACACGCACCGGGCGCGACGCGCTCCCACGACGAAAGCGACGACTTCGTGCGCAGATCGCTCAGCCGCTACTACCAGTGATCAGCGCCCGAACGGATCGTCGCTCGGGGGCGGTCTCGGCCGCAGCGGCGCTGCTGGACGGCGCGACGGAGCCCGCGCGCCTGCTCACCGGCGCCCAGGTCGCCCTCGAGTCGCTCATCCGCGAGGGTGTCGACACGATCTTCGGGTACCCGGGCGGGGCCAACCTCTGGCTGTACCGCTACCTGCCCGACTACCCGGAGCTGCATCACATCCTGGTCCGCCACGAACAGGGTGGCGCGCATGCCGCGGACGGGTACGCGCGCAGCAAGCGTGGTTCGGTCGGCGTGGTCTTCGCGACGAGCGGCCCCGGCGCGCTCAACCTCGTGACGGGACTCGCAACCGCGTACATGGACTCGGTTCCGTTGGTTGCGATCACCGGTCAGGTCCCGAGCACCGCCATCGGAACCGACAGCTTCCAGGAGTCGGACGTCATCGGCTCGACGATGTCGGTCGTGAAGCACTCCTACCTGATCACCAGAGCTGAGGACATCGCCCCAACCATCAAGGAGGCATTCCACGTCGCGCGGACCGGCCGGCCCGGACCCGTGCTCATCGACTTCCCGAAGGACCTCCAGGCGGCCACGACCCCGTTCAACTACCCCGACGGCCCGGTGCGCCGGCGGTCGTATCCCGCGCCGCCGCTGCCTGATCCGGCGAAGCTGCGGCGCGTCGCCCACCTCATCGAGGGCGCCAGGCGACCGGTGATCCTCGCCGGCCGCGGCGTCCTCATCGCCGGCGCCGAGCAGGAATTGCTCGAGCTCGCACATCAGGCGCACATCCCGGTCGGCTGGACGCTGCTCGGCACGGGCGCGTTCCCGGCCACCGATCCGATGGCGCTGCAGATGGTCGGCTTCATGGGCGCGGGGTTCACGAACAAGGCGGTCTGCGAGGCCGACGTGCTGATCATGATCGGGATGCGGTGCGACGACCGCGTCACCACGCGCCTCGACTCGTTCGCGCCACGCGTGGAGCACCTCGTTCACATCGATATCGACCCGGCGGAGATCGGCAAGAACGTCATCCCGCACGTGAGCGTGGTCGCCGACGCGAAGGTCGCGCTTCGTGAGCTGAACCTGCTGGTGGAGCCGAAGCGCGAGCACGAGTGGCTGACGCAGATCGACCAGTGGAAGGAAGAGCACCCCGTGCGATACACCAACCACAACGGGCTCCTGCAACCGCAGGAGGTGCTCGAGGCGATGTACGCGCGTTGCGAGGACGAGGCCATCGTGCTCGCCGACGTGGGACAGAACCAGATATGGGCCGCGCTCTGGTTCAGCTACAACAAGCCGGGACTGTTCCTCAACTCCGGCGGCACCGGGACCATGGGCTACGCGTTCCCCGCATCGATGGGCGCAAAGCTCGCCAACCCTGACAGGACCGTGTTCTGCGTCACGGGCGAGGGCGGCTTCGTGATGAACATGCAGGAGATGTCGACGATGGTCGAGAACAACATCGACGTCAACGTCATCATCCTCAACAACTCCTCGCTGGGCATGGTGCGGCAGTTCCAGGACGACTTCTACGACGGTGTTCGCTCCGCGGTCGACCTGACGTTCACGCCCGATTTCGTCAAGCTCGGTGACGCCTTCGGCATGAAGGCGATGTCCACGGATCGCCTCGAGGACGTGCCACGCATGCTCGATGAGGCGATCGCGCACAAGGGTCCGGTGCTGCTCAACTTCAACATCGACCCCGACGCCAACGTGTATCCCATCGTGCCCCTCGGCATGGGCATGCTCGACTTCGTCGAGGCCAGCTGATGAGTCAGAGCCGCCTGCTCTCGGTCCTCGTCGACAACAAGCCGGGCGTGCTCCAGCGTGTCGCGTCGATGATCCGGCGGCGTGGATTCAACATCGACTCCCTGTCGGTGGGGCCGACCGACGACGACTCGGTCTCGCGCATGACGATCACCGTGCACGTCGGCCGCCAGCAGGCGGAACAGGCCACCAAGCAGCTGGCGAAGCTGATCGACGTGATCACCATCGACGACATCACCGGCCTGCGCAACGTCGCGCATGAGCTCGTGCTGGTCAGGATGCACGCTCCCCCCGGCGAGCGCACCGAGATCCTCAACCTGGTCGACATCTTCCGCGGCAGGATCGTCGATGTCGCCGCCAGCTCGGTGATCATCGAGGTCACGGGCAGCGCCGAGAAGATCGACAACTTCATCGAGTTGATGCGTCCGTACGGCATCAAGGAACTGGCGCGCAGCGGTGTCGTCGCGCTCGTTCGCGGCGATCAGGCCCGCATCCGGATCATGGATTTCGCCGTCGACGGCGACGACCAGCCGGCCGCATCGAACGTGCCCGGCGCGGCGGGCGATACCACAGGCACCGTGTGAAGCACCCCAGAGGAGGCGACCTTTCATGACCGCTCGGATGTACTACGACGTCGACGCGGACCCGGCGGCGCTTGCCGGCCGGCGCATCGCCGTGCTCGGCTACGGTTCGCAGGGCCACGCGCATGCGCTCAACCTGCGCGACTCCGGTCAGGACGTGCGCGTGGGTCTCCCCGCGGCAAGTCGCAGTCGCGCCGCCGCCGTGGCCGAGGGCCTGCGAGTGCTCACACCTGAGGAGGCGTGTGCCGAGGCCGAGGTCATCATGGTGCTCACGCCGGACACCGGACAGCGCGCGCTCTACGACAGCGCGATCCTGCCGAGCCTCGAGCCCGGCAACATGCTGATGTTCGCGCACGGGTTCAACATTCGCTATTCGCTCATCCATCCCCCCGAGGGTGTCGACGTGAGCATGGTCGCGCCCAAGGGGCCGGGACACCTGGTGCGGAGCACCTACGTCGCGGGCCAGGGCGTGCCGTGCCTGTTCGCAGTACACCAGGACGCGACAGGGAAGGCGCGCGGGCGCACCCTGACGTACGCACGCGGCATCGGCGGTACACGCGCGGGAGTCCTCGAGACGACGTTCGCCGAGGAGACAGAGACCGATCTGTTCGGTGAGCAGGCGGTGCTGTGCGGCGGCATCACCTCGCTCGTCAAAGCCGGGTTCGACACGCTGACCGAGGCCGGATACCAGCCTGAACTCGCGTATTTCGAGGTCATGCACGAGCTGAAGCTGATCGTCGACCTGATGTACCAAGGCGGATTGTCCTGGATGCGCTACTCGGTCAGCGAGACCGCCGAGTACGGTGACTACGTGAGCGGCCCGAAGGTCGTCGACGAGCGCACCCGGGCAACCATGCGCAAGCTGCTCACCGATATCCAGGACGGAACGTTCGCGAAGCGCTGGATCGAGGAGAACGAGGCGGGCCGTCCGAACTTCGTCGAGTATCGCGACGAGGAGATGCACCTGCCCATCGAGCGGGTCGGCGCGGAGTTGCGCTCGAAGATGGGATGGTTGGACGCGAAGACCGCGCCCGGCATGGACGAGGTGCTGAACGGCGCACCTGCGGCGGAGGCGACGGCATGAGCGAGCGGCTCGTCATCCTCGACACGACGCTCCGAGATGGCGAGCAGTCCCCCGGCGTCGCGCTCAACGCGGAGGACAAGCTGCAGATCGCGCATCAACTGGCACGACTTCGCGTGGACGTCATCGAGGCGGGATTCCCGCACAGCTCACCGGGTGACTTCGCCGCGGTCACGGCGATCGCCGAGCAGGTGCAGGGGCCGGTGATCGCCGGCCTCTCGCGCTGTTTCGAGGCGGACGTGCGCGCCTGCGCGGCAGCGCTCGAGCCGGCTGCCCGCGCACGTATCCACACGTTCATCGGCACGTCGCCGATCCACCGCGACGGGCAGCTGCACATGACGCAGCGTCAGGTCTACGACCACGCGGTCGAGATGACGGCGCTCGCGAAGTCGTTCCGCGATGACGTGGAGTTCTCCCCGATGGACGCGAGCCGGACGGAGCGCGAGTACCTCGCCGAGATCGTCAACGGGTGCATCGAGGCCGGAGCCACCACCATCAACCTCCCGGACACCGTGGGATACGCGACGCCTGACGAGTGGCGCGAGCTGATCGGCTGGATGTACGAGCAGGTGCCCGCGCTGCATGGCGTGGTGCTCTCGGTCCACTGCCACAACGATCTCGGCCTCGCCACCGCCAACTCGCTCGTCAGCGTGCTCGGCGGTGCGCGTCAGATCGAGACGTGCGTGAACGGGATCGGGGAACGCGCCGGGAACGCCGCGCTCGAGGAGGTCGCCATGGCGACGCGCCTGCACCCCGAGGTGTACGGGGTGACAACGCAGCTCGACCATTCGCAGCTCTACCGCACGTCGCGTCTCGTCTCGCAGCTCACGGGCATGCTGGTGCAGCCGAACAAGTCCGTGGTCGGCGCCAACGCGTTCGCGCACCACTCGGGCATCCATCAGGACGGCATGCTCAAGGACCGGCGCACGTTCGAGATCATGGAGCCCGGTCAGGTCGGCGCCGGATCGACGCTCGTGCTCGGCAAGCTCAGCGGCCGCCACGCGCTCCGCGATCGTCTCGAGCAGCTCGGCTATCGCCTCGACGGTGAGGAGTTGCAGCGCGCGTTCGTTCGCTTCAAGAGCCTTGCCGACCGCAAGCGTGACGTCACGGACCGCGACCTCGAGGCGATCGTCGCCGACGAGCGTCAGGGCGGCGAGGAGACGTTCCACCTCGAGCACCTCCAGGTCAGTTGCGGCACGAACATGCGGCCGACCGCGACCGTGCGCATGCTGCTCAGCGACGGGGTCAGCCGCGAGGCTGTCTCGACAGGCGACGGCCCGGTCGATGCGGCCTACAAGGCGATCGACTCGCTCGTCCAGGTGGAGGCCGAGCTCGAGGAGTTCGCCATCCAGGCGATCACCGAAGGCATGGACGCCGTCGGCGAGGTCAGCGTGCGTCTGCGCCACGACGGCGTGCTCAGCGCCGGTCACGGCGCCGACACCGACATCCTCGTCGCGGCGGCCAAGGCGTACGTGCACGCCCTGAACCGCCTCACCGCGCGGGTCGCCTCCGGACCGCGCATCACCCCGGAACGGTCGGGCAGCGTGGCGGTCGCTGTGGCCGAATGACGCCACGCACCCTCTTCGACAAGATCTGGGACGCGCACGTCGTCACGGAGACCGATGGGGAGCCCGCGCTGCTGTACGTCGACCTCCACCTCGTGCACGAGGTCACGTCGCCGCAGGCTTTCGAGGGTCTTCGCATCGACGGACGGGCCGTCCGACGTCCCGGGCTTGTTGTTGCCACGATGGACCACAACGTGCCGACCACCGGCACGGGGCAGGTCGGCGCCGACCAGATGAGCGTTGCCCAGATGGACACGCTGCGTCGCAACTGCGAGGAGTCCGGGATCGCGTGCTTCGGAGCCGGCCACCGCTGGCAGGGCATCGTGCACGTCATCGGCCCGGAGCTCGGCCTGACACTTCCCGGCAGCGTCATCGTCTGCGGCGATTCGCACACCGCGACCCACGGGGCCTTCGGGGCCTTCGCGCTCGGCATCGGCACCTCGGAGGTCGAGCACGTGCTCGCCACCCAGTGCCTGCGCCAGGCGCGTCCGTTGACGATGGAGGTGCGTATCGAGGGAACGCTGCCGCCCGGTGTCACGGCAAAGGACACCGCGCTCGGGGTGCTGAACACGATCGGCACCGCGGGCGCCGCGGGCCACGTCGTCGAGTACACCGGTCCCGTGGTGCGCGGCTTCTCGATGGAGCAGCGCATGACCCTCTGCAACCTCACGATCGAAGGTGGCGGGCGCGCGGGCATGATCGCTCCCGACGACGTCACGATCGCCTACATCGCGAACCGCCCGTACGCGCCGCGCGGCGAGCGATGGGACGATGCGGTCGCGGCCTGGAGCGACCTGCGCAGCGACTCCGGAGCGCGCTACGACCGTTCGGTGACCATCAACGCGGCGACCCTGGAACCGACGGTCACGTGGGGAACGACGCCGGCGCAATCCGTTCCCGTGAGCGGGCACGTGCCCGATCCCGAGTCGTTCGCGGACGCTGCCGAGCGCGAATCTGCGGTGCGCGCGCTCGCGTACATGGGCCTCGAGCCCGGCACGCCGATCGCCGACATCACGCTCGACACCGTGTTCCTCGGCTCCTGCACCAACGGCCGCATCGAGGACCTGCGTGCGGCGGCCGCGGTGCTCGACGGACGCCGCGTCCACGCCGGGCTGCGGATGCTCGTGGTGCCGGGCTCGGCGCAGGTGAAGGCGCAGGCGGAGACGGAGGGACTCGATGCGATCTTCCGCGACGCCGGTGCGGAATGGCGCGATCCGGGGTGCTCGATGTGCCTCGGCATGAACCCCGACATCCTGCAGCCGGGCGAGCGATGCGCGAGCACGAGCAACCGCAACTTCGAAGGCCGGCAGGGACGCGGCGGGCGCACACACCTCGTCTCTCCCGTGATGGCCGCCGCGGCCGCGGTCGAAGGTCATTTCGTCGACGTCCGCACGTTGGACGCGACGGGCGCACGCGCATGAGACCGTTTCAGCGTGAGGAGGGTGTGCTCGTCCCGCTCGATCGTTCCGATGTGGACACCGACCAGATCATCCCCAAGCAGTTCCTGAAGCGCATCGAGCGCAACGGCTACGGCGAGTTCCTGTTCAACGACTGGCGGCGCGATCCCAAGGGTGCGCTGCGACCGGACTTCGTGCTCAACCGGGAGGAGTACAGGACGGGAACCGTGCTCGTGACGGGGCGTAACTTCGGCTGCGGCTCGTCTCGGGAGCATGCGGTGTGGGCGCTTGCGGACCACGGCATTCGCGCGGTGATCTCCGAGTCGTTCGGTGACATCTTCAGCACGAATGCACTGGGCAGCGGACTCGTTCCGGTGACGTTGCCGGAGCACGAGGTTCGCGCACTCATCGACCTCGCGACCGAGCAACCGGGCATCACCGTCGCGGTCGACCTCGTCACCGAGACCGTCACCTGCGGCGATCTTCGATTCGGCTTCCATCTCGACCCGTTCGTGCGCAAACGGCTCCTCGAGGGACTCGATGACATCTCCTTGACGCTCGAGCACGAGGCGGCGATCACCGCATTCGAGGCGCATCGGCCCGCGTGGATGCCTGACCTCAGCCGCGCCGGGGTATCCGCGTGACCGCAAACGTCGTCGTGCTGCCGGGCGACGGGATCGGTCCCGAGGTGACCAACGCGGCACTCAGCGTCCTCGCGGGCGTGTGCACGGCCGCCGACGCTGAGATCAGCATCGACGTGCATGTGATCGGTGGTCGCGCGATCGACGAGTACGGCACGCCGCTGCCCGACGCGACGCTCGACGCCTGCCGCGACGCGGATGCGGTGCTGCTCGGCGCCGTCGGCGGACCCGCGTGGGACCACCTGCGCGGCGAGCGCCGGTGCGAGGCCGGGCTGCTGAAGCTGCGCCGCGAGCTCGACGTGTTCGCCAACGTCCGGCCCGTGCGCGTGCATCCGCATCTCGCCGACCGGACCACGCTGCGACGCGACGTCGTCAGCGGCACCGACCTCGTCGTGGTTCGCGAGCTCACCGGTGGTGCGTATTTCGGACAGCCTCGCGGCCGGACGGGCAGCGGCGCATCCGAGATCGCACGCGACAGCATCGTCTACAGTGCCGCGGAGATCGAGCGAGTCGCGCGTGTGGCGTTCGCGCTGGCGGCGGGACGACGCGGCGGACTCATCTCCATCGACAAGGCCAACGTGCTCATCACGAGTCAGCTCTGGCGTGAGGTTGTGAGCGCGCTCGCTCCCGAGTATCCGACCGTCACGCTGACGCACGAGCTCGTCGACTCGTTCGCCATGCGGCTCGTCCGTGAGCCGGCGACCATCGACGTGATCGTCGCCGAGAACCTCTTTGGCGACATCCTCAGCGATGAGGCCGCCGTCCTCGCGGGCTCGCTCGGTCTGCTGCCGTCGGCCAGCCTCGGTGCCAGCGACCAGGGCGTCTACGAGCCCATCCACGGCAGCGCTCCGAGCCTCGCCGGCAAGGGAATCGCCAACCCGTACGGCGCCATCCTCTCGGTGGCGATGATGCTGCGTCACTCGCTGCACCGCGCCGATCTCGCCGTCGCCATCGAGGGAGCGGTCGACGTCTGCATCAGCGAGGACGTGCTCACCGCCGACCTGGGCGGGAGCGCGAGCACCGATGCCGTCGCCGACGCGGTCTCGCGTGAGGCCATGCGCGCGCTCGGCATGTCGCTCGGTGCGGCGTCGTGACGATCGAGATCTACGACACCACGCTGCGTGATGGCGCGCAGGGTGTCGGCATCAACTTCTCGGTGTCGGACAAGCTGCGGATCGCCGAGCATCTCGACACGCTCGGGGTCACGGTGGTCGAGGGAGGCTGGCCCGGCGCCAACCCCACCGACACGGAGTTCTTCGCCGCGATGCGCACTCGCCCGCTGCGCAACGCGACGCTGGCCGCGTTCGGCGCCACCCGTCGAGCGGGGGTCCGACCGCAGGACGACCCGCAGTTGCGCACGCTGCTCGACTCGATGGCGCCGATGGTGACGCTCGTCGGCAAGACATGGGACCTGCAGGTGGTCGACGTGCTCCGCACGACCACGGAGGAGAACCTCGCGATGATCGCCGACTCGGTCCGCTGGCTCGTCGCCGAAGGGCGCCGAGTCGTGTTCGATGCGGAGCACTTCTTCGACGGCCACGCGAGTGACCCGGTGTACGCCCTGCGCTGCCTCGATGCAGCCGTGAGCGCCGGTGCCGAGCGCGTGACCCTGTGTGACACGCGCGGTGGGACACTCCCCGATCAGGTCGAGACCGTGGTGCGGGACATCACCGCTCGTTTCGGCAGCATCGCCGGCATTCACTGTCACGACGACTCGGGATGCGCCGTCGCGAACACGCTCGCAGCCGTCCGCGCGGGTGCCGTGCAGGTGCAGGGCTGCATCAACGGCTATGGCGAGCGCACGGGCAACGCGAACCTGTGCACGCTGATTCCCAACCTCCAGATCAAGATGGGCATGCGAGTCATCGATGAGGAACAGCTGGCGCGCCTCACCGAGGTCGCGCGCGACGTTGCCGAGATCGCCAACATCTCGCCGCCGCTCTCGGCGCCGTACATCGGACAGGCAGCCTTCACGCACAAGGGAGGCCAGCACATCGACGCGATGAGCAAGGCGTCGTATGCGTATCAGCACATCGATCCAGCGCGCGTCGGCAACCGCCGGCACTCGGTCATCACGCAGCAGTCCGGACGCGGGACGGTGCTGGAGAAGGCCGCGGGGTTCGGCGTCGATCTCACCCAGGACCAGGCACTGGCCCGGCGTGTCGCGGACGAGGTGAAGCGTCTGGAGCACAGCGGTCATTCCTTCGAGGGCGCGGAGGCGTCCTTCGAGTTGCTCGTGCATCGAGCGAGGGGCAACGTCGCGCCCTTCACGCTCATCGACTACATCGCGCTCGTCGAGCAGCGCGAGGGTCGCTCGCTCGTGTGCGAGGCGACGATCAAGGTGCAGATCGGGGAATTGGTGGTCCATACCGCCGCCGAGGGCAACGGCCCGGTCAACGCCCTCGACGCGGCGCTGCGGAAGGCCCTGTCCCCGGCGTACCCGGAGATCGGGGCGACGCAGCTCTTCGACTACAAGGTGCGCGTGCTCGACGGCCGCGACGGCACCGCGGCAGGTGTCCGCGTGCTCGTCGAGAGCGGGGACCACCACCGGCGCTGGAGCACCGTCGGCTGCAGCCCGAACATCATCGAGGCCTCGTGGAGCGCGCTCGCCGACGCGTTCGAGTACGCGATCATCGCAGCGCGCGAACGGTCAGGCCTTTCGGGCGAGCACCTGGAGATAGTCCGACTCGAGCGTGAGGCGGCTGCCGCCGGCTGACTGGTTCATCTCGCCGAACAGCCGCTTGCCGTCCTCGCGGAGCTCGTCGAACTGCTCGTGGCTCAGCATCAACTTCAGCGCCGCGATTGGTGGGTTGGTCCGCTCCCAGAACTCCCAGCCGGCCTCGGGTGACTCGAACTCGAAGGTGAGCGCCTGCGGGTACACCTCGATCTTCGCCGTCAGCCCGGCGAACCGCTTGTGGAGCGTGTCGGTGTCACCCCAGTCGAAGGGCGACGGCATGCCCGGCGGAGGCGCCGGACCGCGCGTTGCCATCAGGGCCGTGAACCGCGGCAGGAATCCCTTGGGGCCGTAGTTCGCCATCGCCACGAGCCCGCCGGGTTTGGTGACCCGGAAGAGCTCGGCCGCGGCGAGATCGGGATCCGGGGCGAACATCGCCCCGAAGACCGACGCGACAACGTCGAATCGTTCGTCGGGAAAGGGCAGCGCCTCGGCATCCGCCTCGAGCCATTCGATCGTCAAGCCCTCCTCGAGGCTGCGGGCCCTGCCGAGCTCGATCATCGCGGGAGTCAGGTCGGTCGCGACGACGTTCGCGCCGAGCCGGGCCGCGGCGATCGCGAAGTTGCCGGTGCCCGCGGCGACGTCGAGCACCTCGCTGCCCGCCTGAAGGCGGCACCGCTGCGCCAGCTCGGTCGCGTGGGGTTCGAGGTGGACCGCCAGCGCGCCGTAGTCGCCGAGCGACCACATCGCGCGGATCGCATCCTTCATCGGGGATTCTTCCAAACCAACCTCCTACGCAGGGTCACAACGTTCGAACAGTGACAGGTTGCCCGCTCGCGCAGCCGTCCGGCGACAGGGCAGGAAGCGGAGCCGGATGCAGTGGTGTCGAACGGATTCCATCGGGATCATCACTGAATCGCAACCGCCGCTTCCTACGATCTGCGTATGCCGTTTGGCTCTCCGATCCTGGCCGGCGCCATCTTCTGGACCCTGCTGGCGGCCGCGGTCACGATCACGCTCATCGCGCTGGCGCGAGCGGGACGCCGGCGGACGTACCGGCGAATCTGGCACGAGGAGTGGCGCAGACACCGCGAGTCGCTGCAGCACGGGTCGGTCCTGCTCGCGCTCGACGTGCGGTACGCGCGCGGCGAGATCGGGCGCGACGATTACCTGCAGTCCCGAGCGGACCTGTTCGGGCGACCGCCGCTGACGGCACCACCGAGCGCACCCGCGGAGCGCACCGCTACAGCTCTCGCACCGGGCGTCCGCTGAAGCTGCGGACCGCCCATGCCACCGCGCCGATGAGGCCGGCGTCAGTGCCGAGTGCCGCGGTGACGATCCTGCATCTGCTCGCGGGGATGGCAAAGGCGATCTGCGTCACCGCGTGACGCGCGGGGCCAAGGAGCAGGTCGCCGGCATGGATGAGGCCGCCCCCGATGACGATCGCTTCCGGCGCGAGCACATTGATGAAGCCGCCGATCGCGCGACCGAGCGCGTGACCGGCGTCAGCGAACAGACGCAATGAGAGTTCATCGCCTTCGTTCGCCGCTGACGCGATGGCTCTCGCATCGATCAGCGAGGGTTCGATGCCCCGCAGCGACGAGGCCGCGCCGGCGGCCAGCGCTGCGTGCGCCCGCGCAGCGATCGCGGTACCCGACGACATCCCTTCGAGGCACCCGGGATGCCCCTGTCCGCACGCGGGGCCGTCGTCGCTGATCGGCGTGTGCCCCACCTCGCCCGCCGACCCGGTTGCGCCGTCATACAGGTCACCTCCGATGAACAGCGCGCCGCCGATGCCGGTGCTGACGGTGATGAAGAGCAGATGACGGGCGCCCCTGCCCGCACCCGCCTTGAGCTCGGCGTAGCCCGCGGCTGCGGCGTCGTGGCAGATCACCACCGGGCAGCCGACACGTTCGGAGAGCATCTTCGCCGCCGGCACCTCGTTCCAGCCGGTCATGTTCGGAGTGTCGTGGACAACGCCGGCGTGCGGGTCGACCGGGCCCGGAATGCCGATGGCAAGACCATGGATCGTCGCGCCCCCGGCGGCCCGGCGCGCGCACTCCGCGACCGCGTCGAGGACTGCCGCGGGGCCTTCGCGCGACGGCGTGTCGCGGTGCACAGGCTTGCCGTGCGTGACGTCGCCCGTGGCGACAGCGGCGCGGATGCTCGTGCCGCCGAGGTCGACGCCGACGAGGGTGTTGCTCATACGACCGCGACCGAGTCGTCCCAGTGGCTCGGGCTCGCGATGCGCGCTGCGTCGTCAGGTCCCCACGTGCCGGCGGGATAGAACGTGACCGGTGGCGGCGACTCGATGACGGGTTCGATGGCCGCCCACCCGTGCTCGACCTCGTCCTCACGGATGAACAGCGTGTGATCACCTTCGAGCGCATCGTGGAGCAGACGCTCGTACGCCTCCGGCGGCGACGTCTTGAATGAATCGCCGTAGTTGAAGTTCATGTCGACAGCCTGCGCCGTCACCTCCGGGCCGGGCTGTTTGGCGACGAAGGAGAGCGCGATGCCCTCGTCGGGCTGGATGCGCACCACGAGCCGGTTGCGATGCAACGTGTGCACGCCCGCCGTCTTGAACAGGTGCAGGGGCACGTCGTGAAACGTGATGACGACCCGTGTGTCGCGCGTCGGCAACCGCTTTCCCGTCCGCAGCAGGAAGGGGACGCCCGACCAGCGCCAGGACTCGAGGTGCAGTCGCAGCGCCGCGTATGTCTCCGTGGTCGATGTTTTCGACACGCCGGGTTCATCGCGGTACGCCGCGACGGAATCACCGTCGATCGTGCCGGCCGTGTACTGGCCGCGAACGACGTCGTGCGGGTGGATCGGCTGAATCGACTGGAGCACCTTGACCTTCTCGTTGCGAATCGCCTCCGCGTCGAACGACAGGGGCGGGTCCATCGCGACGAGGGCGAGCACCTGGAACATGTGGTTCTGGACGATGTCGCGGATGGCACCGATCTCCTCGTACAGCTTGCCGCGCTGCTCGACGCCGAGCGACTCGGCGACCGTGATCTCGACTCTCGAGATCGCATCGCGACTCCAGATCCGTTCGAACAACGAGTTCCCGAACCGGAAGATGAGGAGGTTCTGCACCGTCTCCTTACCCATGTAGTGATCGATGCGGAAGATCCGCCGCTCGGGTACCACGTCGTGGAGCGCCCTGTTCAACTCCTCGGCGGAGGTCAGGTCGTGGCCGAACGGCTTCTCGATGATGATCGACGTCCCGCCGGCCAGCCCCGCGGTCTTGATGCCGTCGATGAGTGATGTGAATGCCGACGGCGGCACCGCGAGGTAGGCGAGGCGTCTGTCCTGGGTCGCCGCCGGACGGATGGCTGTCAGGTTTCCGTCAGCCGGGAGCGGGACGAACCGCAGCCGTGATGCGAAGGCGTTGAACGCCGTCTTCTGCAACGGCGTGCGCGAGAACTGCTTGACGGAGGACTCGGCCAGGTCGCGAAAACGCTGATCATTCCAGTCGTACGGTGCCGCGCCGATGATGCTGCATTCGGCAGGCAGCAAATGCTGCGCCTGCAGGTTGTACAGCGCCGGAATGAGCTTGCGCTGCGCGAGATCGCCTGTTGCACCGACGATGACGATGTCCTGGTCGGGGGGAGCTTTGAGCGGCATCGAGCCGGGCTGCCGGCCTGCTATCTGCCGCTGAAGTGACGCACGGTGACGTCGACGAGCTTGATGGCGATGGCGACGATCGCGCTGGCCACGCTGATGACCAGCACGGGCATCAGCGCACCGGGAGTCGAGTACGTATAGGTTGCGAGCACCGCGGTGAAGAACAGCCCGGTGATGGAGACACCGAGCAGGAACACGATCGTCTTGGTCAGCGAGTCGAGCTCCGGTCTGGCGCGCAGCAATACCGCGAGGCTCGGGGTCAGCGGTTCCGCCGGTGCGAAGTGACGGATCGCCATGACGATCAAGCGGAGCGCCAGGATGGCGACGAAGATGCCGACGATGACGAGGACGAGCGGCAACTCCACGCTCGGCGTGCTGTAAGAGAGGGTCGCGAACAAACCGGCGAGAAAGAGCCCGAGCACCACCGCGGCCATCCCGAGCACGCTCAGCCACGTGATCGCGTCCCAGACGGGGAGGGTGATCGTCGGAAGGGTGAACGTGCGCATCGCCGGCGCCCCCCCGGCGAGCTGTTCGATGTACGCCGGCTGGCCGCTCAGACCCGAGACACGGGCCTGCATCCCGTAGTACTCGCGCTCGGTGGCCACAGGGCTCGCCGTCGCGAGCAGCCCGGGCTGCGGGCCCGGGAACAACCGGCGCTCCTCGGTGCGCCCGTCGGGATAGTTCAGGCGCAGGAGGCCGCACTGCTCGCAGTGCCACGCTCGAATCGGCAGGCCGCCGACGATGGGGCCGTAATAGGTGACCGTTCGACGAAGGCCCTCAGGCCCGACCGCGCCCTCATAGTGGGCGAACTCGTGGGCCATGACCCCCGTGACCGGCGCAGGGTGGTCGCACGTGTCGGGTGTCAGCGGCAAGGCGGAGGGCGCGTCTGCGACAGCCACTGGGAATCGGATTGTAGTGCGGAGGGTGGTCAGCCGATCGTGCGGCACGCGCGAGCGTGGAACCCCGACCTGCGCATCTCGGCCGCGAGCTGATCCGACGCCGCCAGGTCGGCGGCAACTGCAAACAGAGCGCCACCGCTGCCGGTCATGTGCCATTCGATGCCGGGCACAGTCGCCCGAGCCCGGCGGACCGCCGCGCCGACAGCCGGATCCGCCCGGGATGCGGCGGCTTCCAGTGCGCTTCCCATCACGCCGGGCTCGGGGGCCAGATTCGCCGCGAGCAGCTCGGCAAGGCGCGCCGTCCGGCCGTGGTCGCGTATCTCCTCGGGAAGCAGCGCTCCGTACGTTGCCGCCGTCGAGCTGGGCACCGTCGACACGACGACGACATGGAGGCGCGGCGTGGGCAGTCGCTCGAGCCTGTCCCCACGGCCCCGTGCGCGCTGGGTTCCGATGTCCAGGAGCGCGGGGACATCACTGCCGATCCCGAGTGCCGCCGTCGCGAGCTCAGCCGGATCGATCGCGACGCCCATCGCCGCCAGCGCCCCGGCCCCTGCCCGAAGCACAGCCGCAGCGTCGCCGGAGCCACCCCCCAGACCCGCGCCGTGCGGGACCGCCTTGTCGAGCCAGAGCCGGACGTCCAGCGGGCGCCTCGCGAGCCCGCTCAGTGCTCGCGCCGCACGCACAGTGAGGTTGGAGTCGTCAGGCGGCACCCCTGCCGCCGCGGGTCCGGTGACCTTCAGGGCGACGGCCCCCGCCGCCGCGAACGAGAGGCTGACCCCCACAAGGTCATGCCAGTCGATCGGGACGAGGATGCTGTCGATGTCGTGGTATCCGTCATCGCGGCGGCCGACAACGCTCAGCGAGAGGTTGAGCTTTGCGTATGCGGGAATGACCCGCGCGGAGAGGTGGGACACAGACGCTGATATACTGCTGCCTTCGTGCGTCCCTGGCTGGTATGCCGCCCGGGCGGCGCGCCCCAGACCGTGATTGAGTGACGTAGAAGAGCGAGCATGGCCAACTCCCGATCCGCGCGCAAGCGCATCCGGTCCAGCGAACGCAAACACGTGCGCAACCGCGCCGTGAAGTCCGCTGTCCGCACCAAGGTGATCAAGGCCCGCCACGCGCTCCTCGAGGAGGGCGCCGCGACCGGCGAAGAGGAGTTGCATGCCGCGATCAAGGCGCTCGACCGCGCGGCCGAGAAGGGCATCCTGCATCGCAACAACGTCCGCCGCCGCAAGTCGCGCCTCGCGTCGATGGCCGCTCGCCTCGCGAACGTCGCAGAAGGCACCGAAGGAGCGGCGGCTCGCTCCGCCGCGGCCGGCGGTGCCAAGGGGCGCAGCGCCAAGCAGCCGGCCAGAGCGTCGGCGGCGAAGCCCGCGGCAAAACCGGCCGGCAAAGCCCCCGCGCCCAAAGCGAGCGCCATGAAGGCCAGCACCACGAAGGCCGCCGCGCCCAAGGCCGCCACGCCGAAGGCCGCCGCTGCCAAGTCACCGGCCAAGGGCAGCAAGACCAAGTAGGGTCTGGCCCGGTTCCTACATGGGCCGGACCGCTCGCGCCTCGGTCAGGTCGGCGGCAGCCCGCAGGACGGCGAGGCGCACGCCCTCGGTGTCCGAGATCTCGCCGATCTTGAGCTTGCGATCGGCATCGTGCAGCGCGCCGAGCCAGCGGGCCGCGGTCGGCGCGGGCACGAGGCGTGCATGCCGCACGAGGCGCTCGATCATCCAATCGGGCTTGCCGATTGCCGAAGCGAGGCCCGCAGCAGATCCGTGTGTCTGCAGGTACGCCTGGACGACCAGGAGATCTCGAATCTGCCCCGCGAGGATGGCGAGCAGATACGGGCCGGCACGTCCTTCCGCGAGCAGACGATCGACCGAGTCGGCGCCGCGCGCCGGCGTGGGCCCGAGGAGGTCCCCGAGGGTGTCGTACAGGCCGCTCTCCTCGTCACCGGCCACCGCCAGACGGACGTCACGGGCGGAGAGGGGCCGGCCCGCTGCGTAGGCAACGAGCTTGTCGAGCTCTGACGCGATGGTCCCCAGCTCGGGCCCGGCGACCCGAACGATGTGCTCCACGGATCCGGATCCGAGCCGGAGGTTGCGCACCGCGATCTCGCCTTCGACCCAGGCGCGAAGCTCGCGACCTTTCTTCGCCGCGTGGAAGATGATGGCCCCCCGCAATTGCCTGACAGCGGCGAGCACCGGGTTCCTGTCGGGCACCTTGGCGTGCGCGACAAGACAGAGGAGTGTCGTCGGCGCGCGTTCAGCGAGGATGGCCGCCAGCCGTTCGGGGGGATCGGCGCCACCTCGCTTCGCGGCGCCGGTGAGCTGCGGTGGGTCGCGGACGAGCAGCGCACGCTCGGGATCGAACAGCGGCATCTCGGCGACGGCGCTGCGCAACCCGTCAAGACGGCCCGGCGCGTCGAACACCTCAACGTCGAGCTGCGGCGGCTTTGCGCGCTTGCGCCACGCGCGCGCCGCCTGGTCGACGAGGTACCCCTCGTCACCGTGGATGAGGGTGAGCGGGTTCAGCGGAGGTGTCGCGGCCACCGAGCCAGTATTGCAGCCAGCCTCGGTGACGTTCGCGTTGCCCCGAAGCAGCGTCCGTTCACGCCGACCCCGCGTGCGGATGATGGAGCGGGCCGGCCTATGACGCGCCATCTATCGTCGGATCTGCATGCGCGCGGTTGAGATCGTCTTCGGCCTCGGATGGACGGGATTCTGGGCCTACTGGTTCGTGGCTGCGTTCTCGATGAAGAGCGGACACGTCCCATGGTCTCGGGGGTTGCCCATCAGGGCGGCGATCGCCGTCATGGTGATCGTCCTGCTCCGCCTGGGGGCATTCCAGCACAACGGTTTCAATTCGAACTTCTGGCTCGCCGCAGGCGGTCTCGTCCTCTTTGCGGTTGGACTTGGATTCGCCGTCTGGGCACGCCTCCACATAGGGCGCAATTGGGGCACGCCCATGTCACAGAAGGAGGATCCGCAACTGGTGACAAGCGGCCCCTACCGTATGGTTCGCCATCCCATCTACTCAGGCATCCTCCTGGCCGGCATCGGCTCGGCCATGGCTCTCACCTGGTCCTGGCTCATCGGCGTGGCCTTGGCGGGGGTGTACTTCGTGTACAGCGCCACCGTCGAGGAGCGATACATGACATTGCAGTTCCCCAACGAATACCCGCGGTACAAGCGCTCGACGAAGATGCTGCTGCCCTTCATCTTCTGATGTCCGATGCGGGTGGCCGTAGTCACGGCATCGCCACGAGGCCATCCGGGCCGCCGGCGTACTCGAGATCGCCGTCGACCCCGGTTCGGTCCGTCCGGTATCCGTGCGGGCCGGCAACGCCGGGAGCACCCTGCGCAAGCGGGACCGCGAGCTCCGACGGCCTGCTGGTGGCAACGAGCACCGGCGAGACCGCGCCCCCCGGCGGCGTGACCACGAGGTCGGCGGCGAGCTGATCCCCGAAAACGGCACACAGGTCTTCCTGGTCCGCGGTTCCGGCGTCGCCGAGCACCAGTGCGCGTCCGGTCGGATCGTCGATCACAAGGGCGCACATCGCTCGCGCCGTGGCGAGCGCAATGAATCCGGCACATCTCCAGGTGGCTCCGCCGAACGACCATGCGCGCCCGTCCGTGTCGAGAACGGTCGCGCCCGCATTCGCAAGCGCCGCCACGACAGCGTCGCCACCGGGGGTGAGGCCACCCGGGCTCACCACGGTTCCCACGGTGTAATGACCCGGCAGGGCGGTCAGGCCGTCCACAGCGGCTTTCTCACCGCCGGTGATGACGACCATGTCGAGGTGGCTCGTCGCCGGCGCCATGACCCGGCCGAGCGCCGCGAGGAGCTGTGCGGGTGACGAGCCGCCGTCCACGAGCACCGTGCTCCCGTCCTCCGCGCGCACCAGGACCGCCGTCGACGTTCCCGTGCTGAGAACGGTCACGTGCAGGCGTCCGTCCGGCCGCGACACGAACGCCCACACGGCGATCGAGGCGATCAACGCGGCAAGCACCGCGGCTGTGACCGCGCGGACGGTCACGGCCGCAGCGGCTTCGCGTCCCGCGTCGCCGTCATCAGGACGGCGAACGCCGCGACGGCCCCCGCCGCCTCCGCGACCGACCAGGCGACCGGCCAGCTGCCGATCTGAATGGCGGCGCCGGGTATGGCGCTGATGACGCGCGCGACCGTGGTCGTCACCGACGTCCCGAGGCTCGCCAGCTGGAGCGGCACCCATCCGAGTCCCGGAACCAGCGCGCTCAAGGTTGCGCCGAGGCCACCGGCGACGAGCATGAACGGCAACAGCGGCAACACCAGCGCGTTGGCAACCGGACCTCCGAGCGAGATGACACCAAAGGTTCCGGCCATGACTGGCAGCGTCGCGACCTGCGCCGCCACGGTCAGGGCGAACGGCTCGGCGAACATCCGCGGCCCCGGCACCCTCGCGGCGATCGGGGTCGCGAGCAGGAGGATGCCGGCGGTGCCGAGGAACGAGAGCTGAAAGCCCGGATCCTCGACCACCGCGGGCGACAGACCGAGCATCACGGCGGCGACGAGCGCGAGCATCGGTACCGGGTCGGTGCGCCGCCCTCCGGTCGACGCGAGCATTGCCGCGCCTGCCATGAGCGCGCTGCGTACTGCCGCCGGTCCCGCACCGCTGATCAGCACATACGCGGCAACCACCGGAACCGCGAGCAGCAGGCTGCGACGGCGCGACCACTCGAGGAGGCGGGCGACCGCGCCCAGCAGCCCGACGATCAGGACGACCTTCAATCCCGATACCACGACGATATGTATGAGTCCGGCGTCCTGCAGCGGGGCGCGCACGCCGGCGCTCAGCGGTTGGTGGATGCCGAACGCGATGCCGAGCAGGAGCGCTGATGCCGGTTCCGGAAGCTCGGCGTCCACCGCTCCGATCAGTCGATCCTGCACCCATACGATCGCGGAGCCGACTGACGGGCCTGCCGCCGCAATGACGAACACCTGCGGCGACGTGGCTGTGGCCTCGACCCCCTCGCGTTCGAGCGTGTCCGCGGCATTGGCGCCCGGGCGACGATCCAGACGGCGCAACCCTGACGCGTCGACCTCCACCTCGTCGCCCGGAGCGAGCTCTGGGATCAACGGTCCACTCACCAGCACCCCGCCGGACACCGCCCGATCCGTGTCGGCGTCGGACAGGTGCGAGACATCGACGATCGCCGAGGACCCGGCTCCAGGACCCGCACTGCGGACTGTGCCGGTGAGCACCACCGGCCGCGAACCGAGGTTGCCGTCGACCGTCGCCGGGCCTGTCCCGGCGACGGCAAGCGAGCCACGCAGCACACCGAGCGTGAGCGCCCCGGCCACCGCGACAGGGAAGACACAGCGCCTGCCCACCGCCGCCACGGCAAGGAGCGCGCACCCCGCGGCGCCTGCGCCAAGCGACAGCGCCAGCGATGCGGGCACGGAACCCACAAAGCCGGTACCGCATCCCACCGCGAAGCCGCCGCAGACCCAGGTCGCGGCACGACCGGCGCGCGAGGCCGCTCGGAGGCTCACGGCGCAGGTATGACGACGCGGAGGTAGTGCCCGAGACCGGTGACGGTCGCGGAGTCAACCCCGAGGTCGCCGTGGAGCTGGCTCATCGATGTGAACGGACCCCACTCTTCGCGATACGCGACGATCGCGCCGGCGAGACCTTCAGGCATGCCGGGGACCGCGTCGAGCTCATCCTGGGCAGCGGTGTTGATATCGAGCTTCGCCGCCGTGGTCCCGCTCTTCAAGAACGGCACGTTGATCTGTCGGCCGTCGTGCACGCGCTCGGCCATGTTGGGAAGGTGCCCCGGATCGGCAAGCGTCGTGATCCCGCCGGCGGCTGCCAGCGCGTCCGCCACCCGAGCATCGGGACTCAGCTCATACAGGCCCGGATGCTCGACGGCACCGCTGACGAAGACCAGGACCGTGGCCGGTGCGGGCGGATCAACAGTCTCTCCGGCGGGGATGGGCGCCTGCGCCGCGGTCTGATGCACCACGAGCCACCCGGCGGCTCCCGCCACCACGAGAGACCCGGCGGCCGCCAGCGCCGTGCGACGAAGACTGACTCCAGGAATCTTGTTTGCGAAGAAAGACATACACAAGAGTGTATGACCGGGCCGACCCTGGACGCAAGCTTCCGGAGGCGAACCTGGGGAGCGAGCTCAGTACGGGCGGGGCGGCGACGCCGGGAGCCGGTAGCGCAGCTGGCCGTCCTCCCCCACGGTCGTCGCGGCGCCGGCTCGCTCGGCAAGCCAGCGGACGGCCCGACCCGACACCGGGTCACCAAGGACGCTCAACTCGCGCGCAATCTCCGAGGCCGTCGCCGATCCGAGCTTCCCGATCGTGGCAAGAACGATGTCCGGCGTCACCGATGCGGGTGTGGCGCGTCCCTTCGGTCCCTTACCGCGACGGCGGCCCTTCGGATGACGCACCGCTGGGGCGGACGCCCGTTTTGCGGATCGGGCGGGGGTGGCGGCATCGCCGGCGCGCTCGATCAACGCGACCGCTGCGCGGACCTCACGGCGCAATTCGGCGTTGTCGGCCTTCAACGCGGCCACCTGACTGACCAGTGCCTCGATGCGCGACACCAGCCGCTCGGCGGCCTGCACGATCGGCGACGCGTTCCCGGAAGCGAGTTCGCGATCGGCAGCTTCAGGCATGAGGACCCCCACGTGACGTGCCATCGGCGCAATCGCGGCGATCAATTCGCCACTGCGCCACCCGCCAGCATTGTCCGATACCAGGCGGCACGGATGCAATTCCCGTATTTGCGCCGACTGCAATCCCTCCACGCCGGGCCGGCGTCCACCTGCGTCGCGGGCGGTCGCGCCGTCGTCCTCCGGCCGGTACCATGTCCGGCGGGGCCATAGCTCAGCTGGGAGAGCGCTTGCATGGCATGCAAGAGGTCGGGGGTTCGAGCCCCCCTGGCTCCACCAAGGGTTCTCCGCAGGCGCGCCGGCATCCCCCATCGTGACGAATTCCGAAGCCGTCATTCACCCAACAGGGTGAGTTTCTGCTCGGTGAACCGCATGGGGTGGATCAACTCGATATGATCCGGCGCACGTCTCGTTTTCTGAGGCGTGGTCCGGGACGACGAAACCTGGGCCAGGGCGGCATCAGCCATATAAACGGGAGGATCAGCACTTGCGACCGAACAAACTGACAATTGGTGGGATAGGCCTTGGAGTGCTTGGCCTGCTCACCGCCGCAGCGTGCGGTAGCACCAGCAGCAGCACCACGACGTCAGGAGCCCTGGCGTCGTCACAGGTGCTGCACTTCCCGGTCTTCCAGGACCCCGGTACGTGGGATCCCGGCGAGATGGACGCCGAGGTCGACACCGAGCTCATGCAGAACGTGTTCGACAACCTCTGGCGGTTCGATGACAACCTGAACATCATCCCGGACATCGCCTCCACAGTGCCCACGCAGGCCAACGGCGGGATCTCCTCGGACGGCACCACCTACACGATTCACCTGAACCCCAAGGCGAAGTTCTCCAACGGTGACCCGGTCACCTCGAAGGACGTCCTGTACTCGTGGAACCGTGCGGTGGCACTGCACGGCGCGTATTCGTCGATCCTGAGCGCGGTTCAGGGCTACAGCGACGTGCAGAAGGCGGCCGGCTCCCCGCCGTCCTCAGGCACACCCACGACCTTCCAGGCGAACATCGAGAAGCAGCTCGCCGCGGGAAATTCCTCGTTCATGATGAGCGGCCTCACGGCGACGGATCCTGAGACCGTCCAGATCAAGCTGGCAAGCGGATGCGGCTGGTGCCTCACCGCGTGGACGCTCGAAGGCACAGTCGGCGCCATCGTTGACGAGAAGGTCATCAACGCGCCCGGTGTCGATCCGGTCAACTGGTGGCAGACGCCCGCCGACCTCGTCGGCACCGGCGCCTACAAGATCACCTCGTACACCCCGAAGCAGTCGATCGTGTTCTCGGCGGTCCCGAACTGGTGGGGTACGCCGAAGCCGACCTTGACGACGATCAAGATCGACATCAAGGATCCTTCGACAGCACCGACGACCGTCGACGCCTTCTTCCAGAAGGGGTACGACATCATCGGCTACGGTGGTGACAGCGCCATCATCCCGTTGGCGAACATCCTGGCGATCCAGGCCAACTCGCGCGAGAAGCCGAGCCTGTTGACCCAGCCCAAGGGACGCACCACGTGGGTGAGCTTCAACGTCGGCTATCCCGCAACAGGTGGACCGTTCGTCGGTGAGTCTGCGGCGGCCAAGGGTCTCCGTTTGGCCTTCGACCTCGCGGTCGACAAGCAGGGCCTGGCCACCACGGTGTGCCACAACCTCATCTGCTCCGCGGCGACCGGCGGCTTGATCACCAGCGGCCTCGTCGGCAACGGCGGCCCGAACAGCGACCCGCTCGCGAAGTTCGATGCCACCCAGGCGAAGTCGCTCCTCAAGCAGTACGACCCGACGGGCGCGCTGACCAAGAACGTCACCTACTCGTACAACGCCGGCAGCCT
>DATLRX010000032.1:0-38183 GCA_035534435.1 Candidatus Acidiferrales bacterium
TCGGATCCCAATCACCGCTCGAAGACGAAGCACGAGGGCCGGTCACTAGAAGCATCGGTCACGGCCGAATAGCGCGGCGCCGGTCTCCCCGTCGAGGTCAGTTTCCCTGCGATTCTGACCCTGCCAGGAGATATATCAGCGGAGTAGGATCGTCGCCATGGCACCGATTCGCGGGCACAGTTTTGCGGCGTGCAGCACCGCTATCGCTGCCGCCGTCCTCGCCGACGTCACGGCCCGGGAGGAGCGCGAGGTAGCGCGGCAGTGGCGCAACCGTGAGGCAGTGCGCGCGGTGATTCGCAACCCTGACAAGATCGCGATGGTCGAGCCTCGGACGTGAGTCGTCTGCTTGTCGATTCCGAGGCCTTCCGTTCATCGTCCTAGGTGGTGGGCCCCGTCACGTCCGAGGAAGCGGCCACCGGGAGAGGACGGCCGCGTCACCGCGCCTAGAACCAGCTTCGATCCAGCGCCGGGTCTCGATTATCTGGAAGGTGTAGCGCGCCGTCCATTCACGGGCTGAGCAGTCCCGCTGACGAGCACTGTGCCCTTCCTTGCGCGATGTGGAGAGACGCGCCGATAAGCGATTGGCGATCGTGCGGGCTTGGGTTCGACATACAACTGGAACAGATCCCGCAACTCGCTTTCGATACTGTCGCCGACAGTCGTTGCCGGCGGGCTCACCTGGACCAAGGCGCCGCGCGTGCGACGTGACAGCTCGGACAGATCCAGGTCGGGCTGCGCCTGGCCGAGCTCGTCAAGGTAGGCGAGGCTCACTTCGACCGCATCCTGATCGATCGTGGGAAACGCCTTCGCGATCCGCTCGAGCTTCTTTGCCCTAGCGACTTGCACGAGCCCGTCATACCGGATCATCACCGCCACGTTGAGGCACTCCTCGGCGACAGCCGACGGCATGACGCGGACGACGGAGTATTGGAAGTTCACGATCCCTTGGCCTCCTTCATGCGTCCACACGTTGCCGGATCAATGTGACGACAGCCTCGCGCCGCCGCACCAAGTGAGCGACCAACGCCACTCGGTCGTCATCGCTCGGTCCCCATTCCGCCGGGATCGCTCCGACGATCTGGGCGAAGTCCTCGTTGGTGATGTTGCTCACGGTCTCCGCAAGCTCGCCCATGATCTCCTTGGTGGCGAGCGAGAGCCAATGATGACCGTCTTCGAGGGCTGGTGGACTCGCGAGGGCCTCCAGGCTCGCCCGGCTCCAGGCTCCTGGCCCGATGTCATGGCCGAAATCGACCGCCCACACCGCCCAACCCTCTCCGTCCTTGCAGGCCCGCGCCTGGCGACCGTCATGTGATCCCAGGAGCGTGTCGATCACGACCACAGCGGCCGCGGAGGCGCAGTTCGTGATCGGTTCGTGTGTCCCTGCGGCGTAGCTCGGCGGCGAGCTCTGCAGAAGCTCCGAACCGAAGCCACTTCCCGCGGCCCACGGCTGACCATCGGCAAATTTCACGTCGGCCACGAGCTCGGCGCTGAGTTCGCAAATGGCAGCCGGCGGGATCGCGGCCGAGAGTGTCCGTCCGAGCGAGGCGGCGACAAACTCGGAGGCAAGCACCTGGCCGTTCTGAGGGTTATTCGGCGCCTTCACCATCCAAAAGCGCCCGTCTGTGTCCTCGAAGACCTGCGGCTGACTACCCCCACCCTCGTCGCCAGACATGGCTCTATGGTGGCGCTTCAGTACGACCCGAGGCAGTGAGATCGGGTCGCTGTCTGGCACCCGGCGACTCTAGCCACCAGGGTGGTGCTCCGACAGAACCTCACGCCTGAATGAGCAGACAGCAGGCGATCTCACTCCGCGGGATCTCGCGAACGATTGCACCCTTGTAGGACCGGCCATTACGCGCCTCGGTTGGCTACCGCCGGAAGGCACTCGGATCGCCGAACAGCTCGAAGCCCATCCGTGACCGCTCATTCTCGAGGCGAGTGAGTTTGCCGCGGCCCTTGAAGATCACGCGCCAGTCGTCAGCCCCCAGCACCGCACTGGCACGTCGGCGCAACGCCTCGGTGCGCTGAGCCCGCGTCGGCTCGGCCAGGAGCCGCTTCGCACGACGGCGCAGCTCGGCAACGCTGCGGCCGGCTGGTAGCAGTGGCAGTGTGGAGCCCCGGGTGAGGTTGCGTTGTGTCGCCTCACGCATCCGCGGCGTTGCCTTCTCGTACCAGCGGACGAACGCCGTCCTGGTCATCGGGTCGCCGCCGAGACTCCAGCGGGAGCCGTTCCAGCGGGGGGTCATCGCCGGCTCAGCCACGTCGGGGCAAACACACCGCGCGGGTTGCGGAAGGCGTCAGGATCGGCCGCGTACTCGACCCGGAAGGTCTCCTGACACTTCGGGCAGCGCCACTTGCCGTCCGGTGGACAGAACGACGTGATGACGTCTTTGTGATTGCCGCACTGATCGCAGCGGATCTTGTGCGCGCCATAGCACTGCTGACACAGCGTCAGCCCTTGGGTGGGCAACTCAGCGACGTATGTCGGATTGCGACACTCATGGCAATGCCACAAGGCGTGGTCGCCCTTGTTCCGATTCAAGCGATCAGCCGACACCTGAGCGGTGGAGGTGGCAGCCCAACCTCGGTACTTCTCGATCTCCCGCCTGTGATCTTCGGCAGCCTTGCGGGCGTCCTCAGCGGCGCGTCGTTGCGCCTCCGGGTCGGCCAGGAAGTTTCGCTCACTCTGGGCGATGCGTTGCCGCAATTCCTCGGCCTCAGTTTCGGCCTTGATCTGCTCCGGCGTCCGTGGATCGCGGTGCTCGGCGAGGATGCGCGCCGCGTCCTCGATGGTCTGACGTTCCGCGGCGGTGAGGTTAATGACCGCGCTCATCCGCGTCGCTCACTCATCGGGGCGCAGTGCTCCGCGAAGGTCGGCCAGGACGGCGTCGCGGCTCGGATCGTTTCGGCCCGATTGATGCGCCAACTGCCACCGATCCGAACGGCCTGGATCTTGCCGCTCTCGAGCAGTCGATAGATCGTCGCGGTGGAGAGACGGTATTCCTTGGCGATCTCGCTGGGGGTTGCCCAATCTGTGTCTGACATAGCCCTATTATTTCACAAGTTACTAGCAATATCAGACTAACTAGTGACTTTCCGTACAATCCGTGCAGGGGAGGACCGCCAGGGCCATCCCCTTGTCCTTCCTGATGACGAACGGCTCGTGCGCCGCAAGCCCAGACGACGACCTAACGGCGGTGACGAGCCGGCACATGGCGGCCCGTCACACCCCTTCCTGAGGGCCGCCCTGCCGTTTCCCCAACGGGTCTCTGAGCGGGTCCTTCCTTTGTTGCTCGCGGCGGCTACCAAAGCTAAGGTAGCGCAGCCTCCCGGTACTGGAGATCGAAGCCGGGTGCTGTATCCAACTCCCAGGACCCGCTCGCCCCGCTGACCGCGAAGATTGCCGAACCCGCGCCGGACGTGCCTCCATCGAGGGTGGGAACAGCGATCGTTTCCGTCGTGGCTGGACCGGGGTCGATCGTTGCACTGTTTATGCCGATAACAAGGAAATCGAACAGCGGCTTGTATGTGAAGGCCTTGCCGTATGGATTCGGGATATGAAGTACGACCGTGAACTTGTACAAGGTGTTGAGCGCTGGGTTATTCCCAGTGAACTCGACGCCGCCACTTCCAGGGAGGATGTTGAAGCCCGCGGGCCCGGCGTAGGAGGCTGACACCAGCGACGCGCCCGGCACAGCGGAGTTGATACCGAGCTTGAGCTGCTGGTCCAAGGCCGGATTGGTCAGACGGAACGTCGCAACCACGGTTTGCTTGGTCCCGCCCTTTGGGATTTTGGAGGGCTTCGCAGTCGCGGTCGAGGCAAAGCCCGGTGCTTGCTTTAGGGCGATCGTCGAATCCAGACTTGGGCCGCCAAGACCCGTGAAGACCGCTGGGAAGCCTGTGAGTGGTGAACCTCCGTCGCAAAAGCCGTTTGTCAGGAGGATCAGAGAGGGGCTGTAGCCACTATTGACGGTAACGCTCGCGCTGCTCGGGGTGAGAATGGATGTCAGTCCAATCCCCCAGTACTGAGTCCCCGCCAGCGGTGTCGAAGCCGAGGACGAGGTGGCTGTTGAGGGCCGACTGGCGCATTCCTCGTGGCTGACATTGGCCGTGAAGTCTTGAACGGTGCCCGCCCGCACGCCTTGCATCGAGGCAACGATCGCTATGGCAAGCAGCGCCGGGACACCCAGCAGATGCCTCGTCTTCATTGTCGACCCCCCGTGATCACGCTTCCCGTGTTGCGGGCATGATGATCCCTTCGCTGACCTTTTGTCCAACCCCACCGACCGAATGCGCTCGTTAGCCAAGCCTCTCAGCCAATCACGAGTTGCGTGCCTGGCGCCTCCGGTAGCGGCTGCCCTTCCATGAACCATGGACCTGGGATGACCTGGTCGCCGATGAATGCCGCGATGCAGCGCCCGCGGCCATCGGTGTAGCCGCGGGCCCCGTCGGGTCCGAGGTAGGGGTTCCAGTCGCCCTCGAGCACTCCGAAGAGCGATGCCAGGGAGCGCACCAGCGCAGCCGCCTCGTGCTCGGGATCAGGCAGGACGGTGTCGAGCTCGACCGCAGCGAGGAAGCACTGCTCCCACGCCTCTGCACACTCGCGCTCGACGGCCTGGTCCTCGGCGTAGGTGATCCCGCGCCGCAACTGCACAGCGCGCCGGCGTTCCTGTGCGGCGTCGACGGCCTTGGCGGCCCCGAGGTAGGCCGAGCAAACCGCGGTGGCCTCATCGCCAAAGCGGGCGCCGTGACGACGGCGCTGCACAGTGTCGCGAGCATCAGACAGCATCGGCGTGGCCCTCGATGACGTGGATGGACCGGGACGGGTTGACGTCAGCTCGGAAATCGGCGAGCAGGGCAGCGACGTCGCGCTGGGGACGGCCCGGCGCCTCGATGCGAAGGTCGGCGACCAGGGCACGCCACTGCGCCACCAGCGCCGCGTTGCCGGGCTGGCGATCCACCGCCTCCGAAACAACGACCAACGTGGTCAGCGTCGCCTCATCGAGTGCGGTGAGGGTTCGATTTCGGGCAGCCGTGACCACGCGAGCGGCGGCGAGGCTCATCGGTCCCTTCCCTGGCTCCGAACTCGTCGCCGATCCCTCGAGACGCTGACGCTTGGCCGCGTGCTGGCATTTGTCGCTGCAGAAGCGCCGTTTCGGGCCTCTGGAGCCGAGGTTTACGGGGCCGCCGCAGTGTTCACAGGTCGGTGCAGTCATGGCGTGCGAAACCACCGAAACCAGTTTTCAGAAAAAAGGCGCGATTTGAGTGATTGCGGGTCATGGAGCGCATCAGCAAAACCGTCGCGACGCGCCCCCCCACCCGGCCGGCGCGTTCGCGCTCCTGTCACTCGGTCGGCCGTGCAAATCTTCAAGCCGGGCCGCCGGTCGTCATCGTCTCGCGGTTCGCATCGTTCACGGGTGCTACTCCCCCCGATGCCATCCCCCGGGTCACTCGTGAGTGTGCGGTGGCGTGGTTGCGATTCTCCCGCGGTGGTCGGTGATTGGGTTCGATCTGTTGTCATGCGTACGTCTCCGGGCGATAGGTCGCCGTGATGGTTCGGGTGTCGGGGTTGAGGCCGCGTTGGAAACCGCAGTTTCTAACGGCGACGAGGCGCCTGGTCTTGGTATGCGGTGAGGCAGCGAGGCAACGGGTTGTTGGCCTCGGCGTCACGGTCGGTCGCCTCTACTCATGGCGAGCCCGCTCCCGGGTGTGTTCATGCCGGGCACCGACTGCAGCAACAACCCAGCCCGTCGCTCGCAGCGTAGGTGGTGCTCGGCGGCGAGGTTTGAGATGTCCCCGCACAGATGGGCGATCGCGGTGAGTACGTCTAGGCTGCCTGTTGCGTCCATGAGATTCCGCAGGCCAGTGAGGGCGTGCTTTACCCGGGCAGCGTCAAGACCGAGATCGTCACCTGGCGTGGAAGTCAGAAAGTCGCGCAGGGCGGGTGTGAGGTCCGCCACCTCTATGAGCTGAACGCCATGCTCACCCGTGAAGCCCCACCGCTCGCGGCAGTAGGTGTCGAAGTCGGGGAACCCAGCCTCGCGATACAGCACTCCATCCCGGATACGCCGTAGCGCTTCGCCTGTCTCGGCCAGGGGGACAAGGGCAGCGTCTATTGGCTCCTCGCGCATCACGGCGTCGTGGGCCCGCTGGGCTGCGGCGAGCGCTCGCGCTTCGCGCTCAGTGGCCGGCGGAGTTCCGCCTGAAAGCGTTACCGCGGTAACGTGCGCCGCGGCTGCGATGAGTTGCCGCCCCCGGCTTGCGCTGAACCCGTGGCGTTTCTGGCAGTAGACCCCGAAGGTGGGGTAACCCGCCTGAAGGTAGAGCTTGCGCTCGCGTATTTCGGTGAGCGCGTTGCCCACCTCGAAGAAGGTTTGCTTCCCGCGGTCGATGATCGCTTCCAGGTCGGTCAGGGTTGCGGCGTTGATCGCCGCCTCGGTGGTCATAAGGTTGTCTCCGGTGTGCGGTTGTGGCGTGCTGCCAGGCGAGCCTTCGCTCGCGTCATCGTCGCGGCGCGTCGGGCGTCGTCGTCTCGCATCCACTCCGCCCACCACGCCGGCCGCGGTTGTGGCCAGTCGGTCAGTTTCGGGATGGCCTCGAGTGCGGTGATGAGGTCGTCGCGGTGCGTGCGGATATGGACGTCGAGTGCCGCAGTGATGCGCTCGGACGGCGCGACGACGAGCCGACCGTCAGGACGTATGGCGACCGTCAAACCGGCTGCGATCAGCGGTTCGAGGACGGATGCGACGGCCATCAGTAGACCCGCTCGCTCACAACGCCAGAGTCCATAGGACGCCACGTTTCCTCATAGGACGCCATGGTTTGGGGGTGGCGATCTATGGGTTTGGTTGGCGCCCTATGGTCTGGCAGACTCCAGAACCACTCGCCGTCAGAGCCGAACCCTTTGCGCTCGGAATGGACCTGAAGCCGTGCTTTGGCACGGTCGAGGGTGCGGTCAGAAATGCCTGCTTTGCGGGCGTCCGTCTTGACCGCGAGGGCGTCAACCTTGCTGTCGCCGAGTCGCTCCCGCAGGAACTCCACAGCGTCGCCGATCGCCGTCCGCTCCTCGTCATTGACGGGCACGGCGAGCATTTGCTCGGCGGTGACGTCCGATGTGCCCAGCCAGTCGATCCGTACGATGCCCGCATCAGCGACCAGGCGATAGGCGAGGCTTGCCGACGGCGCCGAAAGGTTTGCCTTCACGGGTGCCAGGATTCGGCGCGTCTCGTCCTCGGGATCAGCTCCGACGGCGAGAACGATCCGGGCGGCGCCGGCTAGTCCGATGGATCCACCGCCCCTGTAGATCGCCGGTCCTCCGCTGCTCTTGTTGAGGTGCCGGATCACGACGACGGCCACGCGCAGCCGTTCCGCCATCGCTGCCAGCGGTGCCAACGCGCGGCGCACGTCCTGATCGCGGTAACTGTTGACCTTGCCGTCAAGGAAGGCCATCAGCGGGTCGATCACCAGGAGCACGGCGCCTGTGCTGATCAGGACGGCCTCAATGGCGTCGAGATCGTCGGGGATGGAAGGTTGGTGCTCGTTCGGTGCGCTTCCGACCAAGGGCAAGGCGTAGACCTGATCGGTGTCCGCGCCGGCCGCGTCGAGCCGGGGTCGCACGGTGTCAGCCAATCCATCCTCGGCGCCCAGAAGCAGCACCGAGCCGCGGATCCGGCACGGTTGCCCATCCGGCCAGTCCTTCCCTGTCGTCACCCTGGCCGCGATGTCCGTAGTCAGGACAGACTTGCCCTGTCCGGGGTCACCGTCAATCAGGGTGCTCTTGCCACGGGCAATGCGACCCGTCCAGACCCATTCAACGGCCTCGGGTTGCACGTCCGACAGTCGCACCGCGCCGGCTGTGACCGCGACCGATTCGGGCTCGGATGTTTCCCCAATTGGGGAAGTCCTCACGGTCGTGACGACTTCTATTGGCGGCGTCCAGCGGTGCGCCGAGGCGACGCGGGCCTTGAGTTCTTCGACGGTGTGGCCGGCATCTAACCAGTCGGAGACGTCGCCATGCTCGGGCAACCCATCCAACTCGATCAGAAAGGCGGGACAGCCCACTGAGGTAGCAGACGCCGCGACGTAATCCGCCCACTTGCGCCCCGGTGGGTCGTTATGAACCATGATCACAGCCCTCGAGCGGCCACGGAACGCTTCGGCATATTCCGCCGCGTGTCGCTGCCAGGACTCAGCGCCGCCCGCGTTCGTAGTCGCGAGCAATCCCAGTGAGCGCAGACGATCGCAGTCCTTCTCTCCCTCGGTGACGAACACAACCCGGCCGGAAGCGGCGATTAGTTCGGGCAGGTGATAGAGCACCCGCGGAGCTCCATTGAGGTCTTTCGCCCAGCTTCCATCGGCCATCGCGGCCTGCGGCCAGAATCCCTTCGGCGCGAACCGACTCACCCGGTAGATCACGCGACCGTCAGCGGCTTGATAGTCATAGACCGCGACGACCTTCCGAGGTGGCGCGGTGGCGCGGTGACCGTTACCAATTGGCAACGGTTGCGGCCCATGTTCAGTGCCACAGCGGCACTCGCCGGTCAGTTTGTGGGCGTAGGTCGGCGGTGTTGTGCGCTCGTCGGGCTTGAGGTCGCCCGCGTGCTCCGCACGGGTGCAGCGTGCCCAGTTCGGATCATCGGAAATGAAACCGGCGCAGCGAAGGCCCTTCCCCCGCTCCATCTGGTCGTGACCACCGCAGATCGGACATAGGTAGCGGGCTGAGTAGCGGATCATGCCGCGTACCTCGAGGCGATCCATCGGGACACGTCCTCGATATCACGCCAGACACCGGTTGGCGGCTCGATGTCGGTGAAGAACGTGAGCTTCCAACCGGCTCGATGGATGATCACGACCTGAGCACGTCCGTCCGCGATCTCCATGCTGAGGACGCTGCTAAACTGGGTCTTGTCGTCGTGGTCGTTGTTGGTGTGGGAGCCCTTCCCGGGGCTCCCCGCCTCACTACTCATTAGCCCTTGCTCTTCTTCGCCGATCGACTCAGCGCGCTCGCCAGGGCCATCCGCGCGAAGTGCTCCTGGCGTAGATGCGCGGCTCGCTTCAGCCGCTCAGCCTCGGGCAATGCGGGATCGGTCTGGTTGTACCACTTGGCTTCGAACGCGACCCGGGCGTTCTTGGTCAACTCCCGCGAGTCGTACATCGAGTGCAACTTGTGCGCCCCGACGCGGCCCATCAGCACCGGTATGGACTCGGTGGACACGGCACATTCCTCGAGTGCCGCTTGCCGCGAAATCGCGGGGAGGGCAACATCAGCGCCGTGGAGTCCCGGCCGGTGTAGGTAAGTGTACCCCTACAGGGTTTCTATTTCACGCGAAGCTGCGCTGCATCGAGCACATTGATGTGCCCATCCCAGCAAACCGCGAGCGCCGGGAAGCGAGCTGCGCGTCGGAACGCGCCGGCATGAGGTCCGCCGTTCGGGAGCGCGTGTAACGAGGGCCGGCGCAACCGTCGGTTTCCATCGCTGGCGTGTCGCGAGGGACGCCAGATGTCAAGCGTGGGCCCCATCCGGGCGAAAGACGGGTATGCGGCGCGGAGTTGAGCAAAGCGCTCGACGTCCTCGGCGTTGTCGGCACCGAGTGGGGCATCATGCCAGCCGGGATCGAAGAAGAGCCAGCGGACGCCGTTCGGCAGCGTGTCGATGTATGCGAGCTCGGCGTGGCACCGACGGTCAGCACCACCGCAACGAACCACCGTGTCATCGCGGACGCCCAGCCGTGCCCAGTGGAGCTCGTCGAAGGTGATCACAGCCGATCCCCCGGGCTGAGGCGGTGATGGGTCACCAGGGCGCGCTCACTGGCCGTGCTGGCCGCGTAGCGCGCGAGCATCTGCCGGCTGCGCCATCCCGCGAGCGACATGATGTCCTCTTCCGGCGCCTCGCTCGCTTTCATCGCATGGGCCCAGCCGTGGCGCAGCAAATGGGGATGCACCGACATGGCGAGTCCGGCTTGCTTGCCGCGCTGCTCGAGCACGTTGGCGATCCCCGAATGGGTGAGCGGTCCTTGTGTGCCGAGCCACAAAGCCTGATCTGCAGCTCGTGGATGACGCGCGCGAACCCGTAGGTAGCGATCCAGCGCCCTGATCGACTTGCGGCCGAGTCCGACGACGCGCTTCCGGCTCCCCTTGCCGAGCACCATGGCGGCGCCCTGGTGGAGGTCGAGGTCAGCAACGTGGAGCCGGGTCACCTCATCGAGCCGGCAGCCGGTGTCCACGAAGAAGAAGACCAGCGCCGCGTCACGTCGCGCCCGGTAGTCGGTGCCCTCGCACGCCTTGAGGAGCCGGGTCAACTCTTCGGTACGGAGCACCTTCGGCGGATCGACCACGACCCGGGGTCCGGTCATCCGGGCCATGGGTGAGGCAACCACCAGGTCGTCGCTTAGGGCCCACTTCCAGAACTGCTGGAGGGCGCGAAACTCGATCGAGGCGGTGGACGCCTTGCAGGTTCGAAGCCGGGCGACCATGAACGCGGCGATGTCCTCGCGACGGACCCGGCCCACCTCGAGCGAGCGCCCGTCGCCGCGTAGGAACGCTTCCAGGGCTGCGAGCGCCTGCAGGTAGGTCTTGACGGTGCGCGGGCTCTTGTTCTCGGCGCGGAGATGGATCTCGAACGAGTGTGCGCAGTCCCCGAGGGTGTCCTGGTTGCCGGTCGGAAGGGTGATAGGGATGGTTGCCATACGCGCATGTTATCTGCTCTAGCAGCGCTGTAGCAAGCTCGGCGATAGCCGGCCGGACCTGTTATCCGCTCTTTCTGAGATCAGCGGAGCCGATGGGGAGATTCGAACTCCCGACCAACCGCTTACAAGGCGGTTGCTCTACCCCTGAGCTACATCGGCTGGGCCCCGATTCTCCCATGGGGCCTCCGGCATCCACCGGCGCTCGAGCGCCGTGACGCGGATTTGCGCGCAGTGCTGGACCTGCGATACCCTCCAAAATCGTCAATGGGTACCGACGGCAGCTCACTCGTCTCGATCGCGGGAAACCACCTCCTCCATGCTCTTCCGGCGGCGGAACGCGATGCTCTGATGGCACATACGCGGCCGGCGCATCTCGTGGTGAAGACGGTGCTCTTCGACCCTGGGCAGGTGATCAGATCGGTGTACTTCCCCATTGACGGCGTCATCTCGCTCGTCACACCGCTCGCCGACGGCAACATCGTGGAGGTGGCCACCATCGGCAACGAGGGACTGGTCGGCGTGCCGCTCGTCGCCGGCGGCTCGCTCGCAGTCCGCGCGATCTCGCAGGTCGGTGGACGCACGCTGCGCATGGATGCGACCACCTTCATCGCCGAGCTCGACCATCTCCCGGTTTTCCGGAGGCTCATCCAGCGATACGTGCAGGCGCTTTTCGGGCAGATCTCCCAGGCGGCGGCATGCAACCGGCTGCACTCCAATGAGGAGCGTCTCAGTCGGTGGTTGCTCATGAGTCACGACCGGGTCGGTGTGGATGCATTCCCCATCACACACGAGTTCCTCGGGCAGATGCTCGGGTCCCGGCGCGCGACGGTGACCCTGTCGGCGGGCCTGCTGCAGGCAGCGGGTCTCATTCGATACCACCGCGGTCGCGTGACCATCGTCGACCGGGTCGGCCTCGAAGGAGTTGCCTGCGAGTGCTACGGGATCATCAAGGCAGCGCTCGACGGGGTGGTGTCGGCGCCCAACTGACGCTCTCGGGCGAGGGCGCTGACGCCGGTTCGCCATCTCCCGCCTGAAGATCCTCGCGCAACGCACCTGCGATCGCCCGACCGTGCTCGAACAGGAGCGCGACTGCCTGCTGCACGCCGACCGACATGGCCGGATACGCATGCACCGCCTGCGCGAGCCGGCCGCTGAAAGCGTTGACCTGCATCCCGATCACGAACTCGTGGATGAGCTCGCCCGCGCCGGGACCGATGATGTGCGCGCCCACAAGACGTCCGCCGCCCGCGCCACCCAGGATCGGCCTGGTCGCCGTGATGACCTTGATGAGGCCGCGCGTCCGGCCCGCGATGACTGCGCGGTCCACCGCCGTGAACGGAAGCGAGACGACCCGCACAGCATCGCCGTGCTTGTGTCGCGCCTCCGGCTCGGTGAGGCCGACGTGCGCGATCTCCGGATCCGTGAAGATGACCCAGGGGATGACGCGGTACGACGCGGCGCGCGCACGGCCAACGGCGTTCGCAGCCGCCAGCCGTCCCTGATACGCGGCGATGTGTGTGAACGGCAGCGTCCCCGTGACGTCGCCCGCAGCGAACACGCCACCGACCGAGGTGCGCAGATGCGCGTCGACGACGATGCCGGGCCGCTCAACGCGAGCGCCGATGGTGTCGAGCCCCAGGCCGTCGACGTTCGGGCGCCTGCCGGTCGCGACGAGCAGCTGATCGCCGGGCACCGGACGCTCGCCTGACGCATCACGCACCGTCAGCGTGATGCCGCCGGCGGCAGCCTCGACGCGCGCGCCGAGTGCCCCGAGGTGGAGTCGCACGCCCTCGGACTCGAGGATGGCACGCGCGACCGTGGCGATGTCCCGATCCTCGCGTGGCAGGAGCACTGAAGCGGCATCGAACACATCGACCTCGGTGCCGAGGCGTGCGAATGCCTGCGCGAGCTCGAGCCCGACGGCGCCGGCTCCGAGCACGAGCAGATGCCGTGGCTGCTCGCGGAGCGCGAAGATCGTCTCGTTGGTCAGGTACGGGACGCCCTCGAGACCGTCCATCGCGGGGATGTCGGGGCGGCTTCCCGTGCACACGACCACGTGCTCGGCGGTGAACCGCTCATCCTCCACCTGCAGCGTCCGCGCGTCGATGAACCGCGCGCGTCCGCGCCGCACCACCACGCCGTCAGCCTCGAGGTGCGCCGCATCCTCGTAGCGGGCGATGTTCTCGATGACAGCGTGCACTCGGTCCATCACGCCCGGGAAGTCGACGCTGAGCTCGCCGACACGCACACCGAACCGTCCTGCAGTTGCGGCCGAGTGAAACACGGCTGCAGCCTCGATCAGTGCCTTGCTTGGAACGCAGCCGTTCCACGTGCACTCCCCGCCGAGCGGTCCCTCGCTGATCAGCAGCACTCGCTTGCGCCGTGCCAACGCCGTCTGCGCGGCAACGAGCCCCGCCGTCCCGCCACCGATGACGGCGAGGTCGAACGCGCCACTCACCGCGGATCCGGTCCCCCCGCAAAGACGAGACAGGCGTTGTGCCCACCGAACCCGAACGACGTCGTCATGGCGAGGCGGACATCGGCGTCGCGTCCGACGAGTGGCACGTAGTCGAGGTCGCACTCGGGGTCCGGGTTGTCGAGGTTGATCGTCGGCGGGATGAAGCTGTCGCGCATCGTGAGCAACGTCACCATGGATTCGAATGCCCCCGCGGCGCCCAGCATGTGGCCGGTCATCGACTTGCTCGACGAGATGGGAATCCTGTACGCGTCGTCGCCGAACACCGCCTTGATGGCGCGGGTCTCAGCGAGATCGTTGAGCCCCGTGCCGGTGCCGTGTGCGTTGATGTACTGGATGTCGCCAGGCTGCACGCCGGCTCGCTCGATCGCGCGGCGCACGCAGCGAACCGCGCCCTGGCCGCTCGGATCGGGCGCGGTGATGTGGTATGCGTCGGCAGCGGCCGCGTAGCCGAGCAATTCGCCGTAGATCGTCGCGCCGCGTGCCAGCGCATGCTCGCGCTCCTCGAGGACGAGCACGGCCGAACCCTCAGCCGCGACGAAGCCGTCGCGGTCGCGATCGAATGGACGCGATGCGTGCGCGGGATCGTCGTTGCGAGTCGACAGCGCGCGGGCCGCCGCGAACATCGCGATACCCACCGTCGTGATGCCCGCCTCGGTGCCACCGGCGAGGACGGCGTCGACATCGCCCTGCCGGATCCAGCTGGCCGCCTGTCCGATGGCATCAGCTCCGGATGCGCACGCACTGACGACTGCCATGTTCGGTCCCCGCGCGCCGAGGTCGATCGCGACCATGCCGGGCGCCATGTCGACGAGCGCCATCGCCGCGGCAAACGGCGACACCCGCCGCGGGCCTTCGGTGTCGAGCGTGCGGGTGGCCTTCTCGATGACCTCGAGCCCTCCGATGCCTGACGCGATCAGCACACCGACCTCGTTCGGCTCAGCAGCGATGTCCAGACGTGAATCGCGGACCGCCTCGCGCGCAGCCGCCATCGCGAACAGGACGTGGGGTGTGCCGCGACGCGCCTCCTTGCTGCCGAAGATCGCCGCCGCGTCGAATCCCTTGACCTCGCCCGCGATCTGCACGGGAAGGAGGCTCGAGTCGAAGTGCGTGATCCGTGCGATGCCGCCCCGACCCGCCCGGATCGAGTCCCAGCTCTCCGGGGCGCTGTTGCCCACCGGCGAGACCGCGCCCATGCCGGTGACGACGACGCGCCGCTGCTGGGTGTCAGGCATGGTGTGACCTCCGTGATTTCGCGTCCCACGCGCCGGCCCGTCCGGCGTCTCGGAGCGCGAGGCGCCGCACGCGCGTCGTCGCCGTTTTCGGGAGCGCGCGCTCGATCCGGATGAAGCGCGGCACCATGAACCGAGGGAGACGCCGGACCAGGAACGCATGCAGCGCTGCCGGGGTCGTCTCAGCCGTCGCGCGCATCACCACGCAGAGCAGGATCTCATCCTCGACGCCGTCGTCCGCCGGAACGCCGATCGCCGCCGCCTCACGGATGCCGGGATGCTGGATCGCCACCGCCTCGATCTCCTCAGGAGCGATCGTCTCGCCTCGCCGGCGGATCGCCTCGCGGAGGCGGCCGTGGAAGGTCAGCAGGCCGTCCGAGTCCCGAGAGAGCAGGTCGCCCGTCCGGTACCAGCCGTCCTCGGTGGGATCCTCCGGCTCCGTTCCGGCGCCGGCGTAGCCCTCGAAGATGACGTGCGGCGCAGAGGGCCGGATCCAGAGCTCGCCGATCTCTCGAGCATCCGCCGCGGCACCCGATCCGCGATCGATCCGCGCCTCGAAGCGCTCGCACGGCACGCCGACCGTCCCGACGACCGGCCCGTGTGGGCGCGCTCTTGTCCAGCACGATGCCGTCTCGGTCTGGCCCCAGACGTCCTCCAGCCGTACATCGAATCGCTCCTCGAACGACTCCCAGAGCCCGCTCGGGGTGGCGCTCCCCATCGCCCGGCGCACCGGGTTGTCGGCGTCGTTGCGCCGTGGGGCGCGCGCCATGAGCGCGCTGATGATCGTCCCGACGTACGGGAAGAACACAGCGCCGGCGGCTCGTGTGCGCGCCCAGAAGCGCAGTGGCTCGAAGCGACGGTCGATCACCGTGCGACCGCCGCGCAACATCGTGCCGAGCAACGTTCCCTGCGCGGTGACGTGGAAGAGCGGAAGACATGTGTACGAGGTCTCCCCCGGCGCGATGCGCACCAATTCGTCTCCGTAGCAGACGGCGTGCAGCGTTTCCGCATACCGGCTCCAGAGCACGCCTTTGGACTCCCCGGTGGTGCCGGACGTGAACATCAGCCGCGCCGGAGCCGCCGGGTTATCACGTGGGCGCGGCGGGGCGGCCGTGCCCGCTGCGTGGAGCGCACGCTCGAAGGTGTCACGCCCCGCCAGCGTATGTCGCAGCGATTCCACATCATGGGATGCGGCGCGCGCCGCCTCCACAAGATCGTTGTCACACACCAGGACCGAGCCCCCAGCCCGCGCGAGTACGTGCGCGAGTGGATCGCCACTGAGCGATGCGTTGAGCGGCGCGAACACCGCCCCGAGCTTGAGGCACGCGAACCACGTGGCGACGATCGCCGCGCCGTTGTGGCAGAGGGTCATCACGACGCTGCCCTCGCGGACTCCGCGATCGAGCAGCACGGCTGCCGCGGCGTTGGCGAGACGGTCGAGCTCGCCGTACGTCAGCGCGGCGTCGGGAAGGACAAGGCACGCGCGATCGCCGTATGTGGCGACGGCGCTGTCGATATGGTCGAGGAGCGTGCTCAGCCGTGGCGGTGCGACGGTCACGACGCCGCTCCATCGGCCGCGGCGGTGAACAGTGGCGACCTCGCGAGATTGCCACGGAGACGAGGGAGCATGAGACACGCGAGCCCCACCACGATGGTGATCCCCGCCGCGTACATGCACAGGTCGAACGGCGCCTCGGGGATGGGAATCACCGTGCCCTTGATGATGTATCCCATCACCACGATGGCGGCGACCAGCCCGGCGATCCGCCCGGGAGCGCGATGTGCGCGGTTGATCGACCACACGAGCGCGGCGATCGACGTGAGCAGATACGCGACGATGATGAGGTCGGCGCCGTACGTCGCCAGGTAGAAGAACGCATTGATGGCCGGCGTGCCGTTGAGCATGAACGGGATCGTCGCCACGAGGCTCACGGCGCCGACGACCGCGAGCGCTCCGACCGGCGAGCCCTGACGCCGATCCACCTTCGCGAGCCACGCCGGGCCGAACCCGTCACGACCGAGCGCGAAGAGCAGGCGGTTGGCACCGTTGACGGTCGCGAGCTGCGCGCCGATGCCGCTGATGAGCGCGGCGATGTTGATGAGCGTTCCCATCGCCGGCGACACGTAGCGACCCGCAACCTCGACAAGCGGTACCGTCTGCCCCGCGAGCGCGCTCGGGCTCGGGTACGCGATCGTCTCGACCCAGGACAGGATCACGTAGATCCCGCCGGAGACGAGCAACGCCGCGAGCATGGACGCCGGGATGACACGGCGTGGTCGCCGCGCCTCGTCGCCGAGCGTCGCCGCCACCTCGAACCCGGAGAACCCGGTGAAGGCGAAGATGACCCCGAGCCCGATCGTTGCCAGTGGGACATTGTTGAGCGTGAACGGCGTCGCGGAGATGCCGTGACCTCCGGAACCGCCCTTGGCGAGCACCGCGATCGCCACCACGGCGACGAGCGCGATCGCGGCGCCTTCGAGACCGAAGATGAGCAGGGTGCTGACCGAGATCCGCCGGTACGCGAGCACGAGCGCGAGCGCCCAGAACAGCAACGCGAACACCGGCCATGCGATCGTCGCGTGCGTCCCGACAAGTGCCTCGAGGAAGTTGGCGTTGCTGGCATAGATGGATGCCGAATACGCGATGTACACGCCGAGGAGCAGCCACGCGGAGATGAAGCCATAGCCCGAGCCGAGAGCGCGGCCGTTGAAGGCGAAGACCGATCCCGCCGAGGCGAAATCCGCGGCGAAGACGACGAATGCGTACGACACGAGGAGCATCGCGACGAGCGCGAGCAGGAATGCGAGCGGACCGGCCTCTCCGACGATCCCGGCCATGATGGCGGGGAGAAAGGTGACCCCGGCGGTGGGAGCCTGGATGCCGACCGCACTCGCGGTCGCCCCGATGAAGCGAACGCTGTTCACGCGCAGCGCCGTCCGTTCGAGCATCGAGGCTCAGCGTAGCCTCAGCGATCCTCTCCGCGGCGAATGCGCTCGAGGCGTGCCCGAACCTCCGGGTCGAGGCCGTCCTCGACACGCGTTGTCCGCCTGCTGTCGTCCCGCATCCGCCGGGTCTCCGTCTTGACGTCGCCGGCGACGCGCGCGACCTCGATCTCGAGCGCCCGCGCGCCCATCGTCGCCACGCCCATCCCTCCGACGACATCGCGCTCGAGGCGATCGTCGGTGGCGACCACGACGTCCGCGCCCTCACCCCGCTCCGCGGCCTGGTACGCCGCGCGCTCGATGACGTGATCCGCGCTCGCGTGTTTCGTCCCGAAGAGCACGGTCACGCCATCCTGGTGCTCGCTGGTCGGCAAGCCGCCCGGCCGAGCCTGACCGTCGAACACCACGGTGACCGCGACGCCGGTCTGCGCCGCGTACTCGGAGAGTGCGGTGATCAGTTCGCGGCGCGCGTCCTCGAGGCCGCGCGTGCGCAGGGTCAGCTTCAACGACGGCCATGCATGGAGGATGTTGTAGCCGTCGACGATGAGCGCGCGCATGTCAGCGCTGCACGAAGCCGCGCTGGCGCTGCACTTCGAAGAGCAGCACCGCCGCGGCCGCGCCGGCGTTGAGCGATGCGACATGTCCCATCATGGGAATCGAGACCAGCACGTCGCAGTGCTCGCGCGTGAGCCGGCGCATGCCCGCACCCTCGGCGCCGACCACCACGGCGACCGGTCCCGAGAGATCGACCGAGTCGTAGCGCGCGTCTGCTTCGCCCGCGAGCCCGACACGCCAGATGCCCGCGGCACCGATGACATCGAGCGCCTGCGCAAGGTTCGGAACGGTGACCATCGGCAGATGCTCGGTCGCACCCGCGGACGCTTTGACCGCAGCTGCCGTGAGCGGCGCAGCGTGGTGACGCGGCACCACGATGCCGTCGGCGCCGCATGCCTCGGCGCTCCGGGCGATGGCCCCGACGTTCTGTGGGTCCTGGATGCCGTCGAGGACGACGAGCAGCGCCGGTTCGCGAACCTCGTCGAGCAGGTCGTGGATGCTGAGCGCCTCGCGCGCATGGAAGTACCCGGCGACACCCTGATGGTGTTCGGTGTGAGCGATATCGTCGAGCCGCTGCCGCGGTACCTCCTCGACGAGGATGTTGCGCGCCTCGGCGTACGCGAGGATCTCGATCAGGCGTGCTTCGGGACGTGTTGCGGCGGCGACGACGATCTTGCGCACGCCACGTCCGGCACGGAGCGCCTCGAGCACGGGGTTGCGCCCGTAGAGAATGTCCACGGGGTCAGTCGCGTCGCGTCGCGACCCGCTTCCAGCGCTGACCCGCGGGCGTGTCCTCCACCTCGATGCCCCGGGCGGTGAGCTGGGCGCGGAGATGATCGGATTTCGCGAAGTCGCGTGACACGCGTGCCGCGGCGCGTTCGTCGAGCATGCGCTGCTCCTCCGGGTCCGGTGCGGCGTTCTGATCACGTGCGACGAGGCTCAGCACGCCGAGGACATTGTCGACCTCCGCGAGCAGATGCTGCAACGTGCGTTGGGTCCCGACCGCGACCGGTCCGCTGTCGAGCATGCGGTTGACGTCGCGAAGACCGGAGAAGATGATCCCCATCGCCTCGGGGAGGTTGAGATCGTCGTCCATCGACTCGTCGAAGCCGATGCGCATGCCGCGCACGGACGCGAGCACCTTCTCATCGCGGTCGCCGCTCTCCTCGACCGTGCGCAGCTCTGCGACGCGCGACTGGAAGGCCACCAGCCGCTGCACCGCCTCGTTGCTGTCGGCAAGCAGGTCGTCGGAGTAGTCGAGCGCCTTGCGGTAGTGGGTGCGCGCGGCGAGCAGATAGCGCAGTGCCGCGGGGCTCGCGCCCTCATCGATGACGTCGCGAACGGTGGCGAAGTTGCCGAGCCGCTTGGCCATCTTCTCGCCGCTCACGCGGAGGAACTGGCTGTGGCACCAGATGCGCACGAATCGCTTGCCGGTGGCGGCCTCGGACTGCGCGATCTCGTTCTCGTGGTGCGGAAAGATGTTGTCGACACCGCCGCAGTGGATGTCGAAGCTCTCGCCGAGGATGGTCATGCTCATCGCCGAGCACTCGATGTGCCAGCCTGGATGACCGCGTCCGATGCGCGTGTCCCAGCCGATCTCATCGGGGCCGACCGCTTTCCAGAGCGCGAAGTCGCGCACGTCCTCCTTGGTGTAGTCGTCGGCGTCGATGCGTCCGCTGGCTCCCGCGACAAGCCCCTCCGCGCTAAGGCCGCTCAGCCTCCCGTACTGCGGGAAGGCGGCGATGTGAAAGTAGTAGCTGCCGTTCGATCGATACGCGGCGCCTGCGCGCTCCAGGCGCTCGATGAGGTCGACCATCTGATCGATGTACGCCGTGGCACGCGGATAGTGGTGCGCCGGGCGAATGCCGAGGGTCTCGCGATCCTCCCCGAACGCGGTGATCCACCGCGCCGTCTCCGCGTCGAGCGTGTTGCCGTGCTCGACCGCGTTCTTGATGATGCGGTCGTCGACATCCGTGAGGTTCATGACGTGTGTCACACGAGCAAACCTGCGGTCGAGCCAGCGGCGCAGCACATCCTCGAAGATGAATGTGCGGAAGTTGCCGATGTGCACGCGGTTCCACACGGTTGGACCGCAGGTGTACAGGCGGACGTGACCGGGTTCGATCGGCTCCACCGCGACGAGCTCACGGCTCATCGTGTCGTGCAGGTGGAGGGTCACCGCCGTTCCAGCAGCACCGTCGCCGACGCGGCGATTCCCTCACTCCGGCCGGAGAATCCCATGCCGTCGGTGGTCGTCGCGCCGACGGCGATCGTTCCGGGCTCCAGGCCGAGCGCCGACGACATCGCGTCCGACATGGCCTGCAGGTGCGGCGACAGGCGCGGCTCCTCGGCGATCGCGATCACATGCGCGCTCGTGATCGTCCAGCCCTCCTCCTTGAGCTTCGCGGCGACGACCTTGAGGAACTCGACACCCGACGTGTCCTTCCAGTGGGGGTCGCCGGACGGGAAGTGCTTGCCCATGTCCCCGAGACCGGACGCACCGAGGATCGCGTCCACCAGCGCGTGGACGACCGCGTCACCGTCGGAGTGGCCGAGCAGCCCGCGGCTGTAGGGGACCAGGACGCCGCCGAGCATCAGGTGCCGTCCGGGGATGAAGCGATGTGCGTCGATGCCATGGCCGATACGTGGCGTCATCGGGACTCCTCGAGCAGTGAGCGGAGCAGGACGAGGTCCTGGGGGAAGGTGATCTTGAAGTTGCGCGGGTCTCCGGCGACCACGGCGACCGGCTCGCCGAGCGCCTCGACGAGTGTGGCGTCATCGGCGCCTCGGAGGCCGTGCACCACGGCGTTTCGGTGCGCGCGCCGGAGCAGATCGGCGGCGAAGGCCTGCGGCGTCTGCGTCGCGATGAGCGACGTGCGGTCGAGGGTGGCCGCGACCCGGCCGTGCTGCACCTGCTTCACAGTGTCCACGCAGGGTACCCCTGCTGTTGCCGCTCCTTCAGCCCGTGCGGCGTCGAGCACGGCGCGGAAGAGCTCCGGCGGCGTCAGCGGGCGCGCGGCATCGTGCACCGAGATCCAGTCGTCGCCGCCGCATCGATCCAGGGCGGCAGCGACACTCTTTTGGCGGCTGTCACCGCCCTCCACGAGGACGATCGCCGGGAGCCTGCTCGCGACGGCCAGGCCCCGGATCGCATCCCAGCGTTCCGTCGGCGCAGCCACGACGATGCGATCGAAGCATCCCGCGGCGGCGACCGACTCCAGCATGACTGCGAAGACGGGGCGACCGCCGGCGTCCGCCCACAGCTTGTCCTCCCCCGTCCGAACGCCTCGCCCGAAGGCGGGCACGATCAGCGCGCTGCTCAGCGCTGAGCGACCTTGGCACGCGCCGGCCTGAGGACACGGGGCTTCGCGGGCTCATCGGCGTTGAGCGACGCGAAGATCATCCGGCCGGCGGTCGTCTGGAGGACGGTGGTGACGGTGACGGTGACGGTCTCATCCACGTGGTCACTCCCATTCTCCACGACGACCATGGTGCCGTCCTCGAAGTAGCCGACCCCCTGGTGGGGCTCCTTGCCCTCCTTGACGATGGAGATGGCCATGCTCTCGCCCGCCGCGACGATCGGTTTCACCGCGTTGGCGAGGTCGTTGAGGTTGAGGACGCGCACGCCCTCGATCTGCGCGAGCCGGTTGAGGTTGTAGTCCTGGGTCATGAGCGCCGCCCCGCGGGCCCGGGCGAGCTTGACGAGCCGCGAGTCGACCTCGGGGGTGCCGGGGAAGTCGAGGTCGACGATCTCGCACACGACGTCCTCACCCTTCTGGAGGGCCTCGACCACCCCGAGCCCGCGACGGCCCTTCTGACGGCGGAACGGATCCGCGGAGTCGGCGACGCGCTGGAGCTCCTCGAGCACGAATCCGGGGATGAGGAGACGGCCCGGCACGAATCCCGCAGCGGCAACATCCACGATGCGTCCATCGATGAGCACGCTGGTGTCGATGATCACAGGCTGCCCGTCGATCGGAGCCAGCTCGTCGTCCATGCCCTGCTCCGCCGGCGCGCGGCCGAAGACGACCGCGAGCGCGTCCCGCCGCCGTGATCCCGTTCGCACCCCGACGTAGACGAGCGCGGTGGCGGCGGTGATCGAGATGATCACTCCGATGCCCCACGGCAGCGGGTTGAGCAGGACGGCAACCAATGCCGAGATGAGCAGCGCAGCCAGAACGCCGATCAGGCCACCGATGACCTGGCTCGGGGGAGCTTCGTCGAGCGTGCGCTCGAGCCAGAGGTAGGGATCGACGCTCAGCAGCGGCGCGGCGAGCGCGAGCGAGGCCGCTCCGGCAGCACCGGCAGCCAGCAGAGCCGCTCCGGCGACGGTCGTGTTCTGGGTCAGAACGCTACGCGAATCGGACAGGATGAACGCGGCATACAGAATGCCCACGACAAACCCGAGAACCGCCCCGATGACCCTGGAGAGCGTGCGCGTCCTACGGATCGATCGAGCGGCGTGCATATCCATCCGCCCGATTGAAGCACAGGTTTCTCACGCGCGATGACGGCGCGACACGACGGTCACCCGAGAAGTGCAATCGCCTCGGACACGTTGCGGACGCGATGGCACCGGATGCCGGGTGGCGGGGTTGCTTTGAAGCTCTCGGGCACCACAACGGCCTCCATCCCCACGGCAGCCGCCTCGGCCAGTCGCGCCTCGATGCGGGTCACCCTGCGCACCTCACCGCCGAGGCCGAGTTCGCCGAGGACCGCCCAGCCGGGTGCGATCGCTCGATCCCTGGCCGAGCCGGCGATCGCCAGGGCCACCGCCAGGTCGGTGCCCGGATCTGCGAGGCGGACGCCGCCGGCGACGTTCACGAACACGTCGATCTTGGGAAACACGATGCCGGCACGCTTGGCGAGGACCGCGAGCATGAGGTGGAGGCGGTTCAACTCGAAGCCGGATGCGGCCCGACGCGGGAACTCGAACGGCGACCCCACGGCGAGCGCCTGCACCTCGACCGCCATGGGCCGGAGCCCGTCGCAGGTCACGGTGAGGACGCTGCCCGCCGCTCCGAGGGATGTGGCGTCGAGCATCCCCCGCCCGGATGCCGCAAGGTCCTGCATGCCCGAGGGTTCCATGCTGAGGAGCCCCACCTCGCCTGTGGCGCCGAAGCGGTTCTTGATCCCGCGCAGCATCCGGTGCTCGCCCAGCCGCTCGCCCTCGAGGTACAGGACGACATCCACCATGTGTTCGAGCGTGCGGGGCCCCGCGATAGCCCCCTCCTTGGTGACATGGCCGACCAGCAGCACGGGCACGCCCGTCGTCTTGGCCACATCACTCATGCGGAGCACCGCCGCCCGAACTTGGGAAACGCTCCCGGGAGGTCCCGGGGTCGTGGTGTCACGGAGCGTCTGCACCGAGTCCACCACCACCAGCGAGGGACGCTCAGCCTCGATGGTGGCGATGACGGTGTCGACGTCCGATTCGACGAGGAGGCGCACGCGGGCGCCGGTGCAGCCGAGGCGTCGCGCCCGGAGCGCGAGCTGCTCGAGCGACTCCTCGCCGGTGCAATACAGCGCCGGCGCCTCGGGGTGCCCGGTGTGGTGGGCGACCTGCAGCGCGAGCGTGGACTTGCCGATGCCGGGGTCACCGCCGAGGAGCACGACGCTCCCGGGCACGATGCCCCCGCCGAGCACTCGGTTGACCTCGTGCGAGCCGCTCGTCATGAGCCGTGCCGGGGCCGACATCACCTCATCCATCGGCGTGCTCGTCGCCGCGGCGACGCGCAGCCCCGTCCGGCTTGTCAGGAGGACTGCCGTCTCGCTGAGGCTGTTCCACGCGCCGCACGCCCCGCACCGCCCCTGCCACTTCGGCGCTTCGGCGCCACACGCCGAGCACACGAACTGCACCCTTTGAGCGGAGCGACGGAGTTCGGTTGCCATGAGCGACGAATCCTACCGAACATATGTACGCTCGGTCAAGTGGCGCGCCGCGGATCAGCCGAGGGTGAAGTGGTCCACGATGCCCGCCAGCGCAGGCGACTGACAGACGTCGTAGTGCGTGCGCCCCGCCAGGATCGACAGGCGGTTCCGGCTGCGCATGGATCCGTCCCAGCCCGCGTCCCGGAGGCCGCCGCCGAGGAGCGCATAGAACTCCGCGATGTGGGTGATGGGCACGCTGTCCGCATCCCCGAAGATGAGCTGCACCGGCATCGGGAGCCTGGGGATCTCGTCGCTCCAGTCGTACGGCGCGCGCACCAGCGCACCGGACTTGTCCATCAGCGTCGGGAAGGCGTCGGGGTCGGGAGCCACCGCGGCCCAGGCCGCGTACAGACCTGACTGCTTCATCTGATCGAACCCGGCGCTGCCGACGTGATTCATTCCCTCACGGACCTCGGGGAACCAGCCGTCCCGCCGGCACGGAATCGACACGAGTGCAAGGCGGCGGATGCGATCCGGATGCTGGATCGCCGCGCGCAAGGACGCGCTCGCGCCGAGCGAGTAGCCGAGCAGGTCTGCCGGAGCGAGGGAGAGCTCGTCGATGAGCCCCGCGATGTCGTCGCCGAACGCCTCCCAGCTGAAGGGGCGATCGATGTCGCGGGTGTGTCCGTGGCCCTGCAACTCGAGCGCGACGACCCGGCGGCTCGCGCCCCACCGATCGAGGAGGTCGCCGAAGGTGCCGGCCATGCCGAAGCCACCGTGCACGACGACGAGCGGCGTGCCGCCGTCGCCGCGGCTCTCCCAATACAGGTCCAGGCCGTTGACGTGGGCGTAGCCGGTGGCGGCCGGATCGGTCAACGTCCCTGCTCCCCTCAGCGCGACCGGGGCCGATACCGGCCCCGAGGTGGTGCCTGGGCCTGCGCTCCAACCGGCACCGGCTCGTCCTTGCCTTCCAGACGGCGCCTGAGCTCCACGAGTCGATCGCGCAACTCGGCAGCGCGTTCGAACTCGAGATCGCGGGCGGCCCGGAGCATCTCCTTCTCGACGTCCTTCGCGAGGCGGAGCACCTCGTCCGGCGGGAGGCCCGCGGCCTCCTGGAACGCCGCCGCGCGCAGCGACTGCTGGTCGCGGTGCGACTCCATCTGGTACACGGCCTTGACGATCGACAGCGGCGTGATGCCGTGCTCGACGTTGTGCGCAACCTGAATGGCACGGCGCCGGTCGGTTTCCGCAATGGCCCGTTCCATCGCCTCCGACGTGCGATCCCCGTACATCACGACATGGCCGAAGACGTTGCGCGCCGCGCGTCCGATCGTCTGGATGAGCGAGCGGTACCCGCGGAGGTAGCCCTCCTTGTCGGCGTCGAGAATCGCGATGAACGACACCTCGGGAAGATCGAGACCCTCGCGCAGCAGGTTGATGCCGACAAGCACGTCGAAGACGCCGAGCCGGAGGTCGCGGATGATCTCGACGCGCTCCATGGTGTCGATATCGCTGTGCAGGTAACGGACCTTGATGCCCGCCTCGCGCAGGTAGTCGGTGAGATCCTCGGCCATCTTCTTGGTCAACGTCGTGATGAGACAGCGCTCGTGGCGCTCGATGCGCAGCCGCATCTGCGTGATGAGATCGTCGATCTGCCCGTGCGACTCCTTGACCTCGATGGTGGGATCCACGAGCCCCGTCGGCCGGATGATCTGCTCCACCATCTGCGTGGAGTGCTCCTCCTCGTACGGACCAGGGGTCGCGCTCACGTAGATGATCTGCCCGATCATCGAGTCCCATTCCGCGAAGGTCAGGGGACGGTTGTCGAGCGCGGACGGCAGCCGGAACCCGTACTCCACCAGGGGAATCTTGCGGGCGCGATCGCCCTTGTTCATGCCGTCGATCTGCGGCACCGCGACATGGGACTCGTCGACCACGATGAGCGCGTCGTCGGGGAGGAAGTCGAGCAGGCAGAAGGGCCGCTGTCCCTCGTCGCGGGCGCTGAGGTGGCGCGAATAGTTCTCGATGCCGGCGCAGGTCCCCGTCTCGCGCATCATCTCCATGTCGAAGTTCGTGCGCTGGCGCAACCGCTGCGCCTCGAGCAGACGGCCCCGCCGCTCGAGCAGCGTGACGCGTTCCTCGAGCTCCGCCTCGATCGACACGAGTGCGCGGTTCATCTGCTCCTGGGGCGTGACGTAGTGCGACGCGGGAAACACGGTCAGCTCCTCGCGCATCGTGAGGATCTCGCCCGTGAGCGGGTCGAAGTCCTTGATCGACTCAATGGTGTCGCCCATGAACTCGACGCGCGTCGCGACCTCCTCGTATGCCGGCTGGACGTCGACGACATCGCCGCGCACGCGGAAGCGCGAGCGCCCGAAGTCCATGTCGTTGCGCGCGTACTGGAGATCCGAGAACTTGCGCAACATGATGTCGCGGCGCCACGACTCGCCCACCTTGACCGTGATCGACTCCCCGAGATAGTTCTCCGGCGACCCGATGCCGTAGATGCACGAGATCGATGCGACGACGATGACGTCGCGACGAGTCAGGAGTGCGCGGGTCGCGCTGTTGCGCAGCCGGTCGATCTCGTCATTCCGTGACGAGTCCTTCTCGATGTAGGTGTCGGTGCGCGGGATGTACGCCTCGGGCTGGTAGAAGTCGTAGAAGGAGACGAAATACTCCACGGCGTTCTGAGGGAAGAACTCACGGAACTCGGCCCAGAGCTGCGCGGCGAGAGTCTTGTTCGGTGAGAGCACCAGCGTCGGCCGCTGCTGCTTCGCGATGACGTTCGCGATCGTGAACGTCTTGCCCGAGCCGGTGACGCCGAGGAGGACCTGTTCGCGCCGGCCCTCGGTGAGCCCTCGATTGAGTGCCTCGATCGCGGCAGGCTGATCACCGGCGGGTGCGAACGGCGCGTGCAGTTCCAGGACGGGCATGGATCCAGTCTAACGAGGTGCGCTCCGTGACCTCAGCCGGCGATGGCGGCTGCGTAGATCTCCTCGAGGCGTGCGGCGATCGTGTCCCAGGAATGCGCGGAGCGCACCGCCTCGCGGCCGCGGTTGCCCGCCTCGAGACGCCTCCCCTCGTCGCCGAGCAGCGCGGCGACGGCACCGCGCATCGCCGCCGTATTGCCGGGGGGAACGAGCACACCGCCGTCCCCGACCGCGTCGCGCAGGCCGTCGACGTCGTAGCCGACCACCGGGGTGCCGGCGGACTGTGCCTCGAGCGCAACCATCCCGAGCCCTTCGAATCGCGACGGCATGAGCAGGACCGCCGCGCGTGCGTACTCTCGGTTCAGTGCAACGCGATCGAGACTGCCGAGGTACTCGATTCGCCCGCGGCCGGCTGCGGCGGCGCGACGCACCTCCTGCTCCAGGCTTCCGGCACCCACGATCACGCCGCGCACACCGGTGTCGGTGCGTGTGAGCGACTCGAGGACCGACAGTGCTTCGAGAACGCCTTTCTCGCGCTCGAGACGGCCGACGAAGAGAACCCGTCCACCCTCATGGTCGACTCCGGGCACGTCGACCGGGTCCACACCGTTCGGGAGCACCTCGATGCGCGACGCCGGAACACCCATCTCCAGCAGGGAATTCGCCGTGGAACGCGAGACAGGGAGCACCATGGCAGCCTGCTGGTAGCTGCGCGCCTCCACACCCGCGAGCCAGCGCTTCACCGAACGGCGCGAGTGCGCCTGCCGGTACGTGTGATGCGCCGTGTAGACAAGCGGCACCGTGAGGTGCTTCCAGATGAGCACACCTCCCGGCCCGCCGTGCGCGTGGACGACATCCGGCTGCGCGCGCAGCATGATCTGCGGGTACCGGTTGATCTGCAGCGACAGATCGAGCGGGGGTCTGCCCGTTCTGCGCGCGATCGCGATGGCGTGTTCACCGCGACCAGAGATGGTGTGCACGGGAATGCCGCGGCGCTCCAACGCCGCCCGCATGCCGATGACGACAACGCCCTGGCCGCCGAGCGGTGGGTCGTCGTCGTAGCTGACCATCGTGACGCGGGTCATCGCTGGCAGGTCGAGCAGTAGACCGTCGTCCGGCCGGCGTTCTGTGTGCTGCGCAGCGTTGCACCGCATGTGAAGCAGGGCTGCCCGCCGCGGCCGTACACCTGCAACCGTTCCTGGTTGCTGCCGCGCGCGTTCCACACGTCCCGGTAGTCGTCGACGCTGCTGCCGCGATTCGCGACGGCAGCGATGAGCACCGCCTTGATCGCGTCGAGGAGCGCCGCACGCTCGCGCTTGGTCAGCCGGTTGCAGCGCCGCGTCGGTCGCACGCCGGCGAGAAAGCACGCCTCGTCGATGTAGATGTTGCCGAGCCCCGCGACACCTTTCTGGTCGAGGAGCGCGGCCTTCACGGTGCGCTTCGTGTGCTTGAGCACCGCGTCGAGGCGGTCCTGCGAGAAATCGTCAGAGAGCGGCTCGACGCCGAGCTTGGGAAACACGCGAGCGGCGGCAAGCGCCTCACGTGACCCGTATGCGACACGCCCGAAGCGTCGAGCATCATCGAATCTGAGCTCGCGTCCGTCGTCGAGAGTGGCGCGAATGTGCGTGTGCTTCGGCACGGGTGCGTCGGCGTCGCAGACCAGCAGGTGACCGGTCATGCCCAGGTGCACCATCAGGTCGTCGCCGGAGTCGAGGCCGAGCAGGAGGTACTTGCCGAGGCGCTCCACCTCCTCGAAGGTCTGTCCGGTCAGCAGGGCCGGCAGCATGGTCCCGTCGGGATATCGGACGATATCCGGCCGCAGGACCGTGACGCCGTCGATGCGGCGGCCCGTCACGGCAGTGCGCAGGTCGCGGGCGACCGTCTCGACCTCGGGAAGCTCAGGCATCTCAGACCCGCGCGACGGGCGTCATGTCTCCCCAGTTGTCGCCGACCTTGACGTCAACTTCCAGCGGGACCTTGAGCGCCTCGGCGGCGCCCATGCGCTCGCGCAGGAGAGGGATCAGGGTGTCGATCTCCTCTGCCGGCGCCTCGAGCAGCAGCTCGTCGTGCACCTGCAGGAGCATGCGGCTGCGCAGCCCGGCGTCGCGGAGCGCCGTATCGACAAGGATCATCGCCTGCTTCATGATGTCCGCCGCCCCACCCTGGATCGGCATGTTCACGGCCATCCGCTCGGCGGCGAAACGGAGCTGCCGGTTGGCGGCGCGGATGTCGGCGATGTAGCGGCGCCGGCCGATGAACGTCTCCACCCATCCGTACTCGCGCGCGTGGTTGCGCACCTGCTCGAGGTATGCGGTCACCGCCGGGAAGTTCGTGAAGTACGCGTCGATGAACGCGTGGGCATCCTCGCGGCTCATCCCCGTGTCGCGCGCCAGCCCGAAGTCGCTGAGGCCGTAGACGACACCGAAGTTAACCACCTTGGCGATGCGCCGCATGTCGGCGGTGACGTCCTCGGGCGCCACCGAGTAGACCTCCGCGGCCGTGCGCCGGTGGATGTCCTCGCCGCGCTGGAACGCCGCGATGAGCTCCGGCTCACCGGTGACGTGCGCGAGGACGCGAAGCTCCACCTGCGAATAGTCGGCGCTCACGAGTTGCTGACCGGTATCCGCATGAAACGCGCGCCGGATGCGCTGACCCCACTGCGTCCGCACGGGGATGTTCTGCAGGTTGGGGTCGGACGACGAGAGGCGTCCGGTTGTGGCGACGGCCTGGTTGAACGACGTGTGCACCCGCGAGTCGGCCGTGCACAGCAACGGCAGGGCGTCGACGTAGGTGCTCTTCAGCTTGGTGAGCTGCCGCCACTCGAGGATCAGGTCGACGACCGGGTGCTCGCCGCGGAGCGACTCGAGCGTGTCGGCATCCGTGCTCCGACCGGTCTTCGTCTTGCGCCCGCTGGCGAGACCGAGGTCGTCGTAGAGAAAGCGACCGAGCTGCTGGGTGCTGCCGGGATTGAACGTGTAGCCTGCCGTGTCCTGGATCTCCGTCTCGATCTCGGTGATCCGCGTGTGCATCTCCGCGCTGATCGAACCGAGGAGGTCGCAGTCCACGGCGACGCCCTCCACCTCCATGGCCGCCAGGATCGGGACGAGCGGCAACTCCATCTCGTCGTGGAGGCGAGTGGCGTTGGCGCGCTCCATGTGCTGCGTGAGCACCGCGCCGACTGGGTCGATCAGGCCGATCCAGGCTCCGTAGTACGCGGCCGCCTCCTCGACCGGGATGTCGGTGACACCGCGCCTGGATCGCCCCGAGCCCAGGAGCGATTCCTCGGCATCCACACGCAGCGCGCAGAGATCGTGCGCAAGCACGGGCAGGGTCGGAACTTTGAGGCGCGCGTTCGTGAGATACGCGGCGAGCATGGCGTCGAACGTGAGCCCACGCACGGCGATGCCGCGCCGCCGCCACGCGAGCACTTCGCGCTTGAGGTCGTATCCGCGCTTCGGGATGGACGCGTCCGCGAGCAGGTTCTCGAACGCCGACACCGCAGCGGCATCCGCGTTGCGCTCGACCAGAGTCGAATGCCACACGGGCAGGTAGTACGCGGTGTCGGTCCCCGCCGGCGCAATCGCGAGGCCGATCAGCTCCCCCGTGCGCGGGTTGCCTTCGAGCACGCTCCGGACCGCGAACGACCCGGCGGCGCGGATGCGCTCGACCGCATCGGTGGCCTCGTGCGCGTCGAGGACGACGACGATATCGGTTACCGGATCCTTCAGGTCTCCGACGGGAGTCTCTTCCGCGCGTGACTCGATGGTGGATGGCGGCGTATCGGCGTCGGGCGTCCTTCCCGGCAGGCGCGGGAGCAGACTCCGGAACTCGAGCCGGTCGAAGAGCTCGCGAACCTCCGTCTCGTCGTAGTGATAGAGGCGCGCTTTTTCGAGCGGGAGATCGACATCGACGTCGACGACGATCGTGGCCGTCCACTTGCTGAGTCGCGCCTGCTCCACGTGCTGTTCGAGCGCACGTCGCACCCGTCCCTCGGGCATCGACGGCACGGCGGCGAGGACGTTCTCGAGCGGTCCGTACTGCTGCACGAGCGACATCGCCGTCTTCTCGCCGATACCGGGGACGCCCGGGATGTTGTCGCTCGTATCCCCTTGCAATGCCTTGAAATCCACCACCAGTGGCGGCTCGAAGCCATAGCGTTCGCGGACCTTCTCGAGGTCGTAGATGATCGTCTCGGAGATGCCGCGCCGGCTCGCATACACGCGGATGTGCTCGGTGACCAGTTGCAGCGTGTCGAGGTCGCCGGTGAGGATGATGACGTCGAGACCAGCCGCCTCAGCTTTGCGCGCCAGCGTCCCGATGACGTCGTCGGCCTCGAACGACGGCACCTCGACGATCGGGATGCCGAGTGCCTCGACGACCTCGCGCGCCCAGGGGAACTGCGCGCTCAGCTCGGCGGGAGCGCGCGACCGTTGCGCCTTGTACTCCGCGAACTTCTCGTGGCGAAACGTGGGTCCAGGCAGGTCGAACGCGGCGATGGCATACGTCGGCGTCGTGTCGTTGAGCGCCTTGAAGAGCATCGACGTGAAGCCGTACGCGGCGTTGGTCATCTCGCCACGGCTGTTGCTCAACGCCGGCATCGCGTGGAACGCGCGATACACCAGGTTGTGTCCATCCACCAGCAACAGGGTCTCGCGTGTCACAGCGGACCATGGTAGCCGCGCGACCCGTGTGGCCTCGATGGCGCTCCTCCGGGGTTATGATCGAGGCATGGCAGACCTGGTGGAGATGACCGTCGACAGCATCAGGGTGCACATGCCGACCGGGCAGCACGTCGTCATCCTCAAGGAGAAGACGGCGGATCGCTACCTCCCCATCTGGATCGGCATCAACGAGGCCAACGCCATCGCGTTGAAGATCACGGGGATCACGCCCGAGCGGCCGATCACCCACGACCTCCTCGCCAACCTCCTGAGCGCCGTGGACGTGACCGTCGACCGGATCGTGGTGACGTCGCTCAGCAATGAGGTGTTCTACGCGCGCATCCTCGCCAACGTCGACGGGCGCCGCCTGGAGATCGACTCCCGTCCGTCCGACGCGATCGCCGTCGCCGTCCGGGTCGGGGCGGGCATCTATGTCGCCGACGAGGTCCTCGACAAGGCGGGCGTCCTGCCCGAGAACGACAAGGACGGTCAGCTGACCGAGGCTGATCCGGAGAGCGACGAGCGCCTGGCGAAAATCCGCGACTGGGTCAACACGCTCAACCTCCCCGACCTGGGCACCGGCGCCTCCGAGAGCTGAGCTACCCGGTAAAGAGCGACCAGAACTTGGGGTCCTCGAAGCCCAGACGCCAGGCCGCGATGCCGGCCAGGCCGTCGGTCTTCACGAGCGCGACCTTCCGAGCGAGGCTGTCGGCGTCGTCGAAGTACGAGGTCAGCGAGCCGTCCGGCGAGAGGATGAACGGCGTCTGGGTGCTGAAGTCGTAGTCGACGCGCGCGCCCGGGATCTGCAGCCCGTTGTAGAGCACGTTGGAGTAGGCGGACGCGCCGCCGATGCTCCCCCATTCGCGGCCGTACAACGGCACGCCCAGCAGGACGTGTGACGGGGTGAGGTCGGGAAGCGTCGCCTGCAGGATCGAGTTGTCCCAGTCGAGACCGGCGACGGGTCCTGGGGTGCCACCGCCGCCGTGCTCGTCGTACGCCATGAGGTCGACAAGGTCGGCGGCCTTGCCGATCGCCGCGACGTCATATGCCGCCGAGTACAGGTTCACGCCGGCGAAGTCGTGGGGAACGATGTCGACGATGAGCTTGGCCTTGTGCGCGTGCAGCGCCGTGGCGAGTTGCTGGATGAACGCGGTGAAGGGATCCTTGTCCGCCGCGAGCATGCCCTCGAAGTCCACATTGATTCCGGTGTAGCCGACGTACTTGACGGCGGCCAGCATCCCGTTGATGAGCACGCCGACCGCCTTGGGGCTGGTGAGCAGCTGATTGGTCGCCTGCGGGTTGACCGGGTCGTTCGCCAGCGACGGCCAGACGGGGATGCCCGCCGCGAAGGCCCGATTGACCGCGGAACGATCCGGCGTGCCGAGCAATGTGCCGTCCGCCTGTGCCTGCCAGCCCGTGGGGGTCATCTCGGTGATCGCGCCGAGGTGCAGCGCGAGGGACGTGTTGGAGATTGCCGTGTTGATGACGAACGCGTCGATTTTGATGCCGGTCACGCTCGGCGCCGATGGAACGGTCACCCTGCGAATCTCGTTGCGCGGGATGCCGCCGAGCGCCAGCGTGATCCCGGGGTCGAGGTGCGCGTCGCCGGCGGTGGGGATGGATGCCGGGAGCGAGATCGCGGCCGGCGCCTTCCCGTGCCAGCTGATCCGGGCGTGGTCGCCGTCGACCCAGCCGATCGTCGCCCCGGGGAGGGCCGCCTGCACGGCCTGCTGATCCGGCGCGTCGTCGAAGACAGCGTCGACGACCAATCCGGCGGACGGATCGATGTGCGCGGCGAGCATCGCGGCGGTCGGTGGGATGACCGTGAAATTGATGTACGAGGTGGGCAAACCGGCCACCGCCACCGCGAGACGGTGCGAGGAGCTGAGCGGCATCAGCGGCTTCACGGTCCCGAAGAGGCTCTGGCCGCTCTGCGACAGCGTCAGCTTCGTGCCGTCGAGCGTCGCGGTGACATCGCTGACCTGGAGGACGGCACCCGTCGCGTGCAGCTTGAGATCGAGATTCGGCGGCACGTTGGCATCACCCGTGCGCAGGCCGACGCCGCCTGCCGTGATCACGACGTACTGGTAGTTGGGTGGTGGGCTGAACCCGGGGATGCTGCAGCCGGAGAGAAGCAGCGCCACGGCCAGGCACGCCAAACGGCGGTGCATTGGCGTGGAGTCTAGTCAGGTTGACCCGACCCCGGCCGCGGCCGGGGTGGGATCAGCGCGTCGTGATGGTGAGCGTCGCGGTCAGCGCGGGGCTTCCCGAAGCATCGAATCCCGCCGGAACCACGGCCTGCACGTGGATCAGGGTGCCCGGAGCGAGGCCGGCGGGGACGGTGAAGGTCACGAGTGGGCCCGACCCGCTGGCGTTGGGAACCGGGCCACCGAAGTCGCCGCTTGACGATCCGGAACTCCCGACGCCGGGGGTGGCGACCGGCGGAATCGCGAACAGCGCGCCGCTGCCCACGCCCACCGACACGCACGGACGGACGGCGCGGATCGCCGAGGTCGTGCTCTGCGCCCCGGGCGCCCCAGCCGACGCGAGGGGTACCGAGAGCTGCGCGTACACGGTGACCGGCTCGCCCGGCGCCACCAGGAGTGACGAGGCGGCGAGTTCGAGCTGTTCGCCAGGGAGGCTCGACGACTGATCGACGACAGTGTGCGAGAACCCAGCGGGCGGTGTCGCGCTCACAACGGGAGTGATCGCCTGGGCGCATGCCGACTCCGCAGCCGGACGGTGGTCGCCCGACGACCCGACGGCGGGGGCGTTCGCCGGTTGGCCCCCGCCGGCGAGGCTGGTGGTGGCACTGGTGCCGCCGCCCCCCGTGTGAGCGAGTGCGAAGAGGACGAGCACGACGGCGACCGCGCCCGCGAGCGCCGTTGCGGGGAAGCGTCGCAGCAGACCCGCGTTCAGCGAGCCGAGGCTGATCCGCCGGCGCCCCGACCCCTCGGCCACCGGAGCCGTGGACGGCAGGTGCACCACCCGGGCCATGTGCGCCTTCGGCAATTCGTGCAACGCCTCGACGGTCGCGGTGAACTCCGCGTATGCGGCCGTGCAGTCGGGACACGAGCGGAGATGCGATTGGAAGCGCGCTTCATCGAGTGCCGAGAGGTCGTCGTCGTACGCGCCGGTGAAGAGGTCGTCGACGTGGCGCCGGACGCTCAAGCCTTCTCCTCTGCGAAGCCCGGGAACGCGGCCGAGCCGCGCAACGCCTTCGCCAGCATCGAACGGGCGCGGTTGAGCCGTGATTTCACCGTCCCGATCGGGATGCGCAGTGCCGCGGACATCTCCTCGTAGCTCAGGTCGTTGACGTCACGCAGGACGACGACCGCGCGAAAGTCGGGATGGAGCGTGAGCAGCGCGTCGCGGACGGCCGCAACGCGCTCCCGAGCAAGAGCGGTCGCCTCCGGCCCGAGTGCCGGATCGGGCAGCTCCACGATGTTGCCCTCCGCGTCCTCGAGGGGATCGGCCGGCCGGCGGACCGCTCTGCGCTGGACGTCGTGGCTGCAGTTGATGGCGACACGAAACAGCCACGCTCGGATGGTCTGCCCGCGGAGCACAGGAATCCGCACGTAGGCGCGCAGGAACGTCTCCTGAACGACGTCTGCGGCGTCCGCCGGAGTGCCGGTGATCCTGAGTGCCATCGTGTATAGCTCGTCCTGGTGACGGGTGACAATTGCGGCAAAGGCGTCGCGGTCCCCGCGGCGTGCCCGCTCGAGGAGCGCCTCGTCGTCCATGCGATTGAGAGTACGCGCGGATGTGCCGTCAGGTTCCCGGATCGCGCAAGGCGTTTGCGCCGGCGGGTCGGGGGAGCCGGTACGCTGTCCGTCTGGCCGGGGTGGCGGAATGGTAGACGCAGCGGTCTCAAAAACCGCCGAGGGTTACCTCGTGAGGGTTCGACTCCCTCTCCCGGCAGGCCGATTTTGAATACAAATCCTGGATTTCGCGCGCCTCGGAAGCCAGCCGCCCGTTGACGTCAGGACGCTAATACCCCTACAGTACCCCTACAGATTCCGACGTTTGGAGGAAGGGGTGACGAGCAGGCGCCGAGGGCTTGGCGAAGGGACGATCCGAGAGCGACGCCCGGGCCAGTGGGAGGCGCGCGTAACGGTCGGCTTTGACGCGAGAGGCCGCCAGGTCCGGCGCAGCCTGTATGGCAAGAGCCGCGCCGACGCGGTCGCGAAGATGAACGCGGCCATCCGCGGGCTCGCTCTCGGGGTGGCACCGGCCTCCGACCGCCAGACCGTGGGCGACTTTCTCGCCACCTGGATCGAGGGGCAGACCAGCATCCGCCCGACCACGCTGCGGCGGTACCGCAGCCTCATCAAGTACCAACTGATCCCTCTGTTGGGGAGGGTCAAGCTGGCGCAGCTGACGCCGCAGCAGGTGAACATCGCCATGCGCCACGCGGTCGCCGGCGGCCTGGCGCCGCGAACCGTCAACCATGCCCGCGCGGTCCTGCGCTCGGCCCTGGCTGACGCGCAGCGATGGGGCACGGTGGCTCGCAATGCCGCGGCCCTCGCCGAGCCCCTCGAGGTGTCCGCGACGCGGGCAGCCTCGGTTCGCCCCGAGGAAGCGCGAGCGATCCTTGACACCTTTCGCGGCACCGAGCTGGAGGCGGTCGTCGGCATGGCGCTGTATCTCGGCATGCGTCAGGGTGAGATCCTCGGACTGCGCTGGGAGGATGTCGACCTGGAGCGCAAGGTGCTGCGCGTCACCGGCGCACTGCACCGCATCCCTCGTGACCAGCGATCCGATCCGGAGGTGCTCTTCAAGATCCTCGAGCCAAAGACGAAGCGGTCGCGGCGGACGTTGCGGATTCCCGATCCCCTTGTCGAACTGCTCGCGGTCCAGCGGCAGCGACAGCGCGAGGATCGCCTTCACATCGGATCGGCCTGGCACGAGCCGATCGCCGGGCTGGTGTTCACGCGCCCCACCGGTCACCCGGTGGAGCCGACCGGGATGACCCATCGGTTCGAGACGGCCCTTCACCGAGCCGGCCTGACCGTGCGTCGCTTCCACGATTTGCGCCACGCCGCTGCGACTCTGATGCTGGCGAGCGGGACGGAGTTGAAGGTGGTCAGCAGCGTGCTCGGACACTCCACGATCGGAATCACCGCCGACACGTACGCAGACGTCCTCCAGGAGCTGTACGACGACGCGGCCGACCGGATCACCCGCCTGATCACCACGGGTTGACGTGCCGCGGATCAGCGCCTTCTACGGCATCGTCATCACCATGTACTGGGAGACCGGCGGGCAACATCATGCGGCCCACTTTCACGCGACCTACGGGGAGCATGAGGCGTCGATCGGGATCGAGCCACTGGTGGTGCTCGACGGTTCGCTGCCGGTTCGGGCGCTCGGGCATGTCATGGAATGGGCGGCCCTGCACGAGCAGGAGCTGCGAGACAACTGGCAACGCGTGATCGAGCGCATGGCGCTGGCGTCTATCGAGCCGCTCGCACAGGATTGGTTGATGGTCAAGGTCACGCGTGTGGAGCGCCTCGGTGAGTACAGCCTCCGGCTCACGTTCAGCGACGGGATCGTCGGCGACATCGACCTGGCCGACGAGCTGTGGGGTGAGATGTTCGAGTCGCTCCGAGACCCCGTCCAGTTCAACCGCGTCCGTGTGGACTCAGAGCTGGGGACGCTGGTGTGGCCCAACGGTGCGGACCTCGATCCGGAAGGGCTCCACGACGCGGTGCGGCCGGTACAACGAGCGAGCTGAAGCGGGTTCGAACCCCGAAGGGTCACGCGGTCTGCTCGTCGACCCAGCGGCGCAGCGCATCGCGCGGTACGCGGAGTGCGCGCCCGACGCGGATAACGGGAATGGAGCCTGAGCGCAGCAGCTCGTAGGTGCGTGTGCGACCGAGTTGCAGTTCAGCTTCCACGTCGCGAACGGTGAGCAGCATCGGAGTGCGCGTCCATGCGCGTGAAATGTCAACAGGTATCGGCGCGGCCGACTCGAGTAACGGCGCTGGCGTGGTGGGCGGTTCTCGTCGGCCTCGTGCATCCGTGTCAGCGTGGACCCCGTGTGAGCCTTGAGGCGACGTCAGTTCATCGGAACTCCACGGGAGATTCGTCTGCTGCGCGCGAGGCATGGTTCGCAGATAGCCGGCACCCGGCGACATGTCGGCAATAGCCATGGCGCGAGCATGCCACGTATTCGCCTACGTAGCGCCTACACTTTTCCAGCAAGCCTTGGCGCGTAGGAGTCCGGCAGACACTCGACGCCGCGGTTCTAGGACGTGGTTCACAGATAGCTCAGGACGCATCCGCCCCGGGAGCGTACGCACTACGTTGACAGGCTTCCTACGGTGAAAGCTACTTAGCAGCATTCGCGCCTTCCATGTGTCATGCGCATGGAGCGGATCGCGCGCATTGCGCGCACATCGCGATTCCCGCACACATCGCGTTTCCGACCGACGTCGCGCGTCCAGCGCACTTCGCGAGGTTCGCGCACACCGCGCTATTCGCGCATGTCGCGCTACTCGCGAACGTCGCGTCCGCTCGTGCTGCGAACTCCACCTCGCGGACAGCGCCCGTGTCGGTCGCTGCGCGAATTCGGGCGGCACTGCTCGCACCCACGGCTCCTTCGGCATCACCTTCGGTCCTCCGCGCGCCGGCCACCTCCTCTCACCTTCATCAGACGCACACTCTTTCACGCGTCCGTCCCTCACCGCCGCAGCAAAGTCCCTCACCCATCGCCGACGCCCACCATCACGCACACACTCTTTCACGCGTCCGTCCCTCACCGCCGCAGCAAAGTCCCTCACCCATCGCCGACGCCCACCATCACGCACAGACAATTACACCTG
>DATLRX010000033.1:0-177126 GCA_035534435.1 Candidatus Acidiferrales bacterium
CCTTGACGAATCCCGGCGGACGGCGCGCATACTCGACGCCGACAACTGAATAACGCTCCGGGTGACGGGAAGCCGGTGGGAATCCGGCGCTGTCGCGCAACTGTGAGCGGGGAGCCAGCGGCCATCGTGCCACCGGGAGCGATCCCGGGAAGGCGGCCGCCGTCGGCGTTGATCCGCAAGTCAGGAGACCGACCCGAAGTGTCGACCTCCATCCCCGCGCAAGACGGGAGGAAGCCTCATGCGGCGAGGACGACTCCAGCAGGGTGGAGTCCCTCGCCGCGTGGGGAACCGACATGGGCAGAACCAGCAGAGTGGTCGCTCTCGCGACCGCCGCAGGTATGGGCGCGGCAGGAATTGCCGCATCGATCGGAAGCAGCCGAGCGGTCGCGCAGGTGGACCCTGCATCGCACGCGATCGCGTACCTGCAGACGCAGCAGTCGGGCACGGACGGCTCGATCCCGGAGGGGTCGAGCACCATTGCGGTGAGCGCGCAGTACGCCATCGGCGCCGCCGCCGCCGGCTACGACCCCACCGTGCTCCGCCACGGCTCGGGACCCTCGGTGATGACCTATCTCGCCGCCCATGCGGCTGCCGCCTGTGCCACCGCCGGCCCCTGCGGCTGGCTCATCCAGGCGGTGGTCGCCGCCCATCGCAACCCCAGCTCCTTCGGCGGCGTCAATCTGATCACCGCGCTCAACGCCCTCTACCACGGCAAGACCGGCGTCTACGGTGACGGCGAGGCCTTCAGCGAGTCGCTCGCCGTCCAGGCCCTGGTCGCCGCCGGCCAGACCGTGCCCAGCGCCGCCATCCATCACCTCGCCGCCGCCCAGGACAGCGATGGTGGCTGGGACTTCCTGCTCATCAAGGACGATCCCAACGGTGGCACCAACTTCGACACCAGCGACACCAACTCCACCGCCATGGTGCTGATGGCGCTCAACGCCACCGGCAGGCGCGGGCGCAACGCCACCGCGCTCGCCTGGCTGCACACCCAGCAGGACAGCGACGGCGGCTTCCCCTACCAGGCCGGAGCCGGGACCGATCCCGATTCCACCGCCCTGGTGCTGCAGGCGTTGATCGCCGCGGCCCGGAACCCGGTCGCCGCGAACTGGGCCATGGGGGGCAACACCGCGCTCGGCAGCCTGCTCGCCACCCAGGACAGCAACGGCGGCTACACCTTCCCCGGCGACACCGGCCCCGATCCCTTCACCACCGCCCAGGTCCCGCCCGCGCTGGAACGGGCCGCGTTTCCCCTGACCTGCGGGCCCGCGCCGTGCTTCAAGGCCGGGGCGACGCTTCCGTGAGGTCGGCGCGCACGGTGTCATCAGCCCGCCTGTGCGCAGGGACCTCGATGGTCCGAAGGCTTCTGCGCATCGCAGTCGTTGTGCCGCTGCTCGCGATCGGGCTCGGCGCGGCATCCGCGGCCACGCACACGGGACCGGCCACACCGCTCTGCGCGGAGGCGGCTGCGGCGAACCACGTTGGGATCGTGATCGAGCACGACACCACGGTGAAACATCAATGCGTCAGCTTCACGTCGACAACGATCCTGGCGCTCACCGTGCTGCAGGACAGCGGCTTCGAGTACGCCACGCAGTTGTACGGCGGTATCGGCGAAGCGGTGTGCCAGATCGACAATGTGCCGGCCCAGTACACAGCGTGCCTGCCGTCATCCGGCTCGTACTGGGTGTTCTTCGTCGCCGACGCGAGCGGGACATGGACCAGCGCGGCGCACGGCGTATCGGTGACGAGCCTGAGCGATGGCGATTACGTCGGCTTCAGGTATGACCCACTCGGCGGAGCGAATCCGCCGCCGGTGGCGCCGAGGGGGGTCTGTCCAAGCAGCACCCCGACGCCAACGCCGACTCCGCAGCCGACTGCCAGTGCTTCGCCGACGCCTCCTGGCACGACTCCTCCGTCCGGAACGCAGACGCCTGGACCAACCCAGGCGGGCAGATCAGCGACACCGGACCCCGCTGGAGGTGCGACAGCGGCTTCGTCACAAAGCCCTGGGTCGGCAAGCGCCTCAGGTGTGCTCGGAGCGTCGTCGCCCGCAGCGTCCCCTGTCGCAACACTCGGCGCTTCCACCACTGGTGCCGGCGGCGGACTGAGCCCTGCACTCGTGATCGCGATCCTGGCCATCGCCGCGCTGATCGGGCTTCTCGGCATCCAGGGGCTGCGACGGCGGCGGCAATGAATCCGAGAGCGCTTGGCGCGTGGGCACTGGCGGGCGTGACCATCGCGCTTGCGACCGGAAACCCGGTCTACCGCGTGCTCGTGCTGCTCTGCGCGCTCAACATCCTGATCGCACTCCGCCGCCCTGGCATCTCCGTCCGGGGCCTGATCGTCGCCCTCATCGTCGCGGCAGCCATCGCCATCGCGACCACCACACTGGCAAGCCACACCGGGGTCCATGCCTTCCTCGTGCTGCCGGCGGGCATCCCGGTGATCGGTGGTCGGCTCACCTTGGAAGCTGCCTTCTTCGGCCTCTCCACCGGGATCGGCATCGCGGCGGCGGTGCTCGCGGCGGCGCCGCTCTCGCTGGTCCTCGAGCCGCACGCGCTCGTCGATGCGCTGCCGGCCGCGCTCGCCCGCACCGGCGCCGCGATCGGTACCGCGCTCAACCTCATCCCAGGCATCGCCCGGAGCGCAACGGAGATCCGCGACGCGCAGCGCATGCGTGGCTGGCGCTCGCGGCGTGTCCGCGAATGGCCGGATCTCGCTGTGCCCGTCGTGCTGACGGCGCTTGAGGGGTCGATCACGCTGGCCGAGGCAATGGAGGCTCGCGGCTATGGATCCGGGACCCGAACCCACTACACGGCGGATGTGTGGCATCGCGCGGACATCGTCGTGGCGGCGTCGGCGGTCGCGGCCGCGGCGTTCTTCGTGGCACTGCGCATCTCCGGAGTCATCAGCGACTGGTATCCGTTCCCCGACGTGACCGCCCCCCCGGTGAGCATCGCCGGGGTCGTCAGCTGCCTCGCGCTTGCCGCGCCGCTGCTGGTATGGCGGCGATGACCGTCGCCTCGCTGCGGCGCTTCACGTATCGCTATCCGAATGCCGGTCAGCCTGCGCTCGATCGTGTCGATCTCGACGTGCCCGACGGCATCACGCTCGTCGCCGGTGCGTCCGGCAGCGGCAAGTCGTCGCTCCTCCGCGTCTTCAACGGCCTCGTCCCCCATTTCCACGGCGGCACCGTGTCAGGCTTCGCGGAGGTGTGCGGGCGCGACGTGGTCACCACGCCCACGCGGGTGCTCGCCACAGAGGTCGGATTCGTCTTCCAGGACCCCGAGCTGCAGGCGGTCTACCCAAGTGTCGAACGAGATGTCGCGTTCGGCCTCGAGAACATCGGCGCTGCGCCCGCACTGATGCACCGCCGGGTGGGTGAGGCGCTCGAAGTCGCCGGCATCGCGCACCTCCGCGGCCGCGCCGTGGCGACTCTGTCGGGAGGCGAGCGCCAGCGCCTCGCGATCGCGGGAGTCCTCGCCATGCGCCCGCGCCTTGTGGTGCTCGATGAACCGCTGTCGCAGCTCGACGACCAGGGAGCGGCGGCGCTCGTGGCGACGCTCATCGACCTCGCGAAGCAGGGCACTGCCATCGTGGTCGCGGAGCATCGATTCGAGAAGCTCGCCAGGGTGCCGGGACGGCGCATCGCGATCGGCGGCGGCAGGACGGTGAGCACGGACGCGCCGGCCGTCGTGCCTGCAGCGCTCGTCCGACCGCCGGTCGTGACCGCGCGCCCTCAGCCGACAGGAACGGTTGCATGGCGAGTCGACCACCTGGCGACCGGCCCCGCGCACACTCCCGTGCTCGAGGGGGTGACGCTCGAGGGCAGACGCGGTGAGGTGGTGGCGCTCGTGGGGCCGAACGGCGGCGGGAAGACGACGCTGCTGCGCACGCTCGCCGGGTTGCTCACCCCGATCTCCGGGACCGTCCAGCGAGCGCCGGGGCGGGTTGCGTTCTTACCCCAGAACCCGATGGCGCTCCTCCATCGCGCCAGCGTGGCTGCCGAGATCGCGTGGACGGTGCGGCGTGATGATCGGTCGGCGCGTGACGCGGCCGGCCTCATCAACGAGCTGGGCCTGACTCACATCGCTCACCGCGATCCTCGCGATCTGAGCAGCGGCGAACGTCAGCGTGCGGCGATCGCAGCCGTGCTGGCCGGGTCGCCGCAGATCGCGCTGCTCGACGAGCCCACCCGGGGCATGGATGACGGCTCTCGCGATGCGCTCTGCCGCGTCGTCCTGCGCATGCGGGCCGCCGGATGCTCGATTGTTCTGGCCACACACGACATGAACCTTGCACGCTCGGTCGCTGACCGCGTCGTCAGCGCCGGCGCCGGTGTCGTGAGCGAGCTCGTTGCCGCAGGTGTTGCATGAGAGTCACCGCCATCTCGGTTGCCGGTCTTGCACTCTTCCTGTGGCCATTCGCAGCATCGGATTCGCCACCCGCCGCGGCGGCGGTCGCGCTGAGCATCGGCGTCGTCGCGGTGCTCGCGTTCGTGGAGGCGTCCACGCGCAAGCTCGACGCGCGCCGCTTCGCACTGCTCGCGGCCATCGCCTCCATCGACGCGGCGCTGCGCCTCGTGCTCGTCACCGGCCTCGGCGGGTTCAGTCCCATCTTCTTTCTCATCCTTGCCGCCGGCTACGTGTACGGGCCGTCGTACGGGTTCCTCGCCGGGTCGGTCGCGCTTCTTGCGTCGGCGGTGGCGACCGGCGGGATCGGGCCCTGGCTGCCCTACGAGATGATCGGGTGCGGGTTCGTCGGCCTCCTGGCCGGAGTCGCCGGCCTTCGGCGTACCGGGGCGGTGAGCTGGAAGGACGTCGCGATCCTGGCCTGCGTCGGCGCGATCACCGGCTTCGCCTACGGTGCGCTGCTGGATGTGTGGGACTGGACAACGTTCTACCGGGGGACGCCCGGCTTTGGCTGGCAACCAGGGCTCACCTTCACGGGCGCGATCGCCCGGTTCGGCCGCTTCTACATGGCGACCTCGCTCGCGTACGACAGCGTGCGTGCCGCCGGCAACGCGATCGCGGTCACCGTGCTCGGGGCACCGGTTCTCGCCGGGCTGATCCGCATGCGCTCACGCTTCAGCGTCGAGGTCGTGCAGGCCGATCGCGATCTCGATCCGCTGCCGGGGCTGGCCGCGACCCCGGGCTGAACCCGCGAATCAGCCGGAGACGAGCGCCAGGATCGCGAACACCGTCGCGATGATCGCCCCGGCAACGAGCGGGAGTTTCGAGACCGGCCACGGGGTGCGCCTGCTCACCGCGAACGTGATGCCGAGCGTCACCGCGACCCCGGCTGCGTACAGGTAGTGAAGCTCGTGCACCGGCCGGTGACCGCCGATGAAGAGCCCGGCGCCGAGGACGATCTGGATCGCGACGGCGAGCAGGAGCAGACGGAGATAGAGCTTGAGCACCACCCCGACGAAGGGGGTCACGAGCGATATCAGCGCCACGATCGCGCCGACGGCCGCAGCGACCGCGATGAAGAAGCCGACCTTGTCGTGGATGGTCGCCCAGTCGATGGACGCGAGCATCAATCGGGCCAGTACTGCTCTTCACGGATGGCTTTGTCGTCGAAACCCGCGCGGCGCATGATCGCCCGTGCGCCGCTGATCATCCCGGGATGACCGCAGAGGAACACGCCGCCGTTGTCCGGCCGCATGCCAGCGGCATCGGCGTGCTTGCGGACGACGTCCTCGACCCGGCCGCGCTCACCCGTCCAGTCCGGGTCCTCCCAGGGACGGCTGACCGTCGGGATGTACGTGAACCAATCGAACTCGCGCTCGAGCGCGGACAGCTCGTCGGCGTAGCCGAGCTCTTCGGACCTGGCGGCTCCCTGGAGGGTGATGATCGGCACGGGCGACCAGTCACCGGCCCGTGCGCGAGATGCCAGTGTTCTCAGGAGGCTGACGAACGGCGCGATCCCGGTGACCGTGGCAACGAACAGATGCGGCTGGTCGAGCATCGGCGCTTCACGCAGGAAGAGGCCCTTGGTTCGCTTGCGAACGATGAGCTCACCGCCGACACCGAGGGCGAACAGCGGATCCGAGAGCTCACCGTTGGGCACGCGCTCGATGAAGAGCTCGATCTCGTCCTCGGTCGGTGACGAGCAGATCGAATAGGGTCGCTCGATGATCCTGCCGTCCACCTGGAGACCCACGGTGACGTATTGACCGGGGCGATACGGCACCTCGGTCTCGGCTTGAATCCGGATGATCCAGAGATCAGTGGCCGGGTCACGACGCGAGACGACGGTTGCTGAGGCGTACTTCTCGGGATCGAACATGAGCGCGGTGAGAGTGTAGGGGGAAGCACTCGCGGCGCCTCTTTTGGCGAAACGGTACACACTGCCTGTAGTGATATACGGGCCTCTCGCCCTCGTCGGAGGCGACGAGTTCCACCCGGGCAACGAGCGACAGGACGAAATCCTCCGTGATGCGTGCGCCGGCCGGCCAGCCTATGTGGTGGCCACAGCTGCGCAGGAATACGCGGCGGGAGCCGTCGAATCCGCTCGTGCCTGGTTCCGGGGCATCGGCCTCGAGGTCCGCGAGCTTCGCATCCGCAGCAAGGCGGACGCCGACTCGCCCCAGGTGGCGGAAGACGCCGCCGGTGCGGGTCTTGTGTACATCGCCGGGGGCGATCCCGGGTTCGTCGTCGAAACCCTTCGCTCCAGCCGGGTCTGGAAAGCGATCGCGGGCGCGTGGCGCGCCGGGGCGGCGCTCGCGGGCTCATCGGCGGGTGCGATGGCGCTCTGCCAGTGGTGCCTCGTCCAGACGAGCTGGCCCGGCGAGATCGACGAGCGCTCGGTGGACGCCCTCGGCCTGATCCCCGGAACCGCGATCCTGCCCCACTTCGACGTCCTCGGAGATGCGTGGGTCACGTGGGCCCAGGAGGGCCTCGACGACAGCGCCAAGGTGGTCGGCATCGACGAGCGCACGGCGGCGGTCCTGCGCGACGGCCGGTGGGAGGTCATCGGACCGGGCGGTGTGACGGTTCTGCACGGTGGGTTGCGCAACCGCCACGTCGAAGGTGAATCGATCGAAGGAATGTCGAATCCGGAACCCTGAGGCCCCCCGGACCGTAATCCGAACGTAACCCTGGTCCGTTTACTTCTATGTAAGCCTGGATAACCTCTACAGCGAAGGATTCGAGAGACCACCGACATGAGCTTCAAAGGCGCAATCATCGACATGGACGCGGCGAAAGCCCGCGCCGAAGACGAAAAGGCGCGGCGGCGGCTGCGCATTCAGCACGTGCAGCGTCTCGAGCGCGTGCTCGACAGCGTCGAGCACCACAACCTGCAGCGCGATCGCCAGGTGCCGGCAGCAATGTGGCGCCAGCTCGCCGAACTCGAAGGGGTGCTTCCGGTACCCGCTCCACCCGCGCTCTGGCAGGCACGAAACACGGCGCGTCTTCACGACGCGCTGCTCGACTGGGAAGCCGACCTTCTCGACGAAGTCGCGCCGCATCGCGTCGCGTACGACGACACGCACGACGACTGACCCCTCACCCGCCCGAGCGGGTCTGGCACACTCAGCGCCCGTGAATACCGCTGAACGTATGGCGCTTGTCGAGCGCAACACCGCTGAGGTGCTCGGCGCGGATGAGTTGCCGCCGCTCATGGATGCGGGCATTCCGATCCGCCACTACATCGGCTTCGAGATCTCCGGCAAGGCCCATCTCGGCACCGGGCTCATGAGCATGGCGAAGGTCCGTGATCTCACCGCCGCCGGCGTGCACTGCTCCGTCCTCCTCGCGGACTGGCACACGTGGATCAATGACAAGCTCGGCGGCGATCGCGACCTGATCCGGCGCATCGCAACGGGGTACTTCACCGAGGCGCTCCGAGCGTCCCTCCTCTGCGTCGACGCCGACCCAGCGGCTGTGGCGTTCGTGCTCGCGTCAGACCTCTATCGCGATGACGACACGTACTGGGCGTCGGTGATCGAGGTCAGCAAGAACACCACCCTTGCGCGCATGCAGCGGAGCATCAGCATCCTCGGCAGGCAGGAGGGTGAGAGCATCGACTTCGCGAAACTCATCTACCCGGCGATGCAGGCCGCGGACATCTTCACGCTCGGCGTCCAGATCGCGCATGCAGGTGTCGATCAGCGCAAGGCGCACGTGATCGCCCGCGACGTCGCGCTGCAGATGCGCGTGCACGCGGTCCGCGGCGTCGACGACGCGCCGATGAAGCCCGTCGCTCTGCATCATCCACTCCTGCTCGGTTTGCGCCGGCCGCCGGTCTGGCCGGTCCCCGCCGATTCGGTTCGCGATGTCTTCTCGGCGATGAAGATGAGCAAGAGCGATCCCGGCTCGGCGGTCTTCGTTCACGACACTCCTGACCAGATCATGGACAAGGTGCGGCGGGCGTTCTGTCCGCCCGGCGAGGTGACGTTCAACCCGATCCTCGACTGGATCGACAAGCTCGTCTTCGGCATCGCCGGCGGTCCCTTCGTGGTCGAGCGCTCCGAGGCGAACGGCGGGCGCATCACCTTCGACACGCGCGCCGAGGTCACCGCCGCATACGTGGAAGGGTCGCTGCATCCCATGGACGCCAAGGCAGGGCTGGCGGCCCGCCTCATCGACCTGCTCGAGCCGGCGCGCGCGCACTTCGCCCGGCCCGAGATCCACGCCATGCTCGAGGAGATCGAGACGGCGACCGCCTGATCAGCGCAGGCCGACGGCCTCCTGCACGCGATGCAGGGTCGCGTCGGCAACGACGCGCACCCGGGCCGCGGACTCGGCGAGCACGCGATGCAGGTTTGCTTCGTCCGCGCGCAGCTCCGCATAGCGGTGCTGGATGGGGGCCAGCGCGTCGATGACCGCGTCGGCGACCGCAGCCTTGAGCACTCCATAGGTCTTGCCCTCGAAGTCGTGCAGCGCGGCCTCGGCGCTGCTCCCGGTCAACGCCGCGTGGATCTCGAGCAGGTTCGCCACACCGGGGCCGACCGGGTCGTGCACCGCGGGCTCGGCATCGGTCGTGGCCCGCGCGATCTTCCTGCGCACCGTGTCAGGAGGGTCGAGGAGCATCACGGCGTGGCCGGGGCGATCGCGCGCGATGCTCTTGCTCATCTTCTCGTCGGGAGTGTCGAGTCCCATCACGCGCGCGCCGACCGTGCTGATGAGCGGCGCCGGCACCTTGAGCACGTCGCCTCGTTGCGAGTTGAGGCGCTGGGCCAGGTCGCGGCAGAGCTCGATGTGCTGGCGCTGGTCCTCGCCGACCGGGACGAAGTCGGCGTCGTAAAGAAGGATGTCGGCCGCCATCAGGACGGGGTACGTGAAGACACCCGTGTTGATGCGCTCACGCCCCTGCGCCTGGCTGCGCGCCTTGAACTGGGTCATGCGGTCGAGCCAGCCCATCGGCGTCAGCGTCTCGAGGATCCAGCACAGCTGCGTGTGCGCCGGGACATGCGACTGGACGAAGATCTCGCAGCGCGCGGGGTCGAGACCGCATGCCACGTACATCGCCGCCAGCTCGAGCGTCAGCGAGCGCAGCTCGTCCGGGTCCGGGTGCTGCGTCAGCGCGTGGAGGTCAACGATGCAGAAGTAGTTCTCGTACCTGTCCTGGTCTCTCACCCAGTTGCGCAGCGCGCCCAGATACGTGCCGAGATGCAGGCCGAAGTCGGGCTGGATGCCGCTGAGGACGCGCGGGCGTGGGGCAGCGATCTCGGACATGTCGCGCACAGGGTACGGCCTGATCGTCAGGCGGTGCGACGGCGCGGGTGGCGGGATGTCGCCATGGCACGCGGCGACCAGCACGAGGTGACGAACGCGCCGATCTCAGCGGTGAGCCGCTGCGGCCACAACCGCAGCTCGAGGATGTTCGCCGCCTCGACGAGGCGTGCGTTCGGCAGCTCGTCCATGAGCATGCCGGCGTCCGAGAACGGGTGCACGGGGTCGATGTGGTGGCCGACGACCAGCGCGGGCGCCTGCAACCCCCGGCGTTGCGCGCTCTGGGGGGCGATGTGGCTGAAGAACACGCCGCGAAGGAGCGCCGCGCTCGGTCCGGGCTCCTGGCGGATCGCATCGAAGAGGACGTTTCCCCAGAAGGGCAGCGCCCATCGCGGGAGGCGGCGGAACACGGCGGTGACCGGGCGCAGCACCTGCTCGCCGAAATGCAGGCCCACGAGCAGCGGTCCGAAGGTGAGCACCGAGGCGACGAGGCCGTTCTCGAGCACCGGCATCTCGACGATCATTCCGCGCACCCGATGCGGCGCGACATTCGCGATCTCAAGGGTCACATTGGCGCCGAGCGACGTCCCACCGACAACCGCCTCGTCGATGTCAAGGTGATCGAGCAGCGCGATCGCGTCCTTTGCGAACGAGTGGATCGAGTACTCCTTGCTGTCGCGGGGACGATCGGAGTTCCCGTGCCCGAGCGGGTCGAGCGTCAGGACGTGCGCGCCGCCGGCCGCGAGCGCCCTGGCGAGGGGGTCCTGCATCAGCACCGGGATGAGCAGCCCGGGCATGAGCAGCACCCAGCGCTTTCCCTCACCGTACTCGGTGTACGAGAGCCGATGGCCGCGGCTCGTGAACGAGGACGACACCACACGCATGCGGTGACTGGCCGTCATGGACCAACTATGCAACACAGCCGGTCGTTCCGTCCGCCTGCCCTAGACTCGGGGTCATGGGATTCGTGACCCGAGCCGCCGCCCGATCCCTGCTCTCCGGGATCTTCCTGTACTCCGGATACCGGATGGTGAACAACGCCGAGCAATACGCCAAGCAGGCGTCGGCGGCATTGCCGATGCTGCCTGAGGATCCGAGGCTCGCCAAGGCGCACGGCATCACGATGCTTGCAGCCGGGTCGACGTTCGCGCTCGGCATCTTCCCGAAGCTCTCCGCCCGCATCCTCGCGCTGACGCTGATCACCAACTCCTACGTCGGTCACGCGTTCTGGAAGCTGAAACCTGAAGAGCGGCGCCCGCAGATCATCCACTTCCTCAAGAACGCGGGGTTGTTCGGCGGGTTGATCTACGTGGCCGCGGACCGGCGGTCGCAGGAGCACGCCAGGGACTCCGACTGATTCATCGCCCCGCGTCGAGCTCGCGCAGGTAGGCCGTCAGGCCCTCCTCCCACGCGGGCAGCGGCGGTTCCCCCAGCTCACGCCAGCGCCGGTTGTCCAGCACCGAATACGCCGGACGCGAAGCGGGCGTCGGGTAGTCAGCGGTGGTGATCGGGACCACCTGCGCCGTCAGCCCGCGAGCGTGGATGGCTCGCAGCGCGAGGTCGTGCCACGTCGCGACGCCGCTGCTGCTGAGGTGGTACGTCCCTGGTGACGCGATCTCCGTGAGCCGGAGGACGGCGGGAGCGAGGTGACCGCTCCACGTGGGGGCGCCGCGCTGATCGTTCACCACCCGGACCTGCGGCCGTTCCGCGGCCAGGCGGAGCATCGTCAGGACGAAGTTGGGTCCCTGGCGTCCGTACAGCCAGCCGGTGCGCACGATGAGGTGATCGGCACACGCGGCACGAACCGCCATCTCGCCGTGGAGCTTCGTGCGGCCGTAGGCTGATCGCGGGTTCGGCTCGGCGTCCTCGTCGATCGGCTCGGTCGCGGTCCCGTCGAACACGTAATCGGTGCTGATGTGGCACAGGCGCACGCCGGCGGCTGCGCATGCGCCGGCGACGATCCCGGCGCCCGTTGCGTTCACCGCCTCCGCTTGGTCCTCGTGGTCTTCGGCGGCGTCCACGCGCGTCCACGCGGCGGCGTTGATCACCACCTCGGCGGCGCTCGCCGCGATCGCCATGCGCACCGCGACGGCATCGGTGATGTCGCATGCCGCGTGCCCCAGGGGGGTCACGCGGTCCCCGCGCCGCCGGGCTGCGTCGGTCAGGTCGCCGCCAAGCTGGCCGGACCCGCCGAGCACGAGGTAGTTCAGCGGTGCACCGTCAGAGTTCGACGCGCGAGTGGTCGCCGAGCATGAGACGCACCGCGGTGGGTCGGGCCGGCGACTTGCAGACCTCGCACTCCTTGCCGATGAGCGACCCGTCGATCTTGCCCGCGATGTCGTGGATGCGAGTGCCCTCGAGCACGATGCTGTTCTCGATCTCGGCATTGCGCACGACGCAGTCGTAGTAGATCGAGGTGAACGGCCCGATGTAGGCGTTGTCGACGACCGTTCCGCTGCCGATGACCGCCGGGCCGCGGACGACACAGTTGCGCAGCGTGGCTCCTGCCTCGATCACCACCTTGCCGTGGAGACGGACGTCCTCGCCGACGGTCCCGTCGGTCCGGGCCACGATGGTGTCGAGAATCATCCGGTTGGCCTCGAGGATGTCGTCGAGGCGACCGGTGTCCTTCCACCACCCCTCGATGAGGTGCGGCATCACCCGCCTGCCCGTGTCGATGAGCCGCTGGATCGCGTCGGTGATCTCCAGCTCTCCCCGTGAGCTCGGTTCGATGGAGTCAATGGCCTCGAAGATGATCGGCGAGAACAGGTAGACGCCGACCAGCGCCAGGTCCGAGCGAGGCACCGCGGGCTTCTCGACGAGGGAGATCACGCGTCCGTCCTCGAGCTCGGCGACCCCGAAGCGTTCCGGGTTGGGAACCCGCGCCAGCAGGATCATCGTATCCGCCTTCGAGCGTTCGAACTCCTCGACGAGCGAGCCGATGCCCTGAGCGATGAGGTTGTCACCGAGATACATCACGAAGCTGTCGCCTGCCAGAAAGTCGCGCGCGATGCCGACCGCGTGCGCGAGGCCGAGCGGGGCTTCCTGCGGGATGTAGGTGACTCGGGCGTCGAACTTCGAGCCGTCGCCGACGGCGGCGCGGACCTCGTCGGCGGTGTCGCCGACGATGATGCCGATGTCGTGGATCCCGGCGTTCGTCAGCGCGTCGATCGCGTAGAAAAGGATGGGCCGGTTCGCAACCGGGATCAGCTGCTTGGCGCCGGTGTGGGTGATGGGCCGGAGCCGTGTCCCCTTACCGCCGCTGAGGATGAGCCCCTTCACCGGGGGTCCGTCACAGGCATCGGGGCAGCGTACCAGCCGCTCGCCTCCCCAACCCGCGACGCGAGTCCGGCGGCGTCGTCACAGGCGCCCACCTCTGTTGATGGTGTTGCAACGCGTCATCCGACGATTGTGGCAAACGCCCCGATCGCGAATACTCTGTTTGTCACGGCGACGCTCCGAGAGGGGGGGCGTCGTCGGTGCCCTTGTACGATGCCCCGGTGGCCCGGCATCTGATCACGAGCGCCCTGCCGTACATCAACGGCGTCAAACACCTCGGCAACCTGGTGGGTTCGATGCTGCCCGCGGACGTCTACGCGCGACATCAACGCCTCCGCGGTCACGACGTCCTCTTCATCTGCGCAACGGATGAGCACGGCACGCCGGCGGAGCTCGCCGCCGCTGCGGCGGGGCTGAGTGTGGCCGACTACTGCGCCGAGCAGCACGAGATCCAGGCCGACCTCGCACGCCGCTACGGGCTCTCGTTCGACCACTTCGGCCGCAGCTCTTCCACGCAGAACGCCGAGCTGACGCGTCACATGGCCGAGAAGCTTCGCGAGAATGGCATGGTCGAGGAGCGCGTCACCGATCAGGTCTACTCGCTGGACGACGGGCGCTTCCTGCCGGACCGCTACATCATCGGCACGTGCCCGCACTGCGGGTACGAGCGTGCCAACGGCGACCAGTGCGAGAACTGCGCGCGCCTCCTCGAGCCATCGGATCTCATCAATGCACGGTCGGCAATTTCGGGGAGCACGCGGCTCGAGGTCCGTGCCACGCGACATCTCTTCATCCGCCAGTCGCTCATGGCGGACCGCGTTCGCGAGTGGATCGACTCGCATGACGACTGGCCGATCCTGGTCTCGTCGATCGCACGCAACTGGCTCAACGTCGGCCTCGAGGACCGGAGCATCACGCGCGACCTCAAATGGGGCATCCCGGTCGGCTGGCCGGGCTTCGAGAACAAGGTCTTCTACGTGTGGTTCGACGCGCCGATCGAGTACATCGGCGCAACCAAGGAGTGGGCGGACATCGAACCCGGCTCGCGCGACTGGCGCTCATGGTGGTTCGACGCGCGCGATGTTCGCCACACCGAGTTTCTCGGCAAGGACAACATCCCCTTTCACACCATCAACTTCCCGATCACGCTCATGGGGACGGGCGAGCCCTGGAAGCTCGTCGACTATGTCAAAGGGTTCAACTACCTGACGTACTACGGCGGCAAGTTCTCGACGAGTCAGCAGCGCGGCATCTTCATGGACACGGCGCTCGACGTCGTGCCCGCCGACTACTGGCGATACGCGCTGCTCGCATCCGCGCCGGAGTCGGATGACGCCGAGTTCACGTGGGAAGGCTTCGCGCTGACGGTGAACAAGGATCTCGCCGGCATCTTCGGCAACTTCGTGCAACGCATCCTCAAGCTCACCGAGAGGCTCTTCGGCATGGTCGTGCCGGCCGGCGGCGAGCCCGGGCCGGAGGAGGCCGAGCTGGCTGGTGCTCTGGACACGGCGCTCGCCACATACGGCGAGGAGATGGACGCGATCCGATTCCGGCCCGCGGCATTCGCGCTGCGGAGCCTCTGGACGCTCGGCAACCAGTACCTCGACCGCTGCGCGCCCTGGCACGAGACCGACAACGCGCGCGTCGCCTGCATCCTGCGCACTGCGATCAACGTCGCGCGCATCGAGGCGATCGTGTCGTCACCGTTCGTGCCGTTCGCGTGCGAGCGCCTCGTCGCGATCCTCGGGCTCGACGCGGCGGAGATCGCCTGGCCCGGGACCGCCGCCGGCGAGTTGACCCGGCTGGCTCCCGGTCGGGCGCTCCATGCGGGCGAACCGCTCTTCCCGCGAATCGGGGACCGCAGCACGCTCTCGGCGTGGGTCAGCGAGATGGAGACGCGCTTCGGCGGCCGTTCCTGACGTTTGAGCCATCTGGCGCGTTCGTAACATTTTCGACAGGTGGCCGCGGTACGGTATTCCCTGTCCGATGAATCCTGATCCGCCCACCTGGGAGACTCCGCCGACTCCGCCGGCTCCGCCGGAAATGCCCCCGCGCCGCTCACGCGGACGGCTCCGGCTCCTCGGTGTCGCGGTTGTCATCGCGCTCGTCGGCGCCGCGGCCGGCTTCGTCGTGACACGCGCGAGCTCGATCACCCTTGCGAACACGACCGCGAGCAACCCATCGCCGAGTGGATCGCCGTCGCTGCACCCTCCGTCCTTCGGGCGCGGAGGGTTCGGGTTCCCGTGCGCGGGCGGATTCGCCGGCTTCTGCGGCGGTGGTACGGGAACGGTGACGAAGATCAGCGGCGGTACGCTGACACTGCGAACGTTCAGCGGCACGCTCACGGTCACGACCAGCTCATCGACGAAGTACAGGCGTGAAGGCAAGCAGGTGACGTTCGCCGCCATCAAGGTCGGTGAAGTGCTGCAGGTGCGTGGCTCCCACGGCACGTCGAAGAGCGCGACATCGCCGGTCGCCGCGACCGAGATCACGATCGTCGTCCCGACCGTGATGGGGCGCGTCCAGTCGGTGAGCGGAAACACGATCACGCTGGTCACAGGCGACGGTCAGCTCGAGTACGTCACGACATCGAGCGCCACCGCCTATCAGGGAATCCGCAATGCGACAGCGACCAGCGCGTCGGTCAAAGCCGGCATCTACATCGTCGCGCAGGGGATCGAGACCGACTTGACACACATCACCGCCGACGGCATCCAGGTGCTCGGGGCGATGACCTTCACGCCGCACGGCTTCCCGGGTCATCCCGGCGACGGCATGCCCGGCCGCCCGAGCCCGGCGGCCAGCTCCGTCTAAGCCCGGACCGGCCGCCTCCTGCATCGCGCGGGCGAGCTGGGACCGCGTTCTCCGCAATCGCGCGACGAGCTACGACGAGTTCTGTCTGATCGCTCGAGCGCGCTTGCGAAGTTCGCGGCGCCGCTCGGCAAGGACGCGAAGGTCGCGCGCCGCGTCGAGACGCTCCTGTTCGCGCTCAAGCTTGCGCTTCGATTCGAGCCGCGCCAGCACGCTCGGATCCTCGGCCGCGGCAGCGCGCACTGCGCATCCGGGCTCGCGCTCGTGTTTGCAGTTGCGGAAGCGGCAGCTCGCGGCGACGTCGGTGAGATCTCCGAATACCTCCTCGATGCCCGCGCCGGCGTCCCAGAGGCCGAGCTCGCGTGTGCCGGGCGTGTCGATGATCAACCCACCGCCGGGGAGCTCGATGAGCTCGCGTCGCGTTGTCGTGTGCCGGCCCTTGCCGTCAGCACGCACATCGCCCGTCGCAAGCACCGCGGCGCCCGCGAGGCGATTGACGAGCGTCGACTTGCCGGTCCCGCTCGGCCCGACAAGCACCGCAACCGCGCCGCGCGGAAGGAGGACGCGGACGTGCTCGACACCCTCACCCGATGCGTTGACGGCGACAACCTCGGCGCCGGCGGCAACCGATCGCGCCTCGCGAAGGTCGGTGGTCAGGTCGGCGCTCAGATCCGACTTCGTGAGCAGCACCACCGGTGTCGCTCCGCTCGACCACGCCATGGCCAGCGAGCGTTCAATCCGGCGGAGCCTGATCGCGCCGCCGAGCGCGACCGTGATGAAGACAAGGTCGATGTTGGCGGCAACTGCCTGGCCGGTCGTGGCGATGCCCGCTGCGCGTCGCATCATGACGCTGCGTCGGGGGAGCAGCGCCACCGCGATGCCGTCATCGATGACCAGCCAATCGCCGGTGGTGACTCCCCCATCGTCGGGCGCGCCGGCGAGGGTTGGCGCAAGCGGAACGCGCAGCGTTGCATCCCCGGTAACCACCGTGACAACACGTCCGTCGACGCGCGAAACGAGGCCTCGGAGGCAGTCGCGGGTTGCGGCGTCAGCGAACGCCGACTCGAGCGTGCCGTTCCACCCAAGCGCGGTGAGACGGCGGAGATCGTGAGACAAGAGGGAACTCCATACTGGACTGGGAGCCCGGAGCCCCGGTGACGGCCGCGCACCAGCATGCGGTGCGGAGCCGAACGATCAGGCGGCGGAGCCGCCGGGCACGACGTCGGTCAGGTGCGCGGTCGGCGCAATCGCTGGTGCCATATCCGTGCCCTCCATATGTCGTGCTGATCGGTCGTGGGAATCGTAGCGCAGCCGCGCGGTCTAGGCGCGAGTCGCCCGGATCACCGCCCAGGACGTGACGCCCGCGAGCACGAGACCGCCGGCGACATCGGCGAGGTAGTGCTGCTTGATGAGAACCGTCGACATGACGATGAGCGCGGTCCAGATGACCGCAGCGATGCCGGCACGCCGGTCGGCGCGCCACCAGTGGATCGCGATGATCGTCGACAACGACGTGTGCAGGCTGGGAAAGTCGTTGAACGGCTGGTCGCTCGCGTAGACACTCCGGATCATGCCGGAAAACGGATCTGTTCCCGTGACTGGTGGGCGCGCGATGTACGACTGCAGAAAGAAGTAGAAGGCGTAGCTGATGAACCAGACGACGATCATGGTGATTGCCGCCGAGCGATAGACACGGATGCGGAAGAAGAGGAATGCGACGAGGCTGACGCCGATATACGGGATCAGCGAGACGTATGGGATGGCGAAGATCGGGACGACCGGCAGCGCCTCATCCAGCGGAGTCCTGAGGAAGACGCGATTCGGGCCATGGTTGAGCCCGTCGTAGATGAGGTTGGTGCCGAGAATCGCGGGGATCAGCAGCAGGCTGACGGCGAGCCCCCAGCCTCGCTCGGCAAGGACGCCGCGCCGGGACCAGGTGGTCGCCATGGCCGTTGCCCTCCGTGATCAAGCCGGTGCGGGCGCAGGCTACAGGCTGACGGTCCCTCTCGTCAGCCGACCGGTACCATGGGCGCCAAGCGGGAGTAGCTCAGTTGGTAGAGCGCTAGCCTTCCAAGCTGGATGTCGCCGGTTCGAATCCGGTCTCCCGCTCCAGGGCTCCTTGCACGAAGACTCACCTTGCCTGCTTTCAAGAACTCATCCGGCGGTAGCGGATGTGGGTGGTCAGCGGTGAGTGCAAGACCTCGACAGGCTCGAAGTCGAAATGCTCGATCCCGTCGAAGATGCGCTCCCCCGAGCCGAGCAGGACAGGCGCGATGTCGAGGGTGAGCTCGTCGATCACCCCAGCGAACAGCGCCTGCCGTACGGTCGACGCCCCGCCGGCGATGTCCACGCCGCTGTCGCCGGCGGTCTCACATGCCGCGGAATAGGCCGCGTCGAACCCTTCGGTGACGAAGTGGAACGTCGTCCCCCCCTCCATCCGGATGGGATCGCGAGCGTGATGGGTCAGTACGAACACCGGCGCGTGATACGGCGGTTCCGGGCCCCACCAGCCGGTCCATGCCTCGTCCCAGTCACCGCGGATCGGGCCGAACATGTTCCGCCCCATCACGTACGCGCCCCGGGGACGCATGAGCCACCCGGCCGCGACCGTGTCGGCCTCGGTCGCCCGCGGATCGCCGATGTGCCAACCGTGCAGCTCCCGGCCCCGCTTCCCCAGCGGGTTGTCCAGGCTCTGGTCCGGACCGGCGACGAAGCCGTCAAGCGAGATCGACATGTGACACGTCGTGTCTGGCACGAGGAGCTCCCAAGTGGATGCGACCTACCAGCGGTCGCGCGGACGATAGCAGTGGACCGGATCTTGCCGCGCTGACGCTCCCCGCCAGGTGCGGATTGGGCCACGTCCGTGAACTCCGATAGGCGTGATCTGAGGACGCATGCTCGGCGCGCGATTCATCGGACGATCCGATGCATTCGATCGCTTGATCCCCCTTGTTGTTGGAAACGCTACTCGCGAGAATGGTGCGAGGGCGTCAAACGCGGGCGCGGAGATGGGGAATCGCTGAAGGGGGTCCGGGGTGCATATCGATCTCTACATAGCGCTGGCCGGCCTGATCGTCGGCTGCGCCGTCGGCCTGACGGGTATGGGGGGCGGCGCTCTGATGACCCCCGTGCTCGTCCTGTTGTTTCACGTGCAGCCGGTCGCGGCGGTCGCCAGCGACCTCGTCGCCTCGCTGATCATGAAGCCCGTTGGCGCGGCCGTACATGCGGGCCGAGGCACGGTCCAGTGGGGACTCGTGGCGTGGCTCGCCGTTGCCTCGGTTCCGTCCGCGTTCCTCGGCGTCGTCTTTCTCAAATGGATCGGTGACGGCACCCGTATCCAGACCATCGTCAGCGTCACGCTCGGTGGTGTTCTGCTTGTGGCAGTCGTGGCCCTGGGACTGAAGATGATCCTCGACCTCCGTGGGCCGCGGGGCCTGACCGTCGAGGGCAAGCTGAGGGTGAAGACGGCTCCAACCCTGGCGATCGGCGCGTCGATCGGATTCATCGTCGGGATCACGTCGGTTGGCTCCGGAACCCTGGTGATCATCCTGCTGCTCTTCCTGTACCCGCGCCTGCGGGGCTCGCAGATGGTCGGTACCGACCTTGCTCAGGCGATCCCGATGGTGGGATCTGCCGCGCTTGCCCACGTCCTCTTTGGCGACTTCGCCCTCGGGCTCACGGCCTCGATCCTGATCGGGAGCATTCCCGGCGTCCTGATCGGAGCCACGGTCTCCTCGTACGCACCGACAGTGTTCCTCAGGGGAGCGTTGAGCGCCGTGTTGCTCGTCTCAGGACTGAAGCTGCTGACGGTGCCGACCCCGATCCTCGGGATCGTTGTGGTTGTCAGCGTCATCGGCTTGGCCGGATCCTGGGCGGTTCTGCGTCTTCGCGGACGGACGCTGCGTGACGTGGCCGGCGAATCCTCAGCGAGTGTTGCCGTCGGCTGACGTCCGCGAGCGACACCGAAGAGGCCGCCTGACTCACGGTCCGAAACGTCGCAGGGCGATTCTTGACGGTCCCGTGTCGCGTCTGCTGAACTGCAGGTGACCACGAGGAGCACGCATGCAGACGCACACGCTTGAAACCGCCGACGCCGAGATCGTCTATGACGTCGAGGGACCGTTGCCCACCGCCGACGGGAGTCCACCGCTCTTCATGATCGGGCAACCGATGGATGCCGGCGGTTTCCGCACGTTGGCGTCGTACTTCCCCGACCGCACCGTCATCACGTATGACCCACGCGGACTGGGTCGCAGCGTCCGCCACGACAACCGGATCGACAGCGTCCCCACCGAGCAGGCAGAGGACGTGCACGCCGTCATCGCGGCGCTCGGCGTCGGCCCTGTGGAGATGTTCGCCAGCAGCGGCGGCGCCGTGACCGCCCTCGCGCTTGTCGCGGCCCACCCGAACGACATCACGGTACTGGTCGCGCACGAGCCACCGATGGTGAAGATGCTGCCCGACGCGGAGGCCGCCGGGAAGGCGCTGGATGGATTCCGGCGGGTCTATGTGGACAGGGGTTGGGGTGCCGGCATGGCCGCCTTCATCGGCATGACGTCATGGCACGGACCATTCACCGAGGAGTACTTCGCGCAACCGATTCCGGATCCTGCTCAGTTCGGGATGCCGAGCGAGGACAACGGCTCCCGTGACGACCCGCTGCTCTCGGATCGTTCCGCGGCGGTGGCCGGCTACGAGCCCGACTTCGCCGCCCTGTCCGCGGCACCGACTCGCATCGTCATCGCTCGAGGCGAAGAGTCCGAAGGGGTCTTCACCGGGCGAACGTCGGACGCAACAGCCGAGCGGCTTGGCCAGGAGACGACGGTGTTCCCGAGCCACCACGGCGGCTTCGTGGGCGGCGACTCCGGGTATGCCGGGAAGCCCGAGGAATTCGCACACAAGCTGCGCCAAGTCCTCACCGCGAACGAGGCGTAAGCACAGCATCCGGGCGTCGCGAGCGGCAACGGAGGAGTCAGCCGCCGAGGCCTTGATACGGCGCCACGCTCGTGTACTTGAACCCGGTGTCGACCGCGATCGTCGCGATGACCGCCGCCGGACCGAGTTGCTCCGCAAGCCGAGGGCCATGCGATCCTTCATCGAGCCCGTCGGGTTGCGGTACTCGAGCTTCATCCAGATCTCGGCCACCGTTGTCCGGGACAAGGTGGCGCAGCCGCACCATCGGCGTGTTGCCGATCTGATCGAGGATGCCCGGCATGGTCGCGAGAATAGCGCGGCGCGAAGGGGTCGGAGGAGCCAGGCCCCGCGACGAGACAGGCCTTCGGGCCTCTTGCTCTATCCTCGTGCGTCCATGCCTCCCCCCAACACCGATTCCGCCATCGAGGTCTCCGGGCTGCACAAGTCCTTCGGCAAGGTGCATGCGCTGCGCGGAATCGACTTCACCGTCCCTCGCGGCAGTGTGCTCGGCATGCTTGGACCCAACGGCGCCGGCAAGACCACCGCGGTGCGCGTTCTGACCACGCTGCTGCACCCGGATTCCGGGCGCGTCGTCATCGAGGGATGCGACGTGGTTCGTGATGCCGCAGCAGTCCGGCGCCGGATCGGTCTCGCCGGTCAGGCGACGGCGATCCAGCTCGAGCTGACCGGCCGCGAGAACCTCGAGATCATGGGGCGCCTCAGCCACATGCCCCGTTCCACCGTCAAGGGTCGCGCCGCGGAGTTGCTCGAACGCTTCGAGATCGCCGATGCGGCGGATCGGCCGGCAAAGACGTACTCGGGAGGCATGCAGCGACGGCTCGACCTCGCGGCGAGCCTGATCGCCGAGCCCTCCGTGCTCTTTCTTGACGAGCCGACCACGGGCCTCGATCCGCACGGGCGACTCGGCATGTGGGCCATCATCCGCGAGCTCGTCGGCCGCGGGACCACGCTCCTGTTGACCACCCAGTACCTCGACGAAGCCGATGAGCTCGCCAACACGATCGTCGTCGTGGACCGCGGCCAGGTCATCGCCTCGGGAACGCCGGATCAGCTCAAGGATCAGGTCGGTGGTGACCTCCTCGAGTTCACCGTCCCCGATCGCACCAAGCTCGATGACGCGCTGCGCGCCGTCGCCGGGCTGTCCGCGACATCTCCGACTGTCGAGACCGATGCCAAGCGCATCAAGGTGCCGGTGGGGAGCGGCGGATCGACCGCGCTCGTCGACGCCGTTCGACGCCTGGATGCCGCCGGCGTCGCGACCGAGGATCTGGCCCTGCACCGACCGTCGCTCGATGACGTGTTCCTTGCGGTCACCGGCCATGCAGCCGAGGTCGAGCCCGACGGCGCGGCCAAGGGCCGCAAGACTCCCGCTGCCGGGGTCGCATCGTGACCGCGATCGCCGAACCGGTGGACGCGAGGCTGCGCCCGAGCGCCGCGCAGAACGCGCGCTGGGCGATCAGCGACGCGCTCGTCATCACCCGGCGCAACCTCCTGGTGTGGATGCGCGTCCCGGCGTACCTCGTCTTCACCGTCGTGCAACCCGTGATCTTCGTGCTGCTCTTCCGCTATGTGTTCGGCGGCGCAATCGCGGCGCCAGGTTCGGGCGGGTATGTCAGCTACCTGATGCCCGGGATCATCGGACAGACTGCGGCCTTCGCAACCTTCGCGACGGCAATCGCACTGGCGCAGGAGGCGAAAAAGGGGGTCATCGACCGGTTCCGCGCCATGCCGATGGCTCGCTCTGCGGTGCTGGCCGGCCGGCTCATCGCTGACTCGATTCGGATGCTGATCGTGGTCCTGGTCATCGTCGCCGTGGGCTACGCGGTCGGGTTCCGCTTCCAGAATGGAGTCGTCGGCGCCGTGGGAATGGTGCTGCTCGCCGAAGCGTTCGGCGTCACCGTGTGCGCCGTATCGGCGTTCATCGGGCTCGCGATCAAGGACGAGGAATCGGTGCAGGCCTTCGGTCTGATCTGGCTGTTCCCACTGACGTTCGTCAGCTCCGCGTTCGTCCCCATCGCGACGATGCCCAGCTGGCTGCAGGGATTCGCGAACAATCAACCGGTCACCCTGGTGATCAACGCGATGCGCTCCATGGCTCTCGGTGGCCCGGCGTTCCCGCTGAACCCGTCGCTGTGGGAGAGCGTCCTCTGGCTCGCAGGCGTGCTCGTCGTGTTCGTCCCGCTCGCGGTGTGGAGCTACCGGCGAGTCGGATAGCGCGGTCGTGAGCCGTCGCGCAGCGATGTTTCCTTGCGTTGAAGGTCAGCGAGGGCCCAGCCGCGTCCTGCCGTCGAGGAGCTCCCTCGCGATGTCCAGATGCCCTGCGTGACGCGACGTCTCCTCGATCATGTGAAGGACCACCCAGCGAACATTCGGCGGCTCGAAGTCCCAATGCTTGCCCAACGGTTTCGCTGAAAGCGGCGTGGTCGCCAGCACCGCGTCTGACTGCGCGCATTGGTCCCGGTAGAAGGCGACAACTTCTTCGGACGGCGCATCGGATGTGAACACCACCGTCAAGGGGTCATAGGGCGGCAGATCCTCATCGACATCGCCCGGGAGCTCCGGCTCCTTGCCGAGGACGACGCCCTGGAACCAGTGCCACTCCGCGCCGGCCAGATGCTCGAGCAGCCCTGCCGGGGTCCACCCCGTGGGGACGACAGAGCGGTGCCATGCCGCTTCGTCCAACCCGTTGACGATCGCCAGCACCGTTTCGCGCTGGCCGCGAAGAAAGTCGACCAGCATCTCGTCGTCGGCGTCAGCTGTGCTCTTCATCGCGAGGTCTCCTGATTACTGCGCGGGGTTATGCCATGCCATACCGGGTTCGAGGAGCGCAGCCGCCTGCTCCGGGCCCCACCCTCCGGGTGTGTAGGCGATGGCACGATCGTGCCGTTTCAGGATCGGATCCACGACCGTCCACGCTGCCTCGACCGCCGCCTCGCTGGTGAACAGCGTGCCGTCGCCCAGCATCGCATCGCCCAGGAGCCGGTCATACGGCTCCTCGGCGCGACGTTCCTCCTCGAGCAGGGAGAACTCTCGCTGAGCGCCGAGATACTCCTCGCCCGATTCCTTGAGACGCGCTCCCATCGCGATGGCAGGGCCGGGCTCGACACGGAAGCGCATGTAATTCGCTCGCCGCGTCTGCTGGGGAGGATCCTCGAAGAGACGTTGCGGTGGCGGCTTGAGCTCGACGAGCACTTCGGTCGCCGTCGCGGCGAGACGCTTGCCTGCTCGGATGTACCAGGGAACGCCGCCCCAGCGCCACGAGTCGATGTGGAGTCTCACGGCACAGTAGGTCTCGACGTCCGAGGCCGCCGCCACGCCCTTCTCCTTCCGATACCCGGTGTACTGACCGCGCACGATGTCGCCACGCTGCAACGGGCGCATCGACCGAAGGACATTGACCTTCTCACTGCGCACATCATCGGCTGCCACACTCGCCGGCGCGTCCATCGCCAGCAACGCCACAACCTGGAAGAGATGGTTCTCCACCACGTCTCGCAGGCACCCGGTGGCATCGTAGAAGGCTCCGCGGTCGCGAACGCCGAAGCGCTCGGCCATCGTGATCTGCACGCTCGCGACGTGGTCACGGTTCCAGAGCGGCTCGAGAAACGAGTTCGCGAAACGGAAATACAGGATGCTCTCGACCGATTCCTTGCCGAGGAAGTGGTCGATCCGGAAGATCGAGTCCTCGGGGAAGACCGCATGCGCAACGCGGTTGAGCCGCTGCGCCGACGCGAGATCGTGTCCGAACGGCTTCTCGACGATGACCCGTGCGCCGCCCGCCAGTCGCGCTGCCCCGAGCTGTTTGATGACCTCGCCGAAGAGCTCCGGGGGAATCGCGAGGTAGTGCGCTGGGTGCTCGGCCTTCCCGAGTGCGGCCTTCAGGCGCGCGAAGGTGTCCGCACTCGCGTAATCACCGTCGATGTACCGCAGCCGCGACAGCACGTGGTTGAACGCACGCCGATCATCGATGCCTCGTGCGGTGTGTTCGATGCTGTCACGCGCACGGTTGCGCAGCTGTTCGAGCGTCCAGCCCGAATGCGCGACACCGACCACCGGAAGGTTCAGCACGCCTCGTTTGGTCATGGCGTACAGCGCCGGAAAGATCTGCTTGTGCGCAAGGTCTCCGCTGGCGCCGAAGAAGACGAGTGCGTCCGAGGCGACCTCGGTCACCGTCGCGGACATGAGATCACGTCGCCTTCTCGTTGTGACCGCCGAACTGCTTTCGCATGGCGCTCAGCAGACGGTCGGCGTAGTCAGCGTCGCCCCTCGACTCGAAGCGCGCGAACAGCGCGGCGCTGATCACCGGCGCCGGTACACCCTCATCGATCGCCGCGAGAGCAGTCCACCGCCCCTCGCCCGAGTCGGAGACATGGCCGCTGAAATCGCTCAGCTCCGCATCGTCGATGAGCGCGGCGGCCGTGAGGTCGAGCAACCACGACGCAATGACGCTGCCGCGGCGCCAGACCTCGGCGATGTCGCTGATGTTCAGCTGGTACTTGTACGCATCCGGCTCTCGCAGCGGAGTGGTCTCCGCATCCTCCTCCTGTGCCCGCAGGCCGACGTCGGCATTCTTGAGGATGTTGAGTCCCTCGGCATACGCGGCCATGAGGCCGTACTCGATGCCGTTGTGCACCATCTTCACGAAATGGCCGGCACCGTTTGGGCCGCAGTGCAGATAGCCGTTCTCCGCGTGGCTCGCCGGCCCCTTGCGGCCCGGGGTTCGCGTCGCCGCGTCCACACCCGGCGCGATGGTCCGAAAGATCGGATCGAGGTGGCCGACCACCGAATCCTCGCCGCCGATCATGAGGCAGAATCCCCGCTCGAGCCCGAACACACCGCCGCTCGTCCCGCAGTCGACATAGTGGATGCCGCGTTCGCGGAGCTGACGCGCGCGCTCGATGTCGTCCCGGTAGTAGCTGTTGCCGCCGTCGATGATGATGTCGCCGGCCTCCAGCGATTGCGCGAGCTCCCGCACGGTGCCGCCCGTCACACCTGCCGGCACCATCACCCACACGGCGCGCGGCTTCTCGAGCTTCGCCACCAGGTCGGCGATGGACGTCGACGCCTGTGCGTGCCTGCCCGCAGTCCTTGCGACGGCTGCGGGATTGACGTCGAAGACCACGCACTCGTGGCCGTCCTTGCCAAGCCGCTCGACCAGATTCGCACCCATCCTCCCGAGTCCGACCATCCCGAGTTGCATACCGCCTCCTGTCAACGTTGTTGGGTGATAGTCACTGCCCGAGCGATGTGCTTCAGCTCTCGGGATGCTCCCAGAGTTTGATGCCGCCGAGAATCCCGGCCATGTTGCCGACGATGGTGACTGACCCGTCCACGTGCCCCTCCAGGTGTTTTGCGTTACCACCGCTGACATACAACCGGTCGTAGTTGATGAGCACCTGGAAGTTGTCGAACGCCTCGCGGACGCGCTTCCGCCACTTCTTCGCGCCGATTCGCTCCAAGGCAGCGTTGCCGAGTTGTTCGTCGTACGTCTCACCTTTGCGGAACGGGTGATGCGCGAGCTCGAGATGCAACGAGAGCTTGCCGTCGACGAGCAGCGCCGTTCCGACTCCCGTGCCGAGGGTGACGACGAGCTCGACTCCAGTGCCACTCACAACGTCGAGTCCCTGGATGTCAGCGTCGTTGGCGACGCGGACCGGGTGACCGAGTTTCGCGGCCATCGCTCCGCCCAGATCGAAGCCCGTCCAGGCCGCGAGCAGCTTCTTGGAAACCGGCGATTCGGGGCCCGACCTCGTGACGAAATCGGGCGCTGTCAACAGGATGCCTCTCCTGACGACCCCGGGGAATCCGATCGATGCGCGATCGGCCGCCGGGAGCGGTGCAACCAACGTCGCGAGCATGTCGACGAGTTGGTCCGGAGGGCACGGATACGTCGTTTTGATCCGTACTCGGTCGGCCATGAGCTTTCCCGTCGCATCAAGCACCGATGCCTTGAGTCCGGTACCGCCGACGTCGATTGCAAGCGTCGCCGGGCGCGCTCCTTTTCGTGTTGCCACCGAGAACCAGCATAGACCGAATGTCCTGTTTCCCCGGGGCGGCGATACGGGAGGCTGTGCGCTCTTATCGAACCTCGATCGCCCACTCCCCTCTCGGTCGCAGCTCGCCGATGACCGGATAGCCGGGGACTTCCCCCGCAATCAGCATCCCGCCACTGGTCTGGGCGTCCGCAAGCAGCAGGCGCTCGCCCTCATCGGTGGCGGCACGACCACCCCACCGTACGTGCGGGTCGACCCACTCCAGGTTGCGCCGCGTGCCGCCGCTGACGTACCCGGCTGCAAGAGCATCACGGGCGCCTTCGAGATACGGCACCGCTCCTGCGTCGATAACGGCGGTCAGATTGCTCGCGCGCACCACTTTGTACAGGTGACCGAGCAGACCGAACCCCGTGACGTCCGTCGCGCACCGCACACCCGCGGCGAGCGCCGCTGCGGATGCGGCAGCGTTCAACTGCACCATCGTCGCAACGGCCTGCGGGAACACCTCTCCCGTCTGCTTGTGCCGGCTGTTGAGCACGCCGATGCCGAGTGGCTTCGTCAGCGTCAGCGGCACCCCGGCGACGCCCGCGTCGCTGCGCAGGAGCCGGTCTGCGGCCGCGAGACCGGTGACCGCCATGCCGTATTTCGGCTCCGGGTCGTCGACGCTGTGTCCTCCCGCAACCGGGCATCCCGCTGAACGGGCGACGTCGAGACCGCCACGCAGCACCTCGCGCGCGAGACCGGGTGGCAATACCTCGCGAGGCCAGCACAGAAGGTTCACCGCGAGGATCGGATGCCCACCCATCGCATAGATGTCGGAGAGCGCGTTCGCGGCCGCGATGCGGCCCCAGTCGTACGCGTCGTCCACGACCGGCGTGAAGAAGTCGACGGTGCTGAGCACCGCCATGCCATTGCCGTCGAGGCGGACCGCTGCGGCGTCGTCATCGGGATCGAGCCCGACAAGGAGTGACTCGGACGGCACGCCGATGAGGCCTTCGATCATCTCCTCGAGCTCGCCGGGCGGGATCTTGCAGGCGCACCCACCGCCGTGGGCGTATTCCGTCAGTCGCATGTGATCGATCTTCCCAATTCGGGCCTCGCGCTCGCGACGCCGGCGTCGCCATTCCCCGTACCCTCGTCGCGGAGGCGTCTGGGCGCCTGGTGGCCCTCCTGATCTTCAAAATCAGTGTGACCGAGTATCCCGGTCAGGCGGGTTCGATTCCCGTCCGCCTCCGCCATTCATCGATCGAAGGGGGCCGATGCACAGCGACCCGCGGCGCAGCATCCCGTCGACTGATGTGCTGCTGCAGGACCCACGCCTCGTGGAGGCGGAGCAGCGCCTGGGGCGTGCCATCGTTCGCACGACCATCCACGCATCGCAGGACCGCGTGCGAGCCTCGACCGTTGCGATCGAGCGGATCGTCGAGGACATCGTGAGCCACCTCCCGGCTCGCGCAACCGCGCTCACGCCGGTGCTCAACGCAACCGGGACGATCCTGCACACCAACCTCGGCCGCGCCTCCCTCTCCAGCGCGGCGCGCGAAGCGCTGCTCGCAGCGTCGGCCTACGTCGATGTCGAGTACGACCTCCGCGACGGCACGCGCGCGGCTCGCGGACGTGGCGTGCTTGCGGCGCTGCGCGACGCGCTGCCCGATGCGGGCGACGTGATGGTCGTCAACAACGGGGCTGCAGCGCTCGTGCTTGCGATGACCACGCTGAGCGCCGGGCTCGAGGTGGTCTGGAGCCGCGGCGAGCTCGTCGAGATCGGCGACGGCTTCCGGCTGCCGGAGCTTGTCGAGAGCACCGGCGCGATCGTTCACGAGGTGGGCACCACGAATCGCACCACGCTTGCGGACTACGCCGCCGCCGTCGGTGACCGCACCGGGTGCGTGCTCAAGGTGCACCCGTCGAACTTCCGGCTCACCGGGTTCACCGGAGCGGTCGGCATCGACGAGCTCGCGACGCTGGGACCTCCGCTGGTGGTCGACGTGGGATCGGGACTCCTCGCCCCCGATCGCTCGCTCCCCGACGAGCCGGACATCGCCACCGCACTCAGATCGGGCGCGCATCTCGTGACGGCCAGCGGCGACAAGCTCCTCGGCGGACCCCAGGCCGGGATCATCGCCGGCCGCGCGGACCTCGTGGCGCGGCTCCGCCGCCACCCGCTGGCTCGCGCGCTTCGCGTCGACAAGCTCACCCTTGCGGCGCTCGAGGCCACGTTGACGGGCCCGCCCACGCCGACGGCACTCGCAGTCCATGCCGACCCGGACGACCTGCGTGCTCGCACTGAGGCGGTCGTCGTCGCGGTGGGCGCACCCGCTCAGCTGACCGCGGCCGTCGGGACGGTCGGTGGCGGCAGTGGTCCCGGTGTCGAGCTGCCGGGGTGGGCGGTCAGCCTCCCGGAGTCGTATGCGGAGCCGTTGCGACTCGGCGACCCCGCCGTCGTCGGCCGCATCGAGCACGGCCGCTGCCTTCTCGATCTGCGCTGCGTGCCAGCCGACGCCGACCCCGTCCTGATCAGCGCGGTACTCGCGTGCAGGTGATCGCCACGGCGGGACACGTGGACCACGGCAAGTCGACGCTGGTGCGGGCACTCACTGGAATGGAACCCGATCGCTGGGCGGAGGAACGCCGGCGGGGCATGACGATCGACCTTGGCTACGCGTGGACGACGTTGCCATCGGGACAGGAGATCGCCTTCGTCGACGTCCCCGGCCACGAGCGGTTCACCACCAACATGCTCGCCGGGGTCGGGCCCGTCCCCGCGGCTCTCCTCGTCGTCGCGGCTGACGAGGGGTGGGCGGCGCAGACCGACGAGCACGTCCGTGCCCTTGACGCGCTGCGTGTTCGGCACGGATTGCTCGCCGTCACGCGCAGCGACCTCGCAGACCCAGTTCCGGCGACCGAGGAGTCGCTCGCGCGCCTCGCGTCAACGAGCCTTGCGGGACTCGCCGCGGTGAACGTCTCCGGCACCACCGGCGCGGGCCTCGACGAGCTTCGTGCTGCGCTCGACCACCTCGCCGGGTCATTGCCGCGACCCGATCCGGGGACCCGCGTCCGGCTCTGGGTCGACCGGTCATTCACCATCAAAGGCAGCGGTACGGTCGTCACCGGAACACTCGGTGCGGGAACGCTGCGGGGCGGTGACGTGCTCGAGCTCGGGACGAGGCGGGTGGGCGTTCGAGCGCTGCAGCGCCTCGGCCGGCCGGCTGACGAGGTTCGGGGACCGGCGCGCGTCGCGGTCAACCTGCGAGGAGTCCCGCACGACGACGTGCACCGCGGCGATGCGCTGCTCACCCCCGACGCCTGGCGGCTGACCACCATCGTGGACCTCCGATCCGACGCCGGAGCCCTCTCTGGTCACGTCGTGCTCCACATCGGCTCGGCGGCCGTTCCTGCGGTGGTGCGTCGCATCGGACCCGAGGACGCGGCGAGCGCCGGCATGGTGGCGCGACTCACACTGGAGACGCCGCTCCCGCTCGCGGTGGGTGACCGGGTGCTCCTGCGCGATCCGGGTCTGCGTCACGTGCTCGGCGGTGCAACGGTGCTCGATCCGTTGCCCCCGCCGTTGCGGCGTCGCGGCGCGGGGCGAGCGCGCGCTGCAGCGCTGCGTGACGCCACCGGAAGTGCCGACCTCGCATCCGAGATTGCCCGTCGCGGCGCGGCGAGCCGTTCGCTGCTCGGAGCGCTCGGCGTGCCGATCCCGGATCCACTCCCGGCGGGCATCGTCGCCAATGGCGAGTGGTTGATTGATGCGGCGCAGTGGGATCGGTGGCGTACGGATCTGCGAGCCGCGGTATGCGCGCATCCCGGCACCGCGTTGCTCGATAGTGGGATTGCCCGCTCCGACGTGGTTCGTGGCCTTCAGCTCCCCGACGCGCGACTCCTCGACGGCCTCGTCGCCGCAACTCGCGACATCGCCGAGGATCGCGGAAGGCTGCGTCCTCGCGGTGCCCGGCCCTCGTTGCGAGCGGACGTCGAGTCGTCGATCGAACAGCTGTCAGCCCTGCTCGAGCAGCATCCGTTCAACGCGCCCGAGCAATCCCAGCTCGTTGCGATGCGGCTCGGTCCTCAGCAGCTCGGCGCAGCCGCGAGCGCCGGCGCGATCCTGCGACTCCCGGGCGACATCGTTCTGCTCCCGAACGCTCCTCTCAAAGCTGCGGCGGTGCTGCGCGGGCTTCCGCAGCCGTTCACGCTCTCCGCCGCGCGCCAGGCGCTGACGACCACGCGGCGGGTGGCGGTCCCGCTGCTCGAGCACCTGGATCGTCTCGGGATCACCGAGCGCGTGGATGACGGACTCCGAAGGGTGCGCGACTAGCTGAGGGTCACTGGCCGATGCGTCCGTCGATGCGCTCGCGCAACAGGTCCGCGTGCCCGATGTGCCGCGCGTACTCAAAGATCATGCCGATGAGCGCCTCACGCAGCGACATCTCACCGCCGCCACTGCCGTGCTCGTTCAAGGGGTCATCCCCGGTGATGTCGAGGCTCGGCGCATCCGCCACGAACCGCGTCGCGAAGGCGACTTCCGCGCGCCATGCGTCCCACGCCTCTGCAACCACGTGCAGGTCCGGCACAGCACCGTCGAAATCACCGTCGCGGTTGGTGTCGGAGCAGAACAACCCCACCACGTTCTGCCCCGCCATCATCTCGCGGAACGTCTTGCGCTCCATCTCGGCGAGGTGCCGCACGAGCCCGAGGAGCGACATCGTCGAGGGCTCGACCGACCGCCGGGCCATGGCCTCAGCGTCAAGCCCAGCGCACTTCATCTCCAACGTCAACCGCGCGCTGCGCAGAACTTCGACCAGCGTGCTGCGCTCGTCGCCCAGGCGTGGTCCGTCCTCACGCGGATCGTCCTTGAGATCGATGAACATGTCGGCTCGTCTCGTCGTCGGCATCACGCAGTCCTACGGCGCACGCTGTTCGAGGCGTTCGCGTTGCGGGGCAACCGTGTAGCGCGGGTCGCGCGCTGATTGCTGGCCGGCTTCGAAGATCCCGAATCGCGAGAGAGCCGAGGCCGCCATCAGCGCGCCACCCGACAGCAGCGAGGCCGCGCGCGAACGCCTGCCGAATGCGATCGCACCGAAGAGGCCGCCGGTCGCGAGTGCGCGACTGGTGTTCATGAGCACTCCGGCACGTCCGGTGTGGAGTGTTTCGACGCTGATGCCCATGCTGCCCTCCATCCGTCGTTCGGCGGCGAGCTCGAACAGCACCCCGCTGACGGCAAGGCGCCGTGCCGGTCCAGCCTCGGCGATCGACGTGCCCATCATGCCCAGGCCACCCGCCGCCATCGCAGCCGACCCGGCGAAGACGAACGGCAGCTCACGATGCGCGGCATGCCACGCCGGCGTGGCCGTATCTGCGAGCAGCACGCCGGTGTACGACGCCAGCATCGGCGCGAGCAACGCCGCGGCCAGTCCGGCCGGGCGCGCCACGAACGTGATCGGCCGGGCGAGCGTGCGCACCGGGTGAGGCAGCGGCGCCATCAGCTCCGCCGTCGCCGCGATGCCCGCCGTCGACCCGAACGCGACGAGCACCCACGTGCCCACGGACATCGGCGACGTCGGTTTCGCCACCCGCAACATGTTGAGGAAACGGCTCGGTTTGCCGAGGTCGCGAATGAGGGCGACGGTGCCTGCGGTCGCGCCGGCGAGTGCACCGACGCGCATGACGCGTCGAAGCTCGCGACGGCCGGTGAGGTCGGCGCCCGCCGCGAGCAGCGCCGACCCTGCACCGAGACCACCGAGGAAGAGGTAGGCGGGAATGTCGTGCTTCCAGGGCGACGCCTTGACCACCGGGCGTCCGTAGTACGACGTGAACGTCGCGTCGGGCACCATCGGCTGCTCACCGCTCGCGCCTCCCCCGCCACGCCGCCGGCGGCGCGGCGCCGCCACCGCCTCCTCCATCACGATCTGACCCGGACGAACGCGGCGGCCGCGCCGGCAAGCAGCGCCGCGCCGGCGATCGCCGCCGACTTCCACATCTGCGGCAGATCACGCGTCGTCACCACGGGGTCGGGCGGCAGGCCGTACACTTCGGGCTCGTCGAGCAGCAGGAAGAAGGCGCCCGCGCCGCCGATCCCGTCGTCGGGATCGGCGCCATAGAGGCGCGCGTCGCCGACACCGAGCGCGTGCAGCTCGGCAACGCGCGCCCGAGCGCGGATCCGCAACTCGTCGAGATCACCGTACTGGATCGACTGCGTCGGACATGCCTGCGCGCACGCGGGCATCATCCCCTCGGAAAGCCGGTCGTAGCAGAGGGTGCACTTCTGCGCGATGCCCACATTGCGCGCGCCGGCCGGGCCCTCGCGACGTTCGATCACTCCGAAGGGACACGCGGGAACGCAGTAGCCGCACCCGTTGCACACATCGGGCTGGATGACCACCGTCCCGAACTCCGTGCGCATCAGCGACCCGGTCGGGCAGACGTCAAGGCAGGCTGCGTTGGTGCAGTGCTTGCACACGTCGGACGACATGAGCCAGTGCATGGCGGTGTCGGCCGGCGCGGCTGGATTGTTGTCACTCATGTCTGGAACCATCGGCAGTGGGGCGAGACCGTCGAACCGCGAGGGACCGCGCCGCTCGATGAACGCGACATGCCGCCACGTGCTCGCGCCGAGCGCGCCGGTGTTGTCGTACGACATGCCGAGCAGGCTCAGCCCGTCTTCAGGGATGTCGTTCCACTCCTTGCATGCCACCTCGCACGCCTTGCAGCCGATGCAGATCGACCCGTCGGTGAAGAATCCCTTCCGTGCGGGCGCGTCCATCCACCCGGTGTCCTGTGCCGGGTCGGCCGAGGCGAACGGCTCGCTCCTCATGCACCGTCCTCGCGGGGCGTGAATCGCGCGGTGCCGGTGTCGAGGCTGATTCCCGCGCGCCGCCGGTACTCCTCGACGAATCGCACCAACGCCGGGCCGGTGGGCCGGCGTCCCGGCTGTATGTCGCACGACGCCGCTTTCGATTCCTGAATCAGCACATTGGCGTCGAGCGCCACGCCGAGGACATCGTTGGCGGAGTCACCGCTGACGATCGCGCCCCCGCCCCCGACACCCCAGTGATACGGCAAGCCGATCTGGTGGATCACGCGTCCTCCAACCACGAGCGGGACGACGCGGTCGGTGACGAGCACGCGGGCTTCGACTGCGGTGCGCGCCGTCACGATGGTGGCCCATCCGCGATGCTCGAGGCCCCGTTCGGCCGCAAGCTGCGGTGACACCTCGCAGAAGAACTCGGGCTGCAGCTCAGCGAGATACGGCAGCCACCGGCTCATGCCGCCCGCCGTGTGGTGTTCCGTGAGCCGGTACGTGGTCACGACGAAGGGAAAGACCTCCGACCCCGGCTCTGGAAACGACGGGTTCGTGAGATTCTCCTTGCGCGGGAACACCTCCCGGGTCGGGTTGGACTGCTGGTGGTACATGGCATTGCGAAGCGGTGACTCGTGCGGTTCGTAGTGCGCCGGCAGCGGCCCGTCGAGCAGCCCGCTCGGTGCGTACAACCAGCCCTTGCCGTCGGACTGCATGATGAACGGATCGTCGCCGGCGAGTCCCTCCGGGCCGCCGATGCCCGCCTCCGGTCTGAACGACGGGGCCTTGGTCGCCTGGAAATCGGGAACATCGTGGCCCGTCCACCTTCTGGACTCCTCGTCCCACCAGACGTACGCCTTGCGCTCACTCCACGGCTTGCCGTCAGGGTCGGCCGACGCGCGGTTGTAGAGAATGCGCCGGTTCATCGGCCAGGCCCATCCCCATTCCGGCGCAACCCAGGATTGTTCCGACCCCGGCTTGCGTCTCGCGGCCTGGTTGACGCCGCCCGTGAAGACACCGGTGTAGATCCAGCATCCCCCGGATGTCGAGCCATCCGCCTTCATGTCGACGAACGTGCCCAGCATCTCGCCGCGCTTCTCGCCGGAGAGGTGCTGACCATTGATCTCGCGCAGCACCGCTGCCGCGTCCGGCTCGCCACCTTCGGCCTCCGGGTAGTCCCAGGTCAAGTTGCGGAGCGCAGCGTCGCGGTCGAGGTGTGATGCCGCCAGCTTCGCTCGAAGCCGTCTCCCGAGCTGATAGAAGAACTGCAGCTCGCTCCGGCAATCCCCTGTCGGCTCGACCGCCTTGTGGTGCCACTGCAACATTCGCTGCGTCTGCGTGAAGCTCCCATCCTTCTCGGTGTGTGCCGCCGGGGGCAGGAAGAACACCTCGGTGCCGATGTCCTCGCTGCGCATCTCGCCGGTGGCGATCTCCGGGCCGTCCTTCCAGAACGTCGCTGACTCGATGAGGCTGAAGTCGCGGACGACGAGCCACTTCAGGTGCGACATCGCCTTGCGCTGCAGCTTCCCGTTCGCCGACCCCACCGCCGGGTTCTGTCCCAGGAGGAAATACCCCTCGACCGTGTCATCGAGCATGTCGAGCGTCGTCTGATACGTGCCGTGATCGCCGCTGATCCGCGGCAACCAGTTGAACCCGAAGTCGTTGTCTTTCGTCGCCGTCTCCCCGAACCAGGCCTTCAGGAGACTCACCGTATATGCGTCAGCGGCAGTCCAGAAGCCTTTCTGGCCGTCGCTCTTGATTGACGTGAGGTACTCGGCCAGGCTGCCGTGCACACCGGCGCGCGGCATGGGCAGATATCCGGGGAGCAGATCGAACAGCGTCGGGATGTCCGTCGATCCCTGGATGCTCGCGTGGCCGCGCAAGGCGAGGATGCCCCCACCGGGCCGGCCCATGTTCCCCAACAACAACTGGATGATCGCCGCGCCGCGGATGTACTGCACGCCCACTGAGTGCTGCGTCCATCCCACCGAGTAGACCCACGCGGTGGTGCGCTCGCGACCGCTGTTCGCCGTGACCGCCTCACAGACACGCGCGAACTGCGCAGGGGCAACGCCACAGATCTGCTCCACCATCTCGGGCGTGTAGCGCGCGTAATGCCGTTTGAGGATCTGAAAGACGCAGAAGGGATCCTGCAGCGTCTCGTCACGTCGCACAACGCTGTGCGCGAGGGACGCGCCGCGGCCCCCGAGCTCGTGCCCACCGGGCTCCGACTTCTCCCTGCCGGCACGGAACAATCGGCGCCCGGCCGCCGGAGCCTGCTCCATCCCCTCGTACTCCCAGGTCGTGGTGTCGTATGCACCCGTTTCGGGGTTGTAGCCGGAGAACAGACCGTCGAGCTGCTCGGTGTCGACGAAGTCCTCGTTCACGATGGTGGCGGCGTTCGTGTAATTGACGACGTATTCGGGAAAGTACTTCTCGTTGTCGAGGATGTATTTGATGATGCCGCCGAGGAACGCGATGTCACTCCCTGCGCGGAGCGGCACATGGAAGTCGGCCATCGCCGACGTGCGCGTGAACCGGGGATCGATGTGGATGATCGTCGCGCCGCGAGCTTTCGCCTCCATCACCCACTGGAAACCGACGGGATGGCACTCGGCCATGTTCGAACCCTGGATGACGATGCAGTCAGCGTTCTGCAGGTCCTGCTGGAAGGTCGTGGCTCCGCCGCGCCCGAACGAGGCCCCCAAACTGGGGACTGTCGAACTGTGTCAAATACGGGCTTGGTTCTCGACCTGTATGACACCGATCGACGTGAAGAGCTTCTTGATCAGATAGTTCTCTTCGTTGTCGAGAGTCGCGCCCCCGAGACTCGCGATCCCGAGCGTGCGGTTGAGTGCGTTGCCGTTGTCATCGCGGTCCTGCCACGTGCGCTCGCGCGTCTCGAGCACACGGTCCGCGATCATCTCCATCGCGCGCTCGAGCGGGAGGTCCTCCCACTCGGTCCCGAACGGACGACGGTACTTCACGGTCCGCACGCGGCTCGGGTTGTTGACGAGCTGCTCGCTCGCGGATCCCTTGGGGCAGAGCCGGCCGCGCGACACCGGCGAGTCCGGATCCCCCTCGATCTGCACCACTCGTTCCCCTTTGACGTAGACACGCTGACCGCAGCCCACGGCGCAGTACGGGCAGATGCTCTTCACGACGCGGTCGGCGGTCTTCGTTCGCGGTGTGATCGCCGCCGTGGCAGCCGAGCGCACGGCGGTCCCGCGTCCGAGCGGGTCGGCGCCGGTGAGCTGACGGAGGACGGGCCAGGAGCGGAATCGACTGCGTACGCTCATTTGCGGTTGCCCCCAACGGTGGTACGGCGCTGTCAGATCAGCAGATATGTTACGTGGCCGACCGGCGAACAGATCGATGAGCGCGATCCCTGCTCGAGGCTCAGGACAGGTCCAGTGTGGTCGCCACCGACTCGATGTAGTCGAGCTGCGCTCCCAGGGAAGTGAGACCCAGGCCCATCGTGACCACCGAAACGTGGGACCCATCGGCGTCGCGCCATGCGTCGATGTCCGCGGCGAGCCGGGCAAGCCCGCCGCGAGCCCGCACCACGCATTCGGCGCCAAAGCCCTCGACCGATCTGCCGTGAGCACGTACGCGGTCGCGAACGTGCTTCCAGGCCTCGATGGCGTCGTCGACCGTCGCGCTGAAGAAGATGAATCCATCAGCGAGACGGGCGGCGCGGTCGTATGCCGCCGCGCTGGCGCCACCCATCCAGATCGGGATGGATCGCGCGGGCTTCGGCACGAGCGCCGCTCTGTCGATGCGATCGAAACGGCCGGAGAAGTCGACGACGGGCTCGGTGAACAATCGGCGCAGCAGCGGAATCTGCTCTTCCTGCCGCGCCCCGCGGGTGTGGAAATCCTCGCCGAGCGCGTCGTATTCGACCGTGTTCCAACCGATGCCGACACCGAGGCGCAGCCTGCCCCCGGAGAACAGATCGAGGTCGGCCGCCTGCCGCGCGACAAGGGCGGTCTGGCGCTGCGGAAGGACGAGCACCCCGGTGGTGAAGCCGATGCGTTCGGTGATCCCGGCGAGGTGCGCGAACATCACAAAGGGATCGTGGAACGGATCGTGCTCCGTGTACGGGCCGGTCAGGGGTGGCGTTCGATCAGCGTGCACGGCGCCGAGCACGTGGTCGTAGGCGAACAGGTGGTCAAAGCCCATGTCCTCGGCGGCTCTCCCAAACGCCCGAACCGCCGCTGGATCGCCACTCAGCTCGGTCTGGGGATAGACAACACCGATAGCGGTCCGCCGACTCACCACACCCACTACCCCGTTACTCGCGTTCGATCCACTGCATCTGACGCTCGTTGTGGTGCGCACCCGCCGGGGGCGTGAGGTTAGCCAGCCTGTCCAGATGCTCGCGACTCAGGTGGATGCCGTCCGCCGCCGCGTTCTCCTCGACTCGGGCGACGCGCTTGGTTCCCGGTATCGGGACGATGCCATCGCCCTGCGCAAGCAGCCACGCGAGGGCGACCTGCGCCGCTGTTGCTCCCACCTCCGACGCGATCGACTCGACGTCTGCAGCAAGGCGCAGGTTGTGCTGAAAATTCTCGCCGGCAAAGCGCGGGTTCGACCTCCGAAAGTCGGTGTCGGCCAGCTCCTCGAGCGACGGCATCTTCCCCGTGAGGAATCCGCGGCCAAGCGGTGAGTACGCGACGAAACCGATGCCCAGGTCTCGGAGGAGCGGCAACACCTTCTGCTCAGGATCTCGCGTCCAGAGCGAGTACTCGGACTGCACCGCGGTGACCGCGTGCACCGCATGAGCGCGACGGATCGTGCCGGGTCCCGCTTCTGAGAGGCCGATGTACCGCACCTTGCCCTCGCCGACCAGCTCCGCCAAGGCACCGACGGTGTCGTCAATCGGAGTCCGCGGGTCGACGCGGTGCTGGTAGTACAGATCGATGTGATCGGTGCCGAGCCGGCGCAGCGAACCCTCAACGGCTGTGCGGATGTTCGCGGGACTGCTGTCGAGGTCGTCCGTCGTACCGCGGACATGCGACATCATCCCGAACTTGGTCGCCAGTACGACTGCATCACGCCGGTCCTTGATCGCCCGGCCGACGAGTTCCTCATTCGTGAACGGGCCGTAGACCTCCGCCGTGTCGATCAGCGTGACACCCAGATCGAGTGCGCGATGAATCGTCCGTACGGACTCGCCGTCGTCGATGCCGGCCCCCGTGTACGAGTCCGACATGCCCATCGCGCCGAGTCCGATGCGCGCAACGTCGAGTGTCCCGAGCGTTGTGTGCTTCATGCGTCGCCCTCCGGGTTCTTACGCGATCGATCGTCGTGATGCTCATTGTCGGCCCCGGAAAGGATCGCCCGAGAATTCGCGTCCATGGACCGCGCTGGGCGGTCGACGACGCCGTGAAGAACGCGCGCCTCCGGCCCTGAATTGCCAAGCCTAGGCTATGGACATTAGCCAAAAGGCTATGTATCATAGCCGCATGAACACCACTGTCTCCACCGAACTCGGGACCACGCGATATCTCATCCGCCCCGGCGGCCGGGTCGCCTACGACGTGGATGGACACGGCAGCCTGGTCGTGCTCGTCCCCGGCATGGGTGACCTGCGCACGGCGTACCGGTTCCTGGCCCCGTCACTCCGCGACGCCGGCCACCGCGTCGCATGCATGGACCTCCGCGGACACGGCGAGAGCGACGCGACCTTCTCGTCGTACGGTGACGTCGAAACCTCCGAGGACGTCACCGCACTGGTTGAGGAGCTCGGCGGCCCGGCTGTGATCGTCGGTAACTCCATGGGCGCAGGTGCCGCCGTCATCGCCGCGGCCTCGCGGCCCGAGATGGTCCGGGGTCTGGTCCTCGTCGGACCCTTCGTTCGCAACGGAACGATCAGCGCCATCCAGCGGCTGCTGTTTCGGATGGCGACGGCGCCGCTCTGGGCCGCAACCGCGTGGAACTCCTATCTCCCCAGGCTGTACGCGGGCCGCAAGCCTGACGACTTCGCCGAGTACCGCGGCCAGGTTTTCGCGAGCCTCCGGCGGCCGGGCTACGCAAAGTCGTTCTCACGGACGACGCGCACGAGCCACGACCCCGCCGAGGCTCAGCTCGGCCACGTCACCGCCCCGGCGATCGTGGTGATGGGCGAACAAGACCCGGACTTCCCCGATCCGAGGGCTGAAGCCATGTGGATCGGCGAGACGCTGCACGCCGAGGTTGTCATGGTCCCGGACGCCGGACACTACCCGCAGTCGCAGCAACCCGACGTCACCGCCGACGCAGTGCGCCGCTTCCTGACATCCCTGGACCGGCGTGCCTAGAGCGGGTCTGACCGAGGCGGCGGTCGTCGATGAGGCGGAACGCCTCGCCGACGACGTCGGCCTGTCCAACCTGACGCTGGCGGCGCTCGCGCAGCGGCTCGGCGTCCGGCAACCGTCGCTCTACAAGCACATCGCGGGTATGGATGCGCTGCAACGGAGGGTCGGCATCCGCGCCAAGGATGAGCTCGCCTCCCTGCTCGGTCGTGCCGCGGTCGGCCGCGCCGGTGGCGACGCGCTGGCCGCCATGGCGCATGCCTATCGCGACTGGGCACTGCGGCATCCCGGTCGCTACGCATCCGCACAACGTGCGCCGCAGGCTGGAGACGTCGAGGACGAGACGGCGAGTGCCCATGTCGTCCAGGTGGCGCGCGATGTGATGGCGGGTTTCGACTTGCGCGATGACGATGCCGTCGACGCGATCCGCGCTCTTCGCGCGGCGTTGCACGGGTTCGTCGCGCTGGAAACCGGCGGCGGCTTCGGTCTTCCCGTGAGCATCGACCGCAGCTTCGATCGGCTTGTCGCCGGCCTCGAGGCGGCGTTCACCACATGGGGTCTCGGGCCGGTGTCGCCAGCTCCGCAGCGCTGAGACGGTCTGGCGGCGCACCCGAGCGCCGACAATGGCGCCCGTGGCCCAGCCTCCGAAGGTGAGCGATCTGCCTTCGGTGGTCGGCGTCTTCGCGCCACTCGGGTGGCGTGCGATCGGCGGCCCGGCTGCGCATGTCGCGCTGATGGAGCGCGAAGTGGTGCGGAAGCGCCGGTGGCTCGACCGTGGCGAGTTCGCACGACTGTTTGCCGCGTGCAACCTCATGCCCGGTCCTGGCTCCACGCAGCTCGCGTTGGTGCTCGGGCTTCGACGGGCCGGCGTCGCCGGAATGCTGGCGGCGGCAACTCTCTTCATTGGCCCCGCGGTCCTGATCATGCTCGGTCTCGGCGAGCTGTACCGGCACGTCGGCGCCAACCACCAGGTACAGCTCGTGCTGATCGGCATGGATGCCGCCGTCGTCGGGATCGTGGCGCAGGCAGCCATCGCGCTCTCGGGGCTGGGCCGTCGTGGGGTGATCGGACCTGTGATCGCCCTCGCAGCGTTCGTCGCCGGCATCGTCGGTCTGACCCCGATCGCGGTGCTCGCCGGCGGAGGCGCCGTGGCCTACGGTGTCTGGGCGCTCCGCACGGCGCGCGACGGCCATGAGCACGGGCGCCCGCGCACGGCTTCGTGGGCGCCATGGCTGGCGGCGATACACGTCCCGGCGACGGCCTCGGGACTGCTTCCGCTGGCGCTGACGTTCCTGAAGATCGGCGCCGTGGCGTTCGGGAGCGGGTACGTCATGCTGCCGTTGCTGCATGCGGATTTCGTCGGCGCAACGTTCCATCTGGCGGACCGCCAGGTGGCCGATGGCTTCGCCATCTCGCAGGTGACGCCGGGTCCGGTGTTCGCCGTCGCGGCTTTCCTCGGTGTGCAGATCGCCGGAATCCCGGGCGGCGTCGTCGCGGCCGGCGCCATCTTCGCGCCGTCGCTGGCCTTCGCGCCGTTGGTCAGCGTTGTCATGCGCCTCACCGAGGTGCACTCCTGGCTGCGCGCGGCACTCAACGGCGTTGTGACGGCAGCCGTCGGGTTGATCGGAGCTGCCTGCGTGACCCTGGCTCGCGCTTCCTTCGTCAGTCCTCTCGAGGTTGCGATCGCGGTCGTGGTGTTCGCGATGCTCTGGCGGTGGCCGCGCTCGCAGCCGGCGGCGGTGCTGATCGGCCTGGCCGGCGGCCTGGTGGTCCTCGCGACGTCCCGCTGAGCGGCTGCCGCCGAGTCGCCACGATGTGCCCTGCCAGCCTTAACCACAAACTCCTTGACAATGCCTCGCGAGGAGGACTAGCGTCCGTTTGCTCACTTGAGCGCATTTGGCACGGTTGAAGCAAGGAGGGCTATCCATGAGGATGGGGCGTCAGAGACGAGAGGAGTCCTTCGATCCGCCAGGGAGGCAATCGCGCGGCCTCCGTGCGAATCAGCGTGCGTTATTTCTTGTCGCCGCGGCGGGCCTGACCCTCGGGTCGGTAGTCGTGGCGACCGGACCGACCGCATTGGCGGCCAAGACGTCCACGGTGCACGCGACCACCCTGGGCCGGGCAGGCGCATCGCACATCCAGACAGGCGTGCTCCAGCTGAGTGGACACACGAGCAACGTGTTCAAGGCCATCGGCACCACGCCGGCGAGCGTCGCGAAGGCTCACAAGTCGCTGCCGGCACTTGGCGCTCGGACGAGCACGGGCAAAGCCTCCGCGCTGGTGGTTTCGCTTCCGTCGGTCAGTTGCGCACCGGTCGGGCCCGGCTGCGACTCGATCGGTGGGAGTGCCGGCGCCATCACGAATCGACACGCACTCGCCGCGACCGCCAACGGCGGCCTCTTCGGTGAGGACATCGAACCGCCGGACCAGGGTTTGTGCGCGGGCAACGGCTTCGTCATGGAGTCGATCAACATCGGCGAGATCCAGGTGTACAACTCGCATCTCCAGCCGGTGACGGGGATCACGGGGCTCGACAACCTCATGGGCCTCAATGGGCTCGGCTACAGCAGCGGCGGCGACGTCATGTGCGAGTACGACGCCGACAACGGCGGCCACTGGTTCATCACGGAGATCGTCTCGACCACGACCAGCCCGTTCACGGGATGCTTTGCCGGGGTCATCGACTCGTGCCGTGAGGGACTCGCCGTGAGCACCACCAACAACCTGCTCGGGACCTCGTGGAACATCTACTTCATCGATCCCAACACGTTGAGCCCCTCGGATCCCGGCGCGGGATATCTGCTCAACGACTACGGAAAGATGGGCATGACGCGCGACGCGCTGCTGTTCTTCTATGACGAGTTCAACCTGAGCGGGTCGCTGCCGACCTGCCCGTCGTTTGGCTGCGACCAGTTCAACGGTGCGCAGCAACTTGCGATCGAGAAGAAGAGCCTCGAGCTCGGATTCGTCAGCTCGAACCTCGTCCACGAGAACATGGGCACTGACCCGTTCATCCAGCCGCCCGATGGCAGTTGCGACAGCGGACCGACAGCCGGAGTCACGTGCTGGTACCAGGTCATCCCGGCCATGACACCGAGCGGCCAGTTCGACAACAACTACGGCGGCACCGGATTCATGGCGGCGACACTGGACTTCAACTCGTTCACCTTCGGAAACGGGCCTGGAGACAATCGCGCGGCTGTCTTCTACTGGACGGGCCTCACCTGGCTCAACAGCGCCAACTGCTCGGCGTGCAGCCTGATCTCGTTCGGCGGGCAGCTGTTCACCGGCGTGAATTCATACGTCGACAGTGGGCAGGCGTGCCCGGCCAGCCTCGGCAACCCGTGCGGCATGGCGCCGCAACGCTTCGGAACCCTGGACCTCGGCACGAACTGCGCGAGCTTCGGACTTGCCGCTGCTCAGCCGTGCCCCGAGGAGGGCCTCGCGACCAACGGCGACGGCGTGACCCAGGCGTCCTACGACGGCGGCAAGGTCTGGTTCGCGGTCAACACGCTGATCAATGAGAGCTTTGGGGCGAGCCACGAGATCCATGTCGGTGCCGCGTACTTCGTCGTGGGCACCGGCGCCTTCCACGGCGGGTCGCATCTGCTGACGCTGACCAGTCAGGGATATGTGGCCGCCGCGCATGAGGACATCGAGTTCCCGACACTCGTCGGCGGGCCGGGCAAATGGGGTGCGCTCATGTCCTTCACGCTGTCCGGGAACGGCGGCCCGACCGCTGCGGACGGAGGAGGATTCTTCCCGAGCAGCGCATACGGCCGGGTCACCGCGGGATCGGGCGGCCTCGTGGGGAGCGCGATCCATGTGACATCGCTCGGCGCAGCACCGCAGGATGGCTTCAGCGAGTACCAGGGTCTCCCCGGACCGATTCGCCCCCGTTGGGGTGACTATGGACAGGCGGTCTTCGTACCGGGATCGGGTTTCTACTTCGCATCGGAGATGATCCAGTACCCGGCCTGCAATCCCGCCTATTTCGCGGCTGTCGACGACACGTGCAACGGAACGCGCGATCCGTACGCGAACTTCGGCACCTCGATCAATATGGCGAAGTAGTTCGCCGAACAACAGGAGTCCTGGGGCGGCCCGACGGTCGCCCCAGGACCTCCGCTCCGCAACCAAGAATGCTCGACCACTTCATCCGGCTCCGGCATATCCATTCGCTGTCCACGACGTCGTCGCCACAAGCCCGCTCCATGTGGATCATGATCACCGGCGGCGAAGACGGCTTGGCTTAACCCGGATGCGTATGATCGGTCGGGTCGTCGTATCGGCGAAACGGCTGCCGGGGGGGCGCGTCATACGAGGTGAGCAACACATGGGGGTGAACGCGATGCGCAGGCTTTTCTATGGCGCGGTCATCGGAATGACCGGCATGGCGCTGGCAGCGCCGTTCTCGAGCGCCGCCGCAGGAGCGGCTTCCTCGAAGGTGACGGTGTATGCACCGGCAACCGTCAGTGTCGTCGCACCGACCACCGGTCCCACTGCTGCCGCCGCGGCCGGTCAGACGGTCAAGCACACGCAGCGGGGCACGCGCCACACGAGTGCCGGATCAGGCTCGTCCGGAGCGGTCGCAACGGTGAACGGCACGGCCGCAACCGCGGTCGCCTCCTCGGTCCTCAGCAACTTCAACGGGACGAGCAGCAACGACAGTCGCAAGACGAACTTCAACCAGGAATTCGAGCCACCCGACCAGGGGCTGTGCGTCGGCAATGGGTACGTCCTCGAGCCGGTGAACTCCGCGTATCGCATCTTCAAGACCAATGGCAACACGCTCGAAGGACCGGCCAACGTCAACGATCTCTTCGATCAGGGGTCGACGCAGTTCACGAGCGATCCGCGCTGCTACTACGACGCCACCACGAACACCTGGTTCGCAACCATCCTCTTCCTGAGTGGTGGTGAGGCCGTGGATGGCAAGTCATCGCAGCTCGACATCGCGGTGAACAGCTCGGGCAACCCCGAGAACATCTGGACGCAGTACGAGGTCGACACCACCAACGCCGGCGGCAACGGCTGCCCGTGCTTCGGTGATCAGCCCACACTCGGCATCGACCAGGACAACCTGTACGTCACGACCAACGAGTTCTCGATCCTCGGACCGGAGTTCAACGGCGCACAGGTCTACGCCTTCTCGAAGAAGGACCTCGTCGCGGGTGTGCCGACGCACTTCGCCCACTTCACGAACCTGAACATCGGTGGGACGCTCGCGGCATCCGTGCAGCCTGCGATCAGCACGGGAAACCCGAGCGCCGAGTTCTTCCTCAGCACGCAGGACTCGAGCGGCGGCAACAAGAACGGCACGAATGGCACCGGATCGGTGATCGGCGTGTGGGCCATGACCAACCGGACCGCGCTGCAGCACGGTCATTCGCCGGTACTGTCCAGCACGTTGCTCTCGTCGGAGGCATACGGCCAGCCGCCGGCATCGGCGCAGAAGGGAGCGACGAGCACCATCGACTCCGGTGACGACCGCATGCAGCAGACCCAGTACATCAACGGGTCGCTCTGGGGTGAGCTCACCAGCTCGGTGTCCATCGCCGGCGACCCGACCGTACGCGCAGGTGCGGCCTGGTTCAGCGTGCACCCGACCGTCAGCAACAATCACATCGGCGCGTCGTCGTCGATCCAGCGACAGGGATACGTTGCGATGGCGGGCAACAACGTGATCTACCCGGCCGTGCAGGCGCTCCCGTCGGGCAACGCCGTGATGGGCTTCGCCGTGACCGGGGCTGATCACTTCCCGAGTGCCGCGTACGCGGTGCTGGGTGCCGGGCAGTCGAGCTTCGGCGCGATCCACATCGCCGCCAACGGGACCGGTCCATACGCAATCACGTCAACGCGATGGGGCGACTACTCGTGGGCGGTCATCGATCCGTCCGGCAACGGCGTGTGGGTGGCAACGGAGTACATTCCACCGCTGGGGAGCCAGACCCCGGATCGGCTGAGCAACTGGGGCACACGCGTCTTCGAAGTAGCGGCAGGCTGACGGACGACGGCAGCCGCCGTCAACTCAGCCGGCAAAGAGCGGCCCACGCACCCCGCATCGGGCGCGTGGGCCGTGCGTTGCCCTCCACCACCGATCCCACCCATTGGACCCGTATGGTGTCCGGATGGCACGCGCCGCGACGAAGACGCCGCCGCCGTTCTCACGCGATCCCAAGGTCGAGGCACTGATGCAGTCGTGCACCCGGTTCCTGCACGGCCACGGTCGCCGGACCGCCGGCGACCTGCTCGCAACCATCCCCGTCGATACCGCGATGGACTACTACGGGATCGGTGGTGTCGTCGGGGAGCTGGAGGCCGAGGTCGCGTCGCTCCTCGGCAAGGAAGCCGCACTCTTCCTCCCGACCGGAACCATGGCGCAGCAGGCAACGCTGCGCATTCACGCTGACCGCAGACGCAGTCGCAGCATCGTGTTTCACCCGATGTGCCACATGGAGACCAACGAGGAACGCGCATATCAGCACCTCCACGGGCTCTTTGCGATCCCGATCGGGCCGCGTGACGAGCCGCTCTCGATGGCGGGCCTTGTCGAGGTGCACGAGCCGGTTGCCGCGTTGCTCCTCGAACTGCCGCAACGCGGTCTCGGCGGGACGCTGCCCACATGGTCCGAGCTCGTCGCCCAGGTGACGTGGGCTCGTGATCGCGGTGCGGCGGTCCACCTCGACGGCGCCCGGCTCTGGGACGCGTCGCCGTACTACGCCAGGAAGAACCACAAGTCGTTGCACGACATCGCGGCACTCTTCGACACCGTCTACGTCTCGTTCTACAAGGGACTCGGCGGTATTGCCGGGTGCTGCGTCGCCGGTGACGCCGATGTGATCGAGGAGCTCTCCATATGGCGGACGCGCCACGGCGGCAGGGTGATCATGCTCTGGCCCTACGCTGCATCAGCGCTGACAGTGCTGCGGTCGAGGCTGCCGATGATGCCGCGCTACTTCGAGCATGCGCGAGCCATTGCGCGGGCCGTGCGCGACATCCCCGGGGTCGAGGTGCTCCCGGATCCGGTGCGAAGCCCGGTCATGCACCTGCGGTTCGCCACGAGGCTCGACAAGCTCCAGGCGCGCATCGTCGACATCGCGAGATCCGAGAAGGTCTGGACGTTCTCGCGTCCGTGGGCATCGGAGGGACCGCGGCTCCAACGATTCGAGCTGCATGTCGGTGACGCGACCCTCGAGCTGAGCGGCAACGAGATTCGCGGTCTGCTCGAACGTCTCGCCGGGTCGCGCGCCTGAGTTAGATCGCCCCGCCTGGCGACGGCGACGGTGTGGGCGTGCCGGCGACGTTCCCGCCCGTGCCGTACCCACCGGGCGGTGTCGCGGTGGCGAGTGACGACCAGGCCACGGCTCCCCCCGGCGCCGTCACCGTTGGCGCTGTACCCCACGCGCTGAATGTCGTCGTGCTGGTCACCGGGGCGCCGCTGACCGTGAAGCTCGATGAATACTCCAGGGGAGTATTCGACGTCGGCGCGACATCGAGCTGCACCGTCTCTGCCGGGTTGCCGTTCGAGGGCGGGATCGAGCCGAGGATCCGCGTGGCGGCAGTGCCGCCAGTGGTGGTCACCTGCGTGGTCGATGCGGGGACGAACTGCACCTCCGAGACCTGATCGGCGATGGTGATCCCCGGCTGCAGCACGTTGTACGGGCCATTCCCCCTCACGACGGACACCCATCTGTTCTGCAGCGTCGCCGCGTTCGCGGCGACGACACCGAGTTGGTCCTCAACAGCGGAGGTATTCCCCTCGAAGTACACGATGTGGTTCACGAGCAGGAGGGTGAACTTCTCCGTCCCGTATCCAGCGGTGAATATGATCTCCTGACGCCCGCCGGCCACGCCCGCGTCACCCGTGATGGTCTCGGGATCGGGTCCATTCGACGCGTTCACGTAATGGAAGCCCGCGGCGGCTCGCATCGTCGCGAGCGACTTCTGATAGAGGGAGAGCGCGGCGGACGGCGGCGCGTTGGTGGGCAGCGATGTCGGCGTCCCGCCACCGGACGGAGTCTGCGTGTGTGCTCGAGTCAGGAAGGCAACGCCGACGCCGCCGGCCGCACCGATGAGAACCGTGGCGACGATCGCGGCTCCGACTCCCAGTGCGCGGGACGTGCGCTTCTGGGGCGCCGCCGGCGGCATCGACGGCCACGCCGGCGGCTGCGGCGGAAACGCCCAGTTGTCGAAGCTGTTGCCCGGCGGCCCGTTATCGCTCATCCATCACCATCGTGCACCGCGTTCCTTTCTGTTGGCTTGCGCGTCAGGGCCGGCCGATCCTGAGGACGACCTTGCCGGTGACCCGCCGATCGAGGAGGTCACGCGCCAGCGCGCCGGCTCGACTCCAGTCGTCCTCGACGTCGATGTGCAGCTTCAGGACTCCGTCGGCGACGAGCGCGCAGAGCGCCGACAGGTCGGACGCCGCGCTCTGGGTGTGCGGCAGCTCATCGAAGAGCAGCAGCGAGCGAAGTGTCGCTCCGAGGTGCGCTCCAAACCACCGCGGCCCGAGGACGGCCGGCTCCATCAGCGTGGACGCGTAGGAGACGACGACACCGTGTGGGGCCACGACCTCGAGGCAGCGGGTGAGCACGGCGCCGCCGACGCCGTCAAGGACGTGATCGAAGGGACCCTCAGCGTCCGCGATGTCGCGGATGACGTGGTGGCAGGCGGCCGCCGCGCCCGCATCCGCCTCGGGATTGCGGATGAGCCCCGTGACCGTCATCTGCGTGCTGCGCGCGAGCTGCACTGCGAGGTGGCCGACGCCACCCGACGCCCCGGTGACCAGCACTCGCTTCCCGACCGGGAAGCCTGCGAGTGACAGCGCGCGAAACGCGGTCATCCCGGCGACGGGAAGGCACGCGGCCTGCGCGAGCGTCACACCGTCGGGGATGACCGCCACGAAGTCGGCGGGAACGGCCACGACCTCGGCCCATGCTCCGGTGTTCACCAACCCGACCACGGTGGCGCCGACGGGTGGCCCGCCACCGCGTTCCGCCGCGCGCTCGACGACGCCGACCACGTCCCAGCCGGGCCGAACGCCGGCTTCGGCCGCGACACTGCGAGCGACCTCGCCGCGGTTGAGGCTCGTCATCGACACGCGGACGAGCACCTCCGTCGCCATCGGCTCCGGTTCCGGGACTTCCGTCAGGGCGAGGATGCCGGCGTCGCCGGTCGTGGTCAGGGCGAGCATCAGGCGATCACCCTAGCGCACGCGACCCCCCGAGATCGCTCAGTCCGGCGAACCGGGCGCCTCGTTGCTGCCAAGCCCGTCGGGGACGAAGCGCGTGTCCGGCTCGAGCACGAGATTCGCGCCACGCGCCGCGACCTCGATGAGCGAGGCGAAATCCTGCTCGCCGAACCCCTGACCGATGAGGCCCACCACGATCTCATGGGTGACCGCCGTGAGCGGGAGCGGGACGTTGTGGTCCCGCGCCGCGGCGAGCCCGAGCTCGAGATCCTTGCGCAGGAGTTGATTCGTGAATGTGGGCGTGTAGTCGAGGTTCACGTACGCGGGCGTCTTGTATCGGGTGAACGTCGATCCGAGCACGCTGTCGTTGATGAAGGCCAGGTAGTCCGCGCGTGCGATCCCGCAGCTCTCGGCGAGGACCGTCGTCTCCGCGAGGATCTGCGCCACAACGCCAAGGACGAGGTTGTGGCAGATCTTCACCAGCCGCGCGGCCTCGCCGTCGCCCACATACGACACGCTCCGCCCGAGCATCCTCAGATACGGCAAGGCACGTTCATACGCGTCGCGCGGCCCGGACACGGCGACGCTCAGCATCCCGGCGCGCGCTGCCTTCGGATTCCCGCTCACGGGCGCGGCCAGCAGCGCAACCCCGCGCTCGGCCGCCCGTGCACGAATCGAGCCGGAGACCTCCATGGAGACGGTCGATGCGTCCACGACGAGCCTTGGCGCGCGCGTGGAATCGGCGAGCAAGCCCTTCGGGCCCGTCATCACCTCCTCGAAGTCTTTGGACCCGGCGACCATGGTGATGACGATGTCGCGGTCGGCGAGGTCGATCGCATGCCCCGCCAGACGGGCGCCGCGATCGATCAGCGGCTTCGCTTTGGCACTGGTGCGGTTGTAGACGGTGAGATCGCAGCCGCGATCGAGCAGCCGTCCCGCGAGCACCTCGCCCATCCGGCCGACGCCGATCCATCCGAGCGTCTCGCCGTTCGGCGTCGCTCCGCTCATCGCCTACTCTCCCACAGCCGGTGCGAACGCACTCCCGAGGTGCGCAAACGATTGCCTAGCATAGCGGTCGAAATTTCTCTGTGTCAACGCAGCCCTACTCGGTGCTGACGTTCGATCGCGCCCGGTGACCGGCACTCGCCGCACCGGCGACCGTGGACTCACGCACGATCAGATCTGGCGTGAATCGCACTCGGCGACCCACGGAGTCGCTCTCGAGTTGCTCGAGGAGCAGGCGTACCGCGACCGAGCCGAACTCATGGATCGGAACGTGCATCGTCGTGAGCCCCGGGCTCAAACGGCTTGCGAGCGGAATGTCGTTGTAGCCGACGATCGCGAGGTCTTCCGGTATGCGGAACCCCAGATGCATCGCGACCCCGGCGAGCCCGATGGCAACCATGTCGGTGACCGCGAACACGGCGGTGGGCGGATCGGGCGTTGCGAGCAGACGCCGCGCGGCGAGCGCGCCGCTCTCCTCCGTGTAGCCGGCTTCGATGATGAGCCTGGGGTCCGCGCTGAGGCCGGCCTGCGCATGCGCCGCCAGGAAGCCGCGGCGGCGAAGGACGCCCGTGCTGACCGTCGGCTTCCCCGCCAGGTGACCGATGCGCGTGTGCCCGAGGTCGATCAGGTGCGACGTGGCGAGCTGGCCGCCGAGAAGATCGTCCGATCCGACGAAGGGATCCTCTCCTTCATCGCTGAAGCGGTTCACCAGCACGTACGGTCCTTTCTGCCGGCGCAGCTCGCGGACGCTCGGGTCCTTCAGGAAGCTGCTCGCGACGATCACCCCGTCGACCCGGCGGGCCTGAAGGCTCTGGAGATGGGAACGCTGGCGGTCCGGCAGGCCGTCTGTGTTGCAGAGGAGAACGTTGAACCCCCGCGGAGAGGCCGCGTCCTCGACGCCCCGGAAGAGAGCGGCGAAGAACGGGTTGGTGATGTCCGGGATGACCACCGCGACGACCTTCGTCTGGCGCATCTTGAGTCCGCGAGCGATCCCGTTGGGCTGGTAGCCGGTCTCGCGGAGGAGTCCCTCGATACGCTGGCGAGTGGCCGTGGCGATGCGCAGGCTGGGGTCGTTGTTCGCCACACGCGAGATCGTCGAGGGGTGGACGTTGGCTCGCATCGCCAACTCCTTCAGCGTCACCTGCATTCGTTTGCCCTTGACATTCGTTTCCGCTGGGTCCTAGGCTAGCGCAATCGTTTGTTCATAGGTACACAGCTCGCCGGCAGCGAGCGGGGGACGAGTCATGCGGAAGCCTCTGTCACTGGCCGTGACCGGGATCGTCTCAGTTGGGGGAGTTGGCCTTGCAGCGTGCGGCAGCACGAGCGGCGGCACCAGCGGATCGCCGGCGGCAAGCGCGCCCATCACCATCGGGGTGTCGGTGTCACTGACGGGAGATTTCTCCGGTGACGGCAAGGCGCTCGTCCAGGGCTACGACCTGTGGGCGCAGGATGAGAACGCCAAGGGCGGGCTGCTCGGACATCACGTGACCATGAAGTACGTCGATGACGCGAGCAGCACCACCCAGGTGGTGACGAACTACCAGAACCTCATCACGCAGGACAAGGTCGCCCTGGTCTTCGGGCCCTTCAGCAGCCTGCTGACGATCCCGGCGTCGACGGTCACCAACCGGTACGGGTACGCGTTCCCCGAGCCGGCCGGCGGTGGGCCCAGCGTGTTCAACCGCACGCCCGCGATCCACTCGCTGTTCTTCGTCCAGCCCGCACCCGTTGAGGACAACCTCGTGAGCTTCACGCAGTGGGTCCTCTCACTGCCCGCCTCCGAGCGTCCGGCGACAGCCGCGTACTCCACCGAGGACGATCCCTTCACCCAGCCGCAGGTCGACAAGGCCCGCGCGCTGCTCGAGGCAGGTGGAATCAGGACGGCCTCATACAAGGTGTACCCGGCGGAGACGACCGACTTCACAGCGCTCGCGCAGCAGGTGATCCAGGCGAACGCGGACATCGTCATCCTGGGCACCCAGGAACCTGACGGCATCGCGTTCATCAAGGCGTTCCAGCAGCAGCATTACAACCCCAAGGCGCTCATCGAGACCGCGGGACCCGACCAGGGGAGCGACTTCTCGAAGCAGGTCGGGGTCGCGAACACCGAGGGAGTGATGGTCCCGGCCGGGTGGTGGTCGAGCGCCAAGTCACCGGGAAACGCCACGTTCGTGAGCGAGTTCGTCGCCAAGTACGGCGGCACCCCGGCGGACATCCCCTCGGACGCGGCCGAGGCGTACAGCGTCGGCGAGGTCGTGGACCAGGCTGCCCAGAAGGCGCACAGCATCTCCAACGCGGCCCTGATCACGGCGTTGCACAGCGGCACGTTCCAGACGGTGCAGGGCCCGATGGCCTTCGACTCACTGGGCCGCCCCAACGGCGCAAGCTTCCTGGTGCAGTGGCAGAACGGCACCACCGTGCCCGTCTACCCGGCCTCCGCAGCGGTCGCTCAGCCCGAGTACCCGAAGCCCGACTTCTCCGGGTGACCCTGGGGCGGGGGCCGGGATGACCCTGATCCTGGAAGCGGTCGTCTTCGGTGTGCTGACCGGGGGCGTCTACGCGCTCATGGCGTCGGGGCTCACGCTCATCTTCGGGGTGATGCGGATCATCAACGTGGGGCATGGCGCGCTCGTCATCCTCGGGGCGTACCTCAGCTATGCGCTGCTCAGCTCGGGCGCGCACGTCGATCCGTTCGTGAGCCTCCTGATCACCATGCCGGCGATGTTCATCCTCGGCGTGGTGCTGCAGCTCGCGTTCATCCGTCCGCTGAAGGAGGATCGCGAGGCGCTGTCGGTGCTGGTCACCTACGCGGTCGCGCTCGGGATCGAAGGCCTCCTCGGGTTCATCTTCACCAACAACTTCGTCCAGCTGAACGCCTGGTACCAGACGGCCTCATTTGCGATCTTCGGTTTCCACATCGCGTACGTCTACGTGTTCGGCTTTGCGCTGTGCGTCGCGATCCTCGTAGCCATGTTCCTCATGCTGTACCGCACGCCGTTCGGCGCCGCGATTCGCGCGACCATGTTGAATCGGACCGCGGCGCAGCTTGTCGGCGTCAACGTCGATCGCGTGTCAGCCGTCGCGTTCGGCATCGGTGTCGCGACAGCCGCAGCGGGTGGCGTGGTTTTCGGAATGACCAACTCGTTCGATCCCGGCAGCCACTACGACCTGATCTCGCGGTTGCTCACGATCATCGTCCTCGGTGGGCTCGGCAGCCTGCGGGGCGCGATCATCGGCGCCGTCGTCATGCTCATCGTCGAGGATCTCGCCTCGGTGGTCGTCTCACCGGTGTGGGCGAGCTTCGCGTTCTTCGTAATCCTGGTGGTGGTGCTCGTGGTGCGCCCGCAGGGCCTGTACGGCATCCGCGTCCGCGAGCGCATATGACCCGGTTGGTGACGAGCACTCCGGTCAAGCTCGGAGCGCTCGCGGTCGTCATCGTCCTGGCGCTCCTGCTGCCGCTGTTCGCATCGGACCCGGCGACCACGAACATCGCGGTGTTCGTCGCGATGTACGTCGGACTCGCAACCGCGTGGAACATCATGGGCGGCTACACCGGCTACATCTCGCTCGGACATGCCGCGTTCTTCGGGTTCGGCGCGTACGCGCTCGGTCTCATCCTCGCGCACCTCGGTATCGCCGGTGGGTACGAGCCCTTCCTGTTCGTGCCCGTCGCCGGGGCGCTGACGGCGGTCCTCGCGGTGGGCATCGGCTGGGTGGCGCTGCGTACCCGAGCGGCAACATTCGTCATCGTCACCATCGCCATGATGTTCATGGTCCAGCTGCTCGCGGAGAACCTCGTCGGGCTCACCGGCGGCGGCGCGGGCTTGAGCTTTCCGGTGCCGCCGTGGACCGGCGACTTCTACAACAACCCCTTCTACTACGCGATGCTGCTCATGGCACTCGTCGCCCTCGGCATCTCGTGGTGGATCCGGCGCTCGAAGTTCGGTCTGGGACTGCTCGCCATCCGCGACGACGAGGACAAGGCACTGGCAGTCGGCGTGCCGGCCCATGCGTACAAGCTCGTCGCCTTCATCGTCAGCGCGGCGCTCGTCGGCATGATCGGAGCGGTCTACGGGTACTACGTGACGTACATCTACCCGCAGTTCGCCGTTGACCCGCTGATCGGCCTCTCGATGGTCCTGATGGCGTTCTTCGGCGGGCTCGGGACCCTTTGGGGCCCCGTCATCGGCGCGGTGATCCTCGAATACATCCAGCTCAATTTCGCCTACAACTTCGGTGCAAGCCAGCTCTACCTCGTCTTCTACGCCGCGGTGTTCCTGGTCGTGATCCGGCTCATGCCGCGTGGGATCGTGCCGTCGGTGTCCGGCCTCATCACGCGGTTGAGCAGCAGGCAGGCCGTCGGGCCCTCGGACGCCGCCGGATCCGCGCAGGACACGCACGTTCTCGCGGAGCCCTCCCCATGAGCATGCTCGAGGTTGCGAGCCTGTCGAAGCAGTTCGGCGGAGTCACCGCCGTGGACGCCTGCTCACTGTCGCTGGAGCAGGGAAGCATCACCGGCCTCATCGGGCCGAACGGATCGGGGAAGACGACGGTCTTCAATCTCATCACCGGTTTTCTCCCCAAGGACTCCGGTGATGTGCTGTTCAACGGTCAATCGATCGCGAACCTCGGACCGGATCGCGTCTACGCGCTCGGCATCGGTCGCACGTTCCAGCTGGCACGCATCTTTCCGCGGCTCACCGCGCTCGAGAACATGCTCGTCCCGATGCGCCGCCAGGGGTTGCGCGGGCTGTTCGCCCACGGGCACCGGCACGACGAGCGCACCCGCGCCATGGACATGCTCGCCACCATGGACATCGCCCACGTCGCGGGACTGCTGGGTGGAGCCTTGTCATACGGGCAGCGCAAGCTGCTCGAGCTCGCCGCGGTGATGATGGTCCAGCCACAGCTGGTGCTGCTCGACGAGCCTGCGGGCGGCGTCAACCCCGCCCTCGTGGAGCGCATCAGCGGGCACATCCGCATGCTCAACGCGCAGGGCGTGTCGTTTCTTCTCGTCGAGCACAACATGCCGTTCGTCATGGGACTCTGCAATGACATCGTCGTCCTGCATCGGGGCTCGGTACTCGCCAGCGGGACGCCGGCCGAGATACGCGGCAACGCGGCCGTGCTCGAAGCGTACCTGGGCTCGTAGGTGACCATCCTCCTGCAGCTCGACCATGTCACCGCCGGCTACGGCGGTGGTGACGTGCTGCACGAGCTCGACCTGTCGGTCGAGGAAGGCGGCATCACGTGCATCGTCGGTCCGAACGGCGCGGGAAAGTCGACCGTCCTGCGTCTGGTGAGCGGGCTGCTCCGGCCGCGGCTCGGCGGCGTGCAGTTCGACGGCGTGTCGCTGAGCGGGTTGAGCCCCAGGCAGATCCTGCAGCGCGGCATCGTGCAGGTCCCGCAGGAACGGAGCCTCTTCCCCACCATGACGGTCTGGGAAAACGTGCGCATGGGCGCGTACATCCTCTCCGACCGTGCGCTCGCCGAGCGCCGGATGCGCATCGTGTGCGAGACGTTCCCGATGGTCGCGGAGCGCCGCAACGAGCGCGTCGCGTCTCTCTCCGGCGGCCAGCAGAAGATCATCGAGTTCGCGCGAGCGCTCATGCTCGACCCCAAGCTGCTCGTGCTCGATGAGCCCTCGATGGGGCTCGACCCCAAGACACACACCGTGGTCTTTGCATTGATCCGCGACATGAACAAGTCGGGTCGCACGATCCTGCTCGTCGAGCAGAATGCGCGGTCGGGTTTGGGTCTGGCCAGCCACGGCGTCGTCCTCGAGAGCGGACGCGTGCGTCTCGAAGGCTCCGGCGCCGACGTGCTCGGCAACGGTGAGATCGGCCGGCTGTTCCTCGGGGCACCGGTGTGACCGACGCGCTGAACCGCGTGCAGATGGCGGCTCACAACTGGCAACCGCGTTTCGTGGCGAACGGCATCGATGTCAACGACTTCGAGGACGTCCTGGGTCGGACCGTCGAGTGGAAGGACTGGGGGCCCAACTGGCGTGCGGTCGGCGCCGCGCACGAGACACGAGGAAGCGAGGCCGAGCGGACCGGGCGCACCGTCTCGGCCGCCGACGCGTATCAGCGCGCCGCATGGTGCTATCACCTGGGAAAGTTCCTCTGGTTCGAGGATCCGGACCTGCACGCCGAACTTCGCGATCGGTCGGTTGCCGTATACGCAAGGACGCTCGCGCACCTCGACCCTCCGGCCGAGCGCATCGAGATTCCCTTCGAGGGTCACATCATCCCCGGGCATCTGCGCCGCCCGCGAGCGGTCGCCAGGCCGCCGCTGGTACTCATCGTTCCCGGGCTCGACTCCTCGAAGGAGGAGATGTTCACCACCGAGAACGAGTTCCTGCGCCGCGGCATGGCGACGCTGAGCATCGAGGGGCCGGGTCAGTCGGAGAACTCCGTCCACTTCGCGATCCGCCCCAACTGGGAAACCGTGATCCCGCCGGTGCTCGACCATCTGACGGCGCTCGGTCTGGACACCACGTTCGGGTTGACGGGGTTGATGGGCATCAGCATAGGAGCGATCTACGGGCCGCGCGCCGCAGCGCACGAGCCGAGGCTGACCGCGGTCATCGGGCTTGCGGGGCCGTACAACCTCGGCGAATGCTGGGACGCACTCAACCCGCTCACGCGCGCCGGCTACACGTTCTACACGAAGTCGGACGGCGAGAAGGAGGCCCGGCAGAAGGCGTTCACGCTGAACCTCGAAGGTGTGCTCGACCGAGTGACCCAGCCGCTGCTCGTCATCCACGGCGCGAGGGACCGGCTCTTTCCACCGGAGCAGGCGGAGCGCATCGCCCGCGAAGCGCCCAACGCGACGCTCCTCATGTATCCCGATGGGAATCACGTATGCAACAACATCGCTTACAAGTACCGGCCGGCGATGGCGGACTGGATGAGCGATCAACTGCGATAACGAGCAGGAGATACCGTCGATGAGCCTCACCACTCCCCGCGGCGTCACGCCGCCGAGTCCGGGTCGCATGAATGTCGACTTCGAGGAACGGGTCGATTTCACGCGCCTGCGCGCCCACCGCCTTGCACGCGCGCGCGCCGCGCTTGACGCGTCGGAGCTCGGCGCGGTGCTCCTCTTCGACATCAACAACATCCGGTACGTCTCGGCGACGATGATCGGCGAGTGGGCGCGCGACAAGGTGGCGCGCTACGTACTGCTGACACGCGGAGGCGATCCGATCGTCTGGGACTTCGGATCCGCGGCTCGGCATCATCAGCTCCACGCCCCGTGGATTCGACCCGAGAACAGCCGCGCGGGGATGCTCGGGTTGCGCGGCGCGGTTGCGCCGGACGCCGGACTCGTCACGCGTGCGGTCGCCGAGATCGTCTCCGAGCTGACCGCCGCCGGCGTCGCCGGCATGCCACTTGGTGTGGACATCGCCGAGACGCCGATGATGCTCGAATTGCAGCGGGCCGGCGTGGATGTCCAGGACGCCCAGCAGGTCATGCTCGACGCGCGATTGATCAAGTCGCCCGACGAGATCGCGCTGCTGTCGACTGCCGCAGCGATGGTGGACGGCGTCTACCAGGACATCGCCGAGGCGCTCAAGCCCGGTATTCGCGAGAACGAGATCGTGGCGCTCGCCAACAAACGCCTCTACGAGATGGGGTCCGACGACGTCGAGGCGATCAACGCGGTCTCGGGTGAGCGCTGCAACCCACATCCGCACAACTTCTCGGACCGGCTCATCCGCCCGGGCGACCAGGCGTATTTCGACATCATCCAGTCGTTCAACGGATACCGCACGTGCTACTACCGCACGTTCGCGGTCGGGAGAGCGACGCAGGCACAGCGCGACGCGTACACCCGCGCGCGTGAGTGGATCGACGCCGCAATCGCACTCGTGAAGCCCGGCACCACCACCGACCAGATCGCGAAACTCTGGCCTGCCGCAGCGGACTTCGGGTTCGCGAGTGAGATGGATGCGTTCGGACTGCAGTTCGGGCACGGCCTCGGACTGGGATTGCACGAGCGACCGATCATCTCCCGCCTCAACTCGTTCGAGCATCCGATCGAGCTGCAGGCGGGCATGGTCTTCGCCCTCGAGACATACTGTCCCGCAAGCGACGGACAGTCCGCCGCGCGCATCGAGGAGGAGGTCGTCGTCACCGCGGATGGTTGCTCGGTGCTGACGCTCTTCCCTGCCGAAGAGCTGTTCATCACCAACAAGTACTGACCGGACTGCAATCGCACGGAGAGGAGAGCACGCACATGTCAGCTTCGACGGACGAACCGGTCGAGGTGGCCGGCCCGCCGGGTGTCGACCCGTCGACCTTGCATCGGCCGGGCGGAGTCGTCGACCCGCCAACGGCACTCGCGCTCTATCGCCAGATGGTGAGGATGCGCAAGTTCGAGACACGCGCGTACGACCTGTTCATGCAGAACCTCGTCAAGGGCACGAGCCACCTCTCGCTCGGTCAGGAAGCCATTGCCGCAGCGTTCGGCGAGGCGATGGACAAGGACGATTACACGTTCGCGACGTACCGCGGCCATGCGCACACGCTGGCTCGTGGAACGTCCATGACCGGCGTCATGGGCGAGCTCCTCGGCCGATCGTGCGGCGTGCTGTCCGGGAAGGGTGGGTCGATGCACCTCACCGACGTCGGTCACGGGGTCATGGGGTCGTATGCGATCGTCGGCGCCCATCTCACGATCGCGCTCGGCGCCGCGTGGTCGGCGCAGTACCGCGGTGAAAAGCGCGTGGCTGTCGCCTTCTTTGGTGACGGCACCACCAACATCGGGGCGTTCCACGAGTCGCTGAACCTCGCGGCGGTCTGGAAGCTCCCGGTGGTGTTCGTCTGCGAGAACAACCTGTACATGGAATACACACCCATTCGCGCGGTCACCGCCGTCGAGAGTCCCGCGGCGGACCGCGCTGCGGCGTACGGGCTGGAGCGAATCCTCGTCGACGGCAACGACGCCGACGCGATGTACCTCACCGCGCGCGAGTGTCTTGACCGCGCGCGCCGTGGCGGCGGCCCGTCGCTCATCGAGGCGCGAACCTACCGAACGAGCGGGCACTCGCGAGCCGATCCTGGCACGTACAAACCAAAGGATGAGGTCGCTGCGTGGGCAGCCTACGACCCGATCGACCTCTATCGCGCCCGCCTGCTGCGTCAGGGTGTCAGCGAGTCCGCTCTGGACGCGATCGAGGAGACCGCAGACGGTGACGTCGAGACCGCCACGGTCGAGGCCAAGGCCTCGCCGCCGCCGGGCGAGGAGATGTTGATGCGCGACGTGTGGTCCGGCGGAGGCTCGTCATGGCGGAACTGACGTATCGCAACGCGGTTGCGCGCGCGATCGCGCAGGAGATGGACCGCGACCCGAACGTCGTCTTCCTCGGCGAGGACGTCGGCGGTGCGGGAGGCGTGTTCAAAGCGACGGTCGGGCTGCTCGAGCGCTTCGGCCCGGAACGCGTGCGCGATACACCGATATCGGAACAGGCCATCCTCGGCGCCGCGATGGGGGCGGCGATGACGGGCCTGCGCCCGATCGCGGAGATCATGTTCGCGGACTTCTTCGCCGTGTGCTGGGACCTGGTCGCCAACCAGATCGCCAAGAGCTCGTACATGACGTCCGGTCAGGTCAGCTTCCCCCTCGTCGTCCGATCGGGCAACGGTGGTGGGTTGCGCTTCGGGGCGCAACACTCTCAGTCCGTCGAGAACTGGGCCATGGCGGTGCCGGGCCTCAAGGTGGTCGCCCCCTCGACCCCCACCGACGTGATCGGACTCTTCGCCGCCGCGGTCCGCGATCCCGACCCCGTCCTGTTCTTCGAGCACAAGGGGCTGTACGCCGTCAAGGAAGACGTCCGTGACGGCGAGATCGTCGACACGCTCGGCTCGGCGAAGGTGCTGCGGACCGGAGGAGACGCGACGATCGTCGCGCTGGCGGCCATGGTTCCCCGTGCGCTTGCAGCGGCCGAGGCGCTCGCCGGCCTCGGGATCGAGTCCACCGTGGTGGACGTGCGCAGCCTCGTGCCGCTCGACACGCAGACGATCTTGCGCGAGGTGTCAGCCACGGGGCGCATGTTCACCGTCGAGGAGAACCCGCGCCTCTGCGGGTGGGGCGCGGAGCTCGTGTCGATCGTCGCCGAGGAGTGCTTCAATGAGCTCGACGGACCGCCGCTGCGTATCACCACCCCGCACATCCCGCTTCCATCCGCGGACGCGCTCGAGGACATGGCGATCCCGTCGGTCGAGCGCGTCGTCACCACCATCGAGAGGGCCATGCAGTCATGAGCACGATCACGCGGAGCCCGGAGACCGTCGGCGTGCCGACCCAGCTGCTCATCGGCGGCGAGTGGGTCGACGCTTCGGAGGGCCGCACCTTCGACGTTGAGGACCCGTCCACCGGCGATGTCATCGCCGCTGTCGCGGACGCATCGGTGGAGGACGGTCTCGCCGCCGTCAGTGCCGCGGAGGCCGCGCTGCCGGGCTGGGCCGCCATGGCGCCGAGGCAGCGGTCGGAGATCCTCCGCCACACCTTCGAGCTCATGACCGAGCGCACCGATGCGCTCGCGCGCCTCATCGTCCGCGAGAACGGCAAGGCGCTCTCCGACGCGCGTGGCGAGGTGACCTATGCCGCGGAGTTCTTCCGTTGGTTCGCCGAGGAGGCCGTGCGCGCCGGAGGTGACCTGCACACCGCTCCGGCCGGGACCAACCGCATCCTGGTGCTGCGCCAGCCCATCGGCGTCAGCGTCCTCGTGACTCCGTGGAACTTCCCTGCGGCGATGGCGACGCGGAAGATCGGTCCGGCGCTCGCAGCCGGCTGCACCGTCATCCTCAAGCCGGCATCGGACACCCCGCTGACAGCGCTCGCGCTCGGCGCTCTGCTGACCGAGGCCGGAGCCCCGGCAGGCGTCGTCAACGTCGTGCCCTCGCGACGCTCCGGGCCCGTCGTCTCCGCGATGCTGCACGACCCGCGCGTCCGCAAGCTGTCGTTCACCGGCTCGACGGAGGTCGGCCGCAGCCTCCTGCGTGAGGCCGCCGATTGCATCGTGAGCTGTTCGATGGAGCTTGGCGGCAATGCGCCGTTCGTGGTCTTCGATGACGCGGACCTGGAGCTGGCGGTTGCCGGCGCGATGGTCGCGAAGATGCGCAACGGCGGCGAGGCATGCACGTCCGCGAACCGCTTCCTGGTGCAGCGCGGCATCGCCAGGGAATTCGCTGATCGTATGGCTGCCGCGATGGGCGCGCTGCGCGTCGGCCCGGGACTCGACGACGGTGTGCAGCTCGGTCCGATGATCAACGCCGCGGGTCGCGACAAGGTCGCGTCGCTCGTGGACGGAGCCGTCAGCGAAGGCGCGCGGATCGCGGTCGGCGGCAGGATCCCTGAGGGGCGGGGCTTCTTCTACCCCGCCACGGTGCTCGTGGATGTGCCGGTGACGGCCGGCATCCTTCGGCAGGAGATCTTTGGGCCGGTGGCGCCGCTAGTGGTGTTCGACACCGAGCAGGAGGCGATCTCGATGGCCAACGACTCCGAGTACGGCCTCGTCGCGTACGTCTACACGAGCGACCTCAAGCGAGGGCTGCGAGTCAGCGAAGCGCTCGAGTCGGGCATGGTCGGACTCAACCGCGCGATCGTCTCCGACCCCGCCGCGCCGTTCGGCGGCGTCAAGCAGAGCGGCCTCGGTCGCGAAGGCGGTCACGACGGCCTGCTGGAGTTCACGGAGAGCAAGTACATCGCCGTCACCTGGTGAGCTCGACAAGCCGCGACACACCCGTGACATGAGCGCAGGGGCTCCGGTGATGACCGGCCGGGAGACTCAGGACATGAAGCATCCAGGGACCGCTGCCCCGCGCCCCGACGCCGCCCGATGCCTCAGCGGGCTCTTGCGATGAGGATCGCCGGCAAGCGTCCCGACGCGCTCAGCGACGAGGATCTGGCGATCTTCGAGAACGAGGGCGCCGACATCCTCACCCCGTCGATTCCCGGGACCGCCGAGCCGTACACGCTCGAGTCGCTGCCCGATCGAGGCTCGTTCGAGGAGGAGGCGACACGCCACGTCGCCTTCGCTCGGCGCAACGGTCATCCCCTCTGCTTCGCCCTCATCGCGTTCGATCAGCTGGACGATCAGAACGACTCGGCGGCCCACGATGAGGCGTTGCGCGAGGCAACCGCGCGCTGGCGTGAGGTGCTTCGCGCCGAGGATCTCCTCGGTCGCTGGGGACACGACGAGTTCGCAATCGTGCTCCCGAACTGCCCGACGGTCAGCGCGGTGCAGCTCTGCTGGCGCCTGCGAGAGGAAACCCCCAAGGAACGCTCGTTCTCCGCAGGACTCGTGTCGTACCACGGGAGCGAAGGTTTTGACGACCTCGTCTCACGCGCGGACGACTGCCTCGGGCAGGCCGTGGCGAAAGGTCGCGATCGCACCGTCGCCGAGGGTCTCGTCGACCTCGACTAGGCTCGGGCGGCCCGCGCCCGGCGGCACGGTACTGTGGTGCCGGTCCGGACATGAGCAACCCACATCGCCAGAGCGTCCCGCCCAATGCCACGGGACTTGCGTATGGCGTGGCCGCTTACGCCAGCTGGGGTCTGTTCCCGCTGTTCTGGCCACTGCTCGAACCGGCAAACCCGCTCGAGATCCTGGCCTGCCGCATCGTCTTCTGCTTCGTGGTCGTCGCGATCATCCTCGCGGTGCGTCACCAGTTGCGGGGGCTGCGCGACATCGACCGGGGCACGCTCCTGCGTCTGTGCGCGGCGGGGATCGCGATCGCCGCCAACTGGGGGATCTACATCTGGGGCGTGAACAACGGACATGTCATCGAGACGAGCCTCGGCTACTTCATCAATCCCCTCCTGACGATCGGCCTCGGCGTCGTGATCCTTCGCGAGCGCCTGCGCATCGTGCAGTGGACCGCGGTCGCGCTCGGTCTCGTTGCGGTGACCGTGTTGAGCTTCGACTACGGACGTCCTCCATGGATCGCCCTTGCGCTCGCCGTCTCGTTCGGTACGTACGGGTACATCAAGAAGGGCGTCAAGGTCTCGCCACCCGAGGGCCTCGTGATCGAGGGTGCCGTGCTGACGCTTCCAGCGCTCGTCCTCCTCGGCGCATTGGCGGCTTCCGGGAACGCAACCTGGCTCGGGCATGACGCAACCATCGGCCACCTCGTCCTGCTCGTGTCGGCAGGTCCCATCACCGCGCTGCCGCTGCTCTTCTTCGCCGGCGCGGCCACGCGCCTGCCGCTGTCGACGATGGGACTCCTGCAGTACCTGACCCCGGTGATGCAGTTCGTGATCGGCGTGCTGATCCTTCGTGAGACGACGTCGTTCGCGCTGCTCTGCGGCTTCGGTCTCGTCTGGATCGCGCTGGCGATACTCGCGATCGACGGCGTCCGGCACCGGCAGCGACTGCCGGACGCATTCGCCGCCTAGCCACCCGCTTCCGACTCGACCGCCCAAGCACCTGGAGCTGCTCGATGCCCCCGGGTTGACAGGTCTTTAGTAGGACTGGCATAAGCCTTGTAAACCTCGGTAAGATCCGTGAATCCATGGACGAGTTGCTCAACCCGTACCGGCCCGGCGCGGGCACTCCCCCGCCCGCGCTGACCGGACGGGATGACCTCATCAACCGATTCGGCATTGCCTTCCGGCGTGCCGTCGCGGGGCGACCGGGGAAGAGCCTCATGCTCATCGGGCTTCGGGGAGCGGGAAAAACGGTGCTCCTCAACCGATTCGCCGAGATCGCCGAGCAGGAGGGCTTCCGGGTCGGCCTCATCGAGGCGCCCGAGCACGGCCACTTCCCCACCCTCCTTGCGGCGCGGCTCCGGCGGATCCTCCTGCCGCTGAGCACCAACGTGGTTTCGACCGCGGTCACCCGGGCGCTGCGCGTCCTCAAGACGTTCAGCCTGCAGCTGCCGGACGGCACCCGCGTGTCGGTGGACGTCGAGGCCCTTCGCGGCGTCGCCGACTCCGGGAACCTCGCGGAGGACGTCACGGACCTCCTGGTGGCATGCGGGGAAGCGGCGCGCGACCGGGGCACCGGAATCGTCCTCGCGATCGACGAGCTGCAGTACCTGAGAGCCCACGAGCTCGCCGCGCTCATCGTCGCGATCCACCGGACGAACCAGCTGAACCTGCCGGTGATCCTCACCGGTGCCGGGCTCCCGCAACTTCGCGGCCTCGCCGGTGAGGCGAAGTCCTACGCCGAGCGATTGTTCGACTTTCCGGTGATCGGCTCGCTCGACCCCGACGACGCCCGCACGGCGCTCGCGGTACCCGCACTGGAAAGTGGCGCGTCCATCGAGGAGGAGGCCCTCGACATCATGGTCGCGCGCTCGCACGGGTATCCGTACTTCCTGCAGGAGTGGGGATATCACGTCTGGAACGTGGCACCCTCGAGCCCGATCACCGCCGATGACGTGGAGCGCGCCGCCCCGCGAGTTCAGGACCAACTCGACCAGAACTTCTTCCTCGTGCGGCTCGATCGCCTCACGCCCAAGGAGCGTGAGTACCTCGTCGCCATGGCCGCGCTCGGTCCCGGCCCGCACCGCTCCGGCGACATCGCGGCGCGTCTCGGCGTGCGCGTCGAGTCCATCGCACCGCGCCGGTCGGCGCTCATCGCCAAAGGCATCATCTACAGCCCGGCGCACGGTGACACCGCATTCACCGTTCCCCTCTTCGACGACTTCCTGCAGCGCGCGCTGCCGGTTCCCTGAGCGCCTGACGTGGCGTCGACGTCGCGGCGTAGCCTTGCCAGGCCCATGGCCACCCCTTTGCGCATCGGCAACGCCTCAGGCTTCTACGGCGACCGTTTCTCGGCGATGCGCGAGATGCTCGAGGGCGGCGCGCTCGACGTCCTGACCGGCGACTACCTGGCGGAGCTGACCATGCTCATCCTCGGCCGTCAGCGGATGACGCATCCCGAGCGGGGCTACGCCGGCACCTTCCTGCGCCAGATGGAGGACTGTCTCGGGCTCGCCCTCGAGCGTGGCGTGACGATCGTCACGAATGCCGGCGGCCTCAACCCGTCGGGGCTCGCCGGCGCGCTTCGAACGCTCGCCGATCGCCTTGGCCTGGAGGCGAGCATCGCCCACGTCGAGGGCGACGATCTGACGGCACGGGCATCGGAGCTCGGTCTCGGGAGTCCACTCACCGCCAACGCCTACCTCGGTGCATGGGGCATCGCGGAGTGCGTGCGCTCCGGTGCCGATGTCGTCGTCACCGGTCGTGTGACGGATGCGAGCCTCGTGGTCGGTCCGGCCGCCGCGCATTTCGGCTGGGGCCGGACCGATTGGGACGCGCTGGCCGGCGGAACAGTCGCCGGTCACATCCTGGAGTGCGGCGCGCAGGCGACCGGCGGCAACTACAGCTTCTTCGCCGAGATCGACGCCCGGCATCCGGGGTTTCCGATTGCCGAGGTCCATGCGGACGGCTCCTGCGTCATCACCAAGCATCCGGGCAGCGGCGGCGCCGTCACTGTCGAGACGGTCACCGCCCAGCTGCTGTACGAAGTCGGTGCGCCGCGCTATCTCGGGCCGGACGTCGTCGGCCGGTTCGACACGATCACGCTCGCTGCGGACGGCGAGAATCGTGTACGCGTCAGCGGAACGCGCGGTGAACCACCACCCGACTCGCTCAAGGTCTGCTGCAACACCCTTGGCGGATACCGCAACGACGTCACCTTCGTCCTGTGCGGACTCGACATCGAACGCAAGGCCGCGCTCGTGCGCGAGCAGATGGACGCCGCGCTCGCATCCGCTCCACCGCAGGAGGTTCGCTGGACGCTGGCGCGGACCGACCACGCCGACTCCGCGGTCGAGGAGGAGGCAAGCGCATTCCTGCACTGTTCGGTGCGCGATTCGAACGCCGCGACTGTCGGACGCGCATTCAGCGCGGCGGCGGTCGAGATCGCGCTGGCCAGCTATCCGGGGTTTCACCTGACCGCGCCGCCGGCCGACGCCTCGCCGGTCGGCATCTACAGCGGTCGCTTCGTTCCCGCCGCGGCAGTGGCGCACACAGCCGTTCTCGCCGACGGCACACGCGTCGACATCGCACCGTCACCACACGTGGTGCTCGATGAGACCACCGTTGCACCCGCGCCGTCGTCTCCGCCGCCACCGGAGCCCGGACCCATGTCGCGGCGGCCCCTCGGCTCCGTTGCCGGCGCCCGGAGCGGTGACAAAGGCGGCGACGCAAACGTCGGCGTCTGGGCTCGCACCGATGAGGGATGGCGCTGGCTGGCACACGCGCTCGGCGTCGACGCGCTGCGGCAGCTGCTCCCGGAGACCGCCGGCCTCACCATCCGGCGCCACGTGCTGCCCAATCTTCGCGCGCTGAACTTCGTCATCGAGGGACTGCTCGGCGAGGGTGTGGCGTCGTCCACTCGCTTCGATCCGCAAGCCAAAGCGCTCGGAGAATGGCTGCGCTCACGAATCGTCGATGTTCCGGAGGGGCTGTCATGACCGAGGCCGAACTGGTGCACCTCGACATCGATCGCGGGATTGCCACGATCACACTGGATTCACCGCACAACCGCAATGCGCTCTCGGCGCAGCTGGTGACCGAGCTCGGCGAACGCCTCCGGACCGCCGACGGTGACGCCGGGGTCCGCGCCGTCGTGCTGACGCATTCCGGCACCACCTTCTGCGCCGGAGCGGATCTCTCCGAGGCGCGGGGCGGCTCGATGACCGGCACGGCGTCGACATTGCTGCGCCTCATCCGCGGCCTCATCGACACCTCCAAACCAGTTATCGCCAGTATCGACGGTAACGTCCGCGCCGGCGGTCTTGGCCTCATCGGCGCGTGCGACATCGTCGTGGCGGGCCCGCGCTGCACGTTCGCGCTCACCGAGGTGCGCCTCGGGCTGGCGGCCGCGGTCATCTCGGTCGCGCTCCTGCCGCGCCTCGACGAGCGCGCCGCGGCGCGCTACTTCCTCACCGGCGAGACGTTCGACACCGCCGAGGCGGTCCGCATCGGTGCTGTGACCGTCGCTGCCGACGACATTCGGGAGTCCACGGCGGCGATCACCGCCCACCTGCTCAAGGGATCACCGCAGGGCCTCGCCGAATCGAAGCGGCTGATCACCGCCCGCGTGCGCGCCACGATCGATGCCGACGGCGAGCGCATGGTGGAGCTCTCCGCGCGGCTCTTCGCGTCCGAGGAGGCGCGCGAGGGGATGGTCGCGTTCCTCGAGCGCCGTCCCCCCCGCTGGGCCGTGTGATCACACCGGTGCTGGGCGAGGACATAATCCCGCGGTGAGCAGCGAAGCCAGGGGACTGGCAGGGAGCCCGGCGGTCGCGCTCCGCCACACCCTGCTCTGGGCGTCCCGGCGCCGCCAGATCAAGCGGGTCATCTCCGCCGCGCCGGTCACTCGGGGCGTCGTCCGCCGCTTCGTCGCAGGAGAGACGATCGACGATGCGCTTCGAGTGACGCGCGAGCTCACCTCGGAGGGACTGCTCGTGTCGCTCGACCACCTCGGCGAGGACACCCTCGACCGGGCGACCGCCCAGGCTGCGGTCGACGCCTATCGAAATCTCGCGAGGCGATTGGCAGCCGAAGGCCTCGCGTCGAGGTCGGAGATGTCCGTCAAGCTGTCCGCCGTCGGCCAGGCGCTCGACCATGACATGGCGCTGGACAATGCGCGCCTCATCTGCGAGGCAGCGCACTCCGCGGGAACGTCGGTGACGATCGACATGGAGGACCACACGACGACCGATGCGACGCTGCGAGTCGTCGGGCTCCTTCGCGAGGACTTCCCCACAACCGGTGCCGTCCTGCAGGCGTCGCTGCGCCGATCCGAGGACGACTGCCGGACGCTCGGGGTTCCCGGCTCGCGCGTGCGGCTCTGCAAGGGCGCGTACCAGGAGCCGCCGGCGCTCGCATGGCAGCGGCCCGACGACATCCGGGCCGCGTACCTGCGCTGTCTTGGCCTGCTCATCGCCGGCGGAGCCCTGCCGATGGCGGCCACGCACGACCCGAAGCTCATCGACGCCACCGGGCGCATGGTCGCGGAGATCGGGGGCGCCGCCTTCCCCCACGAGTACCAGATGCTCCACGGCATCCGTCCCGACGAGCAGCGCAGACTTGCCGCGCGTGGTGAGACGGTTCGCGTGTACGTTCCGTTCGGCGTGCAGTGGTATGGCTATCTCATGCGCCGCATGGCGGAGCGGCCTGCCAACACCGCGATGTTCCTGCGCGCTCTGGTGAGTCGCAACTAGTGGCGCCGAGCATGGCCGGCCGGCGTGTCGTCGTCACGGGCGGGGCGGGCTTCATCGGTGTGCACAGCGTGGAGGCGTTGCTCGAGGCCGGCGCCGATGTGATGGTCATCGACGATCTGCGGCACGAGTCGTATCGCCCGCTTCCCGCTGCCGCACGACTCGAGAACGCTGACGTGGCCGAAGCACCGGCACGCGCCGCGATCACCGCATGGCGGCCGGCAGCGATCCTGCATCTCGCAGCGCAGGGGGGCGTCAACCGGTCCTGGCGGGAGCCGGCAGCCGACGCGCACATCAACGTGCTCGGCACGGTGAGCGTCCTGTCCGCGGCCATCGCCGCGGGGTGCCGCCGCGTCGTGGTCGCATCCTCCGGCGGAGCGCTGTACGGCGCCGCGAGCCGCCTGCCCACGCCGGAAGAGGAGCCGTCGAAGCCTCGATCGCCGTACGGCACCGCCAAGCTCTGCATCGAGCACTACCTCGGTCATTTCACTCGCGCCGGGGCGCTCGACGCGCTCGCGCTCCGCTACGGCAACGTCTACGGCCCGGGCCAGGACGGCACCGGCGAGGCGGGCGTGGTCGCGATCTCGAGCTCCCGCCTCCTCGCGGGCCGCGCGCCCGTCATCCGCGGCGACGGATCCCAGACGCGCGACTTCACCTACGTCGGCGACATCGTCGCGGCCAACCTGCTCGGGTTGGGATCGACGGTCACGGGGGCGGTGAACATCGGCACGGGACAGGAGACGGCCATCGGCGACCTCGTGCGCAGCCTCTGCGCGCTCGCCGGGTATCGCGACGAGCCGGTGGCCGAGCCACTTCCGCCGGGTGAGGTGACGCGAAGTGCCCTCGACAACACGCGGGCGGGGCGGGAGCTCGGGTGGCACCCGGAGGTCACCCTCGAGGACGGCCTCGCGCGGACCTTCGAGAGCTTCCGGGCCCAGGCTCGCTGATCAGGCGGCGAGGTGCGCCGCGGTGATGAGGCCGGAGATGTCGAGGACCAGGGCCGCCGCCACGAGCGCACCGATCCAGGCTGAACGCAGCACGGTCATGGGGCCTCCTCCCCGCCACGCGAGAGTCCAGGCGACGATCGGCGCTGCGGCCCCGACTGCGACGAGCAGGTACCGAGCCTGGGGCTGTAGGTCGAAGGTGGCGGAGTTCAGCACCGACTGCAGGATGGCGACGAGGATCACCACGAGGAGGAGCACGGCGATCCGCCGCTGCGTCACGGTCCACATGGGCCACGCGCGCAGGCCGGCGAACGCCGCCGCCAGGATCACCAGTCCGACGGCCACCCCGGCGGCGATGCTGGGCAGCGGCCGCAGCCCGAGGATGGAGATCGCGACGAAGTGGGCTCCGTTTCCGTACATGCCGACGAGGCTCACCGCGGTGGCGGCAAGGTAGCCGCGGACCTGGGCAAGCGAGTCGAACACCTGGCGCTGGCTGGTGATGGGATGCAGGGGTGGCAGCGGACTGCCGAACTGGACCGCGTTGCGCACGAACCACCAGCCGGCGAGGAGCAGCGATGGCACGACGAGAGCCGCTGCCGCCAGCGCGCGGATCCGCGACCAGAAGCGCACCAGCACGACGGCGAGCAGGAGCACGGCGAGCAGCCACACCGTTTCCTTGGCCAGCACGGCGAGCGCAATCGCGAGCCCCGCACCGAGCGCGAGGCGGTCCGTCAGGACATGGCTCTGGAGCACGGCCACGCCGGAGAGCACGAGGAGCGCACCGGCGAGCCACGCGAGATTGTCATCGTTGACGGCGCCTGCGAGGTACTGCGCCTCCGGGAGCATGGCGACGAGCGCCGCCGCGCCCACCGCGAGCGCCGGGCGCTTCGGGAACAGTCGGCGGCCGATCAGGTAGACCGTGAGGATCGTCAGCACACCGAGCGCCACCGAGAGCAGGCGGATCAGGCGCGGATCCCCACCGGTCACGCGGGAGAGCACCGCGCCCATGAGGTAGTACAGCGGCGGCTGCTGCCGCTCCGCCTGGCCGGCCGGCGGCAGCTGGAGATGGTCGGCGATCCCGCTGATGTAGCTCAGATGCGACAGCTCGTCCGGCGACGCACCGATCGGCGTGATCCGCGTGTACGCAACGGCAAACCCGACGAAAGTGACGGTGGCCACGCCGAGCACCACCTCCGGCAACCGGCGGCGGTCGCGGACCAGGGCGATGCCGGCGCTCACGGGAGGCGCGCGGCCATGTCGGAACGCACCCACACCGTGTCCGGATAACTCTGGAACTCGTTCACGTATTGGACGCCGTCGAGGAGCCTCGCGATCTCGGGGTACTGCTGCAACGAGTCCTCCGCCGTCACGATGACAACGGGGCGGGCGTTCGCGACCGCCTCCTCCGCGGGACCGTTGAACCCGAGCAGCACCTCGTCGTTGTAGATGGGCGGTGTCGGCAAAACAACCTGGAGATCCGCGAGCGCGTACACCCACGCATCCGATGACCAGATCACCGCAGTCGCGCCGCGCAACCCGTGCTGTGTCAGCCAGTCGACGACGTCGGTGTCGCCCTCGACGCGCGCGTCGAAGTTGTTGCCCCACGCCGTCCAGCCGTTCGAGCTGAGGGCCGCCTGCACGGCGCCGCCGTAGTACTGGCTGAGCGTATGGGTCGCCCCGGGCGCGAGCGTGACGAGCGGCAGCCAGTCGAGCCCCGCCACGGAGGCCATGAGCGAGGCGATGAGGACCCCCGCGAGCTGCGGCGCAACGTCCGCAACCGGTCGCCAGCCGCCGTTTCGGAGTCTCGCCGGCACCGGCATCGAGATCCCTGCAACCAGGAGCGCGAGCGGCGCAACGGCGGGAGCCAGGAAGTGCGGGAAGGGCTGCCCGGCGACGGCCGTGACAAGAAGGGTCGCGCCCGACCAGAGCAACAGCACCCAGTCGAGGCGTTCGCGGTTCCGGGCGAGGTAGGCGCCCACCGCGATGAGGAGCGTGGCGAAGGCCGCAAGTCCGAAATGCGCAAGGACGCCACCCGCCGATGACGGCAGCACCTTCTGCGTGTACCCGACGTAGAAACCCGCCAGAGCGAAGACAACGTTGCTCAAGCCCGCGCTGATGATCGCGACCGCCAACCACGCGACGGTGATCAGCGTGACCGTCCCGAGAAAGATGAACGCGTCGCGACGCAACAGCTTCGGCGCGATCAGCATCGCGAGGAAGAACGCCGCGGTCTCCGCGATCGCGGTCTGCTGGTACGCGATCGCGGCGGCCACGAGCGCGCCGACGAGCACCGGCCAGCGCGGGACGCGCCGTAGGGGCGGGGTGGCATCGCCGCGCCGGATATGCACCAGGACGATCGCCCCGGCCCAGGTGAGCGGCGCGATCATCAAGCTCTCCGGGATAGCCAGCTCGGCGTCGAGGATCGGCACCCCGAGCACCACCGCCGCGATGACCCCCGCGAGCACCGCCCGGCCTGGCGAATAGAGGCGTTCGGCGGCCCACACGATGGCGCCGACCGCGAGCAGCCCGGTGATCATCGTGAGGACGTGCAAGCCGGCCTCGCTGGACCCCAGCAGCTTCACCTCGCCCGCGATCGTCCAGAGCATCAACGGCGGTTTGTTGTTCCAGGTCTCCGAGTAGAGGACCTTGCCGTTGAGCAGTGAGCGAGCGACGTTCACGTAGCCGGCCTCATCCGTGTACCAGTGAGGCTCCATCAGCGACGGCAGTCGGAGCACGGCGAGGGTGACCAACCCGGGCACCGCCGTCCTGGGCACGCGGATCACTACGAGCGCTCCCGGCGGATGCCCTCCGGTCGCCAGTGCACCGCAAGCCAGATCCGCAACCGGATGACATCGCGCATCGCGCGAGCGACGGGGATGAGTCGGCCGCCCGAGCGCACGCCCGCGAGCCTCGGCAGGTGCTCGACCTGCGTTTGCACGACCCTGAAACCGAGTCGATGCGCCTTGAAGAACATCTCGGGGTTGAACACGGCCGAACGCGCCTGGATCGGCGTCACGCCGTTCCAGACCTCGCGGGTGAACACCTTGAGGCCGCAGTCGAAATCGCGCTCACGGATCCCGAAGGACAGCCGGACGACGCGGTTGTACACGCCGCTCACGAACGATCGGTACCAGGGATCGGCGCGGCGTTTGCGGATCCCCGCGACGAAATCCGCCGTGTCCAGCCTCGCGATGATGCGTCCGAGATCGGTGGGATCGAACTGCCCGTCTCCGTCCATGAACGCGAGCACCCTGCCGCGCGATGCGCGCAGCCCGTCGCAGACGGTGACGGCGTACCCGCGCTGCTGTTTGTGGGACACCACGGTCAGGTTGCTCGCATCGTCGCCCATCGCCGTGCGTGCGGCGGCAACCGTGTCGTCGTTGCTGGCGTCGTCCACGAGCACGATCTCGTAGGTCCTTCCGCCTTCGGACAGGACCTGCATCACGTCCTGCAGGACGCGATGAATGTTCTCGGCCTCGTTATGGGCCGGAATGGTGAGACTGACGTCCACCTCGGGTAGCGCCACCGGCGCTACGCCACCGTCTCCGCTGGAGCCGCGACCTGTGCCTTGCCGGTCGCCGCACGTGCCTGACCGGTCACCCAGTCGACGTCGGACACACCGATGTGCGCGAGATCGACCCGGTCGAGGTGCTCCTCGACACGCCTGATCACCGAGTCGATCAGGGTGCTGCGCAGCTGGTGCGGCTTGAGACCGAGGTCGACGAGCAGCTGATGCTTCGCGTTGTAGAAGTGCGTGTCCTTCTCGAAGCGCGGGTTCGGAAGATGCTCGATGGTGGTCGCACCGCCGTGGGCGGCGCGCGCGTCGCGCACGAGCTCGGCGAGCTGCAGCACCGAGAACTGCTCAGTGAACTGATTGAAGACCCTGAACTCACCCCTCTGCGCAGGATGCTCGATGCTCAACTGCACGCACGCCATAGTGTCGCGGATGTCGAGGAATCCGCGGGTCTGGCCGCCACTGCCGTACACCGTCAGCGGCTTCCCGATCGCGGACTGGACGAGGAAGCGGTTGAGCACGGTGCCCCAGATGCCGTCGTAGTCGAATCGGGTCGCGAGGTCGGGATGGAGATCCGTCTGCTCTGTCGAGCAGCCGTACACGACGCCCTGGTTGAGATCTGTCGCGCGCAATCCCCACGCCCGGCAGACGAAATGGATGTTGTGGCTGTCGTGCACTTTGGACAGGTGGTAGAAGCTCCCGGGAACCTTGGGGAACGGCAGCGTGTCCGACCTGCCGTTGTGCTCGATGGTGATGTACCCCTCTTCGATGTCGATGTTCGGGGTCCCGTACTCGCCCATCGTGCCGAGCTTCACCAGATGACAGTCCGGCGCATACTCGTGAATCGCGAAGAGCAGGTTGAGTGTGCCGGCCACGTTGTTGAGCTGCGTCATCACCGCGTGCTCCCGGTCGATCATCGAGAACGGCGCCGAACGCTGTTCCGCGAAATGCACGACCGCCTCGGGCTTGGTGGAGGCGATCAGCTCCGTGAGCGCCTCGGCGTCGGTGAGATCGACGTTGCGCCACTCGATGTCGCCCTTGCCCTCCTCACGCCAGCGCTCCACCCGGCGCTCCATTGTCGAGATGGGGATCAGCGACGACGTTCCGCATTCGAGATCCCACCGGCGGCGGACGAAGTTGTCGACAGCGATGACCTTGTATCCCTCGCTGGACAGGTGCATAGCCTGGGGCCACCCGAGGTAGCCATCCCCGCCGAGCACGATCACCGTTCTGTCACGCATGCAAAAAGCTCCTGAGACTGTTCATACCCTGCGACCTTCGTAAAGAAGACCTTTCTAGGGGGTTATCAACTCGGATTATGTCAATACGGTGCCCCCGGTGGCCATTTCGGGGACCCGGAGGGGGTCAAAAGAGTGACAATGTCCATTCGTGTCGGTCTCCGGTCCCGCTCGCCGCGGGCGTCTGATCCGCGCGGCGATCACCAGTGTCGTCACAGTTCTGGTGCTCGTCCTTGTGTGGCGGCTGCTCGGTCACGGAGTGACCTGGCATAGCGTCGACCTGTCGGTAGGGTCCGTTCTTCTGGCCGCCTTCGGCGCCGCATGCTTCCTCGTGGGACGCGCGTGGCGATTTGGAGCGCTGCTCTCGAGGCGTGACGGCAGCTCGCGAGAGCTGCTGGGCGCCACGGCCGCGTCGTGGGGAGCAGGGCTGCTGCTGCCCGGTCCATCGGCGGATGTCACGTTCGTCGCCCTGGCCCGTACTCGCTTTGCAGTCGGTGTCGCGCGTGGGTCCGGCAGCGCCGTCGTGGCGCGAATCCTCGATGCGGTGAGCCTTGCGCTCATCGCCGTCGTCGCGTCGTTCTTCACGGCGTACCACGAGCCGCCGCCGGTGCTGCTCCTGGCTGCCTGCGTGTTCGCCGCCGGGGTCGGCGTGCTCCTCGCGATGATCATCCCCGGGCCCCGGACGGTGATCACCCGGGTCGCGGGCCGCGTGCCGAAGCTTGCCGGCCTGGCGGCGCGTGCCGAAGCCGAGCTCGACGAGCTCAACAGCCGCGCCCGCTGGGCGAATCTCCTCGGCAGCACCGCCTTCTGCCGCGTCGCGACGGTCATCCAGTACACCGCCCTCATGCACATGGTCGGCATCAACCTGGGAGTTGCGCAGACCTGGTTCGTCCTCTCGATCCGGACGCTGCTGCTCACGATCCCGATCCAGGGGATCGCGGGGATCGGGACCGGCCAGGCATGGTGGGCCGGCGCACTCGTCTTCGAGGGCGTCCCCGCCGAGCTGGCGGTGAGCGCCGGTCTCACGCTCCAGGCGATCGACCTCGCCGTCTCGCTCCCGGTTGCGGGCCTCGGCAGCACGCTGCTGTTCCGCCGCAGCAAGCCCACCGAGCCCGAGACGCCGCCGGTGGACGTGGTGGGATCCTCCACGCCGCCGACGCGCGAGCCCATCCACGCCGGTTGACGGTTGACCCGGCGGGCTCAGTTGCACCCGTAGGGCGCGAGCGACCGGCTCAGTTGCCGATGTGGTCCGCCGGTACCGCGCCCATCCTGCCGGCCTGATAGTCGGCAAGCGCCTGTGCGATCTCCGCATGCGTGTTCATCACGAAGGGACCGTAGTGGGCCACGGGCTCGCGGATCGGGCGGCCACCGAGGATGAGGAGGTCGAGGTTTGGATGGCGGCTTTCCTGGTGGGTCCCGGCCGTGGCGACGATGACGTCGCCCGCACCCAGCGCGGCGAGCTGGCCCGTCTGGAACGGGCGCTGCTCCTTGCCGACGGTGCCGCTCCCGGCAAGCACGTAGATGAGGGCGTTGAAATCCCGCGGCCAGGGCAGCACGAGACGTGCCCCGGGGCTCACCGTCACGTGGGCCAGCGAGATCGGGGTGTAGGTCATGCCCGGGCCCTTGTGGCCGGCGACATCGCCGGCGATGACTCGCAGCAACGCGCCGCCGTCGTACGAGCTGAGGAGAGCGACGTTGCCGGCGCGGATGTCCTGGTAGCGGGCGGGCACCCATTTCTGCGCCGCCGGCAGGTTCACCCACAGCTGAAACCCGTGGAAGAGGCCTCCGCTGGCGATGAGCTCCTCGGGTGGACGCTCGATGTGCAGGATGCCGGCGCCCGCCGTCATCCACTGCGTGTCGCCGTTGGTGATCAAGCCACCGCCGCCGTTGGAATCCTGATGCTGGAAGGTCCCGTCGATCATGTAGGTGACCGTCTCGAAGCCACGATGCGGGTGCCAGGGCGTTCCCTTCGGCTCACCCGGCGCGTACTCGACCTCACCCATCTGGTCCATGTGGATGAAGGGGTCGATGAGCGCAGGGTCGGTGCCGGCAAACGCGCGGCGCACGGGAAACCCCTCGCCCTCGAAGCCGTGCGGCGCAGTGGCGACGCTGATCACGGGACGGATCGTGGATGCGGCGGCGTCCGGCTGCGGGATGTGCGGGAGCGCGGTGATGTCGGCGACGGTTACGGCAGGCATGCAGGTTGTTCCTTAGAGGGCCAGCGCCTTGACGGGCGCCATGATGTTGTCGAGGTCCCAGCTCACCCCGGGCACGTCGATGTACAGCTCGATCTCGTTGCCGTCCGGGTCCTGGATGTAGAGGCTGTGCGTGACCGTGTGGTCGCTCGCGCCGACGACACGCACCCCGGCCTCCTCGATGCGACGCGCCGCGGCGCGCAGCTCGTCGTCACTGTCACCAACCTTCAGACCGAAGTGATACAGACCGACGTGGCGGCCCGCAGGCAGGGGTTTCGCGTCCTCCCCGACCTCGATCAACAGCAACTCGTGATGCGTGCGGCCACTGCTGAACAGGGCCACGGGCAAGCGCCCCAGTGACATTGACTCAGCGGGCTTGAGCTGCTTCCAGCCGAGGACGTCGCCGTAGAACGCTGCCGACCGCTCGATGTTGTGAACGTACAGGACGATGTGCCCCAGCTCCTTGATCTCCATGGACAAAGCTTACCCGGAGCGACCGGAGCCAAACGAGCGGGGTGCGTGCCCGGCGCGCAGATCACCGCTCGGAGCCGCTGCGCCACGATTGCCCGATGCGCCTGCTCCGGCTGAGCCACCAGCGGATCATCGGGACCATCTACGTGGTCGCGATGTTCATGACCATCATGGACGCGACAATCGTGTATGTCGCGCTGCCGGCGATCGCGCGCGGCTTCGATATCGGCGCCCCGGCGACGGACGGCGTCGTCGTCGGCTACCTGGTGAGCCTCGCGGTCTGGATCCCGGCCTCCGGCTGGGTCGGCGATCGTTTCGGCACCAAGCGCACGTTCGTCTTCGCGATCACGCTGTTCACCGTCGCATCGGCACTCTGCGGCCTGTCGCAGTCGATCCTCGAGCTCGTGCTCTTCCGGGTGCTGCAGGGCGCCGGGGGCGGGATGCTCACGCCGACCGGAATGGCGATGCTCTACAGGGCGTTTCCCCCCGCCCAGCGCGCGCGGCTCGCTCGCATCCTCGTGATCCCGACCGTGATGGCGCCGGCCCTGGGACCGCTCGTGGGCGGCGCGCTGGTGGACAGCCTTTCGTGGCGCTGGGTGTTCTTCGTCAATGTGCCGATCGGGATCGCAGCGCTGGTGTTCAGCACTCTCAAGCTCACCGAGCATCGGGCTCGCGCCGGCGAACGATTCGACCTGCCCGGGTTCCTCCTCGCAGCCTCCGGTTTCGGCCTCTTCCTCTACGCGCTGAGCGAGGCGGCGACCGATGGCTGGACCTCGCCGCTGATACTCACGACCGCGGCGGGCGGAGTCGCGCTCATCGCGGCGCTCATCTGGGTGGAGTTGCACGCCGAGCTCCCGTTGATCGACTTCCGGCTGCTCGGCAGCCGCCTCTTCGGGGTCCTGAACCTCTCGTCACTCTTCGGCGCCGCCGGGTTCCTCGGACTCCTGTTCGTGGCACCGATCTGGCTCCAGTCCGGGAGAGGGCTCTCTGCGCTCGTATCCGGCTCGAGCACCGCGCCCGAGGCCCTCGGGGTGCTCGTGTCGTCCCAGCTGGTCGGACGCCTCTATCCGATCATCGGTCCGCGCCGCCTGGTGACAGGAGGGATGGCGTCGGTGACCATCACGACCTCGCTCCTGGCGCTGTTCATGAACGACCCGAGCCTCTGGCTCTTCCGCCTCGACATGTTCGCGGTCGGCATCGGGTGGGCCTTTGTCGTCATCCCCATGAACGCGGGCGCGTTCTCGCAGATCTCCCCCCGCGATACCGGTCGCGCCTCCGCGCTTTACAGCGCCCAACGTCAGCTGGCGGCTGCCCTCGGTGTCGCCACCCTGGCAGCGATCGTCGGCCTGCTGACCTCGAACGCCCCGCTCGCCGGCAATGTCACGGCCTTCCGGATCGCGTTCCTCGCCGCCGCGGCGCTCCCCCTGATCGGCGCGGTCATCGCCGTCTTCATCCGAGACCGCGACGCGGCCTCAACGATGCGCGCCAGAAGCGCCGAGGAGCGCCCAGCAGTCCCAGTGGCGTAGGAGTGGCGAGCAACGTTCGGAAGCTTTGCGCGATCTGTAGTCGCCAGGAGCCGCGATCTTCTCCGGCCAGCCTTGGGAGGGTCAGGCGCCAGGAAAGAGTCGCGAGGAAGCGACGATTTCCGCAGGTCCGTTCCGGCCCAGGGGCCGCGGCGGATGCGCCAGATGGGCCGCCGAGATCAAGGAAGCAACAAGGCCGCGAGGGAGCGCACCTGGAGTGCGTGACCGAGTGCGCCGCCGGAGCTGACGCCGAGATCAGCGAGTCCGGCTGGATGCAGCCGCCGTGGCCCCTGGGCCGGAACTCCGCCTAGCTCAGTGGGAGCAGGACTTGGCTTCGCCGGCGGAGTCGGCAGTCTGGAAGGAATGCCCGCAACCGCAGGTTCGAACCGCGTTGGGGTTGTGGATGGTGAACCCACCGCCCATCAGCTCATCGACGTAGTCGATCTCGGCGCCCTGCAGATACTGGGTGGAATACGCGTCCACGTAGACCTTGAGGCCAGCTTCCACGTCGACCACCAGGTCGTCTTCGCGCGGCGGGTTCTCGTCCAGCCCCATCCCGTAGGAGAAGCCGGAGCACCCGCCGGACTGGATGAAGACCCGCAGCCCGAGCGTGTGGTCGGCCGGCTGGTCGGCGATGAGGCCCTTGAGCTGCTCGCGGGCTGCGTCGGAGATCGTGACGGTCGACGGAGAACTAATTGCCATGGTGCTGTACATGATACGTCAGAGCCGCGATCACGAAACTCCGCCACCAGGCTGAGACCCGCGCGCGACCTCCGCTCGACCGTCCGGGCCGGCGAGGAGGCCCTTCGCCTCGGGATCGCCGACGTGCATTCGGTTCGCAACCGCCCCGAGCAGGATGAACTCCGCAAAGAAGTACAGCCACGCCGCGAGGAGGAAGAAGAGGGCGACCGCCGAACCATACGTGGAGAAACCGTGCGAGAACCCCGTGTAGACCGGCCAGAGGAGCGTCAGCAACTCCATGGCCGTGCCCGCGATGAGCACACCGGGCCAGAGCTCGCGAACCCGGTACGTTCGATTCGGCACCAGGCGATACACGGCGAGCATGAACGCATACCAGACGAGAACTCCGGCGACCGGTTCGAACGCCCATCCCGCACGTGAGAAGGCCACCAACGCAGTGACGCCGACACTGACCACGAGTGCGAACACGAACACCACCGTCAGCACCAACGCCATGCCACGCTGCCGCACGAACGTGCGCTGCCGCGCACCGATCACCTTGCCCAGCGCGAACTCCATCGCCGTGAAGAGACTGCTCCCGCTCCACACGAGGCCGATGACGCTGACGACACCGAACAGCCCGGAGTGCTGCTGGACGCCGGTGAAGGCGTTCGTGAGCTCCGCATGCGCATCCTGCGGAAAGAAGCCGAGGATGGCTGTGAGAACGGTGCTTCTGGTGCCAGGGGACTGCGTGACGAACCCCAGGATCGCGAGCAACCCGAGGATCAGCGGGAACATGCTGAGAAACGCGTTGAAGGCGAGGCCGGAGGCGTAGTTCCCTGCCTGGCTGGAACCAAATGCCCCGATGAGCCGGCCCGCGTACGAGTGTCCGATCCACGTGGCGATCGAACTGAAGAGCCGCTTCACGACCTCAGATTGACACCGAGGTACCGAGCGAGGCGCCGCATCGTACGCAGCAGCACTCAGTCGTTCAGAGCCTATGTCTCGTCAGCGCTGATCTCGCCGTCCTCGCGAGAGCTTCTCGCCTCCGCGGCGTAGCGGGGCAGATGGACGTCGTCTGACCCCGCAAAGCGCATGGTCCCGGCGACCAGGTGATGTCCTGCGACCTCGTCGATGAGGCGGAGCATCTCCTGGCAGATCTGGCGGTAGCTCGGATGGCCCTGCGGCGACGTCCGCAGCTCGATGAGGTGCACGGCTTCGCGAGCGTTGAGCTTGATGAGGTAGCGCACGCGGTGCCCGAGCGTGACGAGGTAGCCGGCCTGCTGCGGGAACGTGCCGGCCATCGCCTTGTGGGCGACCTCGGCCGTTGCCACCGCCTCGCGCCACCGCCCGGTGAGGCCGGCCGCATCGACGGCCGGTGGGATGTCGTACCCCAGGGAAGGGGTGAGCTCCTGCCACTGCACGGTGAGCATGCGGTGCCGTTGCAGATCGCGGAAGGCGCCGTAGTCGGAGATGACCTCAAACGTGTAGTCGCAGTGCTCGAAGCCACGCCCCGGACGGTGGCGCCGGTTGCCGCGATCGCCGACGGCGGCCACGAAAAGCCTGGCCCGTTGCACCGGGTCGAGCGGTCGCACCGCAGCCAGCAGGCGCTCCTCGGACGCGTGCGAGTAGGGAAAGAGGGCTGCGGCAAGGATCTGATCCTCACCGTCAGCGTCCCAGTCGACCAGGGTCACGCCCGGGGGACCCCACTCTTTCTCGGGACTCAAGGCATCCGCAGCAACGCCGAGCGCGGCTGCCGTGTCGCGCAGATAGTCGACCCAGGCCCCACCACGCTCGGGCCGGTCGAGACGCGTCAGGAAGTCCGGGATCATCTCCTGGAGCTCGGCGTTCACCAGCTCCGCGTACGCCTGCGCCTCGGGAAGCGGATGGGCGCGCAGGCGCATCACGAGCTGCTCATACGCCTGCGGGGACGCGAACACGCCGACGTTGCTGACGGTCCCCGCGGGGAGGAGCCCGCGCATCAGATCCAGCGCCAGCGCGCGAATGGCACGCTTGCGCGCCTTTTCGTCGGCCTCGGGAGCGAGCGTCTCGTCGAGGTGCGCGCTGAGCGGCTCGCGCAGCGCGGCGTAGGTCTCGAACAGGCCGTCCATCGCGCGCACGTACGTCGGCCCGAGTGCCGACGACAGCACGTCGCGGTCGCGCAGATACCGATAGTGGCCGTCGCGCCGATCCGTGTACGGGATGTACCTGGTGGACTGCTCGAGATACGCGCCGAGACGGCCCCACTCGATGGCCTTGGCAAGCGGCTGCGACACCTGCTCGCACGCCAGGTGGACGCCCGCGAGCTGCGCCACCGAGTCATCGCCATACGCCGCGAGCACTCGACCGAAGAGGTCGGAGGCGCGGGCTCGCCCGGCGTCCGCCGCCGTCGGAACGACCTCGTCGCCCGCGAGGAACTCATCCAGCAGCAGGCGTCGCAGGCTCTTCGAGCTCCGGCTGTAGCGGGCGAAGAGCGCGGCAGCAGTGATCTGCGGGAGGTTGACGAGGCCGAACACCGGGCGATCGAGATTGGTGACGTGCGGCGCGAGCCGACCCTGCTCCTCGGGAGTGAACGTCTCGACGTGGTACTCGGCGTGCATCGACGGCAACTCTACGGAAGGTCACGTCGCGGCAGCGGGCCCGGATCGATGGAGGCATCGGCGATCTCGTCTACAATCCGGGCCCAATGGCCGTTGGCGCCGTCCCGACTCCACGCTTCCTTGCCGACGTCTACGAGGCGGCGAGCGAGTGCAACAAGTGCTCGCTGTGTCAGGCGACCTGTCCCGCGTACGTGGTCAATCCCGTGGAGTGGGAGACCGCGCGCGGACGCATCGCGCTGATCCGGGACGCGATCGAGGGCAAGCTCGAGTTGAGCGACATCGCGGACGGCCCGCTGTCGAGCTGCCTCACCTGTGACAACTGCGTCGCCGCGTGCGCGCCGCGCGTGCCGACCGGGCACATCGTCAGCCGGGCCCGTCAGGAGCTGCACGCGCAGGACGGGTACCCGTGGGGTCAATCGTTCGCGTTGCGCAGCGTCCTGCCGCGACCCGGAGCGCTGCGCGCCCTGCACGGATTGGCCCGATTCACGCAACGCACCGGGTTGTACGGGCTCGCGCGCCGCACCGGGCTGCTGTCGTGGCTGGGCACGCTCGGCGCGTTCGCCGAGCAGGGCGGTCCGCCCCCGCAGCGCACCGTGTACCAGATGCTCGGCGATCTTCCGGCGCCCGCGGAGCCGGTGCGAGGGACGGTCGCGCTTCTCGTGTGCTGCCTCTCGAACCTGACCGTCCCGGAGTCGACCGAGGCGACGATCCGCGTGCTCCTGGCGTCCGGATACGCGGTGGAGGTGCCGGTGGTCGGCTGCAGCGGACTCCCCGCGCGAACGCTCGGTGACCGTGACGCGATGGTCGACATGGCGCTGCGCAACAGCGCGGCGATGTCGTCGCTCGACGTCGACGCGTACGTCGGCGACACCGCGTCGTGCACCGAGCACTACCGGGAGTACGGCAGCATCGCCGGCGGGGACCGGCAGGTCGGCGCGCGTGCCCGCGACATCGGGCGCCACACGGTGCTCGCGAGCGATTTCCTCGACCGCAACGGCGTCCGAGGGGCGCTCGGACCGCTGCGCTGGCGCGTGACCATCGATGAACCGTGCGCGCTGCCCATCGACGGCACCGAACGCGGCGCGATGCACCGCCTGCTCGAGCAGATCCCGCACCTCGAGATCGTCCCGCTGCACGAGCGGGCGATGTGCTGCGGTGGCGCCGGCACGTACTTCGCGCGTCAGCCGCAGCGCAGCGAGGCGATCCTGCGGCGCAAGTTCGAGAACATCCGGGCGAGCGGCGCCGAGATCGTCGTGACGGAGAACGTCTCGTGCCTGCTCCAGCTCCGCGCGGGTGCGGCCCGATACGCGCCCGGTGTGAAGGTCATGCACGTGATGGAGGTCATGCTCGCGTCGATGCAGGGCGCCGAGCGCCGGCGCGCGGTGCTCGCGGGCTGATCCCTACCCGAGGGCGGAGAGCACCTCGTCGATGTCCATCGCGATGCAGGTGAACGACGGGACATCGCGCACGGTGTGCGTGGACGCCTCACTCCCCCGCATCTCGTGGACGAGATCGAGAAAGTCCGCCACCGAGTCGCTCTCGAACGCAACCACGAACTCCTGATCGTCGAGCCCGAACGAGTACGTGGTGTTGATCTTGACGCCCGGGTACTTGTGGCCCATGGCGATGTGCTCGCTCATCTGGCGCTGACGCTCCTCGGCGGTCAGGCGATACCAGGCACGCGTCTTCACGAAGGGATAGACGAAGAGATACCTGCGGCCCGTGGGCGCGATCACCAGCCGGTTGCTCCGCCCCTCCTGACCCTCATGCTGGTGCTTCTCGACGTACATGCTCTGCTTCGTCATCGAGAAGTAGCTGTACGGGGCATCGAGATATGCCGCGAGGCGCGTTCTGTTGAGCCGCGCTGAGAACTCGTGCAGGTCGTCGACGCGCTCGCTCACGAGCCAGAGGAGGAAGTCGGCATCGCCGCGGGTTCCGACGGTGCTGTACGGGCGGAGCAGCACGCCGTCGCGATCCCCGATCTCCCTGACGAGCGCCGCGACCTCCTCGCGATCGGCGGCACGTTCGGTCGCGCTGCGCAGGCGCCACTCGGGGCGCGCGCGGTAGAAGGAGAAGCGGATGTGCTGGCGGGCAGTGGGGACCTGCGCGGTCGCGTCCCGCACCGTCAGCGGCGCCGTCACCTCAGGCATGGCAGACCCATCCTAGCGAAGCCGGGCGTCACTGGACCTGCGCGAGGCTTCGGCGAGCGCGCGCTTGCGGAGGAGCCGCTGCTCGCGGCGCACCTGTGCCTCAGCCTGGCGCGTGTGATCCTCCTCGGTCACGGCGATGACCTTCGCCACCTCGGCCGGCCTCCCGTCGCGGTCGAGTCCGACGTACACGACATGCGCAGTCGCAACGTGCAAGCGCTCCCCTGACGGGATGCGCTCGACGTCGACAGTCACCCCGATCTCCATCGAGCTGTGGTGCGCATCGTTCACACGAGCGCGCACGCTGAGCAGGTCGCCGATGTAGACCGGCGCGAGGAAGCTCATCTCGTCCATCGCGGCCGTGACCACGCGGCGCCGTGCGTGTTTGGTCGCCGCGATGCCGGCGGCGGTGTCGACGAGTCGCATGATCGTGCCGCCGTGGACGTAGCCCGAGTTGTTGGCGTGCTCGATCTCCATGGCGACGGAGAGCAGCGTCTCCGACTCCGATGTCGGACGCGGCGTGAGGTCGACGTTGCTGTAGAGGTCGTTGCGGTCCTCGCGCGACCGGATGAAGTCCATCAGCCGAGCACCTCGAGCGTGGCGCGAACGAGCGTCTCGACACCGACTGGCAATGCGGCCTCGTCGATGTCGAAATAGGCGCTGTGGTGCGGCGGCACCGGTCCTCGCTCGGGATGCCCCGCACCGACGAGGAAATAGCACCCGGGCGCCCGCTCGAGGAAGCAGGCGACGTCGTCGCCGACCGTGATCGGCACCGCGATGTCCACATGATCGTCGCCGACGGTCGCCGCCGCAGCCCGTTGCACGACGCCGGCTGTCGCGGCGTCGGAGACGACGGGCGGGCATCCGGGGCCGCGGGTGAAGCGCGCCTCCGCTCCGTAGCCGGAGGCCACCGCGGTCGCGATCTCGGCAATCCTCGTCAGGAGGCGCTCACGCTCGGCGACCTCGATCGCCCGCGTCGTGCCGAGCAACTCCGCGGAGTCCGCGATGACGTTGAACGCCGTCCCCGCCGCCACGCGCCCGATCGTGATCACCGCGGGCGAGAACGGCGATGTCTCGCGGCTGATGATCGACTGCATGGCCAGGATGACCTGCGCAGTGACCACGACAGGGTCGATGGTGGTGTGCGGCATGCCGCCATGGCCACCGCGCCCCTCGATGGTCAGCGAAAAGCTGTCGGCACTCCCGAAGATAACGCCGGCTTTGACCGCAACTCGCCCGGTCTGGAGTGGCGCCCACAGATGGATGCCGAGCACACGGTCCACGCCGTCAGCCGCGCCGTCGGCGATCATCGGGACCGCGCCGGAGGCGACCTCCTCAGCGGGCTGGAAGCAGAGTCGCACGCGGCCCGACCAGTCGTCGCGGAGCGCCACGAGCGCGGTCGCCGCACCGAGCGTCATGGCCACATGTCCGTCATGACCGCACGCGTGCATCGCGCCGGCGTTCTCGGACGTGACCACGCGGCCGTCACCCTGTTCGAGAATCGGCAGCGCGTCCATGTCCGCTCGCAGCATCAGCATCGGACCGGGCCGTCCGCTGTCCAGGTCGGCGATGACGCCGGTGCCGCCGACGTCCGAGCGCACGGTGAAACCGAGGTCGGCGCTGCGTCGCGCGACGAGCTCCGCGGTGTGATGCTCGACCTGCGAGAGCTCGGGATGGCGGTGCAGCGTGCGGCGGGTCTCGACGACCTCGTCGTGCGTCCCGTCGACGGCGGAGCGGATGCGCGCCTCGAGCGCTGCGCCGGTGTCGCTCACGACGCCTTCCCGACGCTGATCCCGGAGAGGCGGAGCGCAACCGCCTGCAGCGCGCCGTTGTTGATCACGCGTGTCGCACCGTGGCCGAGCGCACGGCGGCGCAGCTCGCGCTCGGCGTGACCACAGAACCCGACGATGTCGAGGTCGGGCCGCTGCGAACGCAGGCAGGCGATCAACGCGAGGCGGTCCTCGACGGCGCTGTTGAGGTCGATGAACACCACGTCAACATCAGGAACGGCATCGCCGACGAGCTGCACCGCGCTCCCCCCGGCCTTGCGCATCGTGGTGGTGAGCCGGCTGGTGAGCATCAGATCGGAGCTGACCAGCGCGACGGCTCCCGGTGACCCCATGCCACCCATCATAGGTGCGCGAGCGGCCCGCCCTCGGGCAGACTGCGCGGACAGCCGGAAACACCGTCAGCCGTTGGAGGGTCATCGATGGACATCGGGAGCGTGGGGATCATCGGCGCCGGGCTGATGGGCTCGGGAATCGCCGAAGTGTGCGCGCGCAACGGGATCCGGACCCTGGTGACCGAGGCGGGACCCGAGCAGCTGGCAGCCGGACAGCGTCGCGTCAACGAGTCCCTGGAGCGCGGCCGGCAGACCGGCAAGCTCAGTGACGACGACGTCGATCGCATCAGCGGGTTGCTCACCTTCACCTCGCGCATCGAGGACTTCGCCGAGTGCGACTTCTGCGTCGAGGCCATCGTCGAGCAACTGCCCGCAAAGGTGAAACTCTTCGCGCAGCTCGACGACATCATGCCCGAGACGGCGATCCTCGCCACCAACACGTCGGCACTGCCGATCATCGAGATCGCCCGGGCAACGCGCCGGCCCGACCGGGTCATCGGGACGCACTTCTTCAACCCGGCACCCGTGATGAAGTTGATCGAGGTGGTGCGGAGCATCGCCACCAGCGACGAGACCCTCGATGAGACCCGCGCGCTCGGCGAGCGCCTCGGCAAGCGGGTCATCGTTGCGCAGGACCGCGGCGGCTTCATCGTGAACCTCCTGCTGATTCCGTTTCTCACGCATGCGATCCGCCTCTACGAGTCGGGTTTCGCGACGCGGGAGGACATCGACGAGGGCATGCGCCTCGGATGCGGGCATCCGATGGGACCGCTCCAGCTCCTCGACTACATCGGCCTCGACACGGCGTTGTTCGTGTGCGAGTCGCTCTACGACGAGTACGCCAACAGTGACTTCGCGCCGCCGCCGCTGCTCCGTCGGATGGTGTCCGCCGGATACCTCGGGAGGAAGAGCGGGCGCGGGTTCTACGAGTACTGACGCACTACCCGACCGGCCTCGCCCAGGCGGAGAGTCCTTCTCTGATCCCGTAGAAGACAATGACGAAGCCCGCCACCGGGTCTGCCCACCACCACCCGAGCGTGGCGTTGAGGACGAGTCCAATGAGGACCGCCCCCGCCAGATAGGCGTCGACAAGAGTCACACGCCCCTCGGTGGAGAGCACCGGATTGCCGAGCGCGCGACCGGTGATCGCCTTGCCGTACGCGAGCGCGAGCATCACTGCGCAGGTCATCGCTGCCCAGGAGATACCAACTGGAGAGTGCGCCGGTCGGATAGCGGTCGCGAGGACGTACCCGCCCTGGACCGCGATGTATGCGGCAAGCGCGAAGAACGCGGCGCCGATCAAACGCAGGGCCCGTCGCTCGCGATCGGTACCGCCGGCGCCCCTGAGCTCCCAGACCACAACGATCGAGGCGCCGATCTCCACGAGCGAGTCCAGGCCGAATCCGGCGAGTGCAACCGAGTGCGCAGCGAGGGCCGCGAGGGCAAGGAGGACGACCCCAACGACGTTCCAACCCAGGGTGATGTACTCAAGGGCCAGTCCCCGCTGCAACAGCCGTCCGGCACGGACCGTCATGTCGACCAGTCAGTCACTGCAAGCGCGCGGGCCAGTCAGCTCGAGGATGGTCCGGCCCTAGTTGGGACGGTCCGCCGGGACCGGTGCCGGAGCCGTGCGCTCCTCGACTTGGAGGCTGACTGAGCCGAGCCGGTTGCCCTCGGTCCAGAACTCGACCGCGTACGTGCCGGGCTCGCCGAACATCGGTTGCAGCACGGTCACGGTGGAGATGCTCACCTCCTGGCCCGGGCGGAGCGTTGCCCCGGCCGACTGGAACTGCAGGCTCGCCGGCGCGATCACGAGCTTCCCGGACGCATCGAGGAGCCGGAGCTCCACCTGGTGCGGCTGCCCGATGTCCGCAGGCCCGAATCGGAACCCGGCCACCACGGCGAACGCCACCCTGCCCGGGAGTTGAATCATCGAGAGCGTGCTGAACCCACCTCCGAGCACATAGAGCTTGCCGTCGGGGGGGACGACCGCGCTGTCGGCGAAGAAGGCGAAGTTGAGGTCCATCGACCCGATACGTTCGCACGTCGCGGTCGGGGTCCGGTGGGCGACCATTGACGTCGATGGACGCACAGGGGCACCGAAACCTCCACGTCTTCGTCTGCACCACCGTCGGCCGCCATCACTGCGGTGGTCAGGGATCGGAGCACATCCTCCAGCGGCTCCGGGACGAGGTCGAGCGCCAGGAGCTGACCTGGGTGCGGACGACGCGCATGGGGTGCAACCAGCAACATCACCAGGGCCCCATCCTCATCGTCTACCCGGACGGGGTCTGGTACGGGAACCTCAGGGTTCCAGACGTCGACGAGATCATCGCCGAGCATCTCGTGGCGGGCCGTCCCGTCGAGCGGCTGCGCATCATCCCGGACGGAGCATGGTCCGCGACGTCGCTGACGTGACGCGGTCCGGCGGAGTAGGGTGAGCGTCGAACGGGAATGACTGACACAGGAGGACGGCGGCCATGGCGTACATACGTGGGTTCGTGCACGGAGCGGTGGTCGGGACCGCGATCGGTCTCTGCGTCGCCCCGCAGACCGGTGACAAGACCCGTGCACAACTCCGGGTCGCCGGGGCTGCCGCCCGAGAGGGCATGACCACAGCCGGTCGCGTCTTGCAGCGGGCACGTCCGATGGCGAGTGGTGCCGCGCATCTCGTCGCGACGGCCCGGCATCGCGGCGAGCCGGCGATGAACGGCAGCGGCTCGGAACGAGGCGCCGCCGTCTAAGTCGTCGCAACCCGGCGCCTCAGGTGGTGACCGACTCGCGAGCCGTCGCCCCGCCGATACCGCAGAGCACGCCGAGGATGCCTGCGATCAGGTCGAAGATGTTGACGGGTTGTGTGAAGTGCAGCCCGGCGATGCTGTTCGTCCCCTGCACGGTGTCGGGATTCGCGAACCCGACCAGGGCGAGCAGCAGCAGCATGGCTCCCACCGCCAGCACGATTCCCTGCGCCATGACGTCACCGGCTCTGAAGCCGGCGTAGCCCAGCACGCCGGCGAGCACGAGGTGGAGGACATCCCTCGTGTATGTCAGATGGAGTGCGACGTGGCCCAGGTTGCCCTCCGGCAGATGATGGACGAGAGTCCCGGCGTCTCCGGTCAAGAACCCACCCACCCCGAGGACGAGGAACACCATCGCGCCGAACTGGGCGTAGAGACGTGCCATCGAGGTCAGACGGTAGCCGATGGCGCGGGCAGCCAGCGATTCGCGACCATCGTCACATTGTCGGTGCCGCCGCCCGCCAGCGCCGCGTCGCAGGCACGCGTCAGGGCAACGCCGAGCGGATCCGACGATGAAAGCACGGCGCCGAGCGCAGAGTCGGCGAGCGGCTCCCAGAGACCGTCCGAACACAGCAGCAAGACGTCCCCGGGGGCTGCGTCCACTTCGAACACATCGGCTTCGACGGGGTCACCCATCACGGCGCGCTCGATGAGATTGCGCTTCTGGTGGTGGCGAGCCTCCTCAGCGCTCATCGCCCCGGCGCGAACCTGGGCGGCTGCCCAGGAGTGATCCTCGGTGATCTGCGTCACCGCCGCGCCGTGGATGAGATAGGCGCGACTGTCGCCCACGTTCACGATGGTGGCGTGCGCGCCGCGGACCACCGCGAGCACCAGCGTCGTCCCCGGGTTGCCGCCGATCTGGTCGCGCACTCCGGCGACCGACCGGCTCGCGGCCGCGACAGCCTCGCGCAGCGCCTGTCGTGGATCGGCCTCCGGCGCGGCGCTGGTCAGGACGGCCATCGCCCCCGTGATCGCAGCGTCGGCGGATTCGAGCCCGCCCTTGTGGCCACCCATGCCGTCGGCGAGCGCCAGCACAGCGCCGGCACCGTCGGGGCTCACCTTCGCCGCCCAGACATCCTGGTTCTGGGTCCGGACAGGTCCGATGTCGCTGATGCCCGCGATCTCCAGAAGCTCCGCGCCGCCGGGGATCGACCGCGAGGCGCGGTCTCCGGTCATGCCTCCGCCTCACCCTCGGCCGCGGCGGGATGCCCGAGCACGCGCCGCACCACCTCGTCTGCCGCCTCAACCGGCTCGAAGCACTGGATGGTCTGCATCCCGAGCGCGCTCGCCGCCTCGACATTGCAGAGGAGGTCGTCGATGAAGAGGCAGCGCTCCGCCACGACGCCGAGACGCTCGCACGTGAGCCGGTAGATCTCGGGATCGGGTTTGCGCAGGCCGACTTTCGACGAGTCCACGACGACGTCGAAGAGCTCCTCGACCGGGAACAGGGCGCTGAAGATCGCCTCGCCCTCTCGCGAGATGTTCGTCAGCAGCGCTGTCTTGTAGCCGGCATCGCGAATCTGGCGCACCGCGTCCGCCATCGCCCCGCAGGCCACCATGCCGTGGCCGAAGATCACCTTCTGCGCGCCGCGCGGGTCGACCGGATCGTTGCCCGCGTCGGCGTAGCGCACGCACATGCGGTCGAAGAACTCGTCGTCACCGATCTTGCCCGTTTCGAGCAGGTGCAGATCGTGCGCGCCTGTCGTGAGGTGGTAGTGGTCGCGGAACTCGTTGAGGAAGAACGCGACCAGTCCGAAGAACTCCGGAGGGACATCGGTGCGGTGCCGGAAGAGGGGCTCCGTCATGACCCCGCCGAGATCGAAGATCACGCCGTCGAGGTCCCGACCGGCATCGACCGGCTGCGTCGTCGTCTGCTCCTGAGTCATCGGCTCCATTGTGCCTAACCGTGCCAAGATGGCCGGTCATGAGAGCGGGTTGGACATCGCTGCCGTGGCCGAGTTGACAGCCTGCCCCTCCTTGAGCCAGGTCACGGAGGCGCGCGACCGGATCTCCGGCGTCGCGATTCGAACGCCGGTCGTGCCACTGCATGACGAGTCTTCCCCAGGCATCCATCTCAAGCTCGAGAACCTGCAGCCGACGGGGCCGTTCACGGTCCGAGGCGCCACGAACCTGCCGGGCGGGAACATCGACCCCGCGACACTGTTCGACATCGTCGCGCGCGAGCAGGAGGACGGACGTGCTGTACCTCACCCGGGCTGACGTCGAGCGGATGCTCGCGCCGGCCGAGCTGCTCGACGCGCTCGAGCGAGGCTTCCGTGCGTACTCGACCGGTGCCGCCTCGGTACCACCGCGCACCGCTGCGCGCACCCCTGCCGGTCTCCTCGGCGCCATGCCCGCGTGGGTCTCCGGCGGTGGGCTCGCGCTGAAGGCGGTGAGTGTGTTCCCCGGCAACGGGGCGCTCGGCCTTCCGTCACATCAGGGTGTCATCACGCTCTTCGACGAGCGGGACGGGGGCCTGCTGGCGGTGATGGACGCCGAGCACATCACCGCCATGCGTACCGGCGGAGGTGCGGCGGTGTCGGTACGACTGCTCGCGCGCGCTGACGCCAGGACGCTCGCCATCGTCGGCGCCGGCGTGCAGGGGCATTCGCACCTCGCCACCGTCCCGCTGACTCGCGAGTTCACCGAGATCCGGGTCTCATCGCGCGACATCGACAAGGCACACACCCTGGCGGCGCTCGATCCGCGCTGCGTCGTCGTTGAGGGATTCGAGGAGGCAATTCGCGGTGCCGACGTCGTGTGCTGCTGCACCGACACGCGAGAGCCGATCACGCGTGCCGGATGGTTCGCGCCAGGGACGCACGTGACGTCCGTCGGTGGCACGTTCGGACCCGAGCTCGATCCCGAGACCGTCGCTCTCAACCGCGTCTTCGTCGAGTGGAGAGGTGCGGCCGAGAACGCACCCCCCGCCGGCGCGCATGAGCTGCAGGGACGTGATCCCGGGTCCATCACCGAGCTTGGTGAGCTGATCGCGGGGCTCAAGCCGGGTCGTGAGAACGACACCGAGATCACCGTCTACAAGTCGACCGGCAGCGGGTTTGAGGACGCGGTGACGGCGCGAATGGTCTACGAGGCGGCTGTGGCCGCGCACGTGGGAACCGAGCTCGAGCTGTGACAACGCTGCTCGAGCTCGGCGCGGATGAGGTGCGCGAGACCGCTGCGCGGCTCGCCGCCGACATCCGCCATACACCGCTCATCGCCGCGCCCGGCGGTGGCTTCCTCAAGCTCGAATCGATGCAACCCACCGGCAGCTTCAAGGTGCGCGGGTTCTTTGCCGCCGCACACGCGATCGACCCTGACCGCGTCGCGCGCGGCTTCCTGTCGGTGAGCGCCGGCAACGCGGCGCTTGCGTGCGCGTATGTCGCGCACTCGCTCGGCGTCCCATGTCGCGTCGTCATGTACGAGAACGCGCCGCGTCCGAAGATCGACGGCGTGCGCGCCCTCGGTGCAGTGCCGGTGCTCCTGCCGCGCGAAGGAGTGATGGATTGGATCACGAGACGAGGGTGGGAAGGTGAGCCCGAGGTCTTCGTGCACCCGTTCGCCGACGCCGACGTCATCCGCGGCCACTCCTCGATCGTTCCGGAGATCCTCGCCGACTGTCCCGATGTCGAACGCGTGCTCGTGCCGGTGGGAGGCGGCGGTCTCATCTGTGGCATCGCGCTCGGCTTTGCGGCGCTCAAGCCCGACGTGCAGGTCGTCGGGGTGCAGTCCGACGGGTATCCGTTGTGGCAGCAGGCATTTGCCGCCGGCGGTCCCGTGGCGCCTGTTCCGGACACCATCGCCGACGGCACCACGGCGCCGTTCACCGAGGTCATGTTCGAGCGCCTGGGCGCCCTCGTTCATGAGTGGGTGATCGTTCCGGAGATGGCCATGCGTGCGGCGATCGCACAGCTCGCCACTGCCGCAAAGGTCGTCGCCGAGGGCGCCGGAGCGCTCGCGTTCACGGCGATGCAGCAGGAACCGGAGCGGACGCACACCGTTGCCGTCCTCAGTGGCGGTAATCTCGATGCGGTGCGCCTGGCCGAGCTGCTGACCGTATAAGGAGCCTGCGATGAGCGATGCGGCACTCGAAATCGTGTTCGACCATTTCCACGCGCGCCGGCGGCGCGACATCGCGGCGGTGACGGCCGGCCTCGACCCGGACGTCGTCCACCAGGGCGTGTTGCCGAGTCTCGTGTGCAACGGGCGAGACGCCGTTGTCGAGCGAATCGCATCGAGCTTCGATGACCACGACGACCGTGGTATCGAGCGTCTCGAGTTCCTCGCGGCGGGCGAGCACGTGATCGTGTCCATCGCCGGCACGAGGTTCCGCGAGATCCCATTCCTGGACGGCGAGATCTTCATGCTCTTCACCATCCGCGACGGCCGCATCGCCCGAATCGACGACTTTGCAACCCGGGGGGATGCGCTGCTGGCAGCGCAGACGCCGACAGGCTAGGCCGACGCCGGCGCCAGCTCCTGCAGCAGCGCCTCCACTCGTTCGTCGATCTCATCGCGGATCCGTCGCACCGTCGAGAGTGGCTTGCCGGCGGGATCCTCGAGCTCCCAGTCGAGATACCGCTTGCCCGGGTAGAACGGACACGCGTCGCCGCATCCCATCGTGATGACCACGTCGGCGGTGCGCACGGACTCGTCCGTCAGCGGTTTCGGAAACTCCCTGCTGATGTCGATGCCGACCTCGGCCATTGCCGCGACCACTGCGGGGTTGAGCCGGTCGGCGGGCTCCGATCCCGCGGAGCGGACATGGACAGTCCCTCGGGCCCGACGGTTGAGGAGCGCCGCCGCCATCTGTGAACGGCCTGCGTTGTGCACGCAGACGAACAGGACCTCAGGCACGCGATCCGTCCTGGTCCGGAAAGACTCGGCGGGCGGCGAGCGCGACGTAGACCAAGCCGACGAGCACCGGCACCTCGATCAGTGGGCCCACCACGCCCGCCAACGCCTGTCCTGATGCGGCGCCGAAGGTCGCGATGGCCACGGCGATCGCCAATTCGAAGTTGTTGCCCGCAGCGGTGAAGGCGAGCGTGACCGCCCGGGGGTACGGAAGCCGCAATGCGCGGCCAAGGGCCATCGAGCCAGCCCACATGGTCGCGAAATAGACAAGCAGCGGCACCGCGATGCGGGCCACGTCCAGGGGATGCGAGGTGATCGCGTGGCCCTGCAGCGCGAACAGGATGACGATGGTGAACAGCAATCCATACAACGCGAATGGACCGAGCCGGGGCAGCAGCCGAGCCTCGTACCACGCACGACCTCTGGCCCGTTCGCCGACACGTCGGGTGAGGTACCCCGCGAACAGGGGGATGCCGAGAAAGATCAGCACACTGCGCACGATCGACCAACTCGACACGGTGAGGTGCGCAGCCGACAAGCCGAGCCATCCGGGCAGGACCTGGAGGTAGAACCATCCAAGGACACCGAAGGCGAGGACCTGAAAGATCGAGTTGAGGGCGACCAGGACCGCGGCAGCTTCTCGGTCTCCACCGGCCAGGTCGTTCCAGATGATGACCATTGCGATGCAGCGTGCCAGTCCGACGATGATCAGGCCCGTTCGGTAGGAGGGGAGATCAGGGAGAAAGATCCAAGCCAGCGCGAACATGAGGGCGGGCCCGATCAGCCAGTTGAGAATCAGTGAGGGCACCACCAGCCTCCGGTCGCCGGTAACCGTGTCGAGCCGGTCGTACCTCACCTTGGCCAGCACCGGGTACATCATCAGCAGCAGCCCCAGCGCGATGGGGAGCGACACACCGCTGACCTCGACCGTGGACAGTGCGGTGCCCAGGCCAGACCAGGCGCGCCCGAGAATCAGGCCGACGGCCATCGCCAGGGCAATCCAGGCCGGCAGGAACCGATCCAGGGTGGACAGGCGGCTCGCAACCGGCCCTGCGCCCGGCGCGGAACCGGAACGGACGGCGACGGCCTCGTCGGCCGGACTCACGGCATCAACAGCAGCCGGAGGTCGCGTCGTGCGTGCCGCAGCATCCCTCGCCAACAGCGCCGGCCGTCTCCGCCGGAGCGTCGGCGAGCACCGTGTACACCTCCCAACGGGTATCGGCGCCGGCAACCCAGACCTTGTCCTGGAGCGCATGGCAGCATGTCACGCCATCCTCGACCTCGGTTGGCAGGCCTTCGGCAGTCAGCCGCCGTGTCGCTGACACGACCTCGGCGGTTGACGAGACCTCCACGCCAAGGTGATTCAATGTGCCCGCCTGTGCGGGATTCTCGAACAGGACGAGCTTGAGCGGCGGGTCGGCGACGGCGAAGTTCGCGTACCCCGGGCGCCGCTTTGCGGGCTCGGACTGAAAGAGCTTCGAGTAGAAGTCAACGGCCGCATCGAGGTCGCTGACATTCAGCGCGAGTTGGACCCTTCCCATGTCAGCACGAGCATCCGCAGTCACAGGTCCCGTCGCAGTCACAGGTCCCGTCGCAGTCACAGTTGCAATCGCAGTCCACGGTGCAGCCTCCTATCGATAAACGTCGATTGATCACAGCGATCATACGTTGTTCCATCGACGGCTGTCAATGGGTAGAATGAGCCCTGTGCCCACCACACCGAAGCCGTTGATGGCCCTCCCCGTCGTCGATCGGGTCAAGGGATGCAGCCAGCAGGTCTCGGATCCCCTCCCCGCGGCACGCGCCGACGTTCTCGCCGGTGTCCACAAAGCACTCGGTGATCCGACACGCGTCCAGATCCTGCACATCCTGGCTGCCGCCACCGAACCGGTCTGCGTCTGCGATTTCACCGCGGCATTCGACCTGGGGCAGCCGACGATCAGCCATCACCTGGCGAAGCTGCGTGAGGCGGGCATCGTGACCAGCTTCAAACGCGGGATCTGGGCCTTCTATCAACTCGATCCGGAGATGCCGGCAGCCGCCCGGTCCGCGATCGAGCTCCTTCGCTGATCTGAGGCCTCCCGAGCCGCGAGCGCCGGCCCGACCGAACGATGGTCTGAACGGTCCAAACGACCGGCCACCCGAACTGCCATGCTGGGCTCCGACGCATTGACGGACGGCTGAGCCCGCATTGGGCGTGTGCCGTCCGTTCTCCGCGCCGAGAGTGTGGGGGTGAGGTGGTGAGAAGCATCGTTGTGTCTGCGCTGGCCTGCGCCTGGATGGCGGCGGCTGCATCCGGTTGCGGCGCATTGGCGCCGCAGCATGCGCCGAGTGCACCCGCGGTCCGGGCGTCGCCGGCGATCAGCACGAGTCCATCGGCGACGGCAAGCGGACCATGCGCGGGCGTCACGGCGACGGTGAGCATCGACGACGTGGCGCCGGCGTGTCAGGCGCGCTGGGTGCCGTACGGGGTCACCGAGGTTCCGCCCGCGAACGAGCTGACGATCGAACACGTCCCCAACGCGCCGGCGGTGGTCAACATGACCGACGGGGCGGTGACCGACGCGACGGCGCAACACTGGGCGAATGCCAGCAACTGGGACAGCGGCTGGTGGCAGTGGGCGCAGGCTCACGGCCAGCTCTTCATGTTGCGCAACCTGGTCGGTCCGGCCCTCATCCCCGTCGCCGAGGTCGAGGCACTCCAACACGGGGGGACCGTCGCCCAACCCGACTGCAATCTCTACCCCGTCAGCTCCACGTTGTTCGCGGTCGGCGACGCCGGCAGGGCGTACTTCGCTCGCAAACACCTACCGACCGATGACACGTACGTCTTCGTGGTCGTGTACCGCGGCCCGTGCAGCGAAACGCTCAGAACCGCTGACGGAGTGACGTCGTCGATCGTCGACTTCACGGAGAACACCACCGTGTTCGCGCCGGGCACCTTGCGCAGCGACCCGGTCCTCGGTGATCTCTGGTTCGCCGATGCGGGAGGCAACTGTCAGGACCCGCTCGGGCCGCCACCCGTCTGGTGCGGTCGGTGACGCGGCGCCTGCGCTGTCTGTGCCTGACGCTCGCGCTGACGGGCCTGCTGCCGCTTGCATCGGCATCCGCCGCAGGCGGCGGGGGCGGTTCCGGGGCGCCGGGCCCGGGGCCGTCCGGGGCGGGCAGCGCAGCGTTGACGCACGGCAGACTCGTCACCGGAGCAGGCGGCACCTACCTCCCGATCACGCCGACGGACATCGTCCCCGATGGATCGGATCCACCGAACCCGCTCCGCATACCGCCGAAGGGACCGAATCCACAAGGGATGTCGTGCCCCACGACGAGCCTGTTCCATGTCGGACCGGGCTCACCTGCACCCGGGGGCGGCGTGGTCGCGGTGATCGCGATCCATCCCACGTTCACGCGAAACGCAGGCGGCGGCTACGACGGATCCGACGCGCGTTTCGCATACACACTCCGCAACGCAATCCCTGCCGGCGGCGACCCGACGGCAACGTCGCCCGGGAGCCTCGCGACCGAGGCGAACGTGATCGGTCATGTCGTCGCGGTCACGGCGTTCCTGCGGACGCGCGGAACGTGGGAGGACGCGCAGCCCGTCGCACCGTTCGGCGGGAGTTGCGTCGGCGCGAGCTTCACCTTCAGCGCGCCGTACCTCGCAGGTGATGCGCCGCCACCCACGCCGCCCCCCGGGATGCTCACCACACCGCCGTTCCCGACCGGTGCGCCGCTTGCCGCCGCATTGACCGCGGCGTGGACCATCGGGAGCGTCGCGACGTTGCCCGGACCGGCGCCGACCGCGCGCACCTTCGTCCACATCCCGACGTGCGCGTGGACGCAGTCAGATGTTCCGGCGCAGCCGGCGGCCCTGCACGCGCTGAGCGCGGCCGTCGTCGGCGGATACACGCTCTTCCTGCTGTACGACGTGGTGGTCACGCCGGGACCGGTGACATGGCGCTGGGGAGACGGCACGAGCAGCACCGCCGCGGGCCCCGTTGAACACGCACCGACGAGCCTGCCCCGCTACGACCCCTCGACGCAGATGTGGACGGCACCGTGCGCCGTGAGCCACGCGTACGACGCGGTTTCCGGCGGGGTGACCATCACCGCATCCGAGACCTTCCGGATCGCCATCACGGTGAGCTGGAGCGACGGCCTCAGCGTCCACACACAACCGGTTGCGTGCGATGCCGTTTCCGGTGGCGCCTGCAGCATCGCGCTCGGCCCCGCCAACGGCTGGTCGAGCGGGCCGCATGCGGTCGATCAGATCGAGCCGGTTCCCTTCGCGCCGCCGACCCCGGCACCATAGCGCCTCAGCTCAGCAACGATCGTCCGGTCATCGCGTCGGGCACGGGCAATCCCATCGCATCGAGGACGGTCGGCGCAATGTCGCGGAGGCCGCCGTCGGTGCGCAACGAAGCGTTGCCTGCGCCCGCGATGATGACTGGGACCGGGCTGGTGGTGTGCGCCGTGAGGATCGATCCATCGCGACGGTCGATCTTGTATTCGGCGTTGCCGTGATCGGCCGTGATCAGCAGGCCGCCGTGCGCGGGCTCGACGGCTCGCGCGATGCGCCCGAGGCACATGTCGATGCATTCGACGGCGCGCACGGTCGCATCGAAATGCCCGGTGTGTCCGACCATGTCGGCGTTCGCGAAGTTGGCGATGATGAGCGCCTCCGCTCCACCCTCGAGGTGCGCGACGACGGCGTCCGCGACGCCCGCCGCACTCATCTCCGGGGCAAGGTCATACGTCGCGATCCGGGGCGACGGGACCAGGAGACGCTCCTCACCGTCGAACGGCGTCTCGCGACCGCCGTTGATGAAGTACGTGACATGCGCGTACTTCTCCGTCTCCGCAACATGGAACTGGCGCAGACCGGCATCGCTCACCACCTCCGCCAGTGTGTGCGCGACATTCTCACGTGGGAACGCGACCTGCGCGTCGAGGTCCCGCTCGTACTCGGTGAAGGTGACCAGCTCAACGTCCTCGAGCACGCGCGACCTCGTGAACGCCGCGAACGCACGGTCGACGAGTGCGTGACTCAACTGCCGGCCACGATCGGGGCGGAAGTTGAAGAAGATGATCGAGTCGCCGTCCTCGATGCGGATGCGCCGTCCGTCCTGAAGGATCGACGCCGGAGGGACGAACTCGTCGGTGACGTCCGCGGCGTACTGCGCCTCGATGTACGCGACGGCGTCGGTCGCGGCGTCCCCTCCCGCTCCGGCGATGACGTCGTACGCGCGCTCCGTCCGGTCCCAGCGATGGTCGCGGTCCATGGCGTAATACCTGCCCGCGACGGAGGCCACCGCACCGACACCGACGCGTTCGATGTCGTTGATGAACGTGCGGACGAACCCTGACGCGCTCGTCGGGGGCTCGTCACGACCGTCGAGAAACGCGTGGAACCAGAGCGAGGTCAGCCCGCGGCGGCGTGCCAGCTCGGCAATGGCAACAGCGTGATCCTGGTGGCTGTGCACGCCGCCGGGAGAGACCAGGCCAAGGCAATGCAGCGAAGCACCGCCATCGCGCGCCCGGTCGACGGCGGCGCAGAGCGGACCGTTCTCGAAGAAGCTGCCGTCGTCGATGTCGTGGTTGATGCGCGACAGTGGCTGTAGCACGAGCCGGCCGGCGCCGATGGTCAGATGTCCGACCTCCGAGTTTCCCTGCTGCCCGGGTGGGAGACCAACGGCAACTCCGCTCGCATCGACCTGGGTGTGCGGCCAGCGCGCGTCGAGCGCATCGAGCTCAGGTGTCGCAGCAGCGGCGATGGCATTGCCGTACGGATCGGCGTTGTAGCCCCACCCGTCCAGGATCACGAGCACGAACGGGCGCACGCCGCTCACGGCGTTGAGCCCAGCGGCATCACGCTCGCGAGGCCGCGGCGATGATCGCGGCGAACTCCTCGGCTCGCAGACTGGCGCCCCCGACCAGCGCACCGTCGATGTCCCGCTCGGCGAACAGGGACGCGGCGTTGGCGGCGGTCACGCTGCCGCCGTACAGGACTCTCGGCTGCGCCTGCACGAATCTCGGACAGAGGTGCGCCTTGATGTGCGCGGTGACCTCCTGCGCCTGGTCAGGTGTCGCGGTGCGTCCCGTGCCGATCGCCCATACGGGCTCGTACGCAATCACGAACCCATCACTCGGTGCCGGCATCTCGAGCGAGAGGAACACGGCATCGAGCTGGCGGTCGACCACCTCAAATGTCCGATCGGCGTCGCGCTCATCCTCGGTCTCTCCGACGGCGAGGATGACGAGCAGGCCGTGCGCAAGCACGGCGCTGAACTTCTTCGCGACCTCGTCGTCGCGCTCACCGAAGACATGACGGCGTTCGGAGTGCCCGACCAGCGCGAGATCGCAGAGACCTTCGAGCATCGACGGTGAGATCTCACCCGTGTACGCGCCCTTCTCGTCCCAGAAGACGTCCTGCGCACCGAGCAGGATGCCGGATCCCTCGATGACCGAGCGCACGGGCCAGAGGTGCGTGAACGGCGGCAACATCGCAACCTCCACGCCGCGGATACCGGCAACTGCGGCGACGACGGCACCGGCCAGCGCCGTGCCCTCGGCAACGGTCGTGTTCATCTTCCAGTTACCGGCCACCATCGGCCGGCCGCCGGATGCCTCGGTGAGAGGCTCCGTCAACGACGGGCACCCTCACGGTCGCGGAGCGCGGCCACGCCCGGGAGCGTGCGTCCCTCGAGGAACTCGATGGTCGCGCCGCCACCAGTGCTGATGAAGCTGATCTGCTCTGCGACACCCGCGTCCTGCACGGCGGCGGCAAGGTCACCGCCGCCGATCACCGATGTGGCGGATGAGGCAGCGACGGCGCGCGCAACGTCCCTCGTCCCGACGGCGAAGGATGGGATCTCGTAGATCCCGAGCGGCCCGTTCCAGATGATGGTCCCGGCGCCGCCGCAATCCGAGGCGATCCGTGCCACCGTGTCCGGGCCTGCGTCAACCACCGCCCACCCGTCGGGGATGCCGGTGTTCGCCACCACGCGTGTCGGCGCGTCAGCGTCGTCGACGCGTTCCGCGATGACCGCATCGGTTGGCAGCCGGATGTCGGCGCGACGACCGGCGGCGGCATCGAGCAGCGTCCGTGCCGTTGCCACCTGGTCCTCCTCGACGAGCGACGTCCCCGTGGCCATGCCGAGGGCGCGATAGAAGGTGCACGCCATGGCGCCGCCGACCCAGAGGATGTCGACGCGGTCGAGGAGATGGTCGAGCACGCCGACCTTCGTCGAGATCTTCGAGCCGCCGACGATCGCGACCACCGGCGCGCGAGGATTGTCCATGACGCCACCGAGCATCTCGAGCTCGCGCGCCATGAGCTTGCCGGCCACTGCCGGGAGCAGGTGCGCGACGCCCTCCGTGGAGGCATGCGCGCGATGCGCCGTGCCGAACGCGTCGTTGACGTACACGTCGGCGAAGGCGGCGAGCTGCTGCGCGAACGCCGGATCGTTCGATTCCTCACCGGGCTCGAAGCGGATGTTCTCGAGCATCCCGACGTCACCGTCGCGCAGCGATGCGACCATGCTCCTGGCGCCGTCACCGACCACGTCGGACGCGAGACGCACGTCGGCCCCGATGAGGGTGCTCAGGTGCGTCGCCACGGGACCGAGGCGGAGCTTGTCGTCGATTCGCCCTTTCGGGCGTCCCAGGTGCGCCACGACGATGACGCGGGCGCCTCGAGCACGCAACGCCTCGATGGTCGGGATCGCCGCGCGAATCCGGCGGTCGTCGACGATCGCTCCATCGCGCATGGGCACGTTGAGGTCCTCGCGCAGCAGCACCCGCTGGCCGTGGACATCGATGTCATCGATGGTCGCCTTGTTCACACGCTTGCGCTCTAGAGTCTCGACTCGATCAGGTCGACCAGGTCGACCACGCGGCAGGAGTATCCCCACTCGTTGTCGTACCAGGACAGCACCTTGACGGTGTGATCGCCGAGGACCATCGTCGACGGCGCGTCGAGGATCGACGAGTGCGAGTCGTGCAGGAAGTCCATCGACACCAGCTGCTCCTCGCTGACCGCGAGGATGCCTTCGAGCCTGCCGCCCGCCGCCTCGCGCATGGCCCCATTGATGTCCTCGGCCGTGGCGCTCTTCGAGAGCGTCGCGGTGAGGTCGACGAGGCTCACGTCGGGCACCGGGACACGGAGTGACATGCCGTGGAACTTCCCCGCCAGCTCGGGCATGACGAGCGCCATGGCCTTGGCGGCGCCGGTCGTCGTCGGAATGATGGACAGCGCCGCGGCACGCGCGCGCCGCTTGTCCTCGTGCGGAGCGTCGAGGATGACCTGGTCCTTCGTGTACGCGTGGACCGTGGTCATGAACCCGGTCTCGATCCCGAAGGAGTCGTTGAGCACCTTCGCGACCGGCGCGAGGCAGTTCGTCGTGCACGAGGCGTTCGAGACGACGTGGTGCTCGGCCGGGTTGTACGCGTTGTCGTTGACGCCGATGCAGATCGTGATGTCCTCGTTCTTCGCGGGCGCGGTGATCACCACCTTGCGGGCACCGGCATCGAGATGCCCCTTGGCGCGCACGGCGTCCGTGAAGAAACCGGTGGATTCGACCACGATGTCAACGCCCAGGTCGGTCCACGGGAGGCGCTGCGGATCGCGTTCCGCGAGCACCGTGATGGTGCGCCCGTCGACGGTGATGCTGTCAGAAGCGGCAGCAACTGTGCCGGGGAAGCGCCCGAACACGCTGTCGTACTTGAGCAGGTGGGCGAGCATCTCGGGAGTGGTGATGTCGTTGACCGCCACGATCTCGAGCTCAGGGGAGCGCTCCCGGGCGGCCCGGAACACGTTGCGTCCGATGCGGCCGAAGCCGTTGATGCCGACTCTCACTCCCATGCGAGGCAACCTCCTCTGCTCGAATGACGATGCGCGTTCAACGCCGGGGCCCCACCCTATCACCGCCCTCACCTGCCGCGGCGACGAGGCGATGCAGACGGCCGGCCATGGCGGGCCGGCTGCAGCCGGCCCGCTTCGCGAGCTGCCCCAGGTCGTCGTCCGGATGCCGGGCGCGCAGCGCAGCCGCTTCGCGCAACGCCGGCGGCAGTGCGAGCCAGCGCGCGGGATCCGCCTCGAGGACGGCGATCGACTCGATCTGCCGGACGCCGGCGGCGACGGTTCTGCGGAGGTTCGCGGTCTCGGCGTTGAGCCGGCGGTTGACGCCGCTCCGCACCTCGCGGATCACCCGCCCGGACTCGAACGCGAGACGGCCGGCCTGCGCGCCGATCGAGCTGAGGGCGGCGCCCACCGCGGCGCCCGACCGCACCGTGACCACCCACCGTCCTCTGCGTCGACGCATCTGCGCGGTGATGCCGAGCATCGCGAAATCGGTTGACAGGCGCCGGGCCCCCTCCTCTGCCGCGCATCCGATCTCGAGGTATGGCTCGCCGTCCGGCCGCACGAGCCGGCCAGCCCCGAGGAACGCGCCGCGAAGTCGGCTGCGCGCGCAGCACACGCGAGCAGACCGTGCGTGAACCACCGACGGATCGTCGCCCACAAGGAGGTACTGGGGCCGGCGTGCCACGCCGACGCGCGAGACGTGGGCGGGGAAGTGCTCCGCGTGCAGTGCCTGCATGGCCGCTCGCACCGCCACCGGTCGCGTCGTCGCGATCTCGTCCGGCGTGGTGGTCACGAGCGCGAGCCCCTCGACGAGGGACAGCCGGCAACACGAGAGCAGCGGCGTGTGCGGCGCGAGCTCGGCGACGACCCGCTGGGTGAATGACTGCGTCGCGTCCATGGTCAGCGCCCGTCAGTCATAGCGCCGATCGGGCTTGTCGACGTCGCGATGGCTCACGGACACCACCAATCCGTCGGCACGGAGTCGCGCTGCCAGCGCCTCGACGATGGCGACGGAGCGGTGCCTCCCGCCGGTGCAGCCGACGGCGACGTGCAACACATCGCGTCCATGACCTGCCGAGCGCTCCACCGAGAACGTGACGAGCGCGCGAACGCGATCCATGAGCTCACCGGCCGCGGGATCCTCGAGGACATAGTCCCGCACCGCCGGCTCGAGACCGGTATGCGGCCGCAGCTCGGGAACCCAGAAGGGGTTTCTCACCATCCGCGCGTCCGCCGTCACCTCGGCCTCCGCTGGGAGACCGAACTTGAAACCGAAGGAGGCCAGCTCGACGCTCATCGGCGCGGGCGGCGCCACGTCGTTCACAGGAGCTCCTTGACGCGGAGCGCCACCGGGCGTGGCACGACCGTCGTGAGCTGGTCGACCGGCGCGTCGCGGATGGCGTCGATGCTCCCGAAGTGACGCAGCAGCGCGCGCCTGCGCACCGGTCCGAGCCCCGGCACCACGTCCAGCTTCGAGCGCAGCGCCGCCTTCGCACGGCGTCCGCGATGGTGTGTGATGGCGAAACGATGCGCCTCGTCGCGCACCCGCTGCACCAGGAAGAGTGTCGGGCTGTCGCGTTCGAGGATGATCGGTCGTGCGCGTCCCGGCTTGTACAGCTCCTCGTTGCGCTTGGCCAGCCCGAAGACCGGCACCTGCTGCAGGCCGGCTTCGCGAAGCGCGCGCACCGCCGCGCTCAGCTGACCTTTTCCACCGTCGATGAGGACCAGGTCCGGCAGCACGGAGAAGCTGAGATCCGAGTCATCCCCGCCGCGACGCGGAGCGCGGCGCGCGCGTTGCTCGGATCCGTTCGCACCGGCCGGATCGAGGACCGGGACGTCATCGGCTCCGCCCTCGTCGCGGGGCGCGAGCCTGCGGAACCGCCGGCGCAGCGTCTCCTCGATCGACGCGAAATCGTTGGCGCCCTCGACGGTCTTGATGCCGAAGTGGCGGTAGCTCGCCGGTGCCGGACGGCCTTCCTCGAAGACGACCATCGACCCCACGGAGTTGGTTCCCATCGTGTTGCTGATGTCGTAGCACTCGATGCGACGTGGTGGAGCCGGAAGCTGCAGGCTGGTGGCGAGGTCGTCGAGCAGCGCCTCAGTCTTCGCCGCGTCGTAGTCGTCCACGATGCGTTGCTGGCGCAGGGCGACCATCGCCGTCTCCGCCGCTTGCGCTATGAGCCGGCGCGCGTCACCGCGTTGGGGGACGTGCACCTCCACCGGACCGCCACGCTGTTCGGCAAGGAACTCCTCGAGAACAGCGCGACCGTCGATGTCGTCCGAGACGAGCAGACGCCGTGGGACCGAGGTCACGCTGCCGTAGTACTGCGGCAGGAATCCGGCGAGGCAGGCGGCGGCGTCCAGCCCCGTGACGCCTTCGAGCTCGTGCGTCTCCATGCCCATGACGCGTCCCTGGCGGATGCTCAGGACGGCGGCCATCGCCCTGCCGCCCTCGACCACGACGGCGATGCAATCCTCGTCGGCGCGAGCGCCGCGAAGCACCGTCTGGCGCTCGCTGATGCGCTCGATTGCGCGCAGGCGGTCCCGAAAACGGGCGGCAAGCTCGTAGTCGCGACCATCGGCCGCGGCGTCCATCTGGTCGCGCAGCTCGTCGTGCAGCTTCTCCGAGCGTCCCTCCATGAACTCCTGCACCTGCTCGAGGATCTCCGCGTACGCCGGCGCGTCGATCCTGCCTTCGCACGGGCCTGAGCAGCGCTTGATGTGATAGTCGAGGCACACCCGTCCGCGCCGGAAGATCTCGTCGCTGCAGGTGCGAAAGGGGAAGATGGTGCGCAGCGATCGCACCGTCGTGCGCAGCGACTGCGCGCTCGTGTACGGGCCGAAATAACGCGCCCCGTCGCGGATCACCTTTCGCGTGTAGTAGGGCCTCGGGAACAGCGTCGCGCCTTCGGCACTCTTGCCGCGCGGCTTGCGCACCTCCTCGCGCGCCGTGCCCGGAGCGACCGCATCGTGGACGCCGGGCCGCGGGATCTTGAGGTAGAGATAGCTCTTGTCGTCCTTGAGGCGCACGTTGAACCGCGGCCGGTGCTGCTTGATCAGCGAGTTCTCCAGCACGAGCGCCTCGTGCTCGCTCTGACACGCGATCACCTCGAAGTCGAAGACGCTCGCGATGAGCTGATGCGTTCGCGCCTGCAACGTGTCGATACCCGTGAACCACGAGCGCAGGCGGTTGCGAACGTTCGCAGCCTTGCCGACGTAGATGACGCGCGCGTCGGCGCCGCGCATGACGTAGACGCCCGCGCCGCTCGGCGAGGCACGGAGCCGCGCCTTCAGCAGCGCGGGGTCGTCGAGAAGACGCTCTGCCCGCTTGGTCGGCACCATTCCAGCCACTCTATCGCCGCTCAGGCGTCCCCCTCGGCACCGGTCAGCTCTGCGAGGAACGCCGCCTCGTCGAGCACACGCACCTCGAGACGCTGCGCCTTCTCGAGCTTGCTCCCCGGTGACGCGCCGGCCACGACGGCATGCGTCTTGCGGCTGACGCTCGAGCTGGGGTTGCCACCGAGGGCGCGGATGCGCGCCTCGGCGTCGGTGCGGCTCATGCCCTCGAGGCTTCCTGTGATCACCCACGTCTGGCCGCTCCACGGACCGCCGCCACCCGCCGCGCGCTCGGGGTCGACTCCGACCGCGCGGAGATGCTCGAGCACCTCGCGTCCCTCGGGCGACGCGAACCACGATGCCACGTGCTCGGCCACGACTGCCCCGATGCCCTCGACGCCGAGGAGATCCTCCTCCGTCGCGGCGGCCAGCGCGTCGATGCTGCCGAAATGCGCCGCGAGCGTGTCCGCGGTGTGCTCACCGACATGCCGGATGCCGAGAGCGTTGATGAACCGCGCCAGCGGGACCCTCCTGCGCGCGGCGATCGACTCGAGGAGCTTCGCCGCCGAGCGATCCGCGAAGCCGTCGAGCGTCAGGAGCTGCTCGGTGGTGAGCTTGAACAGGTCGGCGGCCTCCGTCGCATAGCCGAGGTCGAGCAGTTGATCGATGATCGCCGGACCGAGACCCTCGATGTTCATCGCACCGCGCGCCGCGAAATGGAGCAGCGACTCGCGACGCTGCGCGGGACAGAGCGGGTTGAGGCAGCGCCGCACGACCTCGCCAGGCTCGCGCACGAGTTGCGTGTCACACGCGGGGCAATGCTCGGGCATCTGCCACGGAACCGCTCCTTCCGGCCGCCTGTCGACGAGGACGCGGACGATCTCCGGGATGACGTCGCCGGCCTTGTGCAGCAGCACGGTGTCGCCGATGCGCACGTCCTTGCGGGCGACCTCGTCCTCGTTGTGCAGGGTGCACCGGCGCACTGTCGAGCCTGCGACGAGCGTTGGTTCGAGGACTGCCACCGGGGTGACCGCACCTGTGCGTCCCACCTGCACGTGGATGTCGAGCACCTGCGTCTCGTACTCCTCGGGGGGGAACTTGTACGCGATCGCCCAGCGAGGGGCGCGCGAGATCTGTCCCAGCTCCGCCTGCTCCGCGAGTGATGCGACCTTGATCACCACGCCGTCGGTCTCGTAGTCGAGCTGGTGGCGCCGCTCCGACCAGTGATCGAGGAACGCGAGGACTTCGTCGATCGAGCCCGCGAGCCGTCGGTGCGGGTTCACGCGAAACCCCAGCAACTCCAGCGTGTCGAGCACCGCAGCCTGGCTCGGGAGCGAGCCTGGCGGCTCGAGCTGGTACATGAACGTCTGCAGCCCGCGACCGGCGGTCACCGTCGGGTCGAGCTGCCGGACCGCACCCGCCGCCGCGTTCCTCGGGTTGGCGTACACCGGCTTTCCCGCTTCCTCGAGCCGCGCGTTGGTGGCCGCGAACGCTCCCTTGGGGAGGTAGACCTCGCCGCGAACCTCGAGCGAGCCGGGAAGGCCCGCATCAGCGGCCTTCAGCGTCATCGGCACTGAGCGGATCGTCCGCACGTTCGCGGTCACATCCTCGCCCTCCACGCCGTTGCCGCGCGTCGCGGCGCGCACGAAGCGGCCCTTCTCGTACGTGATCGACATGGCGAGTCCGTCGATCTTCAGCTCGCATACGTACCCGGCGACGGCTCCGATGGCACGCTCGACGCGGACTCCGAACTCGCGAACCTCTTCAGGGCTGAAGGCGTTGTTGAGGCTGAGCATCGCCTGGTGATGGCGGACCTTCGTGAAGTTCGCCGCGGGCTCACCGCCCACGCGCTGCGTCGGTGAGTCGGGCGTTTGCAGCTCCGGATGCGCGGCCTCGAGGTCGACGAGCTCGCGGAAGAGCCGGTCGTACTCGGCGTCGGTGATCTCGGGCGTGTCGAGCACGTGGTACTGGCGCGAGTGGTGCTCCAGCTCGGCGCGGAGCGCGGCAACTCGTTCGCCGTCGTCGCTCATGACTCGCCCACCGGCCACAGCGTCGCGTCGGCGACGGCGAAGATCTTCACTCCGTGGTCATCGAACTTGATGACGAGCTCCTCGCCGCCTCTCGTCATCGTGCTCTTGAGCACCGTCCCCTCTCCGTACACGTTGTGGCCGATGCGCATGCCCTCGGTGAAGCGCTGCGGTGCGAGCACGACCGGGTTGGGCCTGGTCGCATGCCCGATCACCGCACGCCGCACGGTCCCGGAAGCGCGAATGTCGCCGAAGGTCTGGCTGCCGGGGCGAACCGCCACCTCGAGCATCTCTCCGGGGATCTCGCCGAGGAAGCGCGAGGCCTCCGCGAGCTGTGCGGTGCCGTAGAGGTGGCGCCGGAATGCGTGCAGCAGATACAGCCGGCGCCGCGCGCGGGTGATCCCGACGTACGTGAGCCGGCGTTCCTCGGCGATCCCGGCGTCTCCCTCCTCGAGCGCGCGCGAGTGCGGGAGCAGCCCCTCCTCCATCCCCGCGATGAAGACGACGCCGAACTCGAGCCCCTTGACCATGTGCAGCGTGATGAGCGTCACGCCCTGCGCGTCCTCGCGCATGGTGTCGACGTCGCTGACCAGCGCGACGTTCTCGAGGAACTGCACGAGACCGTCCGGCGCCGGGACGTCGGCGTACTCACCGGCGAGCCCCGCAAGCTCGAGAACGTTGGCCCATCGTTCGTTGCCCTCCTGCGTGCCGTCCTGGAGCATCTCGCGGTAGCCGGTCTCCTCGAGAAGATGTTCGAGGAGCACGGTGAGCGGGACACGCTGCGCGTCGGCGCTGAGCCGTTCCATCATCGCCGCGAAACCGTGCAACGCGGCCATGGCGGCGGGCCCGATGGCATCGTCCGTGTCGAGCATTTGCGCTGCCTCGAGCGGGCCGATTCCCTTCTTGCGCGCGAGCTTCTCCAGCTCCGAAACGCTCCGGTCCCCGATCTTCCGGCGCGGGGTGTTCACAACACGCGCGAAGGAGACAGCGTCGCGCGGGTTCACGCAGAGGCGGAGATACGCGAGCACGTCCTTGACCTCGCGGCGGTCGTAGAAGCGCAGGCCGCCGACGAGTTGATACGGAATCCCCCGGCGCAGGAACACTTCCTCGAAGGCTCGCGACTGCGCATTGGTGCGGTACAGCACGGCGCATTCGGCGAGTGAGACGCCCTCGCGTCCGATGAGGTTCTCGATCTCGGCGCCGACGGCGAGCGCCTCCTCGCGCTCGTCGTACACGGAGATGAGCCGCACGGGATCTCCCACGGTGCTCTCCGTCCACAGCCGCTTCTCCGCGCGTTCCTCATTGTTGCGAATGACGGAATGCGCGATGTCGAGGATCGGCTGCGTGGACCGGTAGTTCTGCTCCAGCACCACTTTCGTCGCATCGGGAAAGTCGTGCTGAAACGAGAGAATGTTGCGCACGTCCGCGCCTCGAAAGCCGTAGACCGCTTGATCGTCATCGCCGACCACAGTGACATTCCGATGTTTCGCCGCGAGGAGTTTCACCAGCTCGTACTGGGCCCTGTTGGTGTCCTGGTACTCGTCAACGAACAGGTGCAGGAACTTGTCCTGGTAGTACTCACGCACGGAGTCGACATCGCGAAGCAGGAAGAACGCGCGCAGCAGCAGGTCATCGAAATCGAGCGCCGACGCCTCGTCCAGCTCCCGCTCGTACGCGTAGTAGATGCGCGAGATCTGTTCCTCGAGCCCACCGGTCGCACGCGACTGGTAGTCGCGAGCGTCGAGCAACTCGTTCTTGGCGGCGCTGATCGCATGCGCGACGCGGTTCGGCGTCAGGCGTTTCTCGTCGATCCCCTCGGCGCGGATCGCGTTGCGCAGTGCCGACAGCCTGTCCGACTCGTCGTAGATGGTGTACCCGGGCGGGATGCCGATGGCATCGCCTTCACGGCGGAGCAGGCGCGCTCCGAGCGAGTGGAACGTGCCCAGCCACATGCCCTTGATGCTGTCCCCGATCAGCTGCTCCACGCGGGAGCGCATCTCGCGCGCCGCCTTGTTCGTGAAGGTCACAGCGCAGACCTCGTCGGGACGAACGCGGCGCGTGGCGATCACGTACGCGATGCGATGCGTGAGCACCCGTGTCTTGCCGCTTCCCGCACCCGCGAAGATGAGGAGCGGTCCGTCCGGTGCCTCCACCGCCTCGCGTTGCGGCGGGTTCAGGCCCTCGAGCAGGGCCGTCGCCCCGATCGTCGCGCTCAGGCGTGCGCCCGGGTCGCGGGCGCCCCGCGCCCGGCCGACGCGCGGTACGCGTCGGGCCGCCGATCGGTCAGCAGGTTGTTGCGGGGCGTGCGACTCCGAGCGCGGGTGACCGAGTCGAGATCGACCTCGGCCATGAGCAGCTCCTCGTCGGCCTTGCTCGCAGGCCCGGCCACCGGCCACCCGTCGGCGCCGACGATGATCGAGGCGCCGATGAAGGTGACGTCGCGCTCGACGCCGATCCGATCCGCGCACGCCATCACGACGCCGTTCTGCGCCGCGGTGGCCATCGCGACGTAATCGCCCTGGCAGTAGCCGCGATCGTCCCAGACCGTGCGCTTGAACGACGCGACCCAGTTGGTCGGGACCGCGACGATCTCGGCGCCTGCCAGCGCGAGCGCGCGAGCCGGCTCGGGGAACCAGAGGTCGTAGCAGATGATGATGCCGACCCTCCCGAACGGAAGGTCGACGATCGGCAGCTCGTCGCCCGGCTCGAACCACGACTGCTCGTCGTAGTAGAGGTGCAGCTTGCGATACGTGGCCAGGCGCCCCGCCGGGCCCACGAGGATCGCGCTGTTGTGCCGGCAGTCGCCGTCGCGTTCGTTGAGCCCCGCGACGATGTGGCACCCGTGCGTGGCGCAGACGTCGCGCAGCGCGGTCACCGTCGGGCCGCCGTCCGGGTCCTCCGCGCAGCGTTGCGCCTCGTCTGCATCCGCGAACACGTAGCCGCTCGAGGCGAGCTCCGGCAGCACGATGAGGTCCGCACCCTGGGTCGCCGCCACGGTCGCCCAGCGCACCGCCTGCGCAAGGTTTCCTTCGAGCTCACCGACGTGCGGCTCGTACTGGGCAACCGCGATGCGGACGGGCCTGGTCACCCTCTCACGGTAGCGCAGCGGGTGCGGCCCCAGGCAGCCTCGGCATCCCGTCTGAGACGCCGCAGAGGATCTCGTGCGGCAGCGTCCCGGCCAGATCGCCGACCTCGTCGGCACCGATACGGACTCCGTCGCGTTCGCCGATGAACATCGCCACGTCGCCTGCCGCCACGCCATCGATGTCCGTGACGTCCACGCTGACCTGATCCATGCTCACCATCCCGACGATCGGGCAGCGGCGGCCGCGGATTGCGAGGTGTCCGCAGTTGGAGAGGGCACGCGGCAGCCCCTGCCCGTAGCCCATCGTCGCCGTGGCGATCCGGCGCGCCGTCTCGGCTCGCCACGTCCTCCCATATCCCACCGTTTCCCCCGGCGCGACCGTGCGCACCTGGGCGACCCTGCAGAACACATGCATCGCGGGCCGGAGCGACGGCGGTCCCGGCACCGGTGGATAGCCGTAGAACGCGATGCCGACACGGACGAGGTCGTGATGCATCGCCGGGTGCGCCAGCACCGCGGCGCTGCCCGACGTGTGCAGCAGCGCGTCCGGCGCAAGCGGTCGGATCACCTCGACCGCGTCGAGGAACCGCGTGTGCTGCGTGATGGTGAATGCCGAGTCCGAACCCGCGTCAGCGAAGTGCGTGAACAGGCCCGCCACCTCGACGCGCTCACCCGCGTCTCGCAGCGCCGCAACCAGAGACTCCACCGTCTCGGGAAGGGTGCCGAGCCGGTGGAGTCCACTGTCGATTTTGACGTGTCCGCGGACCCGGCGTCCCGTCCGGCCCGCGGCGGCTGCCGCGGCGCGAACACCGTCGGCGTCGAGGATGCCGATGTCGACATCGGCGTCGATCAGCCGGTCCTCCTGCCCTGGCGGCGTCCACCCGAGGACGAGCATCCGTGCCGTCACGCCCGCGGCACGCAGCTCGATCGCCTCTCCCGGCGTGTACACGCCGAGCCAGGTCGCTCCGCCGTCGAGTGCAGCCCTGGCGGCGATCCGGATCCCGTGCCCGTACCCGTTCGACTTGACCATGGCCATCAACCGGGCGGGACGGACCAGCGTCGCGATGACCGCCGCGTTGCGCGCCAGCGTGTCGACGTCGATCTCCACCCAGCGGAGGTGGTCGCCGGACGGTTCCGTCACGCTCCGACCGGCACCGGCTCCGGCGGCGGCGCGGCGGCCTTCTCGAGCGTCACGCGGCGCACGAGGCCGAACGGCGTCTGCTCGTCCGACTGCCCCAGCGGGTTATCGGCAACCATGGCTAGAACAGCGTCGGCGTCGACGCCGACGGTCGCGAACACCTCCGCGGCCATGTCGTTGGCGTCGATGACGGCGACGCCGACGCGGCGTCCGGTGCGCCCACGAACCTCGGCGGCGATGCGCAATGCCTCGCCCGACGCATCGAGCGGCGACTTGGTCGCCCATGTGTCGTACGGCGGGAGGTTCAGCGAGGACGGTCCGTCGATCGCGTTGACACCGTGGCCCGCCACACGGTAGAAGATGCCGCGCATCCCGAGCGGCTTGGTGACGGCCGCCGCGGCGGCGGCGAGCAGTATCCGCGGGACGCCCGCCTCGTCGATGGCGAGTTGCATCGTCGTCGGATGGGCCAGCCCGATGCCCGTGGGCTCGTGGCTCACGTAGCGCGACAGCAGCCGGGCCGCGCGTGACACGGGGATCTCATCGATCGGATACGAGCGGCCCTGGCTGATTGCAAGTGCTTTCTCGCTGATCAGCAGCACGTCGCCGTCCTCGATCGCCACCCCGCCCTTCTCGAACTGCTCGAGGCTGTCGCCGATGATCTGCATGAGATCCGCACCCGGCACGATCAGCGCCGAACGCAGCGGGTATCGCGCCCAGATGCGGCCTTTGTCCTCGAGGAAGAGGTGACGGCCCCAGTTGAGGCGAGCGCCGTCGAGCAGCGCCTGTCCGCCGGCCACCTTTGCGGCCGTGGCCTGGTCACCGCGGCGCACGAAGCCACCGTGATAGCTGTGATCGTCGAGCGCGCGGGTCGAGCCGTCGATGTAGATGCGCAGCCAGACCTCGGCGTTCACCGCGCGCCAGAAGAACATCGATTCCTCGACCTCTCCGGCGCATGCGCGGCGGAAGCCCTCCGCCACGGCCGCGGCCTTCCAGTACGGTCGCCCGCGGAACGACGGCGAGCGCATGAGGCTCTGCAGCACCGCGCGCTGGCGCCGGTACCAGCGGAACTCCGGGGTGGTGAAGCCGATCTTCTTGCGCCGCCGCTCGACGGCGCGAGGCAGCGTCCCGTGCAGCGCCTGCCGCACGATGGCGCGCGTCCATCCGTTGTGGATGATCGCGGTCCTCGGCAGCGTGAGGATGTAGTCGACCAGCTCCTGGTCGAGGAACGGCAGGCGGGCCTCGAGTGAGTGCGCCATCGACGCCCGGTCCTCGTACCGAAGCAGCGGCGGGAGGCTGTACGTCCGGAAATCCTGCAGCAGGCGGCGCTTCAGGTCGTCCGCCACGCGATCGTCGTCGGGGGGTTTGCGGCCGCGCGTGAACGCCGGGGAGAGCATCGATGCGACGTCCACGCGCTGGCCACGCTCGCGCAGGCGGCGGCGCACCAGGGGGCCGACGATGTCACGCAGCAACCAGGCCTCGTGCGCGAACTCCGTGTAGCGGCGCTCGCGCAGGAGCTGGCGCAGCAGGACGTAGGGGTAGTGGTCGTACCCGGCGAGCAGCTCGTCGCCCGCCTGACCGTCGAGGGTGACCGTGACCTGGCGCCTCGCGAGACGCATCACCATCCACATCGCGAACGGCGCCGACGACACCATCGGCTCCTCCATGTGCCAGACCCACGCCTCGAGCTCGCGGATGAAGTCCTGGTCGCTGGGACTGACGGCGCTGTTGTCGGCGCCCGTCTTGTCGAGAACGCTTTTGATGTAGGCGCTCTCGTCGATTCGATCCCCCGGGAACACGGCCGAGAACGTCTTGAGCCGGTCACCGAGCGACTCGGTGTCCGGAACATGGTCGCGCAGCTGCTGCGCCATCACCGTGCAGATCGACGACGAGTCGAGACCACCGCTGAGGCAGATGCCGACCGGCACATCGGCGACGAGGCGGCGCTGCACTGCGCGCTCGAACACCGCGCGAAAGGCCTCCGGGCTCGCGTCGCCGTCCTCCGACAGGCGCGGCGTCCAGTACGTCGTCTCGGAGATGGCGCCGCCCTCGATGATCGCGAATGCGGCGGCGGGCACCTGGCGGATCCCGCGAAAGAACGTGCCGTCGTTGTGGTCGAACAATCCAAAGCGCAGGTACTCGTACATCTGCTGCTCGTCGACCTCGCGCGGGAACGTCTCGTCCTGGAGGATCGCCTTGATCTCCGACGCGAAGATGACGCGCCCGTGGTGGCGCGCGTAGAACAGCGGCTTGATCCCGAAGTGGTCGCGCGCGAGCACGAGCTTCGGGCTCGCTGCGCGCCTGTCGAGGATCGCGAGCCCCCACATGCCGTTGAAACGCCGGAAGCAGTCCGTGCCCCACTCGGCGTACGCATGGAGCACGACCTCGGTGTCCGACGCGGTGTGGAAGGTGTGCCCGAGCGGTTCCAGCTCGGCGCGCAACTCCCGGTAGTTGTAGACCTCGCCGTTGTAGACGATCTGGAGCTTGCCGCCGTCCATCGCCATCGGCTGATTGCCGTGCGCGAGGTCGATGATGCTGAGCCGGCGGAACCCGAGCGAGGCGATCTCGTCCTCGTAGCGACCTTCGTCGTCGGGGCCACGATGCCGGATCGACTCCGTCATCGCAGTGAGCAGTGCGCTGTCCGGTGCGCCCCAGAATCCGGCGATGCCGCACATGTCAGTGGCTCGCCGGCGACACGGCCGGCGTCAGGGAACGAGGGGGCATGACCAGGGCAACGGTACGACAGCGTCCGTGGTCACGGACCGGAGACCAGTCGATCAGAAGTCCATGTCGTCGTCGTCCATGCCACCCATCCCGCCCATTCCACCGCCGTGGGAATGGCCGCCTCCGGCCGGCGCACCCTCCTCGGGCTCCGGTGCGTCGGCGATGAGCGCGTCGGTGCTGAGGACGATGGTCGCGATCGACGTCGCATGGGTCAAGGCTGAGACGACAACCTTGGTGGGGTCGATGACCCCGTGCTCGATCAGGTTTCCGTACGTTTCGGTGAGAGCGTCGAAGCCCTCGTCGCCCGTCGACTCCGCCACGGTGTTCACGACCACCTGGCCTTCGAGCCCGGCGTTGCTCGCGATGATGCGGAGCGGCTCACGCAGCGCCCGCGCGACGATGTCGGCCCCGAGACGCGCGGTGCCCTCGAGCTCCAGCGCCTCGATCGCCGGGACCGCGCGCAGCAGCGCGACGCCGCCGCCGACGACGACGCCTTCCTCGATCGCCGCGCGTGTTGCGGCCAGCGCATCCTCGACACGAGACTTGCGCTCCTTCATCTCCACTTCCGTCGCTGCGCCGACCTTGACGACGGCCACGCCGCCGGTGAGGCGCGCGAGGCGCTCCTGGAGTTTCTCGCGATCCCAGTCGGACGTGGTCTCATCCATCTGCTGACGGATCTCCGCACAGCGTCCCTCGATCGCGGACTTGGCACCGCCACCACGCACGATCGTCGTGTCGTCCTTGGTCACGGTGACGCGACCGGCGACCCCGAGATGCTCGTCACGGACGGCGTCGAGCCGGAGCCCGGTCTTCTCGCTGATCACGGTCGCCCCGGTGAGCACGGCGATGTCCTGCAGGATCGCGTCACGCCGCTCGCCGAACGCCGGCGCCTTGACGGCCATCGCGCTGAACGTCCCGCGAGCGCGGTTGACGACCAGGGTGGCGAGCGCCTCCGCCTGGATGTCCTCGGCGATGATGAGCAGCGGGCGCCCGGCGCGCATCACCAGCTCCAGGCTGGGAAGCAGGTCGGGAACCGCCGAGATCTTGGCATCCGTGACCAGAACTCGCGCGTCGTTCAGCACCGACTCCATGTTCTGGGTGTCGGTGACCAGGTGCGCCGAGATGTAGCCGCGGTCGAACTGCATGCCCTCCACGACCTCGACCTCGGTGTCGATGCCGTTGCCGTCCTCGACGGAGACGACCCCCTCCTTGCCCACCTTGTCGAACGCGTCGGCGATCATGGCGCCGATCGTCTCGTCGCCCGAGCTGATGGTGGCCACGCGCCGGATGTCGTCACCGCCCTTGACGGGGTGCGACCGGGAGCGGATCGACTCGACGGCGGCGTCGCAGGCCGCCATCATTCCGCGGCGAAGATCGTTCGGCGGAGCGCCTGCGGCGAGATTGCGCAGTCCCTCGTCGAGCATCGCCCGCGCCAGCACCGTCGCTGTGGTGGTGCCGTCGCCGGCGATGTCGTTGGTCTTGATGGCCACTTCCTTGAGCAGCTGCGCTCCCATGTTCTCGAAGTGATCCTCGAGCTCGAGCTCGCGCGCGATCGTGACGCCGTCATTGCTGATCAGCGGCGGCCCGAACTTCTTGTCCAGGACGACCGTGCGGCCGCGCGGGCCGAGTGTCACCGCGACGGTGTCGGCGACGATGGCCGCGCCGCGCGCGAGCGCGGCGCGCGCCGGCGCCTCGAAACGGAGCTGCTTGGCGGCCATGTTCGCTGTCTAGCTCTTGTTGCCGTTCTTCTCGACGACCGCGAGGATGTCCTTCTCGCCGAGGATCAGGTAATCGACATCGTCGATCTTGACCTCGCTGCCCGCGTACTTCGCGTACATCACGCGGTCTCCGACCTTGACGTCGAGTGCGACGCGAACTCCGGTCTGCTCGTTGTAGCGACCGTTGCCGACCGCCTCGATGATGCCTTCCTGGGGCTTCTCCTTGATGGTGTCAGGGAGAACGATGCCGCTCTTGGTCATCTCGTCACGCTCGACGGGTTTGACGACGACGCGGTCAGCGAGGGGGCGAAGGTTGAGGGACACGGACGGACCTCCTGGTTTTTCTTAGCACTCTTAGTGGGTGACTGCTAACACTCTACCGAACCGAGTGCCAATCGCGCAAGCGGCGACACCCGCCGATCGCGGTTGATCAGACGGCGGTTGCGGTCGCGGGCGGGCGCACCGCGGGCGGGGAGCCGCCGGTTCGCCGGGGGCGGAGGAAAAGGGTGAGGCCGATCACCAGGAACGCCGCCCAGATGACCGCCTGGAGCACCGTCGGCGCGGCGCTGTAGCCGACGAGACCGTGGAGCACGTCCCCGATCCCGGTGTCGTCAGGCAGGCTGCCGCTCACATTCCAGAGCGTCATCGACCTCCCCGGCAGCACGTTGAGCTGCTGGAGATTCTGGACGGCGTCGGCGAGGAGCCCGGCGGCGACCACCATCAGCAGGCTGCCCACGATCGAGAAGAACCGGCCGAGGTTGATTCGCAGCCCCACGCGATACATGGCGTAGCTCACCCCCACCGCGATCGCGAGTCCCACCACCGCGCCGAGCACCAGCTGCAGCGGCGAGCTCTGGTACGCGATCGCGAGCAGGAAGATGACCGTCTCGACGGCCTCGCGGCCGACGGTCACGAAGGCGATGAGCCCGAGTGCGATTCCCGAACCGCCGCTCACCGCCCCGGACACCTTGTCGCGCAGCTCACGACCGAGGCTGCGGCTGTGACGGCGCATCCAGAACGTCATGTACGTCAGCACCGTCACGGCGACGGCGAAGATCACCGTCTCGAACCACCTCTGCTGCGACGACCCGATGAAGGCATCGCGGGTCACGACCCAGAGGACAACGCCCGTGGCGGTCGCCATCCCCACGGCGAGGCCGGCGCCTCCGAAGACGTGGCGGAAGAGGTCGCGCCGTCCGGCGGCGGCGAGGTAGGTGAGCAGGATCGAGCAGATCAGCGTGCCCTCGAGTCCCTCGCGGGCGAAGATCAGCAGGCTCCCGAACATCCAGCTCCGTCTCCATCGGGTGTGGATCCGTTCGGACCCCGTCGCCGCGTTAGCTTAGCCTAACCTAACTTCTCTGCAGGGGCCTCGACCCAGACGGCTCTCGCGGTTCCTGAGTCGATGGTGACCTCCTCGCCGCCGGCGCGAATCGTCAAGACGCGGGCGGTGCGGCCGGTGACGCCCACCTCGATCCCGGGAATGAGGCCGCACTCATCGAGGAGCCGGAGCAGCTGCGGCGCCTCGTGCTCCGCCACCTCCGAGATCCGCGCCACCCGCGCCGTGTCCCCGTCGCGGAGATCGACCAGGCGCATGAGATGCCGTCCTTTCGGCGGGGTCCGCCCGGGGATGACGTTGCCGTGGGGACAGGTGACCGGCCGCCCGAGTTGCTGATCGAGGCGGTCGAGGACCGTCGATGACATCCCGTGAGTCAAGGTCTGCGCTTCCAGGTCTGCCGTCGCCCAGTCGAACCCGAGCACATCCGTGAGCCAGCGCTCGACGATTCGATGCCTGCGAACGATGGTGGCCGCGGCCTCCGCGCCATCGGGGGTGAGCTCGACGGAGCGATCTGCCGCGATGCGGACCAGCCCGTCGCGGGCGAGGCGCTGCAGCGAGACGGTGACGGTCGGCGCGCTGACCCCGAGCCACTCGGCCAGGCGACCTGGGCGCGGGACCTCGCTCTCGTGCTCGATGTAGTAGATGGCCTCGAGGTAGCGCTCGGCGGCCTCGGAGTGGTGCTCGGGCTGGGCGTCCACCGGCACATCAGCCGGCACTATGCGCACTCCGCGAGCGATGGATCGACATCGAAACCGGGGGTGTCCGGACCGTGGATCGCAAGGCGCTGCCAGCCGGCTGCACCGATCATCGCCGCATTGTCGGTGCAGAGATCGAGCGGTGGCACCACGACGCGGAGCCCGCTGAAGCGAGCGGTCACCGCCTCGCGGAGCGCCCGGTTGGCGGCGACCCCGCCCACCACCGCGACGGTGCTCGCGCCGCATCGATCGACGGCCGTCTCGAGACCGCTCACGAGCTGATCGACCGCCGCGGCCTGGAAGCTTGCCGCGAGATCGGCGACCACCGTCGGGTCGCGGGGCACGCCGGTTTCCGTCAGCGCATCCGAGCCGAGGTCGCGAACGAGATAGCGGACTGCCGTCTTGAGCCCGCTGAACGAGAACGCGCCGTCGAGCCGCGTTCGCGGCAGGGGGAACCGTGCCGGATCACCGCCGGCGCCGGCCCGCTGGATCGCGGGACCGCCGGGGTACTCGAGCCCGATCAATCTCGCCACCTTGTCGAACGCCTCCCCGGCCGCGTCGTCGCGGGTGGCGGAGAGCCGCTCCGCGAGGCCGTGCTCGCGGAGGACGACGCACTCGGTGTGGCCGCCGCTCACCAGGAGCGCGAGGTACGGCGGCTCGAGATCGGGATCTGCGAGCCACGCGCTGTAGACGTGGCCGGCAAGGTGCGACACGCCGACGATCGGCAGCCCACGCGCGATGGCGGCCGACGATGCGTACATCGTGCCGACGATGAGGCAGCCGGCGAGGCCGGGCCCCCGGGTCACCGCGACCGCATCGATGGCATCCCAGCCGCCCGGGACCGGCGCGAGGGCCGCGTCGACAACCGTGGAGAGTCCCTCGAGGTGAGCGCGAGCCGCCAGCTCGGGTACGACGCCGCCATGGGTGGCGTGCAGCGCGATCTGTGACGACACCACCGACGAGCGCACCTCGCGTCCGTCGGTGAGCACCGCAGCGGCGGTCTCGTCGCAGGAGGTCTCGATCGCGAGGAGATTCAGGCGGACGGGTACTCCATCGACGGGGCGCCGCCGACACCGGCGACGTCGATACCGCCGAGGATCGCGTTGAAGCCACGCTTGAAACCGGGCGCGTGAATGCTGTCGCTCCACATGATGACGGCGTCCTCGCCGTTGTCCGTGTAGTACCCGCGGCGGCGCCCGATCGCCTTGAAGCCGAAGCGCTCGTACAGGCGTATGGCATGGTCGTTGCTGTCGCGAACCTCGAGGGTGATCCAGCGAGCGCCGAGCGCGTACGCGCGCTGGATCAGGGCAGCGAAGAGCACTGTGCCGTATCCCTTGGAGTGGTCGCCCGCGCGAACGCCGATCGTCGTGATGTGCGCCTCGAGCGCCACGCGCCACAGCCCCGCATACCCGACCACCTCACCGTCCTGGCGCAGCACGATGTACGACGCCTGCCGGTTCTGCGACAGCTCGCTCGCGTAGGCATTCTTCGGCCACGGCGACGCGAAGACCTGACGCTCGATGGCTTGCACGGCGGCAATGTCCTCGTAGCGCATCGGTTCGACGGAAAGCCGAGGGACGACCTGCATGAACACCCTGAACAAGGCGGCGGTGTTGGTCTTCGCATCATAACCGCGCACTCGAGACGCGGAGGCCGGCCATGACGGATGTCATGTCAGGTTGCTGACGCCGGGCACTACCCCCTTCCGTCGGTGTCGCCCAGGCTGGGGACATGACACAGCAGCTCTCCGTCCAGCGCCCGGCCGCGTCCTCCGACCGCTCCGCGATCAGCCTCGCCGTCCACGTCGACGGCGTATCGCGCTCGTACGGCACTGTGCGTGCGGTCGATGACGTCAGCTTGAGCGTCGGCCGCGGCCAGACGGTCGCGTTGCTCGGACCGAACGGCGCCGGCAAGACGACCACGATCACCCTCCTCCTGGGACTCGCCAGGCCCGACCGGGGAACCGTCGCGGTGCTCGGCATGTCCCCGGAGGACGCGGTCTCGCGCGGGCTGATCGGCGCGATGCTCCAGGACGGCGGGATGATGCCCGGCGTCCAGGTCGGTGAGCTGCTCGCGATGGCGCGGAATCTCTTTCCCGCACCGCTCTCCATCGAGAACACGATCAGCGTCGCGCAGCTCGAGGGTCTCGAGAAGCGGCGGGTGGATCGACTCTCCGGAGGTCAGTCCCAGCGCCTTCGCCTCGCGATGGCGCTCGTCGGTGACCCGGAGCTGCTGATCCTCGACGAGCCCACCGCCGCGATGGACGTGGAGGCGCGACGCAACTTCTGGCACGCGATGCGCGGATTCACCGACCGCGGCCGGACCATCCTCTTCTCGACGCACTACCTCGAAGAGGCGGACGCGACCGCCGACCGCATCGTCCTGATGGCGCGCGGCCGCGTCGTCGCCGACGGGACGCCCGCCGCGATCAAGAACTCAGTCGGCCTGCGAGTCATCCGCTTCGCGGTGGTGCGTGCCGAGACGTCGGGGTTCGACGCGCTGCCGGGAGTTGTCGCCTCATCCGCGCGTGGCAACCGTGTCGAGCTGCGCTGCAGCGACACCGACATCGCATTGCGCGCGCTGCTCAGCGCGCGCCCGGATGCCCACGACATCGAGGTCTCTGGGATCGCACTCGAGGACGCGTTCCTCTCCATCACCGACGGCGCCGCCGCCTGATACAGGAGTTCACTCTCAATGCGTTCGTACCTCGCTCTCGAGCTTCGCCGCTCCCTTCGCGACCGCCGCTACCTGCTGCTCGTGGTCGGGTGGCCCGTCGGCGCATACCTGCTCTTCTCGACCGTCTTCGGGGCGGCATCGGACAGGTCCGAGGGTCTCGCGCCGACCATCGCGATCATGATCGCCATGGCCACCTTCGGCGCCATGGGTGGCGTCCTCATGGCGTCCGGTCCCCGGCTTGCCATCGACCGCCAGGTCGGATGGCTCCGCCAGCTGAGCCTCACCCCGATCTCCCCCATCCGCGTCCTCGCGGTGCGGCTCATCACCGCGATGACCCTCAGCCTGCCCGCGATCTGCCTCATCTTCCTCACCGCGGCCGTCGTGAAAGACGTGACGCTCCCGCTCTGGGAATGGCCGGTGCTCGTGCTGTGCATCTCGGCGGGCTGCCTCCCGTTCGCCGCCATGGGAATCGTCATCGGGAGCGTCGCCGACGGCGACGGCGCGCAGGGGCTGACGATGGTGCTGTACCTCGTGCTCGCCGCCCTCGGTGGGCTCTGGGTGCCGGAGCAGATCCTCCCCGCGCCCCTGCAGACCGTGGCCAGGGCGCTGCCCTCATACCACCTCGCGCAACTCGGCTGGCACGTCGCACAGGGGGTCGCTCCGGCGATCGGGGACGGCCTCGTCCTGCTCGGCTGGTTCGCCGTCGCGGCACTGCTCGCCGTCGCCGTCTCCCGCCGTCTGTCGCTGCGCGCCGCGTGAACGTGGCATAGCATCCGACCATGGACGCGGAGATCGAGGCGACGACGCTCGCCGGCTCGCCGGACAACCTGATGTGGCCGATCCCGACGATTGCCCGCCTCGCGTGGGCGGCGATCTGGCTCGTCTTCCTCGGCTATCCGATCAGCGACATCCTCGGCACCGGCTACTCACCGACGCGGGCGGTCGTCGCATGGCTCTGTCTGGTCGCGTTCGCCTGCATGTACCTCCTGGCGATGTGGCTGTGCCTGTCACTCGTGCCACGCGTCGCCAACGGCATCCAGTTGCTGCCACTCGTGGCGGTGTTCGCGATGGGGATCGCGATGGCGCTCGTCTTCCGCGGACAGTGGACGGGGTTGCTCGTCTACTGCGGCGTCTCCGCCGGGTGGACGCTGCGCTGGCGCTATCTCGTCCCCGTGCTGTTCGCCCTCGGCGCCTTCATGGTCGTCTCGGGTGTGTTGCTCGGCTACCCCTGGGCAGACCTGGGCTTCATCACCTTCCTGACCGTTGCGCTCGGGTTCACGATGCTGGCGTTCCGCCGCCTCATCGCAACGGTCATCGAGCTGCGCACCGCGCGTGCCGAGGTCGCCCGGCTCGCGGTCGCCGACGAGCGGCTGCGAATCTCGCGCGATGTTCATGACATCCTTGGCCACAGCCTCTCGGTGATCGCGCTCAAGGCCCAGGTCGCCCGCCGCCTGATGACGAGCGAGCCGGAGGCCGCCGCCGAAGCGATGGGCGATGTCGAGACGGTCGCGCGTGAATCGCTCGCCGAGGTCCGCTCGATGGTCACCGCATACCGGCAGCGCTCGCTCGCCGACGAGCTGCAGGGGGCGCGCGACGTGCTCGACGCCGCCGGGATCAGTTTCGCGGTGACGCGCGACAGCATCGTGCCACCGGCGCCGGTCGACAGCCTGCTCGCATGGACGGTCCGTGAGGGCGTCACGAACGTGCTGCGCCACAGCCGCGCGCACCACTGCGAGATATCGCTCGAAGCCGGCGACGGTGGCTTCTCCGTGGCGATCGTCGACGACGGCGTCGGCGGTGTGGCCAGCGCGGGAGGAAGCGGCTTGCACGGGCTCCGTGAGCGGGTCGGCGCCGCCGGCGGCCGCCTCGAAGCCGGCCCGCGGCAGCAGGGCGGATTCCGGTTGCAGGCGTTCATCCCCCAGGCTGCGGCGTGATCCGCGTCATCATCGCGGAGGACCAGGGAATGGTCCGCGGTGCGCTCGCCACGTTGCTGGGACTCGAAGAGGACATCGAGGTTGTGGCGCAGTGCTCCCGTGGCGACGAGGTGGTCACCGCGGCGCTCGCCGAACGTCCCGACGTCGCGCTCCTCGACATAGAGATGCCCGGCATGGATGGCCTCGAGGCCGCTGCGCGCCTCCATCAGGCCGCGCCCGAATGCGTGATCATCATTCTCACGACGTTCGGCCGGCCTGGGTACCTGCGGCGCGCCATGGAGGCCGGCGCGACGGGTTTCGTCGTCAAGGACGGTCCCGCCGATCAGCTCGCGGTCTCGATCCGCAGAGCGGTGGCGGGTGAGCGCGTGATCGATACCGCGCTTGCGGCAGCCGCTCTCAGCGACGGGTCCAATCCCCTGACACCACGCGAACGCGATGTCCTGCACGCCGCGTCAGCCGGAGCGACGATCGCCAGCATTGCCAAAGCACTGTTCCTGTCTCAGGGGACCGTGCGCAACTACCTCTCGTCGGCGATTCAGAAGACGGGCGCTCGCAACCGCATCGAAGCCGTGCGCGCCGCCGAGGAGCACGGCTGGCTGTAGGCGGCGGACTCAGTCGACGTACAGCGCCACGAGACCGTCCGGCTCGAGCGGCGGACGGGACAGGGCGAGCGGGATCGCGGCGGCGAGCGCCTCGGCGGGATCGATGACGACCATCGGGTCGAGGGGGAGCACGTCGCTGGTGAACACGACGCCCCCGCCGCTGTCGAACGCGCTGAGCAACACACGGCGCGGAGACGCGGCGGCCCCCGTGGTCGCGACGTAGAGGGCGCCGCGGCCGGCATCCGCGGCGACCCATGAACCGACGTGCGCGCGTGAGAGCGGCGCGCTCGCGATCACTTCGAGCGAGCCGACGCCGTGGAGCGGCAGCCCACGGGCCTGGGCGATCCCGAGAGCGGCGGCCATGCCCGCCCGGACGCCGGTATACGTCCCCGGTCCGACGACGACGACGACCACCCCGAGGTCGTCGGTGATCATCTGCAGGAGGAGACCCGGCAGGGAGGTCGCGACCTGTGCGCCACGCACCACCTCCGCACCACGGACGGTTCCGTCGCGACCGGCGCGGACCACGACGATCCGCGCACGCGACGACGTGTCGACGGCGAGCACGTCCGTCACAGCCGGCTCCACGCCGGTGTGAGGTGGTCGGGTGCGCCCTCGTGCGGCGTGATCACGCGCGTCCCGTCGTCCTCGATCTCGAACCCGAGCCGGAGGTGCACGCGGCCCAGGAGCTCCGAGTGCTCGCCCCACTCGACGACCACCACGCCACCCGACTCGAGCATCTCGTCGACGTCGAGCAGGCGGACGTCCGCGCCGGGACCGAGCCGGTAGAGATCGATGTGGTGCAGCACACGCGGTCCGGCGCGGTACACGTGATGGAGCACGAACGTCGGACTGCGGACCAGTGCCGGGTCCATGCCCATCCCGGTTGCGACGCCTCGCACGAGGACCGTCTTGCCCGCTCCGAGCTCGCCGCTGAGGAGGATGAGGTCGCCGGGCTCGGCATGCGTGCCGATGCGCTCTCCGAGTGCGAGGGTGTCCGTCTCGCTCGCGCACCGGACGGCGGCGACGCCGGTCACGTGAAGTGGCGCGAGGTCGTCCGCGGGGTCGCGACGCCGTCTCCTCCCTCCCGATCGAGGACGCCGACGCCGGCCCCGGCCCGCAAGCGCCCCACGACGCTGAGCGGGGCGAGATCGGAGGGCCACGATCCCGCCAGCGTCGCCACCGCGTCGGGCGGCAGGGTCGCGACGAGCTCGAAATCCTCACCCCCGCCGAGCGCCAGGTCCGGCCACGCGGCGCCGAAGTCGCTCACCAGCGCGGCCTCCACGGGCACCCGGTCGAGCCAGACCTCGGCACCGCAGCCGGACAGGTCGGTGATCCGCTCCAGCTCGACGAGGAGCCCATCACTGATGTCGCCGCCGCAGCGCACCCCGGACGCGACGAGGTGGAGCCCCTCGGCGAGGCGCGCGCTGGGCGCCAGCTGAGCCTCGACCCACGAGCGTTCCCGGCGGGAAAGGTCGTCGCCACCGTCGAGCAGCAGGCGGAGCCCCGCGGCGGCGCGACCGAGCATCCCCGTGACCACGATCACGTCCCCGGCGACACCGGCGTCGCGACGCAACTCCGTGCCGGGCGCAAGCGTGCCGCCCACCGAGACGTCGATGACGAGTGGTCCGTCGATGGCGCTGAGGTCGCCGCCCGCCACAGCGCAGCCGGCCGCGGCGGCCGCGGCGCAGAGGCCACGCTGGATCTCCAGGACGTCCTCGGCGCAGGTGCTCGAGGGCGCGCAGAGGGTGGCGGCGCACCACGCCGGCCGGGCGCCCATGCCGGCAAGATCCGAGAGAGCGACCGCCATGGCGCGCGCCCCGAGCCGGCGGGGGGTGATCCAGGAGCGGCGAAAGTCGATGCCCTCGACGAGGGCATCCTGGCTGATGGCAACGTTCCGGCCGGGATCGGGAACCCACACGGCCGCATCGTCTCCGGTGCCCAGCGCCAGGCCCGGTCCCGTGCCGCGGGCGATCTCAGCCAGTGCCTTGAGTAGCTCGGTCTCGCCCACGTCGAGCAGGGTCGCGCCTCCGGTGTCGAAGCGTCGTTCGGGCATCACCTCAGCCTCCAACGTCACACGTCCGCAATATACGTGGGTGCGCCGTCGGGTACGGTTGGCGCGACCGAGCGAGTTGCACTCGGTCCCATCGGGCCGCTAAGGTGCGGCCTGGGGAAAGGCTCGACCGATGCTCTTGGCGGTATCGGGCGGGCAAGAATGACACGGAGGACACCGGATTTTGACGTTCAGCCGGAAGCTGGCCCTGACCGTGACAGGGGTCATCACTCTTCTGGCCACCGGACTCGGAGCCATCCCGAACACTCAGGCAAACAGCGCGCAGGTGCCGAACTCTGCGATCGCAGCGCTGCAACAGCGGCGCGCGGCACTCATCGCAGAGCTCGCCGCGTTGCAGCCTAACCTGAGGGCCGCGGGTGGATCGGTGGGTTCGGCGGAGGCGTTGTTCAACGCCCAGCAGACTAAGGTGCTGAACGAGCGCAAGCAGCTCGACAGTCTGAATGCGTCCCTGCTTTCGCTGAGCAGCCAGCTCGCGAGCAACGACGCAACCGTCGCGCAGAACAAGGCACAACTCGCCGCGATCACTCGCGCGACGTACGAGACGAGCGGCAGCGACCAGGTGCTCGCCGCGGTGCTCAGCGCACCCTCATTCAACCAGGCGATGGACGAGCTGAAGTCCGCGAACCAGGTGTCGCAGCAGGTGCTTGCGCTCGTCGAGCGGCTCGCCGGCGCGGATCGCGCCATCACCGCCGAGCAGTCGAGCATTCGTCGTGAAGCCGCCCAGGCGTCGACCATCGAGGCGCAACTTGCCGCGCAGAGCGATCAGCTCCTCGTCGTGCTCGAGAATCGCAACACCGTGTTCGCGGGCCTGAGCGGACCGGCGAAGCGGATCGCGGCGGAGATCGCCAACATCGACAACGAGATCGCGTTCCTCGAGGCGGGCCCGCACGTCGGTACCGGACCGTGCGGCGACCACTTCGCGTATGGGTTCTGCACGTACTACGTGGCGACGCGTCGTTGCGTGCCATGGCTCGGCAACGCCGGTTCCTGGTACATCGCCGCCGCGCAGATGGGATACAAGGAGGGCTCGCTCCCGGTCCCCGGCGCGATCGTCGTCTTCAGGCCCGGCGTTGACGGCGTCAGCGCCGAGGGACATGTCGCGTACGTCGAGGCCGTCGGCCCCGCGGGCGGCATACCGACCGGAGACTTCAAGCTCTCCGAGATGAACTACGCCGGCTGGAACGTGGTCGACTACCGCGTCATCAGTGACGCGAGCGCAGACATCGAAGGGTTCATCTACGGCAACTAGCGCGAGCTAGCGGCTTCGATCGCCTGGCGCAGCAACTCCTGCGCCGCCGGCAGCGTCTCGATCACATCCGACGCGAGCGCGCCCGCCCGCCCACGCCGAGCCTGCACCATCAATCCCGCCTGCGCGTGGATGGTGACGCCGGCAATCGCCGCGTCGCGTGGCGCCAGACCCTGCGCCAGCATCGATCCGATGAGCCCCGAGAGGACGTCCCCGGTGCCTCCCGTCGCCAGCGCGACGACACGGTGTTTGTCCACATGCAGGTCGTGCGCCGCACCCGCGATGACGGTCTCCGCGCCCTTGAGCACAACGATGACGCCGTGCTCGTCGGCATACCGCTGCGCGAGCCCGTTGCGATCGCCCTGCACCGCGTCGGTGGACATGCGTGCAAGACGGCCCATCTCCGCCGGATGCGGAGTCAGCACGACGGGCCGGCCGCACCGACGCCAGTCGAAGCCCGCCTCGGCCGCGATGTTGAGCGCGTCTGCATCAACGACAGCCGGGCACGGCAGATCGGTGAGGATCTCGAGCAGGGCAGGGACCGTGTCGAGCGCGCGCCCGAGACCAGGCCCGATCACCAGCGCATCGGCACCGCGAAGCCGTTCACGAAGCTGCTCGACGCCCTGTGTACGCAGGGTTCCCGTCCCACCGTCGGCGAGCGCCGTCGGCATCACCTCGAGACACCCGGCGGCCACGATCGAGTGGATGCTGGCGGGGACGCAGACCTCGACAAGTCCCGCACCGCCGCGCGCCGCACCGAGCGCGGCCAGCTTCGGGGCGCCGGTGAACCCCCGTGACCCGGCCACGACGACAACCCGTCCGAAGGTTCCCTTGTGGCCGTCGTCGGGGCGCGCGGCAAGCAGCAGATCCGCCGGCGCTTCAGGCAACGCCCGGCGGCGCGGCGTTCGACTCACTGCCACGGCGATCGCGAGACCGCCGTCATGCGTCAGCGAGAGTGCGATCGGCGTTGCCTCGCCGCGCACGTGGACTCGCGGCGGTCCGCCACCAGCTCGCACGACCTCGATATCGCGATACGCCGGCATGCGCTCACCCTGCGACGAGTAGAGCTTCATCACCGCCTCCTTGGCCGCCCACCGGCTCGCCCAGCGCTGTGGTCTGCCGGCGCTGTAGCGCTGCTCGCCCTCGGTGTAGATCTTCTGCGCAAAGCGCGGGTGACGCTCCAGAGCTGCCGCGATGCGATCCACCACGGTCACGTCGACCCCCACGACCATCGTCATACGACGACTATTCCACAGTCACCGATTTCGCGAGGTTTCGTGGCTGGTCCACGTCGCACCCGCGCTGCACCGCAACGTGATACGCGAACAGCTGCATCGGGATGACGTTGATCAGCGGCGACAGCACCTCGGAGCAGCCGGGAACCGCGATGGTGCTCGCGAACCCGGCGTCAAACGGATCCTCACCCTCGGTGACGATCGCGATCACCGGCGCGTCGCGCGAATGCACCTCCTGCACGTTGCTCACCATCTTCGGGAGCGTCGCAGAACGTGTCGCGATCGCGACCACCGGGACCTCGGGCTCGAGGAGCGCGATCGGCCCGTGCTTCAGCTCACCGGCGGCATAGCCCTCGGCGTGCACGTACGAGACCTCCTTGAGCTTGAGCGCACCTTCCATGGCAATCGGGAAGTTGATGCCACGACCGATGTACAGCGCGCTGCGCGCGTGCGCAAACCGCTGGCCGAGATCGACGAGCAACGGCTCCAGCTCGAGCGTCCTGGTCAGCAGATCGGGCACCTGCTGGAGCTCTGCGACGAGACGCTGATGCTCGGCGACGTCGAGCGTGCCGCGCGCGTCCCCGAGCCGGAGCGCCAGGAGCAGGCCGCAGACCATCTGCGTCATGAACGTCTTCGTGCCGGCCACGGAGATCTCCGGCCCCGCCTGCATGTAGAGCGCGCCGTCGGCCTCGAGTGACAGCGCGCTGCCGACCACGTTGGTGATGGCGATGACCTGCGCGCCCGCACGCCGGGCCTGCCGGACGGCGGCGAGCGTGTCCGCGGTCTCGCCGGACTGCGACACCGCAATCACCAGGGAATGCTTGTCGACGAGTGCCTCGCCGTAGCGGAACTCGCTTGCGGCCTCGACCTTGCAGCGCAGTTTGGCCAGGTGCTCGATCGCGTAGCCTGCGACCATCGCCGCGTACCACGCGGTGCCGCAGGCGACGAGAACGACCTCGTGGACCTCCTCGAGCCGTCCGCTGTCGAAGCCGAGCTCCGGCAGCACGACCATGCCGAGGTCGTCGATCCGGCCGCGAAGCGCGTTGCGCACAGCCTCCGGCTGTTCGTGAATCTCCTTGAGGAGGAAGTGCGGGTAGCCGTTCTTCTGCGCCTGCTCCGCCTCCCAGTCGACGGTGACCACCCGGCTTTCGACGGCGGTGCCGTCGAGCTGCTGCACGCTGATCCCCTCGGGCGTCGCGGTGACGATCTCGCCCTCTCCGATCAGCGCGATGCGCTTGGTGTACGGGATCAACGCGGTGATGTCGCTGCTCACGAACACCTCACCGCGCCCCAGCCCGACGACGAGCGGGGCGTTGACGCGTGCGCCGACGACTCGGTCCGGTTGATCCGCGGAGATGACGACCAGCGCGCACGCACCCTCCATGCGGTTGAGCGCGCTGCGCACCGCCGCCGCGAGGTCGCCGTGGTAGTTGTCCTCGATGAGGTGCGGCACAACCTCGGTGTCGGTTTCGCTGAGGAACTCGTGCCCTCGAGCCATGAGCTCGGCGCGCAGCTCGCGATAGTTCTCGACGATGCCGTTGTGGATGACGTGGATCCGTCCGGTGCAGTCCTGGTGCGGATGAGCGTTCTCCACCGACGGACGGCCGTGGGTGGCCCAGCGCGTGTGCCCTATGCCGACGTTGCCCGACGGCAGGCCGTCCAGGCCGACCTCGCGCGCGAGCTCAGCGACCTTGTGCGTGTTCTTGACGGTGGTGACGTCACCGGACGCGTCGATGATCGCGATCCCGGCCGAGTCGTAGCCGCGATACTCGAGCCTGCGAAGGCTGTCGAGCAGGATCGGGGCTGCGGGTCGGGGGCCGGCGTAGCCGATGATGCCGCACATAGGACCTCTCTGGAACGCTCGCGGGCGCCTCGAGTTACGGGACCGGGGGTGTCGGGGACGGTGTCGGAGTTGGTGGTGTGGGGATCGTCGATATGACGATGGTCACGGTGACCTTTCCGGCGCGCGTCGTGACACCAGGCGGGAGGACGAGGGTCACCGACTGTGTGTACGTCCCGAAGACGCCGTTCAGGAACACCGGCGAGGTCGACACCGAGTCGATCCCGTTGAGGAGATCCTGAGGCCCGGTGATCTCGATCGTCAGCGGTGAGGCGGTGACGGCGGCCAGGTAATGACCCGGGGATGCCGTGCCCTCGGTGCGCGGGATGACGGCGACGAGTCGCTGGGTCACATCCGCGCTGATGGCGATGCTGACGCTGACGTTGGTGTGGTTGATACCGACATCGTTCAGGCGCACGCCCTTCGCGTCATAGGCGAGCACACCCAGATCCGCCTGGAAGTTGGCCTTCTGGGTGGCGAGGTCAACAGTGACGCGGGCCTGGATGCCGGCCAGCTCGCGCGCCGGCCCTTCGATCACCACCGACGAGGGGGTCACCTGTTCGACCCCGCTCTCGTATCCCACCGGCGGCGGATTGGTGATGACGATGGTCACGGGCACCGACTTCGACTCGAACGCGTCCACGTCGATCGTCACCGACGTCGGTGGGTCGATGAGCTCGATCGCCGGGTCGTTGTTGACGACGGTGATGGGAATCGCATAGACGCCGGTGCGCGTCACGCTCGACCAGTGAACGGTGACGCTCAGCGCCGTCGCGGGATTGAGTGACGACAGCGTGTTCTGATCACCGCCGACGCGCACCGACACGTCCTGCAGCGGATGCACGAGCACGAACTGCGAGGGAATCGCGCTCGTCAGCACCGGGACGGTGACCAGTCTCGTCTCCGGCGGATTGCCCGCATACACGACACCGACCCACGTGACGAATGCGATGAAGAAGCAGCCGACCTTCAGCTTCCAGTTGCGGCTGATGAAGCCCGGGAAGCTCACGAATGCGACCGGCGTCCGAGCGTGCGCAGCGTCCCCACCCGTGACAGCGGGCGGAGCCTCCCGAGCCGACCCGGGCCGCCTTCCTTCTCGAGCAGTGTGACCAGCATCTCGTGCAACTTTCCCTGGTCGAGCCCGCGATACAGCTTGCCGTCATGGGCGACGCTGATCAGGCCGGTCTCCTCACTGACGATGAGCACGACGGCATCGCTCTGCATGCTGAGCCCGAGCGCCGCTCGATGCCGTGTCCCCATGCGTCCCACCCCGGGCAGCGTCTCGGCAAGCGGGAGCACGCACCCGGCGGCCACGAGCCGGTTCTCGTGGATGATCACCGCGCCGTCGTGGAGCGGCGATCCCGGGATGAAGATGGTGGCCAGCATCTCGGCGGTCACCTCGCCGTTGATGTGGACGCCCGTCGCAGAGAGGTTCTCGAGACCCGTCTCGCGTTCGAAGACGATGAGCGCGCCGACCTTGCGCTCGGCGAGGGAGCCGCCGGCACGCAGCACCTCATCGACGATCCGCGAGAACGCGAGCTCATTGTGCCGCCCGAGCACGTTGCGGACGGTCCCGAGCCTGCCCACCTGGTCGAGCGCGCGGCGGAGCTCCGGCTGGAAGAGGACGATCGCCGCGATGACGATTGCCTGCGTGCCGTTGCTGAAGATGAACTCGAGGAGCCTGAGGTGAAGCAGCTGCGCCGCCCATCCGACGACGAAGATGACGCCGAGCCCGAGGAGCAGCTGGACCGCCTGTGTGCCGCGGATCAGCTTCAGCAGCTGGTAGAGCAGGAAGGCGACAACCAGGACGTCGATCCCGTCCCGCCAGCTGAGGCTCTGCAGGAAGAAGTGCGCGTTGCGAAGCAGGTCGCTCATGCCGCGACGTCGCCCTCCTGGGCGTAGATGCGCGCGAGCAGCGCCTGCTGCACCCAGAGGCGATTCTCCGCCTGGGCGAACACGATCGAGTGCGGGCCGTCGATCACCGCGTCGGTGATCTCCTCGCCACGGTGCGCGGGCAGGCAGTGCATCACCCTGACCCCGGCCGGCGCCAACGCCACGAGCGCGTCGTTCACCTGCAGGCTCGCGAAGTCCTCGCGGCGTTGCTGCTGCTCGGTTTCCTGACCCATGCTCGTCCACACGTCCGTATAGATGATGTCGGCGTCGCGGAGCGCCGGCGCCGCCTCGTGCTTGATGTCGAAGACCGTTGCAGCGTCGCGCAGGCCCTCTGCCCGCCGGAGCACGGCGTCGGGCGGCTCGTAGCCGGGTGGGCAGATCACGCGCAGATGCACCCCGAGAAGCGCGGCGGCGTAGATCCACGAGGTGCAGACGTTGTTGCCGTCCCCGATGTACGCCACGGTCGCGCCTTCGAGACGGCCCGTCGTCTCGCGCACGGTCATGCAGTCCGCGAGCGCCTGGCAGGGGTGCTCGGAGTCGGTGAGCGCGTTGATCACCGGGGACGCGGCCGCCGCGGCGATGGTGACGAGGTCGCGGTGGGAGACGAGCCGCGCGACGATGCCGTCGGCGTACCCGTCGAGGATGCGGCTGATGTCACCGGCCGATTCGCGCTCCCCGAGCTGGACCTCGGGGTTGAAGAGTGCGATCGGATGACCGCCGAGGCGATTGATCGCAACCTCGAAGGACACTCGCGTGCGGTTGCTGGGACGCTGGAAGATGAGCGCCAGGGAGCGGCCCGCGAGCGGGCGGCCGAGATCGCGCCCCGCCTTGGCGGCATCGGCCAGGTCGAGGGTCGCGATGATCTCGTCGGTGCTGAGGTCCGCGATGCTCAGGAGATCGCGGCCGGCGAGCGAATGGTGCATCCGCCTCATATGGTTGCACCGGAGCGTCGATAGCGCGCCCCGCGACCAAACCGGCGCAGAGACCCGCATGCGCTATACCGTGCGGCGCGTGGATATTGCGGTCGTCGTCAACGGCGGGGTGGCCGAGACCCTCCAGTCGACTCCCCTGCTTCGCACGCTGCGCGCCGGGTTTCCCACGGCGCGGATCGCGCTGGTCTGTCCTTCGACCGCGGTGGACGTCGCCGACGGGATCCCACCCGTCGATCGCGTGATCCCTCTGGCACAGCTTCGCGGCAGCCGGTCCGGAGGCGTCCACCTCTGGCTCACCCTGCGAGGCCTTCGCCTCGACGCGGTCTTCCTGTGCACGTCAGGTGCGATCCCCGCCGTCTCCGCATACTTCGCCGGGATCGCTGAACGCAGCGGCGTCGGCGGTGGTGCCCGCAGCCTCCTGCTGACGGGCAGGGTCCAGCCCGGACGCTCCGAGAATCGCGCGCAGACATGGCTGCGGCTTGCCCACGTCGCCGGCGTCCACCAGGAGCTGCACAGTCCGGTCTTCGAGCCCGGCCCGGACGCTCGGCGCCGGGCCGAGCAGGTCCTTCACGGGAGCGGACTCGCCGACGGACGGCTGCTCGTGGCCATCGCGCCCGGCACGGGCTACGCGGAACCTCGGCACGCGACCGCCGCGTCGACCGCCTGGGACCCCGAGCGCTGGGCGCATCTCGCCAACCTGCTCGCCCAGCGCCATGGCGCCGGGATCCTGCTCGTCGGGTCGCCGTTGGATCGATACGCCGCCGAGCGGACCAAGATGGACCTTCGCGCGGATGCAACCGATCTGGTCGGCGAGATCGACCTCGCGACGCTCGCCGGGGTCATCGCCCGCTGCGACCTGCTCGTGGGCACCGACACCCCCCTTCTCCAGCTGGCCGCTGCCATGGGCACGTCGACCGTGGGTCTGTTCGGCCCGACCGACGGGGCGCGCGGAGGCGCATATGGCCACGCGCATCGAGTCGTGCAGGCACTGGCCCCGCCGCGCTACGAGAACATGCCGCCTGAGCGGGCGAGCATGGATCAGATCCGCGTCGACGACGTCCTCGCCGGGATCGAGGCGACCCTCTAGCCCGTCACCGGATGTACATGAGGGCGCGCTTGAGCACGTCGAGGTTGTCGAGCGCGTAGCCCGTCCCGCGCACGGCACAGAGATGCGGCTGCGTGTCGCGATGGACCTCGATGCCCGTGGCGGTCGCGATCGCGGTGTCGAGCCCCTCGAGCCTGGCGCCACCACCGCAGAGCACGATCCCCTCGCGCTTGATGTCGGCGATGAGGCGGGTGGGCGTGTCGGCGAGCACCGCGTCCACCGCGGAGAGGATCGGACCCACGTGACGCTCCAGGCAGGGCGCCAGCTCGGTCGAGGTGATGGTGATCGTGACGTCCCCCGCATCCGTGCGTCCGGCGACATCGAGGCGGCGCTCCTCATGGGGGCCGACACGGGCAAGCGACGCGATCAGCTCCTCGATGGTGCCTGCGTCAAGGACGGCGCCGTGCGAGGCGCGGAGCTGATCGTCGACGCAGGCATGGAGGCGATCTCCGCCGTGCCCGGCAAGCGAGCGCACGCTCACCGTGCCCTCAAGAGCAAGGGCGGCGATGTCCGTCTTGCCGGCGCCGATGTCGATGACGAGATGACCGTTGGGACCGCTGAGCCGGACTCCCGCCCCCATCGCCGAGGCCAGTGGCGCGTCGAGCAGGTAGACGGTGCGCGCGCCCGCCAGAGCGGCGGCCTCGAGCAGCCCGCGGCGCTGCGAACCGGCGAGCGACGACATGACCGCGATGACGACATCTGGTTTGAAGATCCGCTGCCGGCCCGCGGCCCGGATCATCGCGTGGTTGATCAGCCAGCGGGCGGCGGTCGGATCGACGATGCTCCCGCCGGCGATGGGCCGGCGCAGATGGAGCTCGGGATCGTCCGCCGCAGCCTGGAGGGCGGCAGCGCCGAAGACGGCGGCGTGCATCTCGCCGCCACGAATCGCGACGGCCGTCGGCTCGCCGCCGATCATGCCCTCGCCCTTGACGATGATCCGAGTGGTTGTGGTCCCGAGGTCGATGCCGACCTTCTTCCCCAGCACTGCTCGCCTGACGCCTCAGTCGCCGATGACACCGGTGAGGTCGCGCACCTCAGTGCCCGGTTCGTCGGTGGTGACCCGCTCGATGTCGGCGCCGATCCCCGTCAGCTTGACCACAAGATCGTCGTAGCCACGCTCGAGATGGAAGACGCTGTCGAGCTCGGTGACCCCCTCGGCGCACATGCCCGCGATGACGAGTGCGGCCCCGGTGCGGATGTCGGGGATGCTCATGCGGGTCCCGCGCAGGCGCGACGGCCCGGTGATGATGGCGCTGCGGCCGTGGACCTCGATCTGAGCGCCCATCTGCTGGAGCGCGGGAACATGGCGAAAGCGGTTCTCGTACAACGCTTCGCTGATGATGCTCACGCCGGTCGCCTGCGTCATGAGCGCGCAGAACTGCGGCTGCATGTCGGTGGCGAAACCAGGATGGGTCCACGTCGTCACGTCGACGCTGCGCAGATGCGAGCAGCTGACGCGGACGTGGTTCGCGCCCTCGACGATATCGCATCCCGCGGAGCGCAGCTTGCTGAACAGCCAGCGCAGGTCGCTCGGACGCATCTGCTCGACGATGACATCACCATATGTCGCGGCGGCGGCGATCATGTAGGTGCCCGCCTCGATGTAATCGGCGGTCACGTTGTGCGTCGTCCCGTGGAGCAGGCCGCCGCTGCCCTCGATGACGATCAGCTCGGTCCCGACACCGGAGATGTGCGCGCCCATCCCGATGAGGCATCGAGCGAGGTCGTACACATGCGGCTCGCGGGCGGCGTTGCTGATCACCGTGATCCCCTCCGCGAGGACGGCGGCCATCATCAGGTTCTCGGTGCCGGTGACGGTCGGCATGTCGAGCGCGATGCGCGCTCCGTGCAACCGCCGCGCCCGCGCGAAGTACGCGCCGTCGCGCTCCTCCACCTCAGCGCCCATGAGACGGAGTCCCTCGAGATGCTGCTCGACGCGGCGCATCCCGATGTCATCCCCTCCGGGCTTCGCGATGCTGGCCTCTCCCGCGCGGCCGACGAGGGCGCCCAGGAGCAGGAAGGACCCCCGCATCCTGCGGCTGAGGTCGGCGTCGACCTCGGTGCGCGCCAGCGCCGCCGCATGCAGGCGCCAGGTGTGGAGGTCCGGGTGCTCGACGACCACACCGACGTGCTCGAGCATGCGGGCCATCGTCGAGATGTCCTCGATGTCCGGCACATTGCGGAGCTCGACGGGCTGGTCGGTGAGCAGGGCCGCGGCCATGACCGGGAGGGCGGCGTTCTTGCTCCCGGAGATCGCGACCGCGCCCTCGAGCCGCCGCCCGCCACGGATGCGGAGGAGTTCCATCTCCGCTTACCGTACTCGACGGCGGCGACTGACCGGGTAGATTACGCTCAGGGTTCCAGCAGGATCGCCGCATCGCATCGGGAGAGACCATGGCAACCGCAACGATTCCTTCCGTCGACACCGTCGAGCAGCTCCTCGGCGCTGAGACCGCATCGCTCCTCGAGCATCGCTGCGAGACGGTCGACAAGTCGATGCTGCACCTGCCCGGCCCCGACTTCTTCGATCGCACCTGGCTCGGGACCGACCGCTCGGCCCAGGTTCTGCGCAACCTCAACTCGATCTACAGCCACGGACGGCTCGCCCACACCGGCTACGTCTCGATCCTGCCGGTCGACCAGGGAATCGAGCACTCGGCCGGTGCGTCGTTCGCGCCGAACCCCGAGTACTTCGATCCCGAGAAGATCGTCGAGCTCGCGGTGGAGGGCGGGTGCAACGCGGTGGCGTCGACCTTCGGCGTGCTCGGCGCGGTATCGCGCAAGTGGGCTCACAAGATCCCGTTCATCGTGAAGATCAACCACAACGAGCTGCTCACGTATCCGAACGGGGCCGACCAGATCCTCTTCGGCACGGTCAAAGAGGCGTGGAACGTCGGGGCGGTCGCGGTGGGCGCGACGATCTACTTCGGATCGGCCGGCGCGGACCGGCAGATCCAGGAGATCTCGCGCGCGTTCGCCGAGGCGCACTCACTCGGCATGGCGACGGTCCTCTGGTGCTACCTCCGCAACTCGGCCTTCAAGAAGGATGGTGTCGACTATGCGGTGGCCGCGGATCTCACCGGGCAGGCGAACCACCTCGGCGTGACGATCGAGGCGGACATCATCAAGCAGAAGCTGCCGACGACCAACGGTGGATTCGTGGCGCTCAGCTTCGGCAAGACCGCCGAGGCGGTGTACACGAAGCTGACATCGGATCATCCGATCGATCTCTGCCGGTACCAGGTGCTCAACTGCTACGCGGGGCGCGTCGGCCTCATCAACTCCGGTGGCGAGTCGATCGGCGCCGGCGACCTCGCCGCGGCGGTGCGTACCGCGGTCATCAACAAGCGAGCCGGCGGCACCGGGTTGATCAGCGGTCGCAAGGCATTTCAGAAGCCGATGCGTGACGGTGTGCACCTTCTGCATTCGATTCAGGACGTGTACCTGAACGACGCCATCACCATCGCGTAGGCGCCACCGCACTCTCGACCCGCATGGACTACGACGAGATCCCTCGCAACGACGATGAGCGCGTCACGCTCCTGGCCTTTCTCGACTGGCAGCGCGGCACGCTCGCGCGCAAGTGCTCGGGCCTCAGCGATGAGCAGATGCGCCGGGCATCGGCGCCGCCCTCGAACCTGACGCTGGTCGGCCTGCTCCGGCACATGACGGACGTCGAGCGGGGCTGGTTCCGGCGCACGCTCGCCGGGGAGGACATCGGGGACCGCTACTCGTCAGACGACGACCCCGACGGTGACTTCGACAACGTCGCGACCGCCGACGTCCAGGAGGCGTTTGCCGGCTGGCGGGAGGAGTGCGGCCTCGCGGACGAGATCATGTCCCGGCGCGCCCTCGAGGCGACCGGCCGCCAGCGCTCGGGACGCGAGGTCTCGATGCGATGGATCCTCAACCACATGATCGAGGAGTACTCGCGGCACAACGGGCACGCCGACCTCATCCGCCAGGCCGTCGACGGCGCGACCGGCTACGACTGACTCACGCCCTGCCTTCCTCTCGTTTCAACTCCTCGCGGCCGATGATCGACAGGTGCACCTCGTCGGGTCCGTCCATGAATCGCGCTGACCGCGCGTAGGCGAACATCTGCGTCAGGGGCAGGTCCTGCGAGACGCCGGCACCGCCGTGGACCTGGATGGCACGGTCGATCACGGCCTGCGCGACGTTCGGCGCGACGACCTTGATGGCGGAGATCTCGAATCGGGCGCCGAGACTCCCCTTCGTGTCGAGCAACCACGCGGCCTTCTGGCACAGCAGCCGCGCCTGCTCGATCTCGATCCGTGACCTCGCGATCTGCTCACGGACAACCCCTTGCTCCGCAAGGCGTTTCCCGAATGCCGTCCTCGACTTCGCCCGCTCGCACATGAGCGAGAGCGCGCGCTCCGCGGCCCCGATGAGGCGCATGCAGTGATGCAGACGCCCCGGGCCGAGACGGGCCTGGGCGATCATGAACGCGGTGCCCTCGTCGCCGATACGATTGCTCTTGGGGACGCGAACGTTCTCGAGCAGGACCTCACAGTGGCTTCCGGGATCGTCGAAGCCGTACACCTTCAGCTGACGGACGATCGTCACCCCGGGCGCGTCCATGGGGACGAGCACCATGGTGTGACGGGAGTGGCGTTCCGCGTCGGGATGAGTCATGCCGATGAGGAGGATGACCTTCGCGTTCGGGTGCGCGGCGCCGCTCGTGAACCACTTACGGCCATTGATGACATAATCATCGCCGTTGCCGTCGATGCGCGTGGCGAGCTGCGTGGGATCGGAGCTGGCCACCGCCGGCTCGGTCATGCCGATGCACGAGCGGATCTCCCCGGCGAGCAGCGGCTTGAGCCAGGCCTCCTGCTGCTCGGGGGTGCCGAACTGCGCGAGCACCTCCATGTTGCCGGTGTCCGGCGCGGAGCAGTTCATCGTCTCGGACGCGATCGAGCTCCACCCCATGATCTCGGCGAGCGCGCCGTACTCGAGGTTCGTGAGACCGGGTCCGAATCGCTTGTCCGGAAGGAAGAGGTTCCAGAGGCCGCGTCTGCGTGCCTCGGTCTTCAACTCCTCCATGACGGGCGAGATGCGCTGCGGGATCGTCTCGGCCGAGAAGCCGCGCCAGTACTCGTCCTCGGCGGGACGGACACACTCGTCCATGAAGCGCCAGACCTTCTCACTCAGCTCGCGGACCCGATGCGTCTCCTCGAACTCCATCGTCAGCCTCCTCCGGACGAACCCAGCCGATCCAGCGCGTCGAGGCCGCCCTCGACGATTGCGGGCACCATCTCCCCCATCCGCTCGAATCCCTCGCCGACGGTCATGCCCATCAGGAATCGCGCCGTGATCCCCTCGGCGATGATCGCCAGCTTGTACGCGCCGAGCGCGATGTACCACTCGAGCGCCGACATGTCGCGTTGCGTGCCGGCAGCGTAGTCTCGCAGGATGTCGGCGCGCTTGTAGAAGCCGTCCTGCACGGTCACGGGCATGCCGTGGAGCGCTCGCCCGGCCGCCTCGGTCTCGTCATCGGACCAGTACACGCAGAGCAGGCCGACGTCGCACAGCGGATCACCGATCGTGCACATCTCCCAGTCGATCACCGCGACGATGCGGCCGGGATCGGTCGGCGCGTACATGACGTTGTCGAGGCGGTAGTCACCGTGCACGATGCCGGGCGCGGATTGCACCGGCACCGTCTCGTCGAGCCGGCGGTGCAACTCCTCGATGCAGGGGAGCTCGCGCGTCTTCGACGCCTCCCATTGCTGCCACCAGCGCCGCACCTGGCGTCCGAGGAACCCTTCCGGGTGGCCGAAACCGGCGAGTCCAATCGCGTCGGGGTCGATGGCGTGCAGGTGGAGCAGCGTGCTGACGAGTGCCGAGGACATCGCCTGCCGGGTCTCGCGAGTGTCGGGGAATCCCGCGGGAAGGGCATCGCGAACGACGTGGCCGTCGATCCATTCCATGACGTAGAAGGGAGCGCCGATCACCGACTCGTCCTCGCAGAGTGCGATGACGTGCGGGACAGGGATCCCCGTGTCCTGCAGCGCGGCCAGCACGCGATACTCGCGAGCCATGTCGTGGGCGGTGGGCAGCACATGCGCGAGCGGTGGGCGGCGCACCACGAACCGGCGCACGCCGTCGTCCACGATGTAGGTGAGGTTCGACCGGCCTCCCGGGATCACCTCGGCGCGCAACGACCCCACGGGCCCCCCCACGCGGGGCGTCAGATAACGCGCGAGCGAGTCGAGATCAAGCCCGGGAGGCGACGTCACTGCGCCGGCGGGTGCCCGCCGTGGCGCCGGCGCCGGATCTCCGCGACGCGGAGTCGCAGCGTGGCGCGCTCGAGCGCCAGGACGGCCTCCTCATCGGCCTCGTTCAGGGTGAGCAGCTCCTGCGCACGCTTCCGCGCCTCCTCCGCGCGCGCCTCGTCGATCTCCTCGGCACGCTCGGCGGCGTCGGCAAGGATGGTGACCTTCTCCGGCAGGACCTCGAGGAAGCCTCCGACGACCGCGAGCACGTGCTCGGCGTCGTCGTTGCGGATGGTCACCACGCCGGTGCGCAGCGGCGTGAGCAAGGCGATATGGTGCGGCAGGACCCCGAGGTCGCCCTCCACGCCCGGCGCGAGCACGAAGTCAGCCTCCTCGCTGAACACGCGACCTTCCGGCGTGACGAGCTCGACCTGGAGCTTGGCCATCCCGATTACTCCTTGGCGGTCTCGTCGGACGTGGCTGCGGGTGCGGCCTCAGCGGCGGCCGGCTTCGACTCCTGCCCGTCACCCTTCAGCGCCGCAGCCCGCTGCACGGCCTCGTCGATGGTGCCGCACATGTAGAAGGCATCCTCGGGAAGGTCGTCGTGCTTGCCGTCGAGGATCTCCGCGAAGCCGCGGATGGTCTCCGCGAGCGGCACGTACTTGCCCTCGCGCCCGGTGAACACCTCCGCGACGAAGAACGGCTGGGACAGGAAGTTGCGCACGCGGCGCGCGCGGCCCACCGTCTGCTTCTGGTCTTCCGTGAGCTCCTCCTGGCCGAGGATTGCGATGATGTCCTGGAGCTCCTTGTACTCCTGGAGCACCTGCTTCACGCCCTGCGCGACGCGATAGTGCTCCTCGCCGACGACGTTCGGATCGAGCAGGCGGCTGAAGGACTCGAGCGGGTCGACCGCGGGATAGATGCCGCTCTCCGAGATGGAGCGGCTCAGGCTCACGGTCGCGCCGAGGTGGCCGAATGTCGTCGCGACAGCCGGGTCCGTGAAGTCGTCCGCGGGGACGAAGACCGCCTGCACCGACGTGATCGAGCCCTTGTTGGTCGAGGTGATCCGCTCCTGCAGGTCGCCCATCTCGGTAGCCAGCGTCGGCTGGTACCCGACGGCGGACGGCATGCGTCCGAGCAGCGCCGAGACCTCGGCGCCTGCGAGCGTGTACCGGAAGATGTTGTCGATGAAGAGCAGCGTATCCGCGCCCTTCTCGTCACGGAACCATTCGGCCATGGTGAGCCCGGTCAGCGCGACCCGCGCGCGTGCGCCCGGCGACTCGTTCATCTGGCCGTACACGAGGGCTGTCTGGCCGAGGACCTTGGACTCCTCCATCTCGCCGTACAGCGCCGTGCCCTCGCGGGTGCGCTCGCCAACACCGGCGAACACCGAGTAGCCGGCGTGCTCGCGCGCGATGTTGCGGATCATCTCCATGACGATGACCGTCTTGCCGACGCCCGCTCCGCCGAAGAGGCCGATCTTCGAGCCTTTCGAGAAGGTGCAGATGAGATCGATGACCTTGATCCCCGTCTCGAGGATCTGCGCCTCGGTGGACTGCTCGGAAATGCCGGGCGGGGTGCGGTGCATCGACATCCGCTGGCTGCCCTTGAACGGGCCCAATCCGTCGATCGGCTCACCGATGACGTTGAACATGCGACCGAGCGTCTCCTCGCCGACGGGCACCTGAATCGGCGCACCGGTGGCACGGACCGCGTCACCGCGCCGCACACCCTCGGTCGTGTCCATGGCGATGCACCGAACGGTGCTGTTGCCGAGGCTCTGCTGCACCTCGAGGACGAGGCGGCCGTTCTCGCGATCGATCTCGAGCGCGTCGAGGATCTCCGGCAGGCGCTCGCCGCTGAACTCCACGTCGACGACCGGGCCGATCACCTGCACGACCGCGCCGGTGCCCGACTGCAATTCCACCACTGCCATCTCTCTCTCCTCAGCCTTCGAGCGCCGCGGCGCCGCCGACGATCTCCATCAATTCGGTTGTGATCGACGCCTGCCGGACCTTGTTTGCGGTCAGGGTCAGGTCTTCGATGAACTCGCTTGCGTTGTCGGACGCGTTGCGCATCGCCAGCATGCGCGCCGCCTGTTCGGAGGCGCCGTTCTCGAGCACCGCTCGGTACACCTGCGCCTCGACATAGCGGGGCAGCAGCGCGTCGAGCACATCCTTGGGATCCGGCTCGTACTCGAAGTCGGCGCTCACCGCCTTCGCGTCCTCGGGAGGCTCAACGGGGATGACGCGCTGCAGCGTGGCCTGCTGCCTGCCGACGCTGATGAACTTCGCGAAGACGATGTCGATCTGCTGCACCTCGCCGGACTCGAACTGCTCCATTGCGACACGCGCCGCGGGCAGGACGTCGCCCATCGTGGGCCGGTCACCGAGCATGCTCTGATCCGCGACGAGGTCGCGGTGCAAGCGCCGGATGACGTCGCGGCCGCGCCGGCCGATGGTGACGTACGACACCGGCACGGACCCCTGGACGGCCTCGCGCACGGCGAGCCGCGTGTTGTTGCTGTTGAGGGCGCCGCAGAGACCGCGGTCGCCGGTGACCAGGATGATCAACCGTTTCTCGACGGGGCGGACCTGCAGGTACGGATGCTGGTACTGCGGTGACCGGCGCATCAGCTCGGTCATCATGCTGGCGATCTCGTCGCTGTACGGCCGCGTGGCGAGCACGCGCTCCTGGGCGCGGCGCATGCGCGCGGCGGCGACGAGCTCCATCGCCTTGGTGATCTTGCGCATGTTCTGCACGCCTTTGATGCGGCGGCGCAGGTCGCGCAGGCTGGGCATGCGGCGTCAGCCTCGGCCGGTGCGCAGCATGGCGCCGATGAGGATGCGCATCGTCATCCCGCGAATGTCTTCTTGAACTCTTCGACGGCTGCGCGCAGCGTCTGCTCCATCTCGTCGGAGATGCGCCCGTTCTTCGTGATGTCCGCTTCGACCTCGGGATGCGTCTGGTCCATGAACCGCAGCAGGCTCTTCTCGAAATCCCGCACACGGTCGAGGGGCACGTCGTCGAGGAAGCCGCGCGCGCCGGCGAAGATGCTCATGACCTGCTTGGCAAATGGCATCGGCTCGTACTGCGGCTGCTTGAGCAACTCCGTCATGCGCTGGCCGCGGTCGAGTCGGTCGCGCGTTCCCTTGTCGAGGTCGGCGGCGAACTGGGCGAACGCCGCGAGCTCGCGGTACTGCGCCAGGTCGAGGCGCAACTGTCCGGCGACCTGCTTCATCGCCTTGGTCTGCGCGTCGCCGCCGACGCGGGAGACCGAGAGACCGACGTTGATCGCGGGCCGGATGCCGGCGTTGAAGAGGTCGGTCTCGAGGTAGATCTGACCGTCGGTGATCGAGATGACGTTGGTGGGGATGAACGCCGAAACGTCGTTCGCCTTCGTCTCGATGATCGGCAGCGCGGTGAGCGTGCCGCCGCCTTCCTTCTCGCTCATGCGCGCCGCGCGTTCGAGGAGACGCGAGTGCAGGTAGAAGACGTCACCCGGATACGCCTCGCGCGACGGTGGGCGGCGCAGCAGCAACGAGAGCTCGCGATACGCATCCGCGTGCTTGCTCAGGTCGTCGTAGATGATCAGCGCGTGGCCGCCCTTCTGCATGAAGTACTCGCCCATGGCGCAGCCGGCATACGGAGCGAGGAACTGCAGCGGGGCCGGGTCGGACGCGGTGGCCGCGACGATGATCGTGTGCTCCATGGCGCCGTGCGCCTCGAGCGTCGCCTTGATCTGCGCAACCTTGGCCGCGTTCTGACCGACCGCGACGTAGATGCAGATGACCCCGGTGCCCTTTTGGTTGATGATCGCGTCGATGGCGATCGCCGTCTTGCCGGTCTGACGGTCGCCGATGATCAGCTCGCGCTGACCGCGACCGATCGGGATCATCGAGTCGATCGCCTTGAGACCTGTCTGCATCGGCGTGTCGACGTTCTCGCGCTGGATGACACCGGGCGCGACGCGCTCGGTGGGCAATGACTGCGCGGTCTCGATGGGTCCGCGGTCGTCGAGCTGCTCGCCGAGCGCGTTGACCACGCGACCGACGAGCTCGTCACCGACGGGCACCTCGGCGATGCGACCGGTGGTGCGCACCGCGTCACCTTCCTGGAGGTGCTCGTACGGGCCGAGGATGACCGCGCCGACGCCGTCCTCGCGCAGGTCGAGGGCAAGCGCGAGGACAGTGCCCACGCCGCCGGGCCCGGGCATCTCGAGAAGCTCGCCCGCCATGGCACGTTCCAGGCCGTAGATGCGCGCGATGCCGTCGCTGACCGACGTGATCACCCCTTCGTTGGCGTCCACGACGGGCGCCTCGAAGCTCGCGATGCGCTGTTTGAGGATCTCTCCGATCTCGTCGCTGCGTATGGCCATCAGCTAGTCATTCCTCTCTCGATCAGGCAAGAGCTGCCTGGAGCTGTTGAAGGTGCGTGCGCAGGCTGTCGTCGATGACCCGGTCACCGATGCGGATCACGAGCCCGCCGACGATGGACGGATCGGTGCGCACGGTCGTCTGCACGTCAGTGCCGAGTTGCCTGCTCAGCGAATCACGAATGCGCTGCTCGAGCGCGCCATCGGCAGAGACCGCGGTCGTCACCTCGACGCGCACGACGCCGGAAGCCCTGTCGCTCAGCGCATCGAAGTGGCTGAGGATCTCGCGAACGATCCCGACCCTGCGCCGCTCGATGAGCAGGCGGGCAAGGTTGCGAGCCTGCGGAGATGCGCCGTCGAGCAGTTGCAGCCCCAGCCGGACGCGCTCCGAGAGGCTCGTCCTCGGATTCGCCAGCGCCTCGGACACAGCCGGATCGCCGAGCGTCCCGACGACACCCGCGAGCTGCTCGCGCCAGCCGGCGATGTCGCCGGCGTCCTGGGCGAGCCCGAAGTACGCCTCGGCGTAGCGGCGGGCGAGGATGCTCGCGCGTTCCACGTCAGTTCTGCTGCGCTTTCGAGGCCGGGTTGTCGCCGACCTTGGTCAGAGCCTCGTCGATGAGGCGCTGGTGCGCCTTCGCATCGATGGTCTCGCCGAGCAGGCGCTGCGTCGCGGCGACGACGAGGCTGCTCACCTCGTTGCGCAGATCCTGGATCGCGCGGTCACGCTCCCCGCCGATCTCGATGCGCGCGCGCTCGACGAGCGCCTCGGCATCCGTCCGCGCTTTGGCGATCACCTCCTGCGCTTCCGCGGTGGCCTCACCGTGTGAGCGATTGATGATCTCGCGTGCCTGGACGCGCGCTTCCTCGAGCGTCGCCTCGACCTGCGCCTGGACGCTGGTGAGCCGTCGCTCGGCTTCCGCAGCGGCGGTAAGCCCGGCCTCGATCTTGGTCTCGCGCTCGGTGGCCGCCTTCATGACGCGCGGGTACACGTACTTCCCGAGGATCAGGATCATCAGGACGAACGCTATGAGCTCCGCAAAGAACGTCCCGTTCGGCGTGAGCAGTCCCGCCGTTTGATCGGACGTCGCACCAAGCACCATCGTCAGCAACCCTTACTTCGGCGCCGCGATGACGTAGATGAAGAAGAAGCCGAGTGCGAGGTTGATGAAGTACATCCCCTCGACCAAGCCGATGATCAGGAACATCGTCACCTGCAGGCGACCCTGCGCCTCAGGCTGACGCGCCGTGCCGGCGATGGTCGCGTTACCGGCGAGGCCGTCACCGATCGCGGCGCCGATCGCGCCGCCGCCGAGCGCCAGTCCCGCGGCGATGAGCGCTCCCATCTGGAGCAGTGCTTGGGCGGTCGTCATAGGGTGTCTCTCCTCAACTCGTAACCGTGTGAGCAGGCGCGTGATGCTCTTCCTCGAGACCTTCACGGGCCATACCGAAATAGATGATGGTCAACAGCATGAAGATGAATGCCTGGATGGTGCCGATCAGGAAGACGTCAAAGAGCTTCCAGACGACGAGCAGGATCACCCAGATCGGTGAGAGCGTCGTCTGCAGCACCGACGACCCGGCGAACGCGGTGTAGCCGAGAGTCAGCAGGTACACCATGACCAGGCCGCCGAAGATGTTGCCGAACAACCGGAGCGCGAGGCTCAGGGGCTTCGCGACCTCTTCGATGATGTTGAGCGGCGTGAACGCGATCCGGCCGATCAGCGGCAGCTCGAACGGCTTCGTGAAGCGGCGCAGATAGCCGCGAAACCCGAGGACGTGGATGCTGTACCACTGCACGATCAGAATGACCACGATCGCCATCGCGATCGTGAGGTTGATGTCCGCGGCGGCGGGCTCGAGCGGTTTGGTGAGCGGAAAGAAATCCAGCCAGTTGGCGATCAGGATGAAGAGGAAGATCGTCGCAGCGATCGGTGTGATGAACCCTGACCCTTCATCGGAAACCATCTCCTTGGTGAGGTTCCGTATGTAGCTGAGCAGCAGTTCGAGCACCATCTGCAGCTTGCCGGGCTTGCCGTGACCGAGCCGATACGCAACACCGAAGCCGAGCGCGAGGGTGAGGACGATGGCGATGCCGCTCGAGATGAGCGTGTCGACGTTGAAGGTGCAGAAGAACGCCTGTCCGCAAACCTGGATGACCGGATGGTTGCCCGGAGGGGTGTCGGCCGCGAGGATCATGCGTGTCGCAGCTGCTCACGCAGCGCCGCCGCGGCGAGCACCACCTGCGCGACGCCGAGGCCGAGGATCACGAGCCAGATGTTGGCCACGCCGAACGCGAGACCGATGGCGATGGCGATCATGCTCAACGTCACGATCCGCAAGAGGCTCGTCGCGAGAAACGGGACCGGCAGCGCGATCAACTTGGCCGCCATGGCACCGTTGACCGATCCGATGGCAAGCCCGGTCGCGAGCGCGCCGCCCTGCGCGGGATGCCCGATCACAAAGCCGGCGATCACCGCAAGCACCGCTGCGCCGGCGCACACGAAGGCGGCGTTTCGCACCAGGCGCAATGCGTTCGCGGTGGTCTTGGGGCGCGAAGAAGCTCCTTCCGAGGTCACCTCTGCTCCCGCTGCCTTCACTTGGACTGTCAAACCAAGGCAACGATATCAATTGGGTGCCGCGGCACGACCCAGCGCTTCGTCAGATGAAGCGTTTGAACTGGATGAAGGCGATGTAACACGCGGCCGAGATGCCGATCAGCAGGCCGGCGAGCACGCCGATCGGGGTGGTGTGGAACAGGAGATCGACGCCCTCACCGAGGAGCAGCGGCGCGATCAACCCGACCGCGATCTGCATCCCGAGGCCGGCGAGCTCGCTGCCGGACGGCTGCCGAGGAGATGGACCGCTGCTCAGTCGGACTCTCCGGTGTGATGGATGTGCGCGGGCAGCGAGCGGCGACCTTCCACCTGGACCTCGCTTTCCTCAGCCACGACGAAAGGGAGGCGCGGGGTCCGGCGGCGGTTCCGCCAGAGCAGTCCGAGCAGCGACACGCCGAGCAGGCCGAGCGCGATGAAGATGATCGTGCGGTGCCCGTAGATGGTGAGCGCCAGGCACCCGAGAATCGCGGTGACCAGGTAGAAGGTCATCGCCGTCTCGAGCGGCGTCATGCCGACCGCGCGGAGGCGGTGATGCAGGTGTCCAGCGTCCGGGGCGGCGGGATTCCTTCCCGCGAGCGTACGCCGCACGATCGCGAACAGCGTGTCGCCGATCGGAAGACCCAACGCGATCAGCGGCACGAGGATCGAGAGACCGACGACGACCTTTGCGACACCGAGCACGGTGATGAGCCCGAGCACGACGCCGAGGAAGTGGCTGCCCGAGTCGCCCATGAAGACGCGCGCGGGCGGCAGGTTGAAGACCAGGAACCCGAGGCAGCAGCCCATGACCGCCCCGCTCAGGATCACGACGCCGGCCTGCACCTGGGACTCAACATCGCCGGGTGGCCCGATCCGGCTGATGGCCGCGAGCAGACAGACGCCCGCGACGATGGCGATCACCCCGGCCGCCACGCCATCTGCGCCGTCCAGAAGATTCACCGACACCTGCATGCCGACGAGCCACACCACCGTGACGGGCGCGCTCAGCCACATGAGATCGATGACCGACGGCGAGTGCGACCCCGGGATGGCGACCGTGGTGATGGTGATTCCGAAGAGGACCGCGAGCACGCCGACGCCGACCTCGATCCCGAGCTTGCTCCGCCATGACAGGTCGAGGATGTCGTCGATCGCCATTGCCACGGTGATGGCGGCCGTCACGGCCAGGACCTGCCAGCGATCGGCGATGCTCGAACCGAAGATCGCGATCGCGACGGCGAATCCGGCGAACATCGCGATGCCGCCGAGCCTCGGCGTCGCTTGCCGGTGGAGATGCCGGGCGCCGTCGGGCTCGGCGACGGCGCCGGTACGGCGGGCGAGCCAGATCGAGCCCGGCACCGCGGCCATGCAGACGGCGCTCGCCACGAGGAACGGCGGAAGCGCCGTCAGCCAGGGCGAGTCGGCGGCGATCACGCCGGCGGCAATTCCCGGTATGGGAGTGGGAAACGCCGGCAGAGCGCGAGGCTCCGTGCACGCACGTCGGCCCGCACCTCGGCATCGTCGAAGCCGGTGAGCATGCGGTGCACGAGCGCGGCGATCTCGTCCATCTCCGGCTCACCCATGCCGCGCGACGTCACCGACGGGCTGCCGAGCCTGATCCCGTTCGGGTTGAACGGCGATCCGCCGTGGCCCGGGAACGCGTTGGCGTTCACCGTCACGCCCACCTCGTCGAAGGCAGCCTGCACCGTGCGGCCGCGGAGCCCGGTGGGGCGCAGGTCGATGACCATCAGGTGGTTGTCGGTGCCGCCCGTGGTGAGCTGCAGGCCGCGCGACATCAGCCCCGCGGCCATCGCCTTGGCATTGGTCACGACGCTGTGAGCGTAATCGCGGAAGGCCGGCTGCGCGCACTGCTTGAACATCACGGCTTTCGCCGCGATCGCGTGCATCTGCGGACCGCCCTGGATGTTCGGGCATGCCGCCTTGTCGATCTGATCGGCGTGCTCCGCCTTGCAGAGGACGACCCCGCCCCAGGGTCCCCGCATCGTCTTGTGGGTCGTGAAGGTGACGAAATCGGCATGGGGGACGGGGCTGGGATGCGCCCCGCCCGCGACGAGACCCGCGAAATGGGCCATGTCGACCATGAGGTATGCGTCGATCTCCTGAGCGATCTCCGCAAATGCCGCGAAATCGAGGATCCGCGGGTACGAGCTGTAGCCGGCGACGATCATCTTCGGGCGCACCTCGAGGGCGCGCTCACGAACCGCCGCCATGTCGAGGATGCCGGTCTCCTCGTCGACGAAATAGGGCTCGAAGTGGTAGATCCGGCCGCTGAAGCTGACCGGCGAGCCATGGCTCAGGTGACCGCCCTGGTCCAGCGCCATGCCGAGCACGGTGTCACCCGGGCTGAGCACGCTCGCGTAGACGGCCATGTTCGCCTGCGTCCCGGAATGGGGCTGGACATTGGCATGATCGGCACCGAACAGCGCCTTGGCACGATCCCTGGCCAGGTTCTCGACCTTGTCGACGATCTGGCATCCGCCGTAGTAGCGCTTGCCCGGGACGCCCTCGGCGTACTTGTTGTTCAGCCACGACCCGAGCGCCTCGAGGACGGCCACGGACGCGAGGTTCTCCGAGGGAATGAGTTCGAGCGTCTCCTCCTGTCGCTCCAGCTCGGCGTCGAGCAATGCGGCGACTTCGGGGTCCGTCGCGCGCAGCGCGGGCTTGTCGGTGAATCCGGCGCCACCGGTGGCTGCCGGACGGGTGTCGACAGGTGTGCTGGTCACTGCGATCTCTGCCCCTCCGTGCTGGTTGAAGGTGAACCCCCGAGCAATCGGCGCAGCGCGGCAATGGTGATCGGGCCTTCGCGCAGCACGTGGGGGGTGTTGGACGTGCAGTCGATGATAGTCGAGGCGAGTCCGCCGCAGGACCCACCCTCGACCACGGCGTCGACCTCGTCCCCGAGTGCCGCCACGACCTCTGCGGCTGTCGTGGCGGGCGGTTCCCCGTGGCGGTTGGCGCTCGTGCTCGCGAGCGGACCGGTGCGCCGGAGGAGATCGAGAGCGACGGGATGGTCGGGAACGCGAACGCTGAGCGTCGTCCCGGTTCGTGGGATCGCCCATCGACGAGCACGGAGGGTGCAGATGATCGAGAGCGCACCGGGCCAGTACGCCTCCGCCAGCGCACGAGCGGTGGCGCTCAGCTCGACGTCCCTCTCGATCTCGTCGACGGACGCGCTCAGCAGCGTGAGCTCGAGGCCCGCGGGACGCCGCTTGATCGCGTAGATGCGGTCGACGGCCGCGGCGCTCGCGGGATCGCATGCCAGACCGAAGACGGTATCGGTCGGCATGGCGATGACTCCGCCGCGGGCGATGGCGGTGACCGCCGCGTGCAGCGTCACCGCTGCTCCGCGTCGAGGACGCGGATCCTCCCGGTCAGGTCGGGGACCATCGACACGCTCATGCCGGGGAGGGCCTCCTCCACCAGCGCACCGACGTCGGTTGCGCGCCTGGGGTCGACCTCCAGGAGGAGGCGGGCGGTGGTCACGTGCGCTCGGATCGATGCCAGCAGCGCTCGATATGCATCGAGCCCATCCGCGCCGCCGAGCAGTGCGCCGTGCGGCTCGAAGTCGCGCACGTCGCGATCCACGCCGGCAAGCTCGTCGGCGGTGACGTAGGGTGGGTTGCTCACGACGAGGTCGAAGGAACCCTCGAGCGCATCCGCCCACGAGCATTCCACGAACGTCGCAGCGACCTCCAGGCGCTCCGCGTTCGCGCGCGCCACCTCGAGTGCCGCGGCGCTGACATCGGTGGCGATGACCGTGGTGCCGGGCACCTCCGCCGCGAGCGTGATGGCGATGCACCCACTCCCCGTGCCGAGGTCGGCGACCCGCGCGGGGTGGCCGTCTCGAGCGCGCAGCGCCAGCAGCCCGCGCTCGACGAGCGTCTCCGTATCGGGGCGCGGGATGAGCACATCGCCCGTCACCGTGTAGGACCGGCCGTAGAACTCTCGCCCGCCGGTGATGTAGGCCACCGGCTCCCCCTTGCCGCGCCGGCGCACCAGCTCGCGAATCGCGCTCAGCTCGCGCTCATCGAGAGGGCGGTCGAACTGCAGGTACAGGTCGAGGCGGCGGATGCCGAGCGCCTGCGCGCAGAGCAGCTCCGAGTCGAGCCTCGCGGTGGTGCTGCCGTGGTCACCGAGGTAGGTGGTGCTCAGGCGCAGCACGTCGATGAGGATGGGGGCGGCGGACGCCACCTCAGGCGTCGTGCCCGGCAGCACCACCGTCGGGCTCGTCCTCGAGAAGCCGGCGCGCCTGGTCCTCATTGGCGAGCGGCTCGATCAACAGGTCGAGGTCCCCGTCGAGCACCCGGGGGAGCTGGTGCAGCGTGAAGTCGATGCGATGGTCGGTGACACGCGACTGCGGGAAGTTGTACGTGCGGATCTTCTCGCTGCGATCGCCGCTGCCCACCATCGAACGTCGCGTCGCCCGCAGCTCCGCCTCGCGTTTCGCCTCGGCGAGGTCGTACAGGCGCGCGCGCAGCACGCGCATCGCCTTGGCGCGATTCTTGATCTGTGATTTCTCGTCCTGGCACGTCACGACAAGGCCGGTCGGCAGGTGGGTGATGCGCACCGCGGAGTCCGTCGTGTTCACGCTCTGGCCGCCGGGTCCGGTGCTCCGGTACACATCGATCTTGAGGTCGTTCTCGTTGACGTCCACCTCGAGCTCATCGGCCTCGGGAAGGACGACCACCGACGCGGCGGACGTGTGGATGCGCCCCTGTGCCTCGGTCTCGGGCACGCGCTGAACGCGGTGCACGCCGGACTCGAACTTCAAGCGTGAGTACGCGCCCTGCCCGTGCACCTCGAACACCATCTCCTTGAACCCGTGCCCAGCTGTCTCGTTGTGGTCGAGCACCTCGATGCGCCAGCGCTGACGCTCCGCATAGCGCGAGTACATCCGGAACAGATCCGCCGCGAACAGCGCCGCCTCATCGCCGCCGGTGCCGGCACGAATCTCGACGACGACATCGCGGTCATCGTTGGGGTCGGCGGTGAGCAGCAACGCGCGCAGACGCTCGTACTCCCCGTTCGCCGCCGCGAGCTGCGCGTCGTGCTCCTCGGCGGCCATCGTCACCATCTGCGGATCGGTTTCCGCATGGGCCATCTCGGCGGCTTCACGCGCCGCGCTCTGCGCGTCACGCCAGCGACGCGCGGCCTCGACCACCTCGCGCAGCTTCGCCTGCTCGCGGGAAAGCTGTTGCACGCGATCGAGATCCTGGTATGCGTCCGGTTCGCTGAGCAACCCCTCGAGCTCCACATAGCGTGCCTCGAGTGCCGCAAGGCGCTGCTCGAACGCGGTCAACTCGCTCTCGGACATCAGCGAGCACCCGCGATTTCGTAGACGGGACCATCGTTGTGAGGCGCGCCGCGACGCGCGGCGTCGAGCGCGGCGATGGCGACCTCGATCTGATGATCGTCCGGGGTGCGTGTGCTCAGCAGCTGCGCACCGAGCACGGGTGCGAGGGCGATCCTGCCGGCTGCCGTGCCGCGAATGCGGATCAGCGCGCGGATGATCTCGTACGACACGGCGGCGACAACGGGCACGAGCACGATCTGGCCCACGAGACGTATCGCCGTCGGCAGCAATCCCAGCGGCGCGAAGACTCCGACACTCACGAACGCGACCACGACGAGGAAGCCGGTGCCGCAGCGCGGATGCAGCCGGCTGCATGCGCGGACATGGTCGATATCGACGGCATCACCGGACTCGAGCGCGTTGATCGCCTTGTGCTCGGCGCCGTGATACTGAAAGAGCCGGCGCACGTTGGGGATCAGGCTGACCAGCATGAGATACGCGACGAGGACGACGGCGCGGATGACGCCCTCGATCAGCACCGACGTGATCGATTCCGTCGTGTGATGCAGCACGCTGCCGAGCAGCAGGGGCAGACCGATGAACAGCACCAGCGCAAAGACGAGCGAGGCGACCATCGCCCCACGCAACGCACCGTCGCCGATCGCGGCGTCCTGGCCCAGCTGCACGACCGCCGACCACTGGAGCGCGCGCATCCCCAGGTGAATCGTCTCGTAGAGGCCCGCGACACCGCGAAAGAAGGGACGGCGCCAGATGCCTGCCGTGTACACGCGTGAGCGCAGCACATCGGTGCAGACGGCGATGTCGCCGTTCGGCCGTCGCGCAGCCACGGCATAGGTGTCGCGGCCGCGCATGAGCACTCCTTCGATGACCGCCTGACCTCCATAGAAGAAGGTTCCGGGCGGTGCGCTCACCGCGTTCACGGCGACGGTGAGCAGGAGGTCGCGGGATCGCTGGGCGAACCTCATCAGCGGCATGCTAGTGCACCCGGCGCGCGCGGTTTTGCGATGCATCCGCTGCGACGCCGAGCCGGCGCCGCGCTGCTACGCCTTCTTCGCCTGCTCGGCGCGGCGGCGGAAGCGCTCGACCTGGCCGCCCGTGTCGATGATGCGCTGCGTCCCGGTGAAGAACGGATGGCACACCGAGCACACCTCGGTCTTCAGCTCAGCGAGTGTCGATCCCGTGGAGAAGGTGTTGCCGCACAGGCAGTGCACCTCGGCGTCGGTATGGTACTCGGGATGGATTGCAGCTTTCATGGGGCGCCTTGATTCGCGAGGAAGGGAACAAGCCCACGATACCACGGCAGCGCGAGGCTCAATCCACGGCCACGCCGACCGGCCGCGTGAAGTTCCCGTGCGACACCGCCGGGAGCCGGTCGACCAGCCGGTGGTACGCGGCCGCCAGACCGATGCCGTCGTCGGGGAGCAGGCCGCGGCCCGCGAGCACCTCGATGAGCCAGTCGTGATCGCAGTTGAGCGAGCGCCACTGGATCTGACCCGCGCCCATCTCGACGACCGCTGTCGCCGTGCGCTCGAGCTCGGCGCTCGAATCGGTGACTCCGGGGAAGGTGAGGAGGTTGACGCACACCTGCCCGCCCGCACGCGACATCACCCGACCGCACTCGATGACGTCCTCGATCGCGTATCCGACGGGGCGGTAGTACGCCCGGAAGATGGGATCGTTGAACGAGATCGCGCTGATGCGCACGCTGTTGCACCCGGCGTCGATGAGGCGTTGCAGGGTGCGCGGGCGGCTCCCGTTCGTGTTGACGTGGATGGTCGAGGCCGGATGCGCCGCACGGATCTGGGCGACGGCATCGGCGAGCACGTCGTCGCGCGTGAGCGGCTCACCCTCGCATCCCTGGCCGAACGAGACGATCGCCGCGTCCCTGCCGCCGAGGTGGAACCCGGCCATCCCGGCGAGCTCCGCGGCCGTCGGGGCGAACCGCATCCGCGGCTGCGGTGCGGGAACCTCGCCGTCGGTCTGCAGTGAGATGCATCCCAGGCAGTCCGCGTTGCAGGCCGGGGATGCGGGGAGCGCTCCCTCGTAGCGTCGAAGGAAGGTGTTCTGCGCGGTGTAGCAACGAAGCTCGGTCGCGCAGGTGGCGAGGTGCTCGACGAGACGGTTGCCGGGGAGCGCCGCGCGCGCGGTGTCGATCGCCTCCGGCAGCCCCGCGCCGGCATAGCGCGCCGGTTCCCACCAGCCGAAGGCATCGGTGTTGAGCGCTGCGACACGCAACTCGTCGTGGTGCTCCACCACCGCCGCGTACCCGTAGAGGGGCAGCCGGTGGCTCCCGGGCAGCGGTCGCGAGGCCGGCAGCAGCGTGCGCAGAAACCCGACGGGGAGCACCGCGGCGACGGGCAGCAGGTCGGCTTCGATGTCCACAGGGCGGTTCTTCGAGTCGAGTGCCAGCGCCCGCCGCCCGGGGAGGTGCATGAGCGTCGTGCCCTCCGGGATGGGGATGAGCTCGGTCGCATCGAGCGCGACGACACGGCCGCCCGAGCGTGCGCCGGGACGGAAGCCACCCAGGACCTCGAGCTCGCCATCGGGTCGGGAAACGACAGGGCGCATCGCCCGATTGTCCCTTTTGCGTCCATCACCACCGGACGAACACCGGGGACGGAAGGCTCAGGTGACCCTAGTGCGCCGTGAGAAACGCCAGCGTGCGCTCGTTGAACTCGGCCACGTTCTCGTAGATCGGCGCGTGCGCGCAGTCCTCGAAGACGACCAGCTCCGACCCCGCGATGCCGTGCTGCAGCGGCTCCGCGAAGCGCGTCGAGGTGACCGCGTCATGCCGGCCGAACGTGATCTGCGTCGGCGCGGTGATCCTGCCGAGCTGATCAGCGGCGTCGTGGCTGATCACGGCTTCCGTCGTCCGCAGGAAGGCGTCGACCGGTTGCACCGGGCGCCCGCGCACGAAGTCGGCGAGCGCGGTGACGTAGTCCGGCTTCTCGGCGTACATCTCCGGGGTGAAGCACCACGGGAAGATGCCCTTGATGATCATGTCCGGGACGCTGTTCAGCTGCTGTGCCATCACCTGCCACGTCTCGACGACCGTCCGCAGGAACAGGTCCGTCTTCGGCCAGGCGCTGTGCAGTGACAGGCTCTTCACCTTCTCCGGGTATTTCGCCGCGAGCCACATGCCGGTCGCCGCACCGAGGGACAGCCCCATGACATGCGCGCGCTCGACGCCGATCGCCTGCATGAACGCGGCGATGTCATCGGCGAACAGCTCGGTCGTGTAGCTGCCGGTGGGTTTGTCGCTCTCGCCCGCACCGCGGAGGTCGACGGAGATGCACGTGAAGTGCTTCGCGTATTCGCCGACCTGGAACGCGTAGCAGGCCTGGTCGGCAGCGAGGTACGGGATCAGGACGAGCGGCTCGCCCTCACCCGTGCTTTCGTAGTTGACGGACAGGTCGCCGGCATGAACCTTGGGCATGCTGCTTCTCTCCTTGCTCTACCCCTTGAGCCCCATGGCGATGGCCAGGATACTCGCGGGGCGCAGCCGCCGAAGGACCTCAGCGTGAGCGGCGCTGGCAGTTCCCGACGACCGCGACCGCGCCGGCACCGACGGCGAAGAACAGGCAGATCACGACACCGACGATCGAGATGCCGGTGATCGGCCCGATCAGGCCGGAGAGCAGGAGACCGGCGATGACCACCGCGCCCAGGAAGGTCGCGAGCGTCAGCCAGTAGGTCGACGGCGTGACCCACGTCGTCCGCAGCGTGCCACTCGCGGGCTTCGAGAACATCGCGACCATGAAGGCGTCGGCGACGGGGATGACCGCTGCGCCGAACCCGGTCGGTGTCGGGACCGGCGAGTCGGGAACGCGCGTGAAGACATTGGGCATACGTGCAGCGTATTACGCGGCGGCGAGTTCGTCGGGGATCGCGGTCACAACGTGACCTTCGCCGGCCCGGACCACCCGCATCACCATGAAACGCTCGATCGGCCCGTCGACCATCAGGCGCTGCAGGTCGCGAGGGCTCTCGATGGCACGGCCGTCGACCTCGATGATGATGTCTCCCGCGCGAAGGCCCGCTGCATCCGCAGGGCTGCCCTTGACGACCTCGACCACCTCGAGACCGCGCCGGCTCCCGAGCGCGGCCTCCCACCGCGGCGGGATCGGTCGAGACACGCCGGCGACGCCGAGGTGCGCGCGGCGTACGCGGCCGTCGCGCACGAGCGCGCCGATGATGCGCTGGGTGGTGGTGTTGATGGGCACCGCCAGGCCGAGCCCTGCGCCGGCAAGCGCGGTGTTGATGCCGACAACCTGTCCGGCGGAGTCGGCGAGCGCCCCGCCGGAATTGCCCGGGTTGAGCGCCGCGTCGGTCTGGATGACGTCGTCGATGACGCGGACGTGGTCTCCGGCGCGTGCCGGCAGTGAGCGGCCCAGCGCGCTGACGACGCCGGCGGTCACGCTGCCCGCGAGGCCGAGCGGGTTGCCGATGGCGACGACCAGCTGACCGACCCGGAGCGCGCCGGCGTCGCCGAGCGTCGCGGGCTCGAGATCGCCATGCTCGGCGACCAGCACCGCAAGGTCGGACAGCGGGTCGCGACCGCGGACCCGGAAGCTGAGCCGCCGCCCATCCGCCAGGTCCAGACGGCCGCCGTCACCTTCGGCAACCACGTGCGCGGAGGTCACGAGCAGGCCGTCGGCGCTCAGCGCGACCGCGGAGCCACTTCCGGCGGGAGCGCGGCGGCCTCCGCCGGATGCGACCTGGACGGCGGCCACCGACGGCGCCAGCGTCGCTGCAACCCTTGTCAGGGTTCGCGAATAGGCGTCGAGCAGTCCGCCGTCATCGTCCGGGTCAGGCGACATCCGGACCTTCGGCCCGGGCCTTCTGCACCGCCGTGAGCGCGCCGCGGAGGCTCTCGATCCAGTCGGACTGGTGCTGGCCCACGAGCCGGACGCACCAGGCGAGTGCCTCGCTGCGGCTCCGCGCGACGCCGGCCTCGATGAGCGTGTCGAGCACGCCGCGGTCTCCGATGCGCAGTCGGGTCATCACCGGCACGCCGAGCGTCGTGAACATCTCCTCGACACCGCCGCAGCGGGCCCCCCAGGAGACCTTGCGGCCGAAGAGACGCTCGGCGTCACGAGCGACGCGGACCCTGGCTTCTCTGGTCTCACCGCGGAACCGCGCGATCCGGGCACTGCGAGCGGCGGCACGGGCGCCTTCCGCGGCGTCGGCGGGGAGCTCCGGCTCGGCAATCCCGCCGACGATCAGAATCTCATCGTTGTCGGAGGTGATCGTCGGGGCGGACTGATACAGCCCCTCGGGGAGGCGGCCGGCGAACCAGCCGGTGAGCTCGTCGGTGGTCAAGGGGTCGGTGGCCGTCTGTGCTTTCATAATTACATGATTACACAGGACATTTCCAGATGCAACCTCAGGCGACGGTCCGGGGCGCCTCCGTGGTCGGCGTCATCTCGAACCGGAAGAGCGAGGCCCCGGTGAGGTTGTACCGGCGCCGGGCGAAGAGGAAGCAGACCCAGCCGATGACGGTGTTGAGGCCCTTGTCGGCCAGCCGCTGTATGACGGAGATTGCGGCCGCGACGTCGAAGCTCAGACCGAGGGCGACGAGCAGCCCCGCGGTGCTCGCCTCCACGGCTCCGAGACCTCCCGGCGAGAAGCTCAGCCAGGCCGCTCCCTGCGTCACCGCATAGACGAACCCGGCGTCCGTCCATGAGAGCTTTCCGGGGTCAACCGCCTGCGCCACCGCCCACAGCAGCGTCACGGCCATCACCGCCTGCCCGACGCTGAGCGGCAACCACCGATATGTGTCGGGGTGCCGGAAGAGCACGCGCGTGTCGCGGTGCAACTCGTCCACTGCGGGGCGGACGCGCCGCAGGACGGGGACCTTTTCGACGACACGCCGCACGCGCAGGTAGAGGCTCTCGACGGTGAGCACCGCGACGATCCCCACGACGAAGAGCATGGGGACGACCACCGCGATCGCGATGTAGTGGAGACCGATCGCCTTCGGCAGCGCGAGCACGAAGAGCATGAAGACGAACAGCAGCTCCTGCACCGTCTCGCTCGCGACGACCGCGCCGAGATTCACCGCCGCCGCCTTGGACACGAGCAACGCGCGAGTCAGCTCACCGAGCGGGAGCAGCGCGGTCGCCTGACCGGTCTCCGTGAGAAAGATGGTGTCCAGCAAGGGGAACTTGATGCCGAGGGCTCGGTTGAGCGTCCACCACCGGATTCCCTGCACGACGTAGAAGCCGATGCCCAGGATGACGACGATCGGCACGTACGCGAGGTTGAAGCGCTCGAAGGCGATCCCGATCTTGTGCGGATCGGCGTAGATGAGCAGCGCGGCGATCGCGCCCAACGCCAGCACCAACGGGAGATAGCCGAACCAGCGCCGCCGTGACCGGCGCGGCGAGGCGGTCGGCTCGCCGCCATGCCCGGGCCGAGCGCGCTGCTCCTCGGCGCGGGCAGCCTCCGTCACCACGCGTCGATGGTAGGCGCATCGGCGATCACGCGGTACGGGCCGGGTCCGGTCAGTCGGGTGGCGCACCCCCCGGCCACGGCAGCGCAGCGAACCCGATCGTCCCCGGCCCGGTGTGCGCGCCGAAGATCGGGCTCAACGCGATCGTCTCGCAGCGTACGGTATCGAGCGCGCCCGAGAGGCGGTCGGCGAGCGCCGACGCGTCGTCGGCGGCGTCGGCGTGGAAGACGACGATCCAGAGCGGGCCTGGCCCGAGATCCTCCTTGGCGGCGCGCTCGAGTTGCCGGATCGCCCCCGGAACCGTTCGAGACAGACCCACGCGGCCGGTCTCGCCACGGTCGACCAGCTTGAACACGGGACGCACCCGGAGCGTGTTCGAGATCCCGGCGAGCAACGCCGGCACGCGGCCACTGCGCGCCACGTAGGTGAGGGTCGCCAGCGCGCCATAGACGCGCACCTGCTCGCAGGCGGAGCGCACGGATTCCTCCCACCCGGGCGCTTCGCCGGCCGACCTGGAGAGCGATGCGGCACAACGGGCGACAAGCGCGATGCCCCCCACCGCGGTGCCGGTGTCGAGCACCGTGACCCGGCGCCGGCCCTCCTCGTCGGCGAGCATGCCGGCGGCAAGGCTGGCGGTCGAGTGCATCCCGCTCCACCGCTCCGGGATCGTCAGGCAGAGCACCGTGTCGGCGTCGCAGCGCCGGAAGGCCTCGAGATACGCGCCGGGGGACGGCGTGGCCGTGGCGGTGGTGCCACCGGCCCGAAGCAGCCGGTAGAACGCCGCGTAGGAGTCCGTCGACCCGTCGTCGATGAACTCGGTGGTGCCGACGGTGATGTGGTGCGGGACGACGACGACGCCTCGCTCGAGGTCCTCCGGCAGCGCCGCACCACCGTCGACCACGATCGCCCGTCTGGTGAATGTCATCTGCCGCAGCCAGGCCGCATCATTGGCGGATCATGATCTCCCCGTGGGTCGTGGCGGGTTGGTGCGTCGGCGCCTATCTCGTCGGCGGGCTCCCGACCGGGTGGCTGCTGGTCCGCCGCAAGCGCTACGGCCTCGACCTGCGTCGGTTCGGAACCGGCAACATCGGGACGAGCAACGTGTACAGGCACGCCGGCATCGACGTCGCGATCCTGGTCGGACCGCTCCAGTTCGCCCAGGGGTTCGCACCGGTCATGGCGGCTCGCCTTGCCGGGCTCCCGCTCGACGCGATGATGCTCATCGGGGTCTGCGCCGTCGCCGGCAACGGCTGGCCGTTCTACATGCGCTTCAACGGCGGCCGCGGCGTTGCGGTGGCAACCGGCGTCGTCGCGTCACTGACGGTCGCGGGGTTGGTTGCGCTGCTCATGTGCTACGCGTGGGGCGCCATCCGCGGCCGGATCGCGCTCGCGGTGCTCGTCGCGTTCGTGATCCTGCCCGTGGTCGCGTTCCTGTTCGGAGGATCGAACGGCTGGATCCTCGGCAGTGGATGCCTCGCGATCCTGGTGCTGCTCATCCTTCGCAGGCTCGAGGGTCTTCCCAGCGACGCTCGCGTGTACGGCCACTTCTGGCGGCGTGTGTATCAGCGGCTCGTGTTCGACGAACGGCCCGGACGCCCGCTCATGGGACCGCGCACGGACCCGGGCGCCACACAGCGACACTAGGGCTCGTCAGCCCTCGTAGACCTCACCGAACGGATACCACCACTCCGGCGCACGCCGGACCGCGACCTCGAGGACGGCCGCGACCCGCTGCATCACCTCGGCGTCGCTCTCGCCCGGCTCGACGCGAACGGGTGGATGCACCACGAGGCGGTAGAGGCCACCGACTCGCCAGCATTCGACCGGCATCACCGGCACCCGCGCAACCCGGCCGACCCATGCGGCCGCCGTGCTGAAGGCCACGCTGCCGCCGCAGAACTCCACGACGGCGGTGTCGCCGCGCTCCGGGATGTCGCTGAGGATGGCGGCGAACCGACCGCGCCGTACCGCGCGGATGAGCCCCCTCGCCGCCCGGGACGACACGAGCACCTCCATATCCTGACGGCGTCGCGCCCACGCCGCGATCCGCGTGACGATGTCCGGCCCGACGGGGGCCATCACCGTCGTGATGCGCAGACCCGACGCCAGGCCGCACCCTGCGGCGACGTCCCAGCTGCCGAAATGGGCGAGCGCGAAGACTCCCCCGCCGCGCTCGTCGAGCGCGCGGTACGCGTGCTCGAGGCCGTAGGCACGGAAGTGCCGGTGCATCTGATGCGCGGGAAGCCCGTACTGCCAGACGAAGTCGACCGACGTCCGTGCGTAGTTGCGGAAGGATGCAAGGGCGCGGCGGCGCGCGTCGCGAGGGCCCAGCGCGGGGTCGAGACGCCGGTGGTTCGCCGCACATCGTCGTCGCGACCGAGGCGACACGACATACGTGCACGTCCCGATCAGATCCGCCAGCGCATACCGTTCGGGACCCAGCGCGCGGAGGACCAGGCTGGCAACCCACAGCCCCGCGCGGAGCGATCGGGGCGGTGGCTCGAGCAGCACGTCGGCGCGCGACGGACCGCTCATCGGCCCGCCGTCAAAGCACCTTGGGAGCTTGATCCGGCTGTAACGCCACGTGGTGCTTGGCGATGATCTCGCGCACCGTCCCGCTTCGCGCGCGCATCACGAGGCTGTGCGTCTCAGCCCACCAGTTGTGATAGCGCACACCGCGAAGCAGGCCGCCGCCACTGATGCCCGTGACCGCGACGCTCACCTCGCGCCCCGGGACGAGCTGCTCCATGCTGAGTGACGCCTCGGGATCGAATCCGGCGGCGCGCATCGCCGCGGCCTCGTCCTCGTGTCGGACCCATGGACGGCACTGCAGCTCACCGCCGAGGCAGCGCATCGCGCACGCGGCGACGATTCCCTCGCGGGTCCCGCCGGAACCGATCATCACGTCGATGCCCGAGCCGGGCCATGCGGCCATCATCGCGAGGCCGACGTCACCGTCGCTGACGATCGCGACCCGCACACCGAGCGAGCGCAGACGCTCCAACAGCGCCTGGTGGCGCGGCCTGTCGAGCAGCACCACCGTGAGGTCCTGCACCTGCACGTTCATCGCGAACGCGACGCGCCGCAGGTTGTTCTCCGGCGTGTCGCTGACGTCGACCGCGCCGCGCGCCTGCGGGCCGACCGCGATCTTGTGCATGTAGGCGACGGGCGGCGGCAGGAGAATGCCGCCAGTCTCTGCCGACGCCGCCACGCTCAGCGCCTGGCTGAGCCCTCCGGCGACGAGGCTGATGCCGTCGACGGGCAGCAGGGCGAGATCCACGCGGTCACGGCCACCGCCGATCGTCCGGCCGGTGACGAGCCGGTTGTTCGAGCCCTCCGGGCCGATCACGATCCGACCCTCGAAGGGCATGCCGGTCAGCGCGTCCTCCATCGAGTTCTGCCCGGCCTCGCGCGCGCCGCTCTTGTCCCCGCGACCGAGCCAGCGGCCGACGGACAGCGCCGACGCCTCCGTGGCGCGGAGCAGCTCGAGCCCGCGGTTGCGACCTCGCGACACTCGCTCCGCGGACGTGGGGGTATGCGCCGCCGTGCTCATCGGCTCCAGCGTAGCGACCCGCTACACGATCCCGACGAACGCAGTTCCCGGCCCGCCTGCGCTGATGCGGGTGACGGCGAACGTCGCGGGGTTGACCGCGGCGACCCAGGTGTTCGAGCCGGTCGTCATGAGGCCGTAGAGCAGCCCGTTCGGTCCCCAGACCGACGGGGCGAAGTTGCCGACGTTGCGGTCGATCGCGCTGCCCGTCGCCACGTTGAGGACGCGGAGCGTCGGCGTGATCGTGGCGCCGCAGCTGTCCTGGCTGACCGGGATGGTGATGTACGCCAGAGCATCTCCACTCGGAGCGAACACCGCGTCACCCGCGACGCTCGTCCCGGAGAGGCTGTAGCTGTGCGCCGCCACGCCGCGCGTCGCGATGCGGATGCTCTCGGTCGCGGCTGATGTGGCCGAGGTCGCGAAGCACACGGTTTCCGTCGAGGGACCGACGGTGCTGAGCGGACAGAAGGCGTCGTCGGTCAACGCGGTGACGGCCTGCGTCGACGGGTTGATGATCGCCGAGTCGGCCGACTGCATCTGCATGTCGAATGAGCCGCACCCACAACCGCCTGTCAGGACCCGTGCGAATGCGATGCCGTCAGCGGTCCAGTTGATCAGGTAGTAGTCCCAGCTCTGCGGCGCATCGGCGGTGGGGTGATTCGGGTCCGACACGCGATCGGCGACGACCGCGGCCGCGGCGCCGGGACGCACGACGACGATTCGATTCAGCACCGTGCCGTTGCTCAGCTGATCCGAGGTGGCGTACGCGTACGAGGCGCCGTCGGGACCGATGACGACGCCGCCTGCGTCAGCGGGGACCGGTCCAAGCGCGCGGACGGCGCCGGTCGAGGTGAGCTCGTGCTCGACACCGTTCTCCGCCCAATACGCGCCACCCGGGCCGGCGGCGGTCATCCAGAACTGCGTCGGGTCCACCGATGTCTTCGCGACGACTATCCCGGAGCCGTTCAGGATCTCGAGCCACTCAGCTCCGCCGCTCCCCGGAATGGTCGCGACGGTGTCAACAACCGGCGCCACGTCAGGCATCGGCGCAGACGTCACCGCCGGACGCGGAAGGTGGGGGGCTGTGTCCGCGTAGGCGACGCCGTTCGTGGTCGCCCGCAGCGTGAGTGTCGAGACGGCCCCGCAGCCGGAGAGCACCAACACAAGGGCTGGAAGCGTGAGTGCAGCGCGGGTCGGGGTCATCGGACATTGCCTCCGTCATCTGGTCGAATGACGGTGCAACGGACCGGTGAGCGGCCGGTTTCGCGTAACGATTCCGCGAGTCGGACGTTGCGAGCCGGGTCAGACGGTGGTGGGCGACTCGCTTTGCACGGCGCTGCTCTTCTCGCTCTCGATGACCGCCCCGCTCACGCCGATCCCCTTCGTCGATGCCGCCATGAACGCGCGGAAGAGCGGATGCGGCCGGCCCGGCCGCGAGCGGAACTCGGGATGGAACTGAGTGCCGACGAAGAACGGATGGTCGCGAAGCTCGATGATCTCGACGAGACGGCCGTTCGGCGAGCTGCCGGAGAACACGACGCCCGCCGCGGCAAGCGGCTCGCGGTAGTGGTTGTTGAACTCGAACCGATGGCGGTGACGCTCGTACACCACCGGCTCGCCGTAGGCCTCCGCGGCACGAGTCCCAGGCGTGAGCTTGCATGGATACACGCCGAGGCGCATCGTCCCGCCCTTCTCCTCGATGTCGCGCTGCTCGGGAAGAAGGTCGATGACCGGATGCGAGGTGAAGGCATTGAACTCCGTCGAGTTCGCGTCAGGAGCGTCGAGAACCTCGCGGGCGATATCGACGACGGCACACTGCATTCCGAGGCAGAGACCGAGATACGGCACCAGATGCTCTCTCGCATATCGCGACGCCAGGACCTTCCCCTCGATGCCACGATGGCCGAACCCGCCCGGTACGACGATGCCGTCGACCGCCTCGAGCGGGCTCATGTCCTCGTCGAGTTGCTCGCTGTTGACCCACACCAGCTGCAGATCCGCCCCGCACTGCACCGCGGCATGCCGCAGAGACTCGATCACGCTGATGTACGCGTCCGGCATCTCGACGTACTTGCCGACGAGCGCGATGCGCACTGCCGGCTTCGGCGCCGCGATGCGCGCGCACAGATCCCGCCACTCGGTGAGATCAGGCGCCGTGACGTTGAGACCGAAGAGCTGCACGATGTAATCGCCGAGCCCCGCCTCCTCGAGCATCAGCGGCACCTGATAGATCGAGGTCGCGTCCGGGACGTTGATGACGGCGCGCAGGTCGACGTCCCCGAACAGCGCGATCTTCTCCTTCAGCGGCTGGCCGATCGGCTTCTCGCTGCGCGCGATGATCGCGTCCGGCTGGATACCGATCGAGCGCAGCTGGTTGACCGAGTGCTGCGTGGGTTTGCTCTTGAACTCTTCGCTCGCGTTGACGTACGGGACGAGCGTGAGATGCACGTAGCAGACGTTGTTGCGCCCGACATCGTTCTTCATCTGCCGGATCGCCTCGAGGAAGGGCAGCGACTCGATGTCACCGACCGTGCCCCCGACCTCGACGATGACGACATCCGGTTGCGGGAGCTCATTTTCCGCGACTCGCAGGATGCGATGCTTGATCTCGTTGGTGATGTGCGGGATGACCTGTACGGTGCCGCCGAGATAGTCGCCGCGACGTTCTTTGGCGATGACGGATGCGTAGATCTTTCCCGTCGTGACGTTGCTCGCCTTGCTCAGCGCAACATCGACGAAACGCTCGTAGTGACCGAGGTCGAGATCGGTCTCTGCGCCGTCATCGGTGACGAACACCTCGCCGTGCTGATACGGCGACATCGTGCCCGGATCGACGTTGAGATACGGATCGAGCTTCTGCATCCCGACGTGCAGACCGCGCGCCTTGAGAATCGTGCCGATGGACGCTGCGGTGATCCCCTTCCCGAGTGAAGAAACGACTCCGCCTGTCACGAACACGAACTTCGCCATGCGCAGAGCCTCCCGGGATGGTTTGAACGATTGTAGCAGCAGCGCGTCGTCACGACGCACCGATGTTCGAACGGTACGGGTCAGCCTGCCGTTCTGACCTCGAGGAATACCACGCGAGTGTCATCGGTCTCGCCGGTCGATCCGCTGAGCGTGAGCTTCGCCTGCGGTTCCCACGTGCCTTCGGCGAGGCCCATCTCCTTCGCGAACTTCCCGACCGGATCGTACTCACCGCCGTCGCCGGATCCGTAACGGGCGGGAACGACGATGCTCGGTTCCACTGCGCTCACGAGCTTGGCCGCATCCATGGCGCTGAGCGCGTCGCCGCCACCGACCGGGATGACGAGCACGTCGACGTGCCCGAGGCTGTCGATCTCATCCTCGGTGAGCTGGCGGCGCAGCCGGCCGGCGACCACCACCCGGATGTCGTCAACCGACACCCGCATCACCGTGGTCTCCCCGGCGGCGAGTCCCAGGATGCTGACGCCGCCGATCTCGAATTCGCCGGGACCGCACACCTCCTGGATCTCGCCATTGCGCGCGCGAAGCCGCTCCGGGTCTGTGGCGCCCTCCGTCAGGACGATGAGTCCGACAGTCCCCTTGGCGAGCCCGGGAAGCGTCGTCTGTGGTGGGTCGACGACGACGGTCATCTCCCGGCCTCGCAGACGGACGCATGAGTGCCCGTGGTAGGTCAGTTCCATTGGTAGCCTCCAGTGTGCCGCGTCGGCCGCTCTAGCCGCTCCCGACGACGAGCTCGAGGGTCTTGGTCGTCCCGTTCCGATAGATCGTGATCGTGACCTGCTGGTCCGGCGCCAAACCGAGGACCGTCGGGTCGAAGGGATGCGTGGCGTCGAGCGTGGTGCTGCCGACCGCCGTGACGACATCGCCGGCGACCAGTCCCGCATTCGCGGCCGGTCCGCCGGTCGTGACGGACAGGATGAGCGCTCCAACCGGAACGCCTGCAGCCGCAGCGGTGGCCGGGTCGATCACTTCGGAATCGGCGCCCAGGTTCGGCGCGGGTGTGCCCACGCCGCCGCCGGAGGCGCTGGAGACGAGGCCGGACGCGGCGCTCATCGACAGGGCGACCACGCCTGGTGCGGAACCCGCGGCGTCGACGACCACACCGATCACGTCTCCGGCGCCGTTCAGCAACGGCGCACCGTCCTGCCTCGGGTCAGGCGTGGCATCGACGGTGAGCACGCCACGCAGCACGGGCTCGCCGTCGGCGAGTATCGCGGTGATGCCCACCGAGCTGATCGTCCCCGTGCTCAGGGTCACCGCCGAGAACGGCGAGTGTGCCACCGCGATGGCGAGGTCGCCGACGCGCGGCGCGACCGTCGCGAAGGCGAGGGGCGTCAGGCTCTTCGCGCCCACTGCCTGGAGCAGGACGACGCCCGAGTTCGGGTCCGCCTTCACGATCGTCGCCGGGTAGCTGTGCCCGCTCGCTGTCGCGATACGGAGCGTCGCGGCGCCTTTGATGGCATGGATGCTCGTGACCACGAGCCCGTTCGCCGACACCACGAACCCGTTGACGAGCCCCGTGGGACCGGCGATGAGGGATCCCACGGTGAGGGGCTGCGTCAGCACCTCGACCACGGAGACCGACTTGGCCTGCGCGATCGCCCCCGCGGTGAGGGTGTCGCCGCTGCTGCCGGAGCCGACGACGTTCTGGACGATGACCCGTTCGACCGGACCGAAGCGCGCGTAGATGCCCCAGGCAGCAAGGCCGCCCCCGACCAGCCCGATGACAGAGCTCAGCACCACGGCTGCGATCAGCCGTTCGCGCGGCCGGGCGGCCGTCGTCATCCGGCGGGTGCCGTCGCCCTTCGGCTGAGGTAGCGGACGATGCCGGCGGCGTTGCTGTGGACGCCGTTCAGGATCTCGGCCTTCTCACGAGACGCGGCCGGGAGCGTCTCCGGGTCGAGCGCGAACGCTTCGGCGAGCGCGGCTGCGACGTCATCGATGCCGGCGTCGGCGGCGTGCTCGATGACCCCCTCCGCCACCTCCACCCAGCTGTGAAGCATCTCCTCCGCCTCGGCGAGCGTCGCGGCGGGGTCGGCGACCGGGCCGTAGTGCGTCAGCACGAGTTGCTGTGGACGGATCTCCGCGAAACGGCGGAGGCTGTGCGTCGCCTGCTCGAGGTCGAAGTCCGGCGGCGGTGTCGCGGGTCGCAGTACCCCGAGATCCGGGAGCAGCACTCCGACGGCGTCTCCGACGAGCAGGGTCCCGGTCTGCTCGTCGAGGACCGCATGGTGGTGCTTGGCGTGCCCCGGCGAATCCACGAGCGTGAGCCGGCGCCCATTGCCCACGTCGATGCGGAACCCGTCTCCGGCGGCGATGAGCCGGTTCTCGGGAACCGCCGTCATCCTGCCGTAGAGCGAGTCGAGCAGCGGCCCATAGACACGGGACGCGCTGTCGATGAGCTTGGTCGGATCGACGAGGTGGCGCGCCCCCCGCTCGTGCACGACGACGGTCGCATTCGGAAAGTCCCCGGCAAGGTCACCGACGGCGCCGGCATGGTCGAGGTGGATGTGCGTGACGATGATCCAGCGGAGGTCGGCCGGTCCGAGCCCGAGAGCTTCGAGGGCCGCATGCACCGCGGGAACGCTCGACTGCGAGCCGGTCTCGATCAGCGCCGGCATCGGCCCCTCAACGAGGAAACCGGCGGTCAGCTGATCCATGCCACCGAGCAGGGTGTCGAGCTGATGGATGCCCGGTGCGATGACGACGGCCTCGCTCACAGTCAGGCCCCGCCTACGGCTTGGGCGTGGGGCTGGAGCCGGCCTGCTGGGCGAGCAGCGCCTGGAGAGCCTTCAGGTCGCTCTGGAGTTTCGCCTCCGCCACGCCGTAGGCGGTGAAGTTGCCCGACATGAGCGCTGTCTCGGCCGCCGTGTTGTCCGCGACGATCTGAGCGTCGAGCGCCAGGATCTGCTGCTGGATCGAGCCGGTCGGAGACGGCGTGGGCGTGGTACCCGGGCTCGGCGACGGTGCCGGCGACCCGGACGGCGTTGGCGACGGTGACGGCGTGCCGGTCCCCGGGTTGCTCAGGCCCGGTATCGGCTGGTTGATGTTGAGCAGGTTCTGCAGCGCGGCGCTGAAGGACGTCCCCTCGGCGACCCCGTTCTGCGTGCCGACGATCACCTCCTGCAGCTGCGGGAACGCGGTGCCGCTGTTGGCCGCCGCGGTGACGTAGAACGGCCGGATGTACAGGAAGGAGTCGTTGTTGAACGGCAGGACGATCACGTTGCCGAGAGTCACCTGCGAACCGTGCTGGTTGAGCAGCGTGATCTGCGAGCTGATCGTCGGATTGGTGTTGATGTTGTTGTCGAACTGGAGAGGCCCGAGCACGTTGTCGGCGTTGTTGAGGCGTACGGAGACAAGCTTCGGTTCGTTCGTGCTCGTGTAGTCGCATTCCGCGGCGAGCCACGCGGTCATGTTGTTCGCGGAGGTTCCGCCACCGCTCGCGCCCGGCGAGAAGGTCTGCAGCAGCACGAACTGCGGGCTGTTCGTGCCAGGCAGCGTCGCCTCGACGTAGTAGGCCCTCGTGGCCTGGTTCGTCCCGTTGAGGCTCTCCTGCGCGATGTTGAACAGGTCGCTGCCGTTGTAGAAGACCGACGGGCTGGTGATGTGCACCTGCGCGTACGCCTGCGCCTGGTCGTTGAAGTAGTCCTCGGGGTAACGGAGATGCGACCGGAGGTACTGCGACATCTGGCTCAACGGCGTGAGCAGCCCCGGGTAGATCGCGTTCCACGCGGCGGTGATCGGCTCGTTCATGTCGACCGCGTACAGCGTGATCGCGCAGGTCTTCGCGTCGATGACCGCCTTCACCGCGTTGCGCATGTAGGAGGTGCCGTCGCTCTGCTGATACGACTCGGGGAACAGCGATGTCTTGACATACGCGTCCGCGATCCACATGAGGTGACCGGTCTCAGGATCGACGACGACGTACGGGTCGCCGTCGACCGTGAGGAACGGCGCCAGCGAAGTGATTCGGGTGCTGATCTGCCGGTTGACCAGCGCGCGGCTGTTCGCCGTCAGGGAGTTGTTGAGGAAGAGGTTGAACCCGCCGAAATCCTGGAGCGAGAGGGCGAGCTTGTCGATCGGGTTGGCAATCGGGATCCCGACCTCGGTCGTGTCGGCGTGGACGGTGCTGTCTCCGCTCCCGGATGGATAGTTGAACTCTGGTTGCGTCGTCCCGGAGACGACATTCTGGGTGGTGTCGAGCCCGCAGTAGATGCTCGGGTCGGCGGTCGTCGAGTTGTTGAAGGAGAGGTCGGGAGGCGAGCCCGCGGTGACCTGGGTCATCGGCTGCTGCCCGACAAGCACCTGCGGCTTGCCCTCGCCGCCCACTGCATTCACGGAGACGGCCGTGACGCCGTACCCATGTGTGTATGTCAGCGAGGTGTTGACAAACGACGCGTTCGGGACGTCCGATTCGGCGATCTCGCGCGGTCCCAGCATCACCTCGACGTCGTTGCCGGTGACGGCGGCGGGGTACCGGTCCACGGTGATCGTGGAGTAGGTCTGGTAGCTGCGGCTGCGGTCGACCTGCGCGAGCGTGTCGGGAAGCTGGGTCGGATCCTGGATGCGAACGTTCTGCAGGGTGCCGAGGTCGGATTCGAGGTCGCTGAGCGTCGGGGCGTGGGGCGTCCCGAAGCTGCGGCTCTCCACTTGCGGGCTCGATCCGCCGCTCTCGATGGCCCAGGCATAGCGGCTGGTGGTCAGGTAGTCGCCGATCGTCGGGATCTGGGCCGACTGCTCGTTCGGACCGACGCTTGTCGCCTGATAGACGGCAGCCGGCACACCCTGCGTCAGCCCGGCAACGACGAGCCAGCCGCCCAGCATCGATGCGAATGCGATCGCCGTCCCGGTCGATGCTCTGCGCCAGCGTGTCACCAGGAGCGCCACCGTCGCGATCGCCAGCACGAGAGCGAGAACCTGGAGGAACCCGAGCACAGGCTGGATGACCGCACGCTGCGTCGCATCGAGCCCGACATATGGCGTGCCGCTGGTCCCGGTCCCGGTGGCGTGGCTGCTCGTCGCAAGGTGGTACACGCCGAAATGCGCTCCCGCGGCGGCGAGCAGGAAGATCCCTGCCAACCCGATCGCCCCGGTGATCAGGGCCACGCGCAGCGCATCCTCGGGCGAGCGCCCTGGCGGTGGCTCGAGCGGGAGTGGAAGCTCCTCGGGAGCGTTCATCACAGTGATCGACACGAAGGCCATCGCGATCGAGCCGAGCACCCCGAGAATCACCCCGCCCCAGAGCAGGCCCATGAAATCGTCGATCGCGGGGAGCGTGAAGACAAAGAACGAGAAATCGAGGTGGAACACCGGGTCGGTCGCCCCGAAGGGCACCGAGTGCATCCACACGAGGATGTCCCGCCACTCCCCGGACAGCGTCGAGCCACCGATGATGCCAGCGAGCGCCGCGATCGCGAGACCGCTCCAGAGCACGATCCTCCGGCCGCGCCGGTCGAGGTTGCCCGCCGACATCGACCAGCCGATCGCGCTGGCGCCGACGAGGATCGCGACGATCGCGAACCCCACGAAGAACAGCACGACGTGTGCGACGAACGGGGTCCAGAAGACGTTCGTGTGCCCGACGCTCTTGTAATAGAGGTAGTCGGCACGCAATCCCAGCAGCCACCGAGCCAGGGCGAGGATCACGATGATCGCCACCACGATGCTGATGACGACGATCCGGCGGCGGAGCTGCCCGGGCGGCCGGACGATGCGCGGCCGTCCCCGCCGGCGGGCGAAGATCTGCTCGGGATCGAAGCCGAAGGCGCTCATTGGCTCATCGAGTGTACAAGCGGAGCAACGGCCCGCCGCCCGAGATCAGCGGCGTTGGAGGAGCAACCGGACGTCGAAGGGATCACGCCGGCGGCGCACCCTGCGTGAGACCTCGGGACGGATCTGCACCATGTATGGCTCCTGCTGGCGCAGCACCTCCTCGATGGCGTCCGCGATGAGCATTCCGGTATGGACGGTGGGGACACGCTCGCTGAGCGCCTCGGCCATCCGCTCGGTGACCTCGGTGAGATTGAGCTCATGCGCCTGCTCGAGCACGTCGAGGCAGTCGTCGAGGCGCCGCAGGCGGAGGCGCCGATCCTCGCCGTCCATGGATGTCATCGCCTCACCACGTTAGCGCACCAGCATCAATCGCGGCGCACGAATCAGGTGGAGACGGGGACACGCCTCCGCGGGCGCGGCTTCGTCACACGGGACCCGGTGACTCTGGCCACCTCGGTCCGTGGCGCGGGAAGCATGCGAGCCAGGTACTCGCCGGTCGCGCTCCGCGGGTTGGCCGCGACCTCCTCCGGCGTGCCCGACGCGACGATCTCGCCGCCGCCGTCGCCACCACCCGGGCCGAGGTCGATGATGTGATCCGCCGTCTTCAGGACATCGAGGTTGTGCTCGATGACGATCACGGTGTTGCCGGCATCGACCAGGCGATGGAGGACGTTGAGCAGCTTCTCGACGTCCGCGAAGTGGAGGCCGGTCGTCGGTTCATCGAGGATGTACATCGTGCTGCCGGTGTCGCGGCGCGACAGCTCGGTGCTGAGCTTGACCCGCTGCGCCTCACCGCCACTGAGCTGCGTGGCCGGCTGACCAAGGCGGATATACCCGAGGCCGACATCCTGCAGCGTGCGCATGCGCCGGAGGATCGACGGCTGGTTCTCGAACAGCACGGCGGCTTCGTCGACCGTCATCTCCAGCACGTCGGCGATGCTCTTGCCGCGGAACTTCACCTCGAGTGCCTCACGGTTGTAGCGGCGACCCTTGCACACGTCGCAGGCGACGTAGATGTCCGGGAGGAAGTGCATCTCGATCTTGATCATGCCGTCGCCTGCGCACGACTCACAGCGGCCGCCCGCGACGTTGAAGGAGAACCGTCCGGGCTTGTACCCGCGAATCTTCGCCTCGGGCAACTTCGCGAAGAGGTCGCGGATGTCGGTGAAGACACCGACATACGTGGCCGGATTGCTCCGCGGCGTCCGCCCGATCGGCGACTGGTCGACGTCGATCACCTTGTCGATAAGCCCGATGCCCTCGACGCGGTCGTGGGCGCCCGGACGGTGCTTCGCTCGATACAGCGACTGCGCGAGCCGGCGATACAGGATGTCGTTGACCAGCGTGCTCTTGCCGCTGCCGCTCACACCTGCAACGCAGATGAACGAGCCGAGCGGGAACGCCGCGTCGACGTTGCGCAGGTTGTTGGCTCGCGCACCGCGCACGACGATGCTCTTCCCGGACGCGGGACGGCGGATGAGCGGGAGCGGGATGCTCCGCTCGCCGCGGAGGAACTGCCCGGTGATGCTGCCGGGGCTGGCGAGGATGTCGTCGACCGTCCCGGACGCCATGACGAGACCACCGTGCTCACCTGCGCCCGGCCCGATGTCGACGACCCAGTCGGCGGCACGGATCGTCTCCTCGTCGTGTTCGACGACCAGCAACGTGTTGCCGATGTCGCGAAGCGCGATGAGCGTGCGGATCAGCTTGTGGTTGTCGCGCTGGTGCAGGCCGATCGACGGCTCGTCGAGGATGTAGAGGACGCCCATCAACTTGCTCCCGATCTGGGTCGCGAGCCGGATGCGCTGCGCTTCGCCGCCGGACAGCGTCGCGGCGCCGCGATCGATGGTGATGTAGTCGAGACCCACGTCGTGCAGGAAACCGAGCCGCTCCTTGATCTCCTTGATCACCTGGCGCGCGATCGTCTGCTCACGGTCGCTGAGCCGCAGCTTGTCCAGACGGAGCAACGCCGCGCTGATGCTGTGCTTGCAGAGCTCCGCGATGTTCATGCCGTCGATGGTCACCGCGAGGTACTCGGGCTTGAGCCGCGCGCCGTTGCAGGTGGGGCACGCCTTCTGCATCATCAGGCGCTCGATCTCCTGCTTCACCCACTCCGACTCGGTCTCGCGGTAGCGGCGCTGCAGGTTGTTGATCACGCCTTCATACCCGGCCTCGAAACTGCGCGACTGACCGCTGTGCGAGACGTAGCGCATCCGCACCGTCTCGTCCTTCGGGAGGCCATAAAGAATCGTGCGGCGTTCCTTGGGATCGAGCTCGCTCCACGGGACGTTGAGCGGGATCTTGAACCGCCGGCAGACGGTCTCGAGGACCTCCATCATCCAGTGCTGCGACGGCCCGCGCGTCCATCCGGACAGCGCCCCCTCATCAATGCTCAGGGACGGATCGGGAACGACCGCATCCGGGTCGACCTCGAGCCGGACTCCGAGTCCCGTGCATGCCGGGCACGCACCGTGCGGATTGTTGAACGAGAAGTTGCGCGGTGCGGGCTCCTCCATCGAGATGCCGCAGTAGACGCAGGCGTAGTCCTCGGAGAACAGCATCTCCTGCATGCCCGACTCGGGGTCCGCGGGGATGAGCAGGATCAGCCCATCGCTGAGCTTCGACGCCTGCTCGAGCGACTCGTGGAGTCGCGACTGCAACTCGGGTCCGATGATGATCCGGTCGACGACGACCTCGATGTCGTGCTTGAACTTCTTGTCGAGCGTGATCGGATCGGCGAGATCATGGAGCTCACCGTCGACACGCACGCGAACATAGCCGAGTCGCTTCGCCTCGTCGAAGACGTCGCGATGCTCGCCCTTGCGGCCCTGCACCATCGGCGCGGTGATGAGCAGCCGGGTTCCCTCCGGCAGGAGCAGCACCTGGTCCGAGATCTGTTCGATCGACTGCTTGCTGATCTCCCGTCCGCAGTTCGGGCAGTGCGGATGGCCGATTCGCGCGTACAGCAGACGGAGGTAGTCGTAGATCTCCGTGACCGTGCCGACCGTCGAACGCGGGTTCCTGCTCGTGCCCTTCTGATCGATGGAGATTGCGGGGCTCAGCCCCTCGATGTGGTCGACGTCGGGTTTCTCCATCTGGCCGAGGAACTGGCGCGCGTACGCGCTCAATGACTCGACGTAACGACGCTGTCCTTCGGCATAGACGGTGTCGAACGCCAGCGACGACTTGCCACTTCCCGACAACCCCGTGATCACGATGAGCTTGTCGCGCGGCAGCGTCAGGTCGATGTTCTTGAGGTTGTGCTCGCGCGCACCGCGAATGATGATCTGGTCGTTGGGCATTGACCGTCTAGCGTACCCAAGTGGTGTCTCCGGCCAACCGGCCCCTTCGACCACATCGCGCTCGGACAGGTCGTGGGACATGGGCGAGAGCATACCAAACATATGTTCGTACAATGCAACCGATCGCCGCTGGTCGGATTGATCCCTCTCCGGTTGATGGAGCCGGATCAGCGCGGGCTGGGGGGCCGGGAGGTCTCACGTCGACCCGCCAGCGCCATGAGGGTCGCGAGCAGGGGCGGAAAGGCTCGCGTTACTCCGTCGGCGGTGCGCTCGGAGGTCCGGCCGCGGCTCCCGCGACAGCCTCGGCCTTTTCCTTCTTCTCTCTGCGCGCGCCCTTGGGGACGAGCCGCATCTTGACCTCGCCGTCGATGACCTCGACCAACACCTGATCGCCCGGACCGTGCTTGAGGCGGAGCAACTCCTCGCTGAGCGGATCCTCGATGACGCGCTGGATCACCCTGCGAAGTGGCCGTGCACCGTAGATCTTGTCGAATCCCTCTGTGACGAGCTTCTCCTTCGCGTCGTCCGCTACCGTGAAGATGAGCTCCTGCGCCGCGAGATGGACCGCCACCTTGGCGAGCATCAGGTCGACGATCTGGCGCATCTGCGGATGGTCGAGGCGCTGGAACACCACCACCGCATCGACGCGGTTGAGGAACTCCGGACGGAACTGCTTCTTGAGCTCGTCCATGATGCTGTCGCGCATCTTGCCGTGCTCGGACGACGACGAGCGCTCGTCCGGGACCGCCGGCTGGAAGCCCAGCGACATGTTGAGCTTCAGACCGTGGACGCCGAGGTTGCTCGTCATGATGATGATGGTGTTGCTGAAGTTGACGGCCTTGCCCTTGGCGTCGCTCAACCTGCCGTCCTCGAGGATCTGCAACAGCATGTTGAAGACTTCTGGGTGCGCCTTCTCGATCTCGTCGAACAGCACGACGGAGTACGGGCGCCGGCGAACGGCCTCGGTCAGCTGACCGCCCTCGTCGTAGCCGACGTAGCCGGGCGGCGATCCGACCAGTCGCGCGGTCGAATGGCGCTCCATGAACTCGCTCATGTCGAGCCGGATGATCGCGTCCTCGTTGTCGAACAGGAAGGCCGCGAGCGCGCGCGACAGCTCGGTCTTGCCGACACCGGTCGGGCCGAGGAACATGAACGAGCCGATCGGCCGCTTGGCGTCCTTGAGGCCCGCCCGTGCACGGCGCACCGCCTGCGAGATGACCTTGACCGCTTCGTCCTGACCGACGATCCGCTTGTGGATCTCCTCCTCCATGCGGAGCAGGCGTGACGTCTCCTCTTCGACCAGGCGCGAGACAGGAACGCCCGTCCACGACGAGATGATCTCGGCGATGTGCTCCTCCGTGACTTCCGGGATGTTCGCGCCGAGCTCGTCACGCCACTTGGTCTCCTGGGAGACGTACTTGTCCTTGAGCTTCTTCTCCTTGTCGCGGAAGTTCGCGGCGGTCTCGTAGTCCTGGGCGGCGATCGCCTCTTCCTTCTGCGTCTGGAGCTCACGAATCTCGCGCTGCATCGCGCGGAGGTCGTCCGGCGTCGTCGTGAGCTTCATGCGCACGCGCGCGCTCGCCTCGTCGATGAGGTCGATCGCCTTGTCCGGCAGCGAGCGGTCGCTGACGTATCGCACCGACAGCTCGGCGGCGGCCTTGAGCGCGTCGTCGGTGATGGTGACGCGATGGTGCTTGTCGTACAGCGGACGGATGCCGTGCAGGATCTCGATGGTCTCGGCGAGGCTGGGCTCGTCGACGAACACCGGCTGGAAGCGACGCTCGAGTGCTGCGTCCTTCTCGATGTACTTGCGGTACTCGTTGAGCGTGGTGGCGCCGATGCACTGAATCTCACCGCGCGCGAGCGCCGGCTTGAGGATGTTGGCGGCGTCGATGGCGCCTTCCGCGGCGCCCGCGCCGACCAGCGTGTGCAGCTCGTCGATGAAGAGGATGACCTCGCGCGACGCGCGGATCTCGTCGAGGATCTTCTTCAGGCGCTCCTCGAACTCGCCGCGGTACTTGGTCCCCGCGACGAGCGCGCCCATGTCGAGCGTGAGGACGCGCTTGCCCATCAGCGACTCGGGGATGTTGCCGAGGATGATCTGCTGCGCGAGGCCCTCGGCGATCGCCGTCTTGCCGACACCGGGCTCTCCGATGAGCGCCGGGTTGTTCTTGGTACGGCGGCTGAGGATCTGCACCACGCGCTCGATCTCCATCGCGCGTCCGATCACGGGATCGAGCGCGTTCTTGATGGCGAGGTCGGTCAGGTCGCGGCAGAACTGATCGAGCAGTGGGGTCTTGGAAGGCTTCTTCTGAGCCTCCTTGGACTCCTCATCGATGCCCGACTCGTGCAGCAGCTTGTCGATCTCGCCGCGAACCTTCTCGAGGTTTGCGCCGAGGTCCTCGAGGACGTGGGCCGCGATGCCCTCCCCCTCGATGAGCAGGCCGAGCAGCAGGTGCTCGGTGCCGACGTAGTTGTTGCCCATGCGCCGAGCCTCTTCAAAGGAGATCTCGATGACCTTCTTGACGCGCGACGTCGGGATGATCTGCTGAATGATGATGCGCTCGTTGCGACCGAGCACTGACTCAATCGTGCTGCGAACCTTGTTGATCTCCACGCCGAGGTTATTGAGGACCTTGGCCGCAAGTCCCTCGCCCTCACGGAGCAAACCAAGCAGCAGATGCTCTGTGCCGATGTACGAGTGATGCGAACGCTCCGCCTCCTCCTGCGCAAGCGTGAGCACCTTCTTCGCCCTTTCGGTGAAGCGCTCGAACGGGTACAAAACCGCCTCCATT
>DATLRX010000034.1:0-23507 GCA_035534435.1 Candidatus Acidiferrales bacterium
CGTCAGCGAGCAGAAGCCACCGAAGCTCTGCCCGAAGACGTACCAGTCGGTGTCCTCTCCAAAGAGCGTCGCGCGCAGCCGATCCGCGTCGCGCACGATCGAATCCTGTCGAAAGTTGCGCAGGTAGTCGCCGAGCGCCACCGGGTCGGAGAACGGAAGCGCGCGCGCATCGAGCGGCGTGCTGAGGCCGGTGCCGCGTTGGTCCAGGAGCAGCACCCGATACCGCGTCAGCAGCTGCTCGAGCCAGCTTCCACGCTGATCCGGGAACGCGACCTCGTACCCCGGACCGCCCTGGAACCACACGATCGCCGGGCGCTTCGCGTCATCCGCATGCTCGGCCGCGACGACCTCGCGAGCATGGACGCTGATCAGCGGCCCCGACGGCTCGTTCCAGTCGAGCGGAACGTCGATCCGATGGCCGGTGACCACCATCCGATCGACAGCGGCACGCGAGGGCATCCGCGAATTGTCGCGTGCCGCAAGCCGACCCCGCATCACGCCGGCCCGGCACAGAAGACGCCGGGGCGAGTCTCAGACAAGGAGGCGAGCACCGCAGTGAGGGAGCGCACTCTCGTGCGTGACCGAGCGAGGCTCACAAGCCGACGCCGTATCGGGCCGCGCCGGCGTCTTCTAGGGATGGAGGCGGAACTCTCTCCAGAACCCAACCAAAGAGGCTTCGTCGCCCTCGGGCTCGACGTCCTCGGGGAGCTGGGTGCGCCACGGGAGCATCAGGTCGAAGACGACCTCCTGGATCGTCCAGAGGATGTCCATGACCTCGGTGATCTTGACCTGACGGCGCGCCAGGGCAGTCTCGACAGTGGACATCGCATCGACGTCGCCTGTCTTCCTGACAGCTCCTTTTGCGAAGACGAACACCTTCCGCGCCCGTTCGGCGACGTCGGGTGGGACTTCCTTGATGCCCTGGAGGTGGGTTTCCTCGCAGAGCTCTATGGCGCTGTCGACCCGTTCAACCAGCCGCCGGAGTCGAGTACGCTCGACAACCTCGCGACGATGACGGCGGCGAGCGGCATGCACTTCTTCAGTGGCGCTCCCGATGAGAAGCCCCGGGTCGACTCCCTGACCACGCTCCAGTACCACGGGTTCTCTTATCACGGCACCTAGCCTACCGGCTCGGGTCGTTGACATCAACAGCACATTTAGGGTGAGATTGATGCATGGATCGCATCAATGCCGACCTTCTCCGCACATTTGTCGAGGTTGCGAAGGTCGAACACCTCGGTAGAGCGGCCGAAGCGCTGCAAGCGGATCAATCAACCGTCTCTCGGAAGATAGCCCGCCTCGAGCAGGAAGTCGGTGTCCCACTCTTCGAGCGCATCGGCAGGAACATCCGTTTGACCCAGGCCGGGCGCCGGCTGGTCAGCCGCGCCGAGCGCATCCTCGACGACCTCCGGGATGCCATCGCCGAGGCCGAGGGCGCGGTTGCGGCGGAGAGCGGACGAGTGTGCGTCGCCTTCCTGCACACAGTGGGCGCCCGCTGGCTTCCCGAGCGCCTCGCCCGCTTCCTCGAGAGCTACCCGGCGGTGCGATTCACCCTCGAGGAGGGCACGACCGCCGAGGTGATGAGCGGCGTCCTGGGCGGCGATTACGACCTCGGCATCCTCGGGCCGCCGCCGACGGGCGTCGTCGATCTCGAGATCCACCCGCTGTTCCGCGAGCGCGTGGCGGTGGTCGTCCCGGTCAACCATCGTCTCGTCGGGCGCAGCTCCGTCACCCTCGAGGACCTGGCCGGCGAACCGCTGATCCTGCCCCGCTCGCGAAGCGGGCTTCGGCGGGTCATCGACGCGGCGTTCGCCGCGCAGGGCCTCACCACCCACGTCGCGTACGAAGGCGACGATTTCACCATCGTGCAAGGCCTCGTGGAAGCCGGCCTCGGAACGACGCTCATGCCGATGCCGCTCCCCGTTCCGAGCACGCGGGTGGCGGTCATCCCGCTTCGTGACCCGCCGATCGCGCGTACCATGGCCCTCTGCTGGGATCGGCGGCGAATCCTTCCACCAGCCGCCAATCTCTTTGCCCAGCGCCTGATCGCCGAGGCCAGCGAACCCTTCGACCTCCCGGTCAGCGCCTGAGCACCCGGCCGGCCCCCTTCCTCATATGAACATCGCAATCGTCCTGATCGTGATCGCTGCCCTCCTGGCAGCAGGCGGGATCGCAGCGCTTGTGTTCGGCACCCGCGGAAAGACGGCGTCGCCGTCGGTCGTGCCGGCGGTGAGTCAGACCCTTGCCGACGCGAACCAGCAGGCTGCCGCCGTGGTGGCCGAGGCACGAACGGCCGCGCTGCACTCGCACGAAGCGGCTATGGAGGAGGTTGCGGAGCGGCTGGCCTCGGTGGAGAGTCGCGAGGCGGTCATCGCCGAGCGCCACAAGCACCTCCGGGAGCGGCGCGAGGTGTTCGATGAGCGCCGTTTCGCGTATCGGAAGCGGCGAGACGAGATCGAGGAACGCCGCGTCACCGTCGCTGAGCAGCGCCAGGAGATCGCCGCGATCCTTCGCGCGAAAGCCGCTCTCGATCGTGACGCGGCTGCGGTGCTCGTCCTCGACCGCGTGGAGTCGGAGCTCGTGGCCGAGCGCGCCGCGCTCGTCGAGGCCACGGTCGCGGAGATCATCGGCGAGCGGGTCGAGACCAGTGCGAACGACCTGATCCTCCAGGCAGTCGAGCGTCAGGACGCTTCGAACGTCGACAACGCGCCGCGCATCTCGCCCTTCTCCCTCGAGGGGCTCGACGACCATGCCCAGGAGCGGGTGCTCTCGGCGCTCGCGGTCATCGCCGAACAGACCGGCGCCGAGCTCGGGATCGACACCGAGAAGCACCAGGCGACCCTCCGGACGGTCGACCCGATCGGACGCGAGATCGCGCGCCAGGCAGCCCTCGAGGTCGTCGACCGGCGCATCCAGGCGTCCGAGGTTCCGCCGCTCCTCCAGAGAACCCGGCGCTCGACGCAGCGGAGGGTCATGGAGGTCGGCGAGCGCGCCCTGTGGCTCATGCAGATCGAAGGACGCCCGGAGCTTGCCGAGCTGGTCGGCACCCTGCACCACCGCTTCTCATACGGCCAGAACGCGCTCCTGCACTGCCAGGAGACGGGACACCTCTGCGGCGTGATCGCAGCCGAGCTCGGTCTGCCGCAGAGGACCGCTCGCGAGGCCGGGATGCTGCACGACATCGGCAAGGCGGTCGACCACGACGTCGAAGGCGTGCACGCGATCATCGGCGGCGAGCTGCTCCGTGTCCTCGGCGTTGACGCCGGCATCGTGCACGCGGTGAAGGCACATCACTTCGATGAGGAACCCTCGACCGACCTGGCCATGCTGACCATCTGCGCGGACGCGATCTCCGCGTCGCGGCCGGGTGCGCGGCGCGACACGCTGGCCACATATCTGCTGCGTCTCGAGCAACTCCAGACCATCGCGACTCGACATGGCGGTGTCGATCGTGCATTCCCGCTCCAGGCCGGCAGGGAGTTGCGCGTATTCGTGAAGGCGTCACAGATCAAGGACACGGACATGCCGCCGCTCTCCGCCGAGATCGCACGCGAGATCGAGTCCGAGATGCAGTACCCCGGTGTCATCAAGGTGACGGTGATCCGCGAGACGACGGCGATGGCCACCGCGCCCGCCCAGCTGGTGCCCGTTCGCGCCGCCGTCGCCGAACACGCCGGCCATCACGAACCCGAGCTCGACGACGACGCCGACGCCCCCGAGGACGACGCCACCGACGAAGGCTGACGGAAACGACGGCACCATACCCGGCGATGGGTGTCGCACCATGCGTGCCATGCCGCGCTTCTTCGTCGACGCCTCTCAGATCCAGGATGCTCGCGCCACGCTCATCGATGCGGACGCGGAGCACCTCGCGCGCTCACTGCGCGCTCGCCCGGGGGAAACCATCGTCGTCGTCGCCGGTGACGGCGTGGAGCACGGTGTCGTCCTGGAGGAGGTCACGACGTCGCGGGTGTCGGGTGCGATCGTCTGGAGCAGGCCGGTTTCGGGTGAGCCACGGCGTGCTGTGCACGTGCTCCAGGCCATTCCGGCGCAGACGATGGACGCCACCATCGAGGCGCTCACCGTCGCAGGGGCGGCTTCGATCCACCCGGTGCTGACGGGACGCACGATCGTCCGCCCTGACGCCTCACGGGTGCCGCGCCGCGCGGAGCGCTGGCAGGCCGTCGCGCGCGAAGCCGCCCAGCTCTCCGGTCGCGCGGCACCTCCCGTGGTGTCGCCGGCAATGTCGCTGCGCGAGGCGGTCGAGCGGCTGCCGGAAACCACGCGGGTACTCGCGTGCCTCATACGCGCTGACGCGGCCCCGATTCTCACGGCGCTCGCAGAGTCGCAGTCCGATGTCGCGCTCGTCATCGGCCCCGAAGGCGGCCTTGACGATGCAGACGTCGACGTGCTCGACCTCGCCGGCGCGACGTATGTCCACCTGGGGCCGCGTACGTTGCCGAGCCGTCTCGCCGGCGCAGTCGCAACGTCGCTGCTGCTGGCCGGTGCCGGCGACCTCGACTCGACAGTGGAGCCTCTGCCGCAATGAGTGTCGCCGCTGACCGTCCGCTGCGCGTCGCCCTGACCGTCCTCGGGTGCAAGGTCAACTTCGCCGAGATGGCCGATCTCGCCGGCAGGCTCGCAGCCGGCGGCTGCGACGTGGTGCCGGAAGGCGAGCAGGCGGACGTGCGCGTGCTCAACTCCTGCACGGTGACGACGCAGGCCGACGCCACGACACGTCAGCGAATCGGACGCCTGCGCCGCCTCGACCCCGATGCGCACCTGGTGCTCACCGGCTGCAGCGTCGACGCCAACCCCGGTGCGTACACGAATGTCGACTCCGTCTTCGCGAACCGCGACAAGGACTCCATCGCGGAGCACGTGCTGTCGATGGCGCCGCGGCGCGTGGCTGTCGCCGCGGGCGAAGCTCCACCGCTACGGTCGCGTGCCTTCGTCAAGGTGCAGGACGGATGTGACCACCGGTGCACGTACTGCATCGTCTGGCGCGCGCGCGGTGGCGCGGTGAGCGTTCCGGCGGGGATCGTCCTCGAACGAGTGCAGGCGGCGATCGCCGCCGGGCACCGCGAGATCGTGCTCTGCGGAGTCGACCTCGGATCGTACGGCCGCGACAGCGGCACGGACCTCGCGACGCTGCTCGAGTCCGTCCTGGAGTCGTGCGGGAGTGCACGGATCCGCCTCAGCAGCATCAACGCAAACGACGTGAGCCCCGCGCTGATCGGGCTCAACGCCCACCCGCGCCTGTGCGCGCACTGGCACATGCCGTTGCAGAGTGGCAGCGACCAGGTGCTGCGCGCGATGCATCGCGGCTATCGGCGCGCGCAGTACCTCCGCGTCGTCCGCGCGCTTCGCCACGTGAATCCGCTGACGGAGTTCACCACGGACATCATGGTGGCGTTTCCGGGCGAGACCGACGACGACCATGCCGCGACGCTCTCGCTCGTCGACGAGGTGGGATTCCTCGCCGGGCACGTCTTTCGCTGGTCCCCCCGTCCGGGGACCCCGGCGTCGGAGCTCACCACCAGAGTGGATGACGCAATCGCGCGGCGGCGGAGCGCGGAGGTTCGCCGAGCCACCAGACGGACCGGCGCGACCTCACGTGAGCGTGCGTGTGGACTCGTGCACGAGGTGGTGTGGGACGAGGTCTCCGGCGACGCCGCGCACGGCCTCACGGCCGGATATCACGAGGTCGTCGTCGACCACGCGCCGGGTGTTCGTCAGGGAGGGCTCGACCTCGTTCGTGCCGAAACCGTCGTGGACGACTGCCTGCGCGGTACCCTGCTGCGCTCATGAGCGATTGCATCTTCTGCGCCATCGCAGCCCACGAGCTCCCGGCCATGATCCTGCGCGAGGACGACGAGGTGCTCGCCATCCGTGACGTCAATCCGCAGGCGCCGGTCCACGTGCTCGTCATGCCCCGCGACCACATCGTGTCCGTCCTCGAGATGACCCCCGCGCAGGATCATCTCTGGGGCCGTCTCCTGCACGTCGCCCAGTCGATCGCCGACGACGAGGGGATCGACGAGACCGGATTCCGGCTCGTGGTCAACACCGGCGTGAACGGCGGCCAGACCGTCGATCACCTGCACGTGCACCTGCTCGGTGGGCGCCGCATGACCTGGCCGCCCGGCTAGCGTCAGCGACGAAGACTCGCGCGACGCGCACGTCGTTGCCGACGGCGCGCCGCGCTTGAGAGGGGGGATATGGGCTGAACGATTACGCGCGCGGCGCGTGTTCGACGACCCTCTGTTGTGCGGTCGTGCCGACGGTCACCGGGATGCGCTGCGGCGCGGCCTTCTGCGCACGCGGGATCTCGACACGGAGGACGCCGTTCTCGAACGTCGCTGTGATGTCCTCTGCCCGCACCTCCGCGGGGAGGCCGACCTGGCGGAACACCGACGTCGAGCGCCGTTCGCGGCGTACATATGTCGCGTCCTTGGCGGTCTCGGTGCTGCTGCGCCTGCCGGTGATGGTGAGCACGCCGTCGTCGAACGTCACCTCGACGTCGTCGGGCGTGAAGCCCGGAACCGAAGCCTCGACGGTGAACGCGGCATCCGTCTGCCGGATGTCGACCGGGAGGCTCGTGTACTCGACGCCGTTGCGCGACGTTGTGGCTGCGGCGGGCTGGAAGAGATGGTCCATCTGCGTGTGCAGGTCGAAGATGTCGTTCCACGGGTTCCAACGAACTATTGCCATCGCAACGCTTCCTTGTTGTTGTATCTGCTCTGCCGCACCTGTTGCGGCACACAGACTCGTACCCGCGACGCTCGCGCGATAAACATCGCGACTGTGTGCGCGGCTCAGCCCCGGAACGCGTCGCGCAGCGAGTCGAAGAACCCCTTCTTCACCTCGGCGGGCTTGCCTTCGCGGCCCCCGAGCTGCTCGTAGAGGGCGCGATCGTGATGGGGCAGGTGGCTCGGCACGACGACGCGGACGACGCAGATGAGGTCACCACGGCGACCGCTGCGCACGTGCGGCACACCGAGCCCGTGCATCTTCAGCTGGCGTCCGGGCTGTGTCCCCGGCGGCACCTCGACCGGGCGTTCCCCATCGACCGTCGTGATGGTGATGGTGTCGCCGAGCACCGCCTGCGGCACCGTGATCGGCAGCTCGTAGAGGAGGTCCTGGCCGCGCCGCACGAGGGTCGGGTGCGGCTTGACGCGGAAGCCGAGGTAGAGGTCGCCCGACGGCCCACCGCGCGGCCCCGGCTCGCCCTCGCCGGTCAATCGCAGCGTGACGTCGTCGTCGACACCGGCGGGGATGGTGACCTCGACGGTGTGCCGCCCCTGGATGCGCCCCTGGCCCCGGCACACGGTGCAGGGATCGGTGACCACCTGGCCCTCGCCGTGACACGTCGGGCACGCGGTGACATTGGTCACCTGGCCGAAGATCGACTGCATCTGCCTGCGCACCTGGCCGGCGCCGCCACAGGTCGCGCACTGCGTCGCCTTCGTGCCCGGCTTCGCGCCGGAGCCGCCGCACTCGGTGCACGTCGTGGCGCGCGGCACCTCGACGGTGCGCTTGGCACCGAAGACCGCCTCCTCGAACGCGATCTCGATGTTCATGCGCAGGTCGTCCCCGCGCTGAGGGCCGGTGTGTCCGCGCCGGCGGCCCCCACCGCCGAAGAACATGTCGAAGAGGTCGAACGCGGAATCGAATGAGAAGTTGCCGAAATCGGGTGGCGCCGCGCCGTCGGCGACATGTCCGTACGCGTCGTAGCGCTGCCGCTTCTGGGGGTCGCTGAGGACCGAGTAGGCCTCGCCGACCTCCTTGAACTTCTCCTCCGCGGCCTTGTCGCCGTTGTTGCGGTCGGGGTGGTACTGCATCGCGAGCTTGCGATACGACGCTTTCAGCTCCTCGGGCGTGCAGTCACGAGCGACGCCGAGCACCTCGTAGTAGTCGCGCTTGACCGTTGCCATCGCGCTTATTTCGCCGTCGGCACGTTGCGCGGATGCACGACGCGCACGATCGCGGGCCGGAGCAACCGGTCGTGCAGCCGGTATCCGGGAACGAGTTCGGCGACGACGGTGTCCTCCGCGACCTCGTCGGACTCCTCACCGGTGATCGCTTCGTGGACCGACGGGTCGAAGCGTTCGCCGACGGCCGGCACGCGCTCGACGCCGAGACGCTCCAGCGCCGTCTCGAATTCGCGGACGACGAGCTCGAGCCCGCTCACGAAGAACTCCTCGGCTCCCGCCTCGCTCGCGTGCTCGACCGCACGGCGGAGGTTGTCGAGCACGGGCAGCATCGCGCGAGCGGCATCCTCGCTCTCGTAGCGACGCACGTCGACGATCTCCTGGGCCTTGCGTCGCTTGAAGTTCTCGAAGTCGGCCGCGAGGCGCAGGTATCGAGCGTCGCGGCCGTCAATCTCCTCGGTCGCGGCCGCCTCGGGCGCGGCCCCCTCGGCCTGGGGGTCATCGGAGAGGCGTGCCTCGTCGAGGTCGCGTGCTTGGTCCTTTGTCATGCGCTCACTATGCCCACGGTCAGCTCAAAGCACGCCCGACGGCGCGTCCGACCCGCTGCGCCACGTAGCGGACGCGCGGGCTCACCTGCGCGTACGCCATCCGCGTGGACCCGAGGACGCCGATGGTGCCCCGCCGCTCGGGCCCGGCGCGATACGTCGTCAGCACGAGGCTGCAGCGCGAGAGCTCGGCCATGCCGCTCTCGCGGCCGATCATGATCTGCACGCCGTGGTCGAGGTCGGCGGCACTGATCAGTGCCGCGAGCATGCGCTCCTCCTCCACCACCTCGATCACCTGCTGGAGCAGCTCGACGTCGCCGAACTCCGGCTGATGGAGGAGGTTGCGGACGCCGTCATGGAGGATCAGGGTGTCGCGTTTGGCGTCGTTGACGGCCATGAACGCGATGATCTGGGCGAGGAGATCGCGCTCGAGGGCGGCGTGCAGGCCGACCGACTCCGGGAGCCTCGCCATCTCCGTGGCGTCGAGGCCCACCGCCACCGCGTTGAGACCTGTCGCGATCGCGCTGAGGACTGTCTGATCCGTCGGAGTGTTCAGGCTCAGGGCGTGCTGCCGGACGAGGTTCCCCTCGAGGACCAGGACGAGCAGGGCCTGGCTGTCGTTCAACTTCACCAGGTCGAGGTGCTTGACCCGGTCGCCGAGCGCTCGCGGTGCGGTGACGAGGCTGACCGCGTCGGCAGCCTGCGCGAGCGCCGCCGCGGCGATCTCGAGGATGTCCTCCACCCCGGTCGGCATGACGGCGAAGAAGGGGTCGACCTGCCGCCGAACGGCCGGCGGCACGTCCTCCTCATCCATGAGGAAGTCGACGTAGTACCGGTACCCGAGGTCTGAGGGGACGCGGCCGGCCGACGTGTGCGGCTGGATGAGGTATCCGACCTCGCTGAGCGTCGCCAGCTCGTTGCGGATGGTCGCGGACGACCAGGTGGCAAGGTGCACCGCGAGCGACGCGGAGCCGACGGGAATGCCCGTGCGCGTGTAGTCGGCGACGACGGCCTTGAGAATCTGCTGCTTGCGCTGATCGAGAGGGACTTGTTGCACTTCAGGCCAGAGGGACGGGCACACTTAGCACTCGTCAGGGTTGAGTGCTAAGCGTACCAGCTACGCCGCCTGGTCGCCCACCAGCCGGAGCGTGACCTGGTTGAGGACGGCCTCACCTCTGACGGTGGCGCGGACGCGGTCGCCCTCGATGACGACGAGCCCGAGCCCCTCGAGGGATCGAGCTTCGGCGACACGGGTGGCGTCGACGCGCACCCCCTCACGAAGGCGCAGCCCGAGCATGAGGCGCTCCTGTTCCCGCATCTGGGCGCCGACCGTCTCCGAACCGGTCACCGCGAGGCCACCGCCGCGGATCGCACGTCCGTAGGCCGTGATCCCCCGCCCGTGCCAGTACCGAACCGACACTCCGTCCTTGCCGGCGTCGAGCCCGAGCGCTGTCGCGGCGGCCGCCGGGACGTGACCATGCGCGCCAACGCCGGCCGCGAGGTAGTAGCCGTTGTGCCAGTAGACGAGGTTGTGCCGGCACGCCTCGCCGGCGGTGGAGAAATTGCTCACCTCGTACTGCTCGAAACCGGCGGCCTCGAGCACATCGACCGCGATGCGATGCTGGCGGATCGAGCGTGCGGCGTCGACCGGCGTGACGAGGCCTCGACGCACCGACGTGTGCAGCGGGGTCCCCGCTTCGACGGTGAGCTCGTAGCACGAGACGTGTGTCGGACCGGCCGCGATGACGCGATCCAGGGTGCGCCGCCACCTCGTGTCACCAAGACCGGGGACCGCGTAGATGAGGTCGCAATTGATCGACGCAAATCCCGCGGCGCGCACCTCGTCGACCGCGGCGATCGCACGGTCGGCGTCATGGACGCGTCCGAGGAATGCGAGAGCGTCGGACTCGAGGCTCTGCACGCCGACGCTGATCCGGTTGACGCCGGCGTCATGCCAGACCTGCGCGCGTTGCGTGCTGATGCTCGACGGGTTGGCCTCCATGGTGACTTCGGCGCCGGCCGCGACATCGAAAGCACTGCGCACGGTGGCAACGAGCACCGCCAGCAACGCGGGGTCGACCAACGACGGCGTGCCGCCGCCGATGAACACGGTGTCGAGTGTGAGCCGCCCCATCCGCTCGCCGAGACGCCGGACCTCGGCGCACAGCGCCTCCATGTACGTCTCGGAGCCGGTGGCGCCGGCGACGCTCGTGAAGTCGCAGTACTCGCACTTCCGCTCGCAGAAGGGAATGTGCACGTACAGGGAGCGCACGTCGCTGTGGCCCACCGTCAGGGCGCTGGGTCCTTCGGCTGCGCGTCTCGCGCTGCCGCTTCATCGAGCCGGTCGACGTTCGACTTCCCGCCGGACGGCGTGGCTCCCTTTGCGTCGGATGCCGGTTTGGGCTCCTTCGGCGACCGCGGCGCGCGCGGGGGCGGCGGCTTGATCCGCATCCGGCGGTACAGCGGCGGGTAGAGATAGAAGGTGCCGATGAAGCTGAGCACGTCGATGATGGCGAGCCCGGCGATGGCGACAGGGGTCGCGACGACGGTGCTGCCGCTCGAACCGGACGAGGTGGACGACGACGGGGACGGGGACGCAGCCGCGGACGGCGCCGGGGATGTCGACGAAGTCGGCAGCGGCGTAGCTGTCGCGGACGGCGTGCCGTTGGTCGTAGCGGGAGATGACGCGCCGAACCCGCCGACGACGAACGTGAGCGCGATGAACAGGACGAGCCAGATGAAGTACTGGAAGATGCCGGCCATGATCGATTCCATGAAGCGAAGCGCCCGCGTCTCCTTGGCGATGATCTTCGCGATCGGTGCGGCAACCAGCGCGGCGGCAAGGACGATCAGCGGGTTGTAGCTGAGCCCGAGGAGATAGAGACCGAAATCCGGGCGCGGGGCGGTCAGCGTGAAGTAGGCGGCAGCGCCGACGACGAGCTCCGTGGCGGCGAGGCACCCGACGAGGATGGCGTACGAGCGCTTGGCCCACGGGACGAAGGGTTCATCGATGCGCCGCACGCGCGGCGGCGGCGCGCCCTTGCCGGGCTTGCTCGCTTTTGGCTGGGGCTTGGCGTTCACCAGCTTGGGTTCGGGACCGACGCGCTCCTTCACCTGGGCCGTCTGCTTGGTGAGCGAAACCTCGGCGCGCGTGTTTCGCTCCACCGCATCCGGGCGGCGGCGGGGACGTTTGCGTGGCGGATTGGGCCGTGGCATCAGCGGTGTCTCTACTCCTCGTCCATCTTGAGCACGGCCATGAAGGCCTCCTGCGGTATCTCCACGTTGCCCACCCTCTTCATGCGGCGCTTACCCTCGCGCTGCTTCTCGAGCAGCTTGCGCTTTCGCGTGATGTCCCCGCCGTAGCATTTGGCAAGCACGTCCTTGCGCATGGCTGAGACCGTCTCACGGGCGACGATCTTGCCACCGATCGCAGCCTGTATGGGGACTTCGAAGAGCTGCCGGGGGATCAGCTTGCGCAGCCGCTCGGCCAGCTTGCGGCCGTGAGCATTGGCCCGGTCGCGGTGGACGATCATGCTCAGCGCGTCAACACGCTGCCCGCCGACGAGGATGTCGAGCTTGACGAGCGACTCGGCGCGGAACCCGGTGATCTCGTAGTCGAGCGACGCGTAGCCGCGGCTCCGCGACTTCAGCTGGTCGTAGAAATCGTGAATGATCTCGCCGAGCGGCATGTCGTAGATGACGGCGACGCGGTCCCCGGGTTGGTAGTCCATATGCTGGAACTCACCACGCCGCTCCTGGCAGAGCTCCATGATCGCGCCGACGTAGGTGCTCGGGACGATGATCGTCGCCTTGGTGCGCGGCTCCTCGATCGCGTCGATGTTGGACGCGTCTGGCAGCATCTCCGGGTTGTCGATGGCGATCACCTCGCCCGAGCGCAGGCGCACCCGGTACTCGACGGTCGGAGCCGTCGTGATCAGTGAGAGATTGAACTCGCGCTCGAGACGCTCCTGAACGATCTCCATGTGCAGCAAGCCGAGAAAGCCGCACCGGAATCCGAATCCCAGGGCTGCCGATGACTCCGGCTCGTACACGAGCGACGCGTCGTTGAGGTTGAGACGCTGCAACGCTTCCTTCAGATCGGTGACATCCTCGGAGTCCACGGGGAAGATGCCCGCGTAGACCATCGGTGTCACCGCGCGATACCCGGGCAACGGATGCGTCGTGGGATGCGCGGCGTCCGTGACCGTATCGCCGACCTTGCTGTCGCGCACGTTCTTGATCGATGCGATGAAGTAGCCGACCTCACCGCACAGCAGCTCGTCCACGCGAGTCATCGCAGGAGAGAACACACCGACCTCATCGACAACGAACTCGCTCTTGTTGTGCATCATCCGGATGCGCATCCCACTCGCCAGCCGCCCGTCGACGAGACGGACGTACACGACGACGCCGCGGTATGCATCGTACTTCGCGTCAAAGATGAGCGCCCGCAAGACACCGTTGCGGTCTCCCTTCGGCGGCGGCACGCGCTGCACGATCGCCTCGAGCACTTCCTGGATCCCGACGCCCTGACGCGCGCTCGTGAGGATCGCGTCGGCGGCGGAGATACCGATGACCTCCTCGATCTCGCGTCGCACGAGCTCGGGATCAGCGTTCACGAGGTCGATCTTGTTGATGATCGGGATGATCTCGAGGTTGTTGTCGATCGCCTGGTAGACGTTGGCGAGCGTCTGTGCCTCCACTCCCTGCGTCGCGTCGACGACGAGGAGCGCGCCCTCACACGCTGCGAGCGATCGCGACACCTCGTACGCGAAGTCGACATGCCCGGGCGTGTCGATGAGGTTCAGCTCGTACGTGATGCCGTCAGCCGCGGTGTGCTCGAGACGCACCGCCTGCGCCTTGATGGTGATGCCGCGCTCGCGCTCGAGGTCGAGCTGGTCGAGCACCTGGTCCTGCATGTCGCGCAACGCGACGGTTCCGGTCGCCTCGAGCAACCGATCCGCGAGCGTCGACTTGCCGTGATCGATGTGCGCGATGATGCTGAAGTTACGGATCCTGTCGAGGCGCATCAGGAAGGAGGAGCGGCCCTAGGATCCCGTCGCGACGTCGCCGTCGTGGGCTGAGCGCAGGATCTCCGCGATATCGCCGACGCCGCGGCGGCTCCCCGACAACCCGGGCTTGACGCGATGCGCCAGCACCAGAGGCGCGACGTGCTCGACGTCGTCGATACCGACCGCGGGGCGGTCCTCATGAGCCGCAAGTGCCTGTGCCGCTTTGCGCGTGACGATGTCGGCGCGATGGCCGTCGACCTCGAGCTCGATGCTGAGCGCGGCGATGGCAACGAGGATGCTGCGGTCCACCACCACATCGGACAGCACCGATATCGCGCGCGCGATGCTCTCGGCTTCCGCATGCTCGGACGGCTCGAAACGCTCGGCGAACGCCGCGGGGTCATCTTCAAACGCCTCGCGACGCTCGACGATCTCGACCCGCTGGCGCACGTCACGGATACCCTCGACGTCCACGCACAGCCCGAAACGATCGAGCAGCTGCGGACGCAACTCGCCCTCCTCGGGGTTCATCGTCCCGACGAGGATGAATCGCGAGGGGTGTGACACGGAAACGCCCTCACGCTCGACGGTGTTCTGTCCCATCGCAGCGGCATCGAGCAGGACGTCGACGATGTGATCGTCGAGCAGGTTCACCTCGTCGACGTAGAGGATGTTGCGGTTCGCCTCGGCGAGGACGCCGGGCTCGAACTCCTTCTCCCCACGCTTGATGGCGGCCTCGATGTCGATCGCACCGACGACGCGGTCCTCGGATGCGTTGATCGGCAGCTCGACGACACGCATGCGCCGGCGACCGCGCGGAAGCGTGTTTCCCTTCGCCACGCGTTCAGTGCACTCCGCGCATTGCAGATCGGCATCGTCCGGAGGACATCCGTAGCGGCAGTCGGCCACGACATCGAGCGCGGGCAGGAGCTTGGTCAGCGATCGCACAGCGGTCGACTTCGCTGTTCCCTTCTCTCCGCGGATGAGCACGCCCCCGATCGCGGGGTTGATCGCGTTGAGGATGAGCGCCTGTTTCATCGTGTCCTGTCCCACGATCGCGGTGAACGGGAACACGCTTCGCCCGGTTTGCATCTCGGTCATTGTGCCATGCGCCCTCGAAGGCTCTTCTCCACGCCCTCGAGGATCGCCCCCTGCGACAGATCGAACAGACCCAGATACTCGCCACCTGAGCGATCAGCAAGGTCGCGGCACGCGTTGAATCCATAGCCACCGAAGAGCGGTGGCCGGCTGTGCGAGCCCACCCTCGGCATCGGACGAGCGGTGTGGTCACGCGCCGAGTCGATGACGAGCATGTGCACACCGTCCGCACCAAGCTGCTCGGCGACTCGCTGCGCTTCGACGAGCGGCTCCTCACCAAAGAGCGAGATGTTGCCTCTGCCGTCGCTGATGAGGACCAGCAGCGGGTAGACGCTGGGATCGCGCAGCCGCTCGGTGCGGACGATGCGCAGGCCGGCGACGAGGCCGTGCGTCAGGGGTGTGGTCCCGCCGACGGTCAGCCGCTGCAGGCGCTGCTCCGCGAGGTCGACCGACGATGTCGGCTGGAGCACGATCCGCGCGGACCGGCCCGAGAACACGACCAGCGCGACCTTGTCCCGGCGCAGGTACGCGTCGCGGAGCAGCGAGAGCACGGCGCCCTTGGTCGCCTGCATGCGCTGCTCGGCGTCCATCGATGCGCTCGCGTCGACCACGAACACGATCAGCGTTCCCGTGCGCCGGCGCCTGACCTTCTGGCGCAGGTCCTGACGCTCGAGGTGCAGCGCGGGGCCGCCGGTCTCGGCGGTCGCCTCTGCGCGCCGGCGCGTCTGGTGCGGTGCGGCCGCCCGCATGGTCGCGTCGAACGCGATGTCCGTCGTCTTCTCCGTCTGGGTGGCGCGTACGTAGCGGCCGCGTTTGTCGCTGCTCTGCGAGGAGCTTCGCTTGCCGGTGGTGGAGCGAGTCCGCCGGTCGCGGGGCAGCGCGATCTTGCGCACGGGGAAGAGCTCGCCCTCGAAGAGCTGCTCGGTGCTGTGGCGCGTCACCGCCTGGGTCGCCTGCTCGCTGCCCTGGACCTGGCCGGCGCTCTCCCCTTCCTCGCCGCTCCCGGAATCGTCCGGGGGCTGGTCACGCGCCTCCTCCGACTGATCGGAGATTGTGGCCGCCTCGGCCTCCTGGGCGATCTCCTCGAATCGCTCCTTGGCGCGCTCCGCGGTTGCCCCGGCCGTCTGCGCGACGCCCTCCTGGCGTGTCCGCCGGCGGTGCGCGAGGGCGAGCTCGGCTGCGACGGTCGCGTCCGCGGTGGAGACGACGAGGCGATCAGCCGCTTCGGGCCCGCCGGCGGGATCGTGCGCTTCACGCAGGCGGACCACGCGGTCCGCCTCCTCCCACGCGCGGACCGTGCGCGCGGCGCTCGTCACGACGATGTCCGCGCGATGGCCGAGGGCACCGGCATCGATGCACACCAGCGCGATGAACCAGTTGATCGTCTGCGTGATCTCTGTGCGGGGCAGCAGCCGTCGCGCCTCGACGATCACCGCCCGGAGATGGTCTTCACTGCCCTCGAACTCGAGGGCGAGGCCGGTGCCGTCGACGCTGCGGCGCGCGTCACGCTCGACGATGCGGACGCGTTCGTCGACGTCGCGGAGCCCGGTGATATCGACGCAGAGACCGAACCGATCGAGCAGCTGCGGACGGAGCTCACCCTCCTCGGGATTCATCGTGCCGACGAGGATGAATCGCGACGGATGGGCGAACGATATGCCCTCGCGCTCGACGACGTTCCAGCCCATGGCGGCCGCATCGAGCAGCACGTCGACGATGTGATCGTCGAGCAGGTTCACCTCGTCGACGTAGAGGATGCCGCGGTTCGCCTCGGCGAGCAGCCCCGGCTCGAAGCGACGTTCACCGAACTTGATCGCGGCCTCGGTGTCGATGGTACCGACCACCCGATCCTCGGACGCGTTGATCGGCAGCTCCACGACCCGGATGCGGCGCCGCTGGGTGGGTGGTGCGACACCGGCGGCGTGGAGGGTGCGGCAGTCCTCGCACCAGTTCGCCGGAGTCGCCGGGTCGCAGCGATAGCGGCAGCCGGCGATGACATCGATCTCGGGGAGCAGGCGCGCCAGTGCGCGCACGGCCGTTGACTTCGCGGTGCCCCTCTGGCCGCGGATCAGCACGCCACCGATGTTCGGGTTGATCGCGTTGAGGACCAGCGCGGTCTTCATCGCGTCCTGCCCGACGAGCGCGGTGAACGGCATGAGGGAACGTGAGTTCGGCATCGAACCCATTGTGCCAGCGGTGTCGAGTGTCGAGACCTGCTACAAAGCCTCGGTGCCGAGCCCACTGCGCGTCCTGCTCGAGGCCAGCTGTCTTGCCGACGGACGGCGAGAGGCGGGAATCGGCCGGTACGCGCGCCAGCTTGCGGAGTCGCTCCATGCCATCACGGACCTGGAGGTCACGGAGTCGGTCCCCGCGTCGTCCGCGTGGAACGAGTCCCGGCCGGGCCGGTTCCTGCACGCACAGCCCCAGGTCCTCAAGGATGCGATCGCGCGCCATCCCCATCTCGTCCACGGGGTCGGTGGCGAGCCGGTGCTCGGCTTCCCGTTCGCGCGACAGGTGGTCACGCTCCACGACGTCGAGCTATGGCGCGGTCCAGCCTCAGCGGGCATCCCCGGCTCGGCACGAGGGTTCTACGCCTCGATGCTCGCGCCGGCACTCCGCCTCTGCGCGGCCGTGATCGCGGTCAGCGAGACGACGCGCCAGGAGGCGATCGACACGCTGCGCCTCGACCCGGCCCGGGTTCACGTTGTGCCCAACGGTGTCTCCGCCGGGTTCTCCGGGCGGCCGAAGCTCCGCGACGCCCGGGTCACCGAGGCGATGGGCCTCGAGGGCGCGTTCGTGCTGTGGGTGGGGACCCTGAGGGCCCGAGATCCGCGCAAGGGCCTCCACACGCTGCTCGACGCCATGGAAATCCTCGGTGACGCGGCTCCCCCGCTGGCGTTGGCGGGCGCGCTCGGCCCGGAGGCTGACCGGCTCGCGGCCGACGCGTGGCGGCGCAAGGTGCAACTCGTGCTGTGCGGGAGCGTCGACGACGCCGATCTCGCCTCGCTCTACCGCCAGGCGGCGGTCGTGGTCGTTCCCTCGACCCATGAGGGATTCGGGCTCACCGCACTCGAGGCGATGGCGTCGGCCGTGCCGGTGGTCGCCACCGCGGTGGGCAACCTCCCAGATCTCCTCCGCGATGTGGGGTTCCTGGTGCCGTCAGGCGATCCACGCGCTCTTGCCGAAGCGCTCGACGAGGTGCTGACGGACCCGGTTCGGAGCGCCCGCATGCGGCACGCAGGTCTGGTGCGAGCGGCCGAGTACACATGGACGAACACCGCGGAGATGACCGCGGACGTCTACTGGGGGCTCGCGAGCACCGGCGGCGCGGCTCGCAGCCGCTGATCGCGGCCCCGGTCAGAGATCCCGGGCGATCGCCTGGCGCTGCTCCTCGTCGAGGCTGACGACGACTGCACAGGCGGCGTGGTCGGTTCCGGTCGCGATCGGGGCGCCGGTCACGATGGCCTCGCGGACGTCGGGTTCGAGACGGAAGCGAAGGTAGTGGGCCACGACGCCCTCGCCTGGGGCGAACACGTCATCCGGCTCACCCCGGACGCGCTTGCCCGCGACATCGATGAACACCGTCTGCTCGATCCCGTCGAGGCGCGTGACGGCGGCGTTGAGGTCGGCGGGATCCGGCACCTCGAGGAAGAGCGCGGCGGCCAGCTCGCCGGGGGCCGGGATCACGGCGTTGAAGGCGTCGATCTCGCCGGCGACACGCTCGGGGTCGTCGATGCGCTCGGTCCGGAGCGCCTCCTCGAGAGTCGCGCGAATGGTGTCGCGGTTCTCGAAAACGAGTGCCAGCGATTCACCGAGATGGATCCGGCGGAAGCGCTTCAGATCGGCGACACGGCGCCGCTCGTCCGCGCGCATCGCCTCATATGCCGCCCCGGTCCGCACCTCATCGAGGCGGAGCGGGGCCGATTCATCAACCGACACGAGCACCTCCGATCATCGTCTGCCCGGGCCCGCTGGCCTGATAGAGACGACTCTCGCACTTCTCGCGGAGGGACGTCGGTGCAATACCTGACCTCTCCAGTATGCTTTCCACACGATGGCAGTTGTCGCGTTCGACCGCAGCGTTCTCAAAGTGAATCAGATGATCCTGATGGTCGCCATCGTGCTGGGCTATGTGATCGGGCTCGCGTACCCGGGTATCGCCTGGATCCTGCCGGTGCTCGCGGTGATGATGCTCGCGGCGGTGGCCTCACCCTCGCTGAACATCCCGCGAATCCTGTACACCCAGGTGCTGCGCCCGTCGGGCATCGTCAAGCCGCGGATCGTCCAGGAGGACCCGGCGCCCCATCGGTTCGCGCAACTGCTCGGCGGCGTGTTCCTGGCCGCAGCGTCGATCTTCGTCATCACCGACCTGCTGCTGGTCGCGTGGGTGCTCGCCTGGATCGTCGCGGCACTCGCCTTCCTGAACTTCGCGTTCAACATCTGCGCCGGCTGCATCATGTACGCGCAGCTCGTGCGCATTGGTCTGCTCCCGCTGCGACGCGAGCCCGCGCGGTGATCCCGCTCCTCGCGCCCTTGATCGCCCTGGCGGTGGTGGGCGGGGCTGCTGTGCTCCTGCTGGTGCAACGGGGCGGCCAGCGCGAGCTGGTCGGCAGCGTGGTCGAGTCGCAGCGCGCGCAGCGACAGCTCCCGTCGATCCTCTACTTCACGGGCGAGTCCTGCACGATCTGCCACACCGCCCAGCGGCCCGCGCTGCGGGCGCTGGCGGCCGGCCTCGGCGAGGACATCGAGATCCGCGAGATCGACATCGCCGTCGAGCCCACGCTCGCCCGGCACTACCGGGTGATGTCGCTGCCCACCACCATCGTGCTCGACGCCTCGGGACAGGTCACCGACATCAACGTCGGCTTCGCGAGTGGGGAGACGCTGCGCCGCCAGCTCGTGGATGCCGGGATGCCGGTCGCCGCGTAGTCACTCGGGTACTCTGAGCGCATGGCTGTCACCGAGCGCGCTCCACGGACGCGGGCACTGTCGCCCTCGGACCTGTACGAGGTCGACGAGCTGCTCGGCGACGACGAGCGCCTGATCCGGGACACCGTTCGCGCCTTCGTCCGTGAGCGCGCCCTTCCGGTGATCCCGGAGCATTTCGAAGCCGGTACGTTCCCCCGCGAGCTCATTCCGGGCCTCGCCGAGCTCGGCCTGCTCGGCATGCACCTGCGCGGATACGGCTGTGCCGGGACATCGGCCATCGCGTACGGCGTCGCCTCCGAGGAGCTCGAGGCCGGTGACAGCGGCCTCCGCTCGTTCGTGTCGGTCCAGGGCTCGCTCGCGATGTTCCCCATCTGGGCGTACGGCAGCGATGAGCAGAAGTCGCGCTGGCTCCCCGAGATGGCCGCCGGACGCGCGATCGGCTGCTTCGGGCTCACCGAGCCTGACGCGGGATCGGATCCGTCATCGATGCGCACGTCGGCGCGGCGAGACGGCGATGACTGGATCCTCGACGGCACGAAGATGTGGATCACCAACGGCTCCATGGCCGACATCGCGGTGGTGTGGGCACGGACCGACGGAGGTGTGCGCGGGTTCCTCGTCGAGCGGGGCATGCGCGGCTTCACGACGTCCGATGTGCACAACAAGCTCTCGCTCCGCGCGTCGGTGACCTCGGAGCTCTCGTTCGACGCGGTGCGGCTTCCCAACAGCGCCGTGCTGCCGGGGGTGACCGGCATGCGCGGACCGTTGTCGTGTCTCAACGAGGCGCGGTTCGGCATCGGCTGGGGCGCGATGGGCGCGGCGCGCGCGTGCTTCGAGGCCGCGCTCGACTACAGCAAGGCTCGCCGCGCGTTCGGCAAGCCGATCGCCGCGATGCAACTCACGCAGCTGAAGCTCGCCGATATGGCGACGTCCATCATCCAGGGGCGTCTGCTCGCGTACCGGCTCGGCACGCTCAAAGACGAGGGAAAGCTGCAGGCGGTGCAGGTCTCGGTCGCGAAGCGTGCCAATGTGCGCGCCGCGATCGACATCGCGCGTTCCGCGCGGACCATCCTCGGTGCCAACGGGATCACGCTCGAGTACCCCGTCTCGCGCCACATGGCGAACCTCGAATCGGTGCTCACCTACGAGGGCACCGAGGAGGTGCACACGCTCATCATCGGGAAGGAGCTCACGGGCGAGAACGCCTTCAGCTGAGGCCTGCCGGCCGCACTCAGGCAGCCTCGTCCCATCCCTCCGTCTCGCGGAAGGAGTGATGGCCTCGCCGCGCGACGATGAGGTGATCAAGGACAGGCACACCGAGCAACGAGCCCGCACTCCGCAGCGCCGACGTCACCACACGATCGGCACGGCTCGGAGACGGATCGCCGCTCGGGTGGTTATGGCCGATGATGACGGCAACAGCATCGCTGCGCAACGCCGGTCCGAACACATCGCGTGGCTGCAGCCGCGACGCGTTGATCGTGCCGACGGCGACGGTCTCCAGGCGGATGGGACGGTGCCGCGCATCGAGCAGGAGCGCGACCACCTGCTCGCGCCGAGCGCGCCGGAGTCCGTCGAGCATGAGCAGCGCGTCGCGCGGTGACCCGATCGCCGGGCGGTCATCGTCCGTCCAGCGTTCGGCCAGCTCCCACATCGCGGCGAGGCGCTCGGCCCGCTCGCGCGGCACGCCGTGCTCGCGGGTGAGCCCCGCAGCATCGAGCGCGCGTCGTTCCCACCAGGGAATTCGCGCCACTCGATTGGCCACCGCACTGAGATCCGCGGCGGGCGCCGACCCGCCGAGTGCTCGGGCAAGCAACTCCGCCTCGCCGATACGGGAATCCGCCTCAGACTGCATGGCGAACAGACTACCACATCTCTGTGTATCTGTCACCACATCGCGTCAGCGGGTCAGGATCATCCCCACGATGAAGATGGCGACGATCACGACACCGGCGACGCCGACCACGACCCAGCCGTCGGCGGCGGCAAGCAACGACGGCGTCGCCGCGGTGGGAGGTGCGCTCGGGATCGCTCCGGGCGTACCGAGAATGTCCTCAGGCGCGTCGACCGAGATCAGCGTGACACGCCCGGCCGCATCCTCAGGAAGTTCCGCGGGGTCGAGGAGAGCGGGCGCGACAGCCACACTGCGCCGCCGTCGCGGCGATCGCGCTTCAGACACTGCGCTCACCCTCCGCGATGAGCGCCGCGAGCACCTCGTCGGCGAACGCGCGGTACGCGACTGCCGCCTCTGACGACGACGCCAACACTGTCACCGGTTCGCCCGCGAGAGCCGATTCCTGCAATCGCACGGTGACCTTGATGACGGTGTCGAACACCCGCAGGTTGGGGATCGCCCGCAATCCTTCGAGCAGGTCTCGCGAGAATCGCGTGCGCATCACGACGAACGTCGGCAGCAAACCGAGCACCCGAAGCTCCGGGTTCAGCTCCTGGCGCACATGATGCACGGCGCGAAGCGTTTCCTTGAGCCCCTTCACCGCATACCCGGACATCTGCATCGGAATGACGATGAAGTCCGTGGCGGCCAGGACGCTGATGGTGTGGAACGCGAAGCTCGGCGGCGTGTCGAACAGGATGTAGTCGTAGTCACGGCAGTCGCGGTCGAGTGCGCGGCGGAGGCGCGTCTCCGAGTCGAGCGACGTCGGCAACCCAGCTTCGACGGCGCTGAGATCCGGGTTCGCGGGCAGCAGATGCAGCCCCGCCCATTTGGTGCGCACGATCAACTCGTCAACCGACTGGTCGGGCTCGAGGATCGCGTCCGCGACGGTGTGCGTCAGCGCATATGGATTGAATCCAAGCCCTGACGTGAGGTTCGACTGGGGATCCATGTCCACGGCGAGGACGCGCCGGCCGCGTTCTGCGAAGACAGCCGCAAGCGACGCGCAGGTGGTTGTTTTCCCCACCCCGCCTTTTCCGGAAATACAGGCGATCGAAACAGCCACCGCGACCGGTTAGTCTAGTGGAGGGCGCCGCAACCGGCACACCAACGTGAGCAGATCGCAGGCCCGGGTGGTCAGTTTGCGGTCACTCTGACGGAGGGACGCGCCGGCGGCGTGGTCGCCTTGTCGTCCTCCCAGACGCGGTTGAGGCGGCGCTGCACCATCGCGATGAGTACCAGACCGCCGACGACGGGGAACAGCAACCAGCACACGACCCGTGTCGGCTGCAACTGCACGTCGGTGGTCCTGCCGATGCGGTCCTCGACGATGCGCACGCGCTCGAGGGTCATCACCCATGCAGCCGCGCTGAAAGGAAGCAGGAGCGTGAGATACGGGATCGCCAGGCCGCCTGCGAGCAGCCCGTAGGCCTGCAGGACCGTGAAGTGCGGATCGAAGGGGAGCGTGACGTTGAGCACGGCAAGCACGATCCGGGTCGCACCGACGAGGCTGACGAGCCAGCCGAGGGCCCATGGAATCGTCACAGCAAGCGTGGACCTGCCCGGGATGACGTGCATGCGCGTGTCGAAGTAGCCGGCCTCGCGGTTGACACGGTGGTGCCAGACGAGGCTGTAGATCCCGAGCGTCACGATCGACAGCACCACCACCGCACCGGGCGAGCGGTGCTTGCCCACCGGACCGAGCGACGACGTCATACCGGGCATCGGCTTCTCGGGAACCGCGACGACGCCGGTGACGGCGATCTCGGTCTCGGCAGCCGGTCCGTCAGTGGCGGTCTCGCTACTCACCGGCTCCGATGCGTCGACCGGGTCGGCGGACCTGTCGATCGGGGCTTCGGCCGCCGGCCACGACCACGATCGGACGGGGAGTTCCCTGGCCGCCGCCGGCTCGGGAGCCTCGGCGTCCTCAGGCATGGTCAGTGTCGCGACAGCGGGCGTCATGTCCGGCCGCGATGCGGTATCGGTCATCCCGTGTTCCTCGTGTACGGCGCCGCCTCGGGCGATGCCGCGTGCTGCTAGTGGGACGTCGGCGCTCCGGGTACTGGATTCGAACCAGTGGCCTTGCGGTTAACAG
>DATLRX010000035.1:0-104701 GCA_035534435.1 Candidatus Acidiferrales bacterium
CGCCCGAACGCGGCGACGGCATTCGACACGATGCGCCGTCACGCGAGGGCGCGAAGGTGGCCATTCCCTCCTTGCGCTAGACGCCATCAACCTCAACTGCGCCTGGTGGCGTCCGTCGAATGCCTCAAGGACCGGACGCGACTGCGGCTGATCTGTGCGTGGTCCCAGTGTGCGTGGTCCCAGGGGATGGAGTCGAACCATCGGTACACGGTTTTACAGACCGCTGCCTTGACCACTTGGCTACCCTGGGCCGCCGCGAGAGCCGCGGCGAGCGCGGCGAACGGTAAGGATACGGGCGCGCTACTCCATCAGCGCCGCGCGACTGGGAGCATCTCGCGCAAAGACGGATTGTCGAGGTAGCGCTGCACGACGGCCCGCGCAGCCTCCGGGCCGCCCGCGAGTGAGTCCGCGAACCAGCCACCGTCGTACGGCGAGTTGATCGCGAGCAGCAGCGTGCGGGCCGGCTGGTGGCGCGGCGGGGGGATGCCGTCAACGAGCTTGTATCCGAGGATCACACGGTTCCCTGCCTTGGTGACGCCGACGGATTCGATGACATCCCATCGCGTGAGGCTGCTGTATGGGTACTGGCGAAGCACCAGTCCGTCGCGCGTCAGCTCGAGCGCCGGGCGGACGACGAGCATGGTCATCCCGAGCCCGACCACCGGGGCCGCCATGATGAACCAGCCGATCGTGCCGCCGATCAGCAGGCAGATCACGCCTGCCACCTCGGTCACCACCAGCAGCGGCAGGACGAGCGCGATCGGGCGCCTGGCTCGGAACACGATCTTGCCGCGCCGCGCGACCAGCTCCGGCGGGAGTTCGGTGGGACTCGGCATCGCGGTCATCGGTCGATCCTAGCCCTGCCTGCCATCCTTGCCGAGTGCTTCTGGACATCGGCACCGTGCTCGCGGGGATCGGACTCGCCATCGTGGGGTTCGTCGTCGTGATCGTCGTGTGCGCGGTGATCCTCGCCTTGCTGGCCGCGATCCTGCCGAACTACGAGGGCAGGACGGCTGCCGAGCGACCCGAGAAGGTTGAGACGGACGGGGAGCCCTCGCCCGACACTGACGGCGACGGCGATACAGCGGCCTGACGCGGGGCTTGCGCAAGGGGCTCCCGACGGTCTAGCATTCATAAGCGATCCTTTATGAAAGAGTTCTTTATGCTTCGTGACCATGGTTCCTGAGGTCCCGGTTCGGCCTCCGCGCCGTGCGCTCCCGGGGAGCATCGCGATCGGCGCGAGTGATCTCTCCGTGCACTTCGAGGGTCTCGCGAACCCGACCAGGCTGCTCATCGTCGAGCGGCTCGCCGCGACGTCGGAGATGCGCGTCTCCGAGCTCGCCGACTACTGCCAGGTGAGCCAGCCGCGTATGAGCTGGCACCTCCGGATCCTCCGCAAGGCAGAGGTCATCCGCACCCGGCGCGACGGCCGCGAGGTCTTCTGCCGGCTCGACCGCGAGGCGATCGCCTCCCACTTCAAGAGTTTCGCTCGGCTCATCTCCGTCACCGGAATGCCTGCCGAGATCACATCAACAACACCGGTACACGAGGGCGCGTCGTGAGCAAGAAAGTCAGAGTCGCGATCATCGGCGTGGGCAACTGCGCCTCGTCGTTCGTCCAGGGGCTCGAGTACTACAAGCACGCTGATCCGAATGACACCGTGCCCGGTCTCATGCACGTGAACCTCGGTGGATATCACATCTCCGACATCGAGATCTCCGCGGCGTTCGACATCGACATCCTCAAGGTGGGCAAGGACGTTTCCGAGGCGATCTTCAGCGGGCTCAACAACACGGTGAAGTTCAGCGACGTCCCGAAGCTGAACATCCCCGTCCAGCGCGGCATGACCCATGACGGTCTCGGCAAATACCTCTCGGAGGTGATCACCAAGGCGCCGGGCTCGACCGTCGACATCGCCCAGGTCCTGAAGGACACCGGCACCGACGTGGTGGTCAACTACCTGCCGGTCGGCAGCGAGGCCGCAACCCGCTGGTACACCGAGCAGATCCTCGAAGCGCCGTGCGCGATGGTGAACTGCATGCCCGTGTTCATCGCTCGCGAGGACTACTGGCAGGCGCGCTTCCGCAAGGCGGGCGTGCCGATCATCGGTGACGACATCAAGTCGCAGGTCGGCGCGACCATCGTGCACCGCGTGCTCACGCACCTGTTCCGCGAGCGTGGCGTCGAGCTCGAGAACACGTACCAGCTCAACTTCGGTGGGAACACCGACTTCCTCAACATGCTCGAGCGTGAGCGCTTGATGAGCAAGAAGATCAGCAAGACCAACAGCGTGCAGTCCCAGCTCGCGACGCCGATGGAGAAGGAGCACATCCACATCGGTCCGTCGGACTACGTGCCGTGGCTGCACGACCGTAAGTGGGCATTCATCCGCCTCGAGGGCAAGTCCTTCGGCGACGTGCCCCTCAACGTCGAGCTGAAGCTCGAGGTGCACGACTCGCCGAACAGCGCCGGCATCGTGATCGACGCCGTGCGCTGCTGCAAGCTCGGGCTCGACCGCGGGCTCAGCGGCACCCTCGAGGGACCCGCGTCGTACTTCATGAAGTCGCCGCCCAAGCAGGTGACGGACGACGAGGCGCATCGCGCCACCGAGGAGTTCATCGCAGGCGGTGGCGCCGACAACGCCAGGGGGAGCCACAACGGTGCGGGCGCCGAGGTGCTGTCCCAGTCATCGGAGGCGGAACCCGCCACACCCGCCACGAATTAGCCAGCAGAGCGAACGGGAGCCGACAGCATTGATGCAGGCCGGCGACGTGGCGCTGAAGAGCGTCGCGCTCCAGGCGCCCGAGCGGGATCGGATGCTGCCCTACTACGCCTATCGCGGCGCGGAGACCCTCGTCGGTCTGCTGCCGCAGCGGGTGTCGTACTGGCTTGGCGACCGCGTCGCCGATGCGTTGCTCGCCACGGTGCCGTCGCGATTCGACGGGCTGCGCGACAACCTGCGTCATGTGGTGCCGACCATCGGGCCCCGGCCGCTCGAGCACCTGGTGCGGCGTAACGTGCGCAACCTCACGCACTGTTGGGTGGACGTCATGGAGATGCCATCGCAACGGGCGAACCTGCCGTCGCGTATCACGATCGACGACCTCTACCACTTCACCGACGCGATCGCCCGCGGCAACGGTGTCGTCGTCGCCTCCATGCATTTCGGGTCCTGGGAGGTTGGCCTCGCCGGGTGGAACAAGATGGGCCACAAGATGGCGCTGCTTGCCGAGGTGTTGCGACCACCGCAGCTCTTCGAGCGGGTGGTCGGCGCCCGGCGCGCGCAAGGCGTGCACATCATTCCGATCGACACCCAGGCCATGCGCGAGGGCGACCCGCAGGTGGCCCGGCGTCTCGGCGCCAACTCGATGCGCGAGGTCTACAAGGTGCTGCGCTCGGGCGGTGTCGTGGCGATGGCGCTCGATCGGGATCTCATCGGCAATGGTGAGCCGATCGAGTTCTTCGGTCAGCCGGCGCCCATCCCGATCGGGGGGGTCGAGATTGCCATCCGATCCGGGGCCGCGGTGGTCCCGATCCTGCTGTTCCGGGACAGGTACCGGGTTCATGCGGTCGTCTACCCGGAGATCCACTACTCCCCGGATCAACCAAGGGACGCCGAGGTGCGCAAGACTGCGGAGGTGCTGCTGCGCATCTTCGAGCGGGCCATCCGGAACCACCCCGAGCAGTGGCATGTCCTCGACCCCATCTGGACGGCGACCGGGACGCCATGAAGATCTGTTTGGTGTCGCCGTACGACTTCATGCACCCAGGTGGCGTGACCGAGCACGTCCGGCATCTGTCGGGCAAATTGCGGGCACGTGGTCATGACGTCATGGTGCTCGCGCCGTCGAGCCGCGTCGGCGACGATCACGGCATTCCTGGATACGTGCGCATCGGCCGGTCCGTGCCGATTCGGACCAACGGCTCGGTTGCGCGCCTCGCGCTGTCGTTCCACCTGGTGCGCCGCGTGCGCGCGTTGCTCGACGAGAACGCTTTTGACGTCGTGCATTATCACGAGCCGCTCGTTCCGTCGTTGCCGATCACCGTCCTGCGGTTTCACAGCGGCGCGAACGTCGGCACGTTCCATGCGATGGCGCGTCGCAACCTCGGTTACTACTACGGCAGGCCCTTCCTGAAGCGCTACTTCAACCGGCTCCACGCGCACATCGCGGTGAGCGTTCCCGCGCGCGACTTCATCGCCCGGTACTTCGAGGGCGAGTATCGCGTGGTGCCCAACGGGATCGATTGCAGTCGCTTCCATCCCAACCACCCGCACGTCGAGCAGCTGCGCACACCGGGAAAGTCGACGATCCTCTTCGTCGGTCGTCTGGAGTCGCGCAAGGGGTTGCCGACTCTGCTCGAGGCATACGGTCAGCTGCGACGCGCGCGCGGCGACGCGCGTCTCGTCGTCGTCGGTGACGGGCCGATGCGCTGGGGTTACGAGAGCCAGGTCGCCGCGATGGGCATTCCGGACGTCGAGTTCTGCGGGCGTGTGTCGTCAGAGGAACTGCCCCGCCACTACGCGTCGGCCGACATCTTCTGCGCGCCGGCGACCGGTGGTGAGAGCTTCGGCATCGTCCTGCTCGAGGCGATGGCGAGCGGCGTGCCGGTGATGGCGTCGTCCATCCCCGGCTTCAACAGCGTGGTGACCCATGGAGTTGACGGGGTGCTCGTTCCGCCCCGGCATCCGAAGGAGTGGGCGGCCGCGCTCGGCGCACTGCTCGACGACCCATCGCGCCGAGCGGCGATGAGCAAGCAGGGACTGGCGAAAGCGCAGCTGTACGACTGGGATCACGTGGTCGACGAGGTGCTCGAGGTGTATCGGGTCGCGCGGCAGAGAGCGAGTGCGAGTGTGGAGGCGTCTGGTGTTCACGTCCAGACTTCAGGGCTGGGTTAGGTCGGGCGCGCGGCACGTCGTGCCCGCGCTCCGCGCCCTCGGCTTCACACCGAACGTCCTGACGATGGTCGGTCTGCTGATCTGCGCCGCCTCGGCCGTGCTGGTCGGCTTCGGCTACCTGCTCCCCGGAGGTCTGATCCTGCTCCTCGCGAGCGGATTCGACATCCTGGACGGAGCGCTCGCGCGCGTCAGCGGACGCGAACAGCGGTACGGCGCGTTCCTCGACTCGACGGTGGACCGCTACGCCGAGGCGATGACGGCCATCGCGTTGCTCGCGTACTTCATCTTCCACGGCCATCACACGCTCGAACCCATGCTGGTCGTCTTCGCGCTCACGGGTTCCCTGCTCGTCTCGTACGTGCGAGCGCGTGCGCAGTCCCTCGGATTCACGGTCGACGGTGGCCTGCTCGCCCGTCCGGAGCGTGTCGTCATCACGGTGATCGGCCTCGTCATCGCACCGCTGCTCATCTGGGCGCTCTGGATCCTCGCGGTGCTGACCAATGTCACCGCGGTGCAGCGCATCTGGGTGGTCTGGAGGCAGGCGCGCGCGACGCCGTCAGCCGACACGCGAACGGCCACGCCGGTGGGCGACGCTCGCGGCACGCCCGGTGATGCGCGCAGCGCGTCGAGCGCGCACACGGTCTAGTCACCTCGTTCACGGCAGCGCCAGGTCCAGACGCGGATCCTCGGCGATACCGTCGCGCCGGATCTCGAAGTGCAGATGCGGGCCGGTGGCGTTCCCCGTTGCACCGACGGTCCCGATGACCTCGCCGGCCTCCACGAAGTCTCCGCTCATGATCGCCACCGTGTCGAGGTGACCGTAGAGGCTGCTGAGACCGCCGCCGTGATCGATGATCACGTGCAGCCCATACCCGGTTGCGGACACGACAACGGTTGCGATGCCGGGCAGTGTCGCCATCACCGGTGTTCCGCGTGCTGCGGCCAGGTCGATGCCGGAGTGCCAGTGGCGTCCCGGGCACGCGAGGTCGACGGCTTCGAACACGAGACTCGTGCACCCGAAGCCCTGCGAGACCCATGAGTGTGCCAACGGTTTCGCGAAGGAAACAGCTGTCGTCGAGTGTCGGAATGATCCGGCGGCGAGCGCGGTGCCGCCGCAGAGCACCACGGCGACCACTGCGGCGGCGGCCACCATGGAGCGGATCACAACGTGCTCCGTCCGCGGACGGCGTGGTGGACCGGCACGAGCACGCGATGCACGGACCGCCGTACGTGTCGGGCAGCGCGTGACCCGTGAGTCTCGACCTGCGCCGCTGCGTGAAGCGTTCCCGGCACCTTGAGCAGGATCCACAGCGTCGCCAGCGCATAGAGGCTTTCCGCGACGCCGCTGCCGGCGCCGAAGCCGACGGCCACGGCAACCCGAAGGATGATCAACTGCACCGCCTGCATGAAGACGGCGACCATGAACAGGCGCAACCAGGTGAACGCATGGTGCCGTGTGTCCGGGAGCACCGAGCACAGCGCCGCGAGCGGTGCGAGGACGATGAGGACGTCGAGCATCGCCGTTCGAACCACGTACGAGAGCACGAGGACCACGACCGCCACCACGACTCCGAGCGCGAAGACAGCGTGGAACAGGTCCTGGGAGCTCTGGACGATGGCGACCGTCGCCGGGCTCAGCGACGCGGACCACGGCAGCGTGTCGATCGTCAGCGGACCACCCGTCGACTGAGCGACGTCGCCGATCGCGTTGTTCAGGTCGACCGCCATCTGGACGAAGTAGATCGAGCCGTGCACCATCACCAGTGCGGCCATCACGCGCGGGACGACCACGTGCAGCTCGTACCTGGCGTGCGCCGATCGTTCGAAGATGCTTCGCAATGACGCGTACAGCAGCACAGCCCCGACGAGCACGTCCGCCGTCAGTGCCAGGGACGTGTTGAGGCGCGCCACGGCTGGGTTGGCGGTGAGTGGCCGGATGCCCGAACTCGTCGGGTCGACGGTGGTGAACAGATATCGCGTAAGCTCCGTGTCAAGGTCGGCGCGAGCCGTGGCGATGAAATGTCCGAGCACACCGGTGAGCAGCTGCAGGATGGAACCGAGCGGATCACGCAGTGTCTGCACGACGCCCGGGATGGATGGCACCGCCGGTCAGTGAATCGTTGCGGGGACGCTGGCGATGAGCGCGTGCGTCAGGGTGCCGGCGACCTCGACGCCGATCGTCCCGAAGACGATGCGGCCGATCCACTTCTTCGCCTGCGCGACGCTCGACGGATCGACGGCGACGATCTTGTACATGAACGCGACGAGGAAGGCGAGCGCTCCGACGCTCGCCAGCAGACCCTGCGCGATGAGAATCCAGTTGTCGATGAGCGCCTTGAGTTGAGCCACGATGGGCGACCTCCGATACGTGTGGTTCGGTGATCGGTCGCCCCTCCGGCCGTTCCGGGGTGAGCACCCGGACAGTCAGCAGACTATACGGATTTGTGTATGTCTGTCAAGCGATAGAGTCCGGCCGATGAAGCTCGACACCTTCGCGCGCGAACCGCTGCTCTTCGGCCCCTCCCCGGTGCACCCGCTCGAGCGCCTCACGAAGTCACTCGGTGGTGCGGAGATATGGGCCAAACGTGAGGACTGCAACAGCGGACTTGCGTACGGCGGGAACAAGACGCGGAAGCTCGAATACCTGGTCGCCGATGCCATCGCGCAGGACTGCGACACGCTGGTCTCGATCGGCGGCGTGCAGTCGAACCACACGCGGCAGGTCGCGGCGGCCGCGGCACATGTCGGCATGAAGTGCGTCCTCGTGCAGGAGAGCTGGGTCGACTGGTCCGACCCCGTCTATGACAAGGTCGGCAACATCCTGCTGAGCCGCATCCTCGGCGCCGACATCAGGATGGTCACCAAGGGATTCGGTATCGGCTTCAAGGCGAGCTGGGGGCAGGCGCTCGCCGATGTCGAATCGGCCGGAGGCAAACCGTACCCGATCCCTGCGGGCGCGTCCGATCATCCGCTCGGCGGTCTTGGTTTCGCCAGCTGGGCGCAGGAGGTGGCGGTCCAGGAGCGAGCGCTCGGAATATTTTTCGACACCGTCGTCGTGTGCTCCGTCACCGGCAGCACGCAGGCCGGAATGATCGCGGGGTTCGCGGCGCAGGACCGGCCCCGCCGGGTGATCGGCATCGACGCATCCGCGAAACCGGAGGAGACGCTGGACCAGGTCACGCGCATCGCCCGGCAGACGTCCGAGTTGATCGACATCGGTCGCGACCTGCGAAGCGACGAGATCATCCTCGACGATCGGTATCACGCCGGGACGTATGGCCTCGCGGATGACGCGACCGTGGAGGCGATTCAGCGCGGCGCGCGCCTCGAGGGGATGATCACGGACCCGGTCTACGAGGGCAAGTCGCTGGCCGGAATGATCGACATGATCACGCGCAGGGAGATTCCGGCAACCTCGAAGGTGCTCTATGCGCATCTCGGCGGACAGCCCGCGCTGAACGGATACAGCTCACTCTTCTCGTAGCGCCGGCTGTTGGCTTTGATTCCGTCGACTGGTAGCGTGCAGCCACCTCGGGCGATGAGGAAGGAAGAGGGTGGTGACATCGGTTCGTCCGGACCGGCGGGTGTCGACGATCATCGCTTGCGTTGCCGTGGCCGCCTTCGCCGGTATCAACGTCTTCCACGCATTCGGACCGATCCACTTGAACAACGACGGACCACTCTCCGGCATCGGCGGGGGTTTCGCGTTCGACGCCGATACCCCGGGCCCGTGGACGGCCGGGGATGAGCTCTGCGTCCAACAGGGCACCGACACTGTCATTCTCGAGAGCGTGGCGTCTGCTTCGCCGTCAGGCGCGGGCCACGCTGGCTTGGAGCCTTCGTTCGACCGATCCCCGCCTCGGGTGGCGCCATCGGCACCGCGGCCGGCATTCCACCGCACGTAGTGGGAGTGCTCCACCCGGTCGCGGGTTATGCGATGGCCCAGCAGTGCAACTCCCGCGGGGGGTGAGCCGGTGGGAACGGCGCCTGCATCCGAGCTGGACATAGGAGTCGGCCGGCCGGCTCGACCGGCGGTGGATGGAGCGGCCTTACCGTGAACTACAGAGTTGGCTCGACCCAGTACGTCGTCACGTTCGACGCCGGCCTCTACGCGTGCGGCCCCGGGGACCCCGCTGCCTCGGGGTGCAACCAGCCGGCCTGACGTGCTGGAGCCGGTCGGCGTAGGGTCCTGCGCACAGGAATGTCGACCAACCCGGACTTCAGCGCCGCCTTCGCGTCGCCCGTCGCGGCCGAGACGTACGACGAGGTACTGGTCCCCCGGCTGTTCACCCCGTGCGCGACGGTCCTCCTCGAAGCGCTTGGACTCCGCGCCGGCGAGACCCTCCTCGACGTTGCCTGTGGAACGGGAATCGTCGTGCGGCTCGCAGCGCCGCCCCTCGGCCCCGGTGGGTCCGTCATCGGCCGCGACCTCAACGAGGCGATGATCGAACAGGCGCGCCGCCACACGCTCCCGCCCGGATCGGCGAGTGTCGCGTTCGGTGTTTCGCCGGCCGCTCCGCTCGATCTCGACGACGTCTCCGTTGATGCCGTGAGCTGTCAGCAGGGGCTGCAGTTCTTCCCCGACCCGGACGCTGCGCTCACTGAGATGCGGCGATGTCTTCGTCCCACCGGGCGGGTGGGAATCGCAGTGTGGTTCGGCATCGATGAGTGTCCTTTGTGGGCGGCTCTCGAGGTTGGACTGGCGGGGGAATTCGGCGCCGAACGCGCTGCCGCCATCCGCCGCCCGTTCAGCTGGCCCGGTCCCGACGCTCTGAGAGCTGGGCTCGCCAAGTCCGGATTCGTTGACGTCCGCCTCTCCGACGTCACGGTTGTCATGCACTTCGAGCGTGGAGTGCGTGATGCGATGCGAGCCCTTGCGAGCACTCCCTTTTCCACTGACGTCGCCGCGCTCGACACGGATGCGTACGAGCAGATGATGCGTACGGTCACGCGGCACCTTGCCCGATCGACGGATCCCGATGAGCCCGTTGACATCCCGGCGCGGACCTTGATAGGAATCGCCACACGTGAGTAACCTGGGAGCCTTCCGCGTCCGAGAAGACTTGTATTAGTCTCGTGCTGACGGAACCAGCGCTGAGGAGAGAACGACATGGCGAGTGAGAAGACGCGCGGAGCACCGAAGCGCCAGGGCAAGAAGCCGAAGGCAGCCACGCTCGCGAAGCAGGCAAAGAAGGCCGCCGAGCGCAGCGCCGCCCAGACCACCAGCACAACCCCGAGCTGAGCGGCCCGGCGGGTCCCTGCCGGTCAGCCGACCTCGCCGACCATCGCGCGCTTGCGGAGCTTGTTGCGCTCGTCGGCATTGAGCACGCGCTTGCGCATCCGGATGCCGACGGGCGTGACCTCCACGAGCTCGTCGTCGATGATGAAGTCGAGGCATTCCTCGAGTGACATCTTTCGAGGTGGCACGAGCCGGATGGTCATGTCCTCGGTGGATGACCGGATGTTGGTCTTCTGCTTCTGCTTGGTCACGTTGAGGTGGATGTCGCCGGGCCGGCGGTTGAGGCCCACGACCATGCCCTCGTAGACGGGCGTCCCCGGCGCGATCAGCGGCTGACCGCGCTCCTGCAGCGTGACGAGCCCGTATGCGACTGCGGTCCCCGGCTGGCTCGCGGTCAGGACTCCGGTCCGCAGCGTTGTCGGCAGCGCCCATGTGCGCTCCCATCCGAGCAGCCGCGTCGCCATGACTCCGGTCCCGCGCGTCAGCGTGAGGATCTGGCTGCGCAGACCGATGAGTGCTCGGGTCGGCGCATGGTACGTGAGACGCACGCCGCCGCCTGCGTCGGTGCGCATGGCGGTCATCTTCGCGCCGCGCGAGCCGAGTGCATCCGTGATCGCGCCGACGACGTCCGCCGAACAGTCGATGACGCAGTCCTCGACCGGCTCGACCCGCTCGCCGTCCATCTCCTTGGTGATGACCGCCGGTCGCGACACCTCGAACTCGTAGCCCTCACGCCGCATCGTCTCGATGAGGATCGCGAGGTGCAGCTCGCCGCGGCCGCTGACGTCGAAGATGTCCGCCGTCGGCCCGTCCTCGACGCGCAATGCGACGTTCGTGAGCAACTCCCGCTGCAGACGCGCGCGCAACTGCCGCGAGGTGCTGCTCACCGTGGCCTCCCGTCCGGCGAGTGGCGACTGGTTCACCGAGAACTGCATGCGCAACGTCGGTTCACCGATCTCGAGACGGGGGAGCGCTTCCGGCGCCTCGGCGTCCGCGATGGTGTCGCCGATGGCGACCGCCTGCAGCCCCGAGAGATAGACGATCTCGCCCGCGGACGCCGACTCGACCGACATGCGCTGCAGCGCCTCGACGGTCAAGACGGTCGCGATGCGCTCGAGCTTGCCGGCGCCTGACGCGGTGCAGCAGACGACGCTCTGGCCCGGATGCACGGTGCCACGGTGGATCTTGCCGAGCGCGAGCCGGCCACTCCAGTTGTCGTGGTCCAGGTTGCTGACGAGCATCTGGAGCGGACCGTCCGGGTCGGCGAGTGGCGGCGGGACGTGCTCGAGGATGGCATCCAGCAGGGGTTCGAGAGTCACGCCCGGATGCGTCAGATCGGCGGTTGCGGTGCCCTCGCGAGCGTCGGTGTAGAGGATCGGCGCGTCGAGTTGCCACGCCTCCTTCGCGAGCTCGAGCAGGAGATCGTGCGTCGCCTCGACCGTTTCGGCGGGTTGCGCGTTGGCCCGGTCGATCTTGTTCACGACGATGATCGGCTGCAGACCGAGAGCCATCGCCTGGCGAAGCACCACGCGGGTCTGCGGCATCGGCCCTTCGGCGGCGTCCACGAGGAGCAGGCAGCCGTCCGCCATGCCGAGCACTCGCTCGACCTCGCCTCCGAAGTCGGCGTGGCCGGGCGTGTCGATGATGTTGACCTTCACTCCGTTGAAGCGGACGGAGGTGGTTTTGGCGAGGATCGTAATCCCCTTCTCGCGCTCGAGATCGTTGGAATCCATGATCAGCTCGCCGACCTGCTCGTGAGCTGCGAAGACGTGAGACTGCTTGAGGAGGGCATCCACGAGCGTCGTCTTTCCGTGATCGACGTGGGCGATGATCGCGACATTGCGGAGGTCGGCCCGGCGCAATTCGCCGGGGACTACTGGAGGGGGCACCTCTCGATTCTGACCGCCCGGCGTTCATCGTCCGCCCGTAACCCACTTCAGGAACTCGGCAATCCGGGCTGCGAGCGCGTTCTCGAGCTCCTTCAGGATGGCGAACTGGCCTGTCGCGGTCTCCGCGGTATTGAGGTTGAGCTGCTTGAGCACGCCGGAAAGCGGCGTCGTCAGGCCGCCGAGAGCGCCCGACGAGACGACCGGTGGCGCACTCGACAACGGGAGGGCGGGTCCGGCGCCGGGGGTGGCGGTGGCGCTCGCCGGCGGAGCCCAGCTGATGTAGCGGCCAGGCGTCGGTGTCTGGGCCGAGACGTGGACGGCGAGCGCGACAGCGCCGATGGCCGCGGCGGCGCCGATGAGCAGGCGGAAGCGGCGAAGGACAACCATGGGACGGCCTCCAGCGATCCTTGTTGACGGTCGCCCCACCGGCCGGACCGAGCGCTCGCCCGGCCGGCTCACACTATACGAGAATGTGTATGTCGAGAAGCGCCCGGCATCGGGATGGTCGGCTCCTCGCCGCTAGACTGGCCGCGATGATCAGGATCGGGCGGAAACTCGCACTCGTCCAGGTGGCCGCGCTCGTCCTCCTTGGTGCCGGGCTCAGCTCGTGCGGCTATCCCACCGCACCTGAATGCGGCCAGCCGAACGCGGCCCATACCGCGCCGATCTCATCGGACCCGGCGGTCGCCTGCTTCCAGGCGGCCGCCAAGGCTTGCAAGAGCATGGAGCTGGACGTGCTCGGCAATGGGTTCAGCGACAGCGTCGACCAGCACTTCATCGTCACGCCGAGCGATCACTGCCGGATCGACGATTACGTGACCCACTACCTCGACACAGCCCCGACCACCGCGCTCAACTGGCAGTGCACCAGCTTCGCTCAGTTACCCGACTGGGGGCTTGTCCTGACCGGCTGCACGCCGCCGGTGGGCTGCTACCAGGACCTCGGCGCTCCGGTGATCGACCCGCCGGCGGTTGCGCCGTCGCCACCTCCCAATGCGACCCCCACTCCGGTCCCGACCAACGTCCCCACGCCGGCGCCGGCCGGTTCCCCGGCGGTGACCGGACAGCCGCACTGCTGACCCCTTCGTACTCCAACAGGGAGAAGGTGAGACGATTCGAGGGTGGCTGACCCTGTTTCGCTGACCCTCCCGGCGATGGGTGAGTCCGTAACGGAGGGGATCGTGTCCCGGTGGCTCAAGGCCGTCGGGGACAGCGTCGACGAGGGCGAGGCGCTCGTCGAGGTCACCACGGACAAGGTCGACGTCGAGGTGCCTGCCCCCACGACGGGTGAGCTCACCGAGATCGTGGCCGCCGAAGGTGAGACCGTCTCCGTCGGCGCCGTCCTGGGCAGGATCGCCCCGGGGGCTGCGAAGGCCGCAGCTCCGGTGGCGCCACCGGCCGCGAGCGCGAACGGCTCGGATGCACAGCCGGGCACGCCGTCGAAGCCCGCTGAAGAACTCTCCGCGGCTCCGGCCGACAAGCCTGCCGCGGCGCACCTCGAACCGCCTGTCGCGCCGCAGGCAGCGAGCCCTGCCCCCGGCGCCGAAACCGCGACGGCACCGCCGCCGGCACTGGCGCCTGCCGTTCTCGACCAGCCGGCGCCCCCGGTCGCGCCGCTGACAGCCGACGGCGCAGACGTCGACGCAGTGCCGCTGGCCCGGCGAGCCGCCGCCCGAAACGGCGTCGACCTCCGCGCGGTGCGCGGCTCCGGTCCCGGGGGCATCGTCACGAAAGGCGACGTGCTGAACGCCAAGAACGGTGGCGGCACCCGCACCGACACGACCGTCCACGTCGCCGAGGGTGAGACTGCCGAGCCGATACGAGGCCCGGCGGCCGCACTCGTCGACTACATGGAGCGGAGTCGCGACATCCCCACCGCGACGTCGTTTCGAACCATCGCCGTCGAGATACTCGACGCCCGGCGGCGTCAGATCAACAGCGCACTCGCCGCCGCGGGGACGCCGATCAAGGTCTCGTTCACGCATCTGATCGGCTACGCCGTCGCTCGCGCTGCAGCGGCGAGCCCTGCAATGACAGCGCATTTCGCGCGTACCGATGACGGCAAACCGGTACGCGTGCCCGGCCCGGCACACCTGGGACTGGCCGTCGACAGCGTCCGTAAGGACGGCTCACGCTCGCTCGTCGTTCCGGTGATTCGCGACGCCGCGCAGCGTCCGTTCAACGAGTTCCGCGCGGAGTACGAGCGTCTCATCGAGCGCGCGCGGACGAACTCGCTCAGCGTCGACGAGCTGCAGGGCGCGACGTTGACGCTCACGAACCCGGGCGGCATCGGCACGGTCGCGTCGGTTCCCCGGTTGATGCCCGGCCAGGGAGCGATCATCGCCGTCGGCGCGATCGGCTACCCCGCCGAGTGGCGCTCGGCACCGGAGGCCAGCGTCGGAGCGCTCGGCATCGGCAAGGTGATGACGATCACGAGCACCTACGACCATCGGGTCATCCAGGGTGCCGAGTCCGGCGAGTTCCTGCGCGGGATCGAGGCGTTGCTCGGCGGCGCAGGCGGCTTCTACGAGACCGTTGCAGCCAGCCTTGGCATCAACCTGCCGCCGCTCGACGCGCACGCCCCACCACCCGCGATGACGTCCCCGCCACCCGCGCCGTCATCGACGGGTCCATCAGGATTCGCGCCCACCGCCCCGGACCGCGTGCTGCTCGGTGCGATGCAGGCCGCGACCTCGCTCGTCAAAGCGCACCGCACGCATGGCCACCTCGGCGCCCATCTCGACCCGCTCGGCTCGCCGCCGATCGGTGACCCCGCGATGGATCCCGCGACATACGGCTTGACGCCCGAGCTGATGGAACAGATCCCCGCCGACCTCCTGCGCGTGTACGTCCCCGGTCGCACCCTGGCCCAGGTGCTCCCGAACCTCCGATCCACCTACTGCAGCACGATCGCCTTCGAGATCGAGCATCTGTCCAGTCACGAGCAGCGCGTCTGGCTGCGCGAGCACATCGAGTCAGGTGCGTACAAGCCCAAGCTCGCCGTCGAGGATCGCCTGCGCCTGCTCGAACGGCTCACCAAGGTCGATGCGATGGAGCGCTATCAGCGCGCGACCTTCCTCGGCCAGAAGACGTTCTCCATCGAGGGTCTCGACGCGCTCGTGCCGATGCTCGAATCACTCCTCACCAATGTCGCGGCGGACGGGATCGGTGAGGTGGTGATGGGCATGTCGCATCGCGGCCGCCTCGCCGTCGTGGCGCATGTCGCGAACCATTCGTACGAGTCGATCCTCAACGCGTTCGAGCTCGCGTCCGCGCGTCGCGACATCACCCGCTTCGCGTCGACGGGTGACGTGAAGTACCACATCGGCGCGACCGGGACGTACCACACTGAAACCGGCAAGGTCATCCTCGTCCGGCTGCTCCCCAACCCGAGCCACCTCGAGGCGATCGACCCGGTGGTGGAGGGCTGGTGCCGCGCGGCGCAGACCCAGCGGCGCGCGACGACCCTGCACCTCGATCCCATGGCCGCGCTCCCGGTCCTCATCCACGGCGACGCCGCGTTCGCCGGGCAGGGTGTCGTGCAGGAGGTGATGAACCTGCAGTCGCTGCCCGGATACACGACGGGCGGCACCGTGCATTTCATCGCCGACAACCAGGTGGGCTTCACGACCGATCCGCAGGAGGGCAGGTCGACGCGTTACGCATCCGACCTCGCGAAGGGCTTCGACATCCCGATCGTGCACGTCAACGCCGACGACGTCGAGGCCTGTCTCGCGGCGATCACCTTCGCGTACGACTACCGCCGCGCATACCGGCGCGACGTGATGGTGCACCTCATCGGGTACCGGCGCTTCGGGCACAACGAGGCGGATGAGCCGGCGTACACGCAGCCCCTCATGTACATGAAGATCCGCCAGCATCCGACGGTGCGCGAGCTGTTCGCGGCGCAGCTGACGGCCGAGGGATTGATCAGGCCCGAGGACGTGGATGCCATGGCGAAGGCTGCGTACGGCCGTGTGGCGGACGCGCACAAGCGCGTGAAGGAGCATCTCGCCGCGGAGCTCGATGATCTGACGCACGAGCAGATCGTCGAGGAGCCTGACGACCCGATGCTGCGCACCGCGGTGTCGCATCGATTGCTCACCGCGCTCAACGAGCAGCTGCTCACGTTCCCGAAACACTTCACGCCCAACGCGAAGCTGCTCCGTCAGATGGAACGGCGACGTGGTGCGATCACCGATGGTGCGATCGACTGGGGTACGGCCGAATCGCTCGCCTTCGCCTCGCTGATCACGCAGGGACATCCGATCCGGCTCACCGGCCAGGACACGGTGCGCGGGACGTTCAGCCACCGTCATCTGGCGTACCACGACGAACGCAACGGCGAGGTGTACATCCCGATGCAGCACCTCACTGACGCGCAGGCCACGTTCGAGGTGCTGAACAGCCCGCTCAGCGAGGTCGGCACGCTCGGCTTCGAGTACGGGTACTCCGCGGCCGATCCGGAGACGCTGGTCGTCTGGGAAGCGCAGTACGGCGACTTCTTCAACAACGCGCAGATGATTGTGGACCAGTTCATCTCGTCTGCTCGTGCCAAATGGGGGCAGCACTCACGGCTCACCCTGTTGCTGCCGCACGGGTACGAGGGCAGCGGTCCCGAGCACTCGAGCGCGCGGATCGAGCGGTTCCTGCAGCTCTGCGCCAACGACAACATGCGCCTCGCGAACTGCTCGACGCCGTCGCAGTACTTTCACCTGCTGCGCAGCCAGGGCCTGCTCCAGGACCCGCGCCCGCTGGTCGTCTTCACGCCGAAAAGCCTCCTGCGTCTCAAGGAGGCGACCTCCACGCTCACCGACCTGACGACCGGCCGCTTCCAGGCGGTCACCGACGATCCCACCGGACCGCAGCGTCGCGATGAGATCCGCACTCTGCTGCTCTGCACCGGCCGGATCTACTACGAGCTGAGCCTCTCGCCAAAACGTCCGGAGGCAACTGACGTCGCCATCGGGCGTGTCGAGCTGCTGTACCCGCTGCCCATCGACTCGATCCTCGAGCTGGTCGCGTCGTACCCGAATCTCGAGCGCCTGTGCTGGGTGCAGGAAGAGCCTCAGAACATGGGCGCGTGGGGAAGTCTCGAGCGCGCCGTCGGCCTGACACGACCGACGAACGTGCGCTGGGAGTACATCGGCCGTCCGCGGCGTGCGAGCCCGTCGGAGGGCTACGCGGGGTCGCACCAGCTCGAGGAGGAGCGCATCGTCAACGAAGCCTTCGCGACCTCGCAGCGCGGCGAGAGCGGATCGGCAGTGACCACGCCCGACTCCGCGTCGATCGCACCGTGACCGATCGGGTCGTGGTCCTCGGCGGTGGTCCCGCCGGCGATGTCGCTGCGCTCCGCGCCGCACAGCTGGGTGCCGAGGTCACGCTCATCGAGCGCGCAGAGCTGGGCGGGACCTGCCTCAACTGGGGTTGCATTCCCACGAAATCCCTGCTTGCCGGCGCCGACCTGCTGCGCAAGATCCGCGCGGCCGCCGACTTCGGCATCGTGGTGCCCGAGCCCGAGATCGACTTCTCGCGGATGATGGAGCGCAAGGAGGAGATCGTCGTCAAGATGCGCAGCGGCGTCGAGGCCGCGTGCAAGCGTCGCAACGTCACCGTCGTTCACGCGCAGGGTCTCGTCGACGGTGACGCAGTCGTCGCCGGGGAGGGACGCTATCCGTTCGATCACCTCATCGTGTGCGTCGGCACCGAACCCTCGGGCCTGCCGGGCATCGACATGGAGCATCCCCTCGTGGTCACCTCCAACGGCATCCTCCGGCTCGAGCGCGTGCCCCGGCATCTCCTCGTCATCGGCGGCGGCGTGGTCGGCTGCGAGTTCGCGAGCCTGTTCGCGGCGCTCGGCGTGCGGGTCACCGTTGTCGAGGTGCTGCCGCAGGTGCTCGCCGGCGTCGACCCACGTGTCGTCGTGCAGTGGCGCCGGATCGTCGAAAAGCACGGCATCGCCTTCCTCGCGGGTCGCCGCGTCGAGTCCGTCGACTACGGCACCGAGACGGTCACCGCGCACCTCGACGACGACACCGCGCTCGAGGCGGACCTGCTGCTCGTCTCGGTCGGGCGTCGCGCGCAGACGCGCGGGATCGGGCTCGAGGGCGCCGGCGTCGTCATCGACGACCGCGACCACATCGTGGTCGACCCCTTCCTGCACACCGCGAATCCGCGCATCTGGGCGGTCGGCGACTGCATCGGCGGTCTCCAGCTCGCGCACCTCGCGAGCGCTGAAGGCGCGCGCGCCGTCGAGAACGCGCTCGGCCACAACGTCATGCCGATGGATCGTACCGTCGTGCCCTCGTGCATCTACACGCATCCTGAAATCGCCATGGTTGGCCTGAACCCGACAGCCGCGAAGGACGCGGGCATCGAGGTGAAGCTCGGTCAGGCGCGCTACCTCGGCAACGGCAAGGCGCTCGGCGAAGGTGAGCCGGACGGGCTCGCACAGCTCTACGCGGACGCCTCGACGGACCGGCTCATCGGTGCCACGGTCATGGGTGTGCACGCTGTCGAGATCATCCACGAGGTGGGGGTCGCCATCAGCGACGGGCTGTCGATGGATGACCTCGGCGCCATCATCCACGCGCATCCCACGGTCAGCGAGTTGATGATGGACGCGGCCGAGCAGGGAGAGGGCGTCGCACCCTATCTGAGCTGATCGCCACGTCCGCGGCGCCCGGTCAGGACGCGGCCGCTTTGCGCAGGCGCTCGTCGCGGCGCCGGCGGCTCCGCGCGCGAAGCGTCAGGAAGAGCACGCGCCCCTCGAAGCATGCGGCGGCTCCGAATGCGATGCCGGCCGCCAGCAGGATGGCGCCGAGCCAGCGCGGTGTCAGCACGATGATCGTCACGCCGGCGGCCGCAGCCACGACGGCAGCTGCGGCCGAGGCGGCGGTCAGCAGCGCTCGCCAGGTGAGCGACACCGACGTCCTGACCGCGTCGAGCGCTGCCTGGGCGTCGATCTGACGCGGTTTCGGCGGCGTTCCAGGACCCGACTGACCGCCCGGGAATGCCGTCCGGCGGCGGGTCGCCATCCGCCAGAAAAACAGGCCGGCCGCGAACCGGGCCAGGAGCCTGATCAGGATGGCCCACGGCATATCCCCATGCTACAGTCGCCGGGCGTTTCAACCGTGGGAGCAACGAGATGATTCGTGCATATGTGCTCGTGACAGCGAGCGCAGGCAGGGCGCAGCACGTGGCCGAGGAGTTGCGCGGCAAGGACGGCATCGTCCAGGTGGACGCCATCACGGGCGAGTACGACGTCATCGCCCAGATCGAGGCCGATGACGTCCCGGGGATCGGGCGCCTCATCCTCGATCGGATCCAGTCCGCGGACGGCGTGGTCAAGACGATCACATGCCTCGCGGTTTGATCCGGGCCTTGCAGCACTCACCGGGAGCGTTCGTCTGGGAGGTCTAGCCACCCTCTACGGGACGGCGCTCGCGCGTCTGCGTGGGAGCACGCACCTGCGCGTTTCGCTGCTCATCTGGACGCTCCTCGGACTCGTGCTCGGCGAGGCACTGACGGTCTTCGTGGCGACCGTGCACGGGCATGGGACCGTCGACGGCGCCGCCATCGCCACGGCGGCATGGTGGATCGTCGTGTCCGTCGCGATCGTCGGTGGGGCCGCGATGCTGCGGACTCCGGACGGCATTGATGTGGACCGATACGGCATCCCGAACGGCCTGACGGCGCTGCGAGCGTACGCGTGCGTTCCGCTCCTCTTCATCGCGACGCTGTCATTGCCGGGACGCCTGGCGCTCGCGCTGTGGGCCGGCATCGGTGGGTCTGTCGGGCTGCTCGATGCCGTCGACGGCTTCATCGCCCGCCGCTACGGACCGGTGACCGTGCTCGGCAAAGCGATGGATCCCTTCGGCGACGCGCTCTACTTCGTCGTCGGCGCGATCGGCTGCTGCACGCTCGGGATCGCGCCGCTCTGGCTCGCGATCCTCGTCGTCGCGCGCTACGCGGGACCGGTGCTGCTCACGCCGCTCGTCCTGCTGACCGGCCGGCGTCCGGAACTCGTCCACACCGTGTGGGGGCGGCGCAACACCGGGCTCACCGGCCTCGTGCTCTTCGTGCTGTTCTGGGTCCGTCTCTTCGGCGGCCCGGTGGACATCGTCGCGCTGATCATCGCGATTCCCACGCTCGTCCCGACGGTGCTCCTCCACTTCGCCGAGCTGATGCGGCGGGTGGCGGAGGCGCCGCGGGCACGATGAGCTGAGCCGTCAGGCAGTCGCGCGAAGCGCGTCGCGAACACTCGCGAGCCACGCCGACGGGGCGACGCCGTCGCTCTCCGCGACGTAGTTGCAGTCGAGGCCGTCCGCGAGCAGTGTCGCGAGCGCGACGTCGTCGAAACCGGTGCTGAGCAGACGGTCGATGTCGCTCGCCGCCGCGGTCACCGTCTGCGGCGAGGTGTCGCGGACGAACGCCTGCAACGCCTCGTCCGGCGACGCGTGGTCCTGGCGCCAGTCCTGATGGTAGTACCCGCCGCACAGCTGGGCGAGCGCAGGGTAGTCGGCCGCGGCTCCTGCGATGGTTTCCGTGTCGATCGTGCCGTTCATGTCGATGCTCCTAGTGTCGCTTATCGCGAAGCGGGGTACGGGTGGGATAGGCGGTCACGAGCGTGAATCCGCCCGGCAGCTCGTCGTTGCGGCGAAGGACCAGGCGCACCGCGGTGACCTGTGTGGGAACGACGACGCCGCGGCTGACCTCGGCGTACGTGAGCACGTGGCCGACGATCTCGCCCATATCCTCGACAAACGTGTACGGAGCGCGCTTGTCGCGGCCCGCGAGCCACGCGGCGATATCGGCACTGCGGCGTGTCACCGCAACGTCGACGCACCGCTGCGCGGTCGCGCGGCTGACGAAGCGGCCCGCGGCCGCGACCCCCTCGCGGAGGATCCGGCGCATCTCGTCGCCCGGTTTCGTGTCGACGTGGCGGCGGAGCGTGTGGCCACCCCGTGCCTCGTAGACGCTGAGGTCTTCGACCGGAATCCGGCGGGGGCGTGGCCCCGGCGCCGGCCGGCCAATGCCGTCGAGCATGCGCATCTCCCTTCGCGGCTGGTGCTGAGCGGCAAGGTCGCCGCGATGTCCCGCAGTCTTCGGGCAGTCCGCGGACATCGTGCAGACGGTGGGCGGGTTTGCCCACCCGGACGGCAACGCATAATCACGGCGCTGTGCTCGCCGTCCTCAAGCCGTCCCCCGCCCCCGGTTTCGTGATCGGCGACGTGCCCGTGCCGGAGCCGGGCCCCGGTCAGGTTCTCCTCAAGGTTCTGGCGACGTCCGTGTGCGGGACCGACGTCCACCTCTACGACTGGAACCCGTGGGCCGCGGCCCGCGTGCACCCGCCGCGCGTGGTCGGCCACGAGGTGTGCGGCGAAGTGATCGCGTGGGGAGCCGGCGTCGAGGGACCGCCGCTCGGGACCCGGGTGGCGGTCGAGTCGCACCTGGTCTGCGGCCACTGCGACGAGTGCCGGCGCGGCGACTTCCATGTCTGCGAGAACACACGCATCCTCGGCGTCGACGTCGACGGCGCCTTCGCGACCCACCTCGCGGTCCCGGTGGCCAACGCCTGGCCGGTGGGCGGCGGGGTTCCGCCCGACGTTGCGGCCGCGATGGAACCCTTCGGCAACGCCGTCCATGCCTGCTCGTACGGCGAGCTCATCGGCCGCACCGTGGTCGTGTTCGGCTGCGGCCCGATCGGCTGTGCGGCCATCGCGGTCGCACGGGTCCGCGGTGCGGCGCGGGTCATCGCCGTCGACCGCAACGCGTATCGCCTCACCCTCGCCGAGCGGATGGGCGCGAGCGCGATCGTGCGCGCAGGCGACGGCCCCGCCGACGACGCGATCCGGCGCGCCGCCGCCGGGACGATCGACTGCGTGCTGGAGATGAGCGGATCGCCGGTGGCCGTCGCATCCGCGACGCGACTCGTGCGCCCCGGCGGCTGGATCAGCCTGCTCGGCATCGGCGACGGACCCGATGTCGTCGATCTCTCCACCGACGTGGTGATGAAGGGGCTCAGCCTGTACGGCGTTGCGGGCAGGCGGATTCCCGCGACGTGGGAGCAGACCACCGCGTACGTCCGCGACGGGGTCATCGACGTCCACGCGCTGATCACGCATCGCTTTGCCTTGCGCGAGATCGATGCGGCCATCGAGCTCATGAAATCGGGCGAGTGCGGCAAGGTGACCCTCACGCCCGAGTGACGCACTCGGGCGTATGGTTTGCCCATGGTCACGAGCACGCAGACGTCGAAGGCTGTCCAGGCGCTTGACGCATCCCTGAACGAGGATCTCGACGCGCTTCGACGCGACGGTTTGTTCCGCCCGCTCCGCGTGCTCGAGTCCGCGCAGGGACCCGAGGTGGAGATCGCGGGCAAGGCGGTGATCAGCCTGTCCAGCAACAACTATCTCGGCCTCAACACCCATCCGCGGCTCGTCGAGGCGGCCTCGCGTGCAGCGCTTGAGTGGGGTGCGGGCACCGGCGCCGTACGCACGATCGCGGGAACGCAGACCCTTCACGAGGAGCTGGAGCGGCGCATCGCGGCCTTCAAGCACACCGAGGCGGCACTGACCTTCCAGAGCGGCTACGCGGTGAACGTCGGCGTCATCGGATCGATGCTCGAGCAGGGGGATTGTGTCGTCAGCGACAAGCTGAACCACGCCAGCATCATCGACGGCATCCGGCTCACCAAGGCCGACCGAATCCTCTACGAACACGTCGATCCCGACGACGCGGAGCGCGCGCTCAGCGAGGCTCGTGCCAAGGGATACCGGCGCATCCTGCTGGTCACCGACGGTGTCTTCAGCATGGACGGCGACATCGCGCCGCTGCCGGCCCTGGTGGAGCGCGCCGAGCAGTACGGCGCGGCCGTCATGGTCGACGACGCGCACGCGACCGGCGTGCTCGGCGATCACGGCCGCGGGACCACGGACCACTTCGGTCTGCACGGCCGTGTCGCGCTCAACATCGGCACCCTCAGCAAAGCCGTCGGCGTGGTGGGCGGATACGTGGCCGCGTCGCAGACGGTGCGCGACCATCTGATCAGCAAGTCGCGGCCGTTCCTGTTCTCGTCCTCGCACCCACCCGCCGTCGTCGCCGCGTGCATCGCCGCCATCGAGGTCCTCGAGCAGGAGCCGGCGCTCATGGAGCAGCTCTGGAGCAACACCCGTCACTTCAAGAGCGGCCTGCGCGAGCTCGGCTTCGACATCGGTCACAGCGAGACGCCGATCACGCCGGTCATGTGCGGCGAGGCACCGGTCGCGATGGAGCTGTCCGACCTGCTCCTCGAGCGCGGCGTCTTCGCCCAGGGCATTGGGTTTCCGACCGTCGCCCGCGGCCAGGCACGCGTGCGCACCATCGTCTGCGCGACGCACACACACGAACAGCTCGATCGCGCGCTCCTCGCCTTCGAGGAAGCGGGAACGCGCCTGGGGTTGATCGGCGAACAGCGGCGGGCGTAACGCAGTGAGCCCTGCACGCTTCTGCGGAGTGCGTCCTTCGCGGGGACGGGAGCAGTAGCGATGGCGCATCGCACCGCTGCCGAACTCGAGGAGGAGCGGCTCGAGATCCTGGCCGCGCAGCGCGACCGAGCGGCCTTCGCGACGCTCTACGAACGCTACGTCGACCAGATCCACGCCTACGTGTACACGCTCACCCACGACATGGAGCAGGCGAACGACGTGACCGCGGCCACCTTCACCAGGGCGATCGAGGAGCTCCCGCGCTTCCAGTGGCGTGGGGTGCCGTACTCGGCATGGCTGTACCGGGTGGCGGCCAACCTCGTCTCACGCGAGCGCGGCCGTCCCGGGTGGATCGAGCTCGAGCCCAGAATGCTCCCCGACGCGGGCGCCGATCCGGCGTTGCATGCCGAGGAGGGCGGTCGCGCGGACGAGGTCCGCGCCGCCGTCGCCGGGCTCCCGCATGACCAGCGTCAGGCGATCCTGCTCCGGTTCGGCGGCGAGCTCCGCAACCGGGAGATCGCCGACGTGATGGGCCGGAGCGAGGGCGCCGTCAAGTTGCTCACCTTCCGCGCGCTGACGGCGCTCCGTCGCCGGCTTGGCGCGCCGCTCCCCGCCGAGCGTCTGACGAGGCCGGGCGCATGAACGCGGCAGACCGTCTCGACGCCGCGTTGGGAAGCGATCTCGCGGCATTCGCGGCGTCCCCGGAGACCCGAGCGATGATCGACACCGGCATCGAGATCAGTGAAGCCCTCGATGCGCGGGTGCTGGACCGCGGGACCAGGGAGCGCATCTACGCGCGGGCGATGGCCGGCGCCCGCGACCGAGGCGTGCCCGCCCGCCTGCGCTCGCTCGGCCTCGACCGCCGGGTCCAGGCGTTGGCCGGCGGGACCGTCGTGACGATCGCCGCGGCCGCGGTCGGTGTGGCTGTCACTCGTGGCCGCCGCCACTCACACGCGTCTGCCGCCTGAGCCGTGGACCCCGAGCCCGATCTCCCGGATGCCGAGCGCGAACGCGTCCGGCAACGGGACCGTAAGCGCGAGCGGCGCATGGTCGTGGACAACGCGGGGATCAAACGCGTCCTGCCGGCAATCGCGGAGAAGCGGCGAAAAGCGGGCTCGCCACCGCCTCAGGACTCGCCGAGCTGACCGCTCAACACCACCGTGGTCGACGGCGTGGGGCTGCCGCCGGCGGGCTCGATCGTGGCCGCGACGCTCTTGTACGCGGCCATGTTGCCGTGCATGACCGCCGTCCAGGGTCCACCGTTCGGTCCCGGGCTCAGAAACGCGACGCCCTTGGGTGAGCCCTGTCGCGGGATGAGCCACACCTCATAGACCTCGGTCGCAGGAAGGGGATTGAGGCCCTGGACGCTCAGCACTCCCTGGGTGCCGCCGCTGACGTCGAGCGTTCCCGTGGCAGTCGTCCCGGACACCATGTAGGCAACCGCTTGCTCGGTGTTCCTGCCGGTGGCACCCCAGATCGCGAACACGACGGCCGCGACCACAGCGACGGCGCCGGCGACCGTGATCGCCCGGCCACTCGGGATCGCGTTGTACAGGCGCCGCCACCACGGCAGCGCCGCCGGCGTAGACGACTCGGCGTAGACCTGCGCCATGAGGTTGCGGCGGAGCCGGGCCGGGGGCTGCACCTGGTCCAGCGCCGCCGGCAGGAGCGAGGCGACGTCCGCATACTGAGCGGCTCGCTGTCGGCAGGCCGCGCATGTGGACAGGTGCCGCTCGATCTCAGCCCGGTCCTGCGGCTCGAGACCGCCCACGGCGTCGAGTGCCAGGAGGTCCGTCGCCTCCTCGCAGTTCATTGCGGCTGCCATGGCGCCTCGAGCCTGTCCCCGAGGGTCAGGCGCAACTTGTCGAGCGCGATCCGCACCCGTCCCTTGACCGTCCCAAGCGGGACCTCCATCGCCGTCGCGATCTCCGATTGCGAGTAGCCGCCGTAGTACGCGAGCTCGATCGTCTGCCGCTGCTCGGCCGGAAGTTCAGCAAGCGCTCTGCGCACTTCCTCGCCGCTCAATTCGAGCGCGACCTGGGCCCAGGGGTCGGTCACCGCGGGCTCGATCGACTGGCCCTCCATCGGCGTGTCGAGGTGCGTGCGGTGGCGATCGCCGCGCAGACGGTCGATGGCGCGGTTCCTGACGATCGTGCAGATCCACGAGCGCAGCGACCCGCGACCGGACTGAAACGTCGAGCCTCGGCGCCAGACGGAGAGAAACGATTCCTGGACGACGTCCTCGGCGGCGCCGCGGTCGCTGAGGATGCGCACGGCCACGCTGTAAGCAAGGCCACCGTATCGGTCGTACAAGGCTTCGATCCCTTCAGGCGAATTGGTAGAGATCGAGCGGACGATGTCATCGTCAGTCAGCGGCACTCAGGCTCCGGACACACGCTCGGGGGCGGCGCCTTTGTTGGTACGGTGAGATTCGTGCGTTCGGATCACGCATGGACGCGCCGGCTCGATGGAACCGGGCCACGCGCGCTCGGTCCTACGAGACCTTGACGCGCCCGCCGCGGACACGCGCCGCGGTCGACTGGAGCAGCACGGGCTCATCCGGCTGATGGACCACCACGGCCGCGGCCGCCGGCCGGAGGCTCGTGGCGGCGGGACCCTCGAAGACCACCTTCACTGCCCCTGAGGACACGCCGGCGTTGGCGATCGCGAGTGCGGCGGCGTACTCGTCGAGCGGGAACCGGTGAGTGACCACGCCGTCAACCGGGAAGCTCGAGTCGCTGAGCCACTCGCGAATCGTGCCGAAGGTGCGCTTCCCATCCGGCTCACGGCCATAGGACGCAGCGCCCCGCACGGTCAGTTCGCGTGCCCAGATGAGCGACCACTCGATCTCGTGGCGCCCGGAGCTGCCGCAGAGCACGAGCGTGCCGCCCGCCCGAAGCAGGCGCACGGCCAGATCGATGCTGAGCGCGGACGCGCGGCAGTCGAATACGACGTCGACGCCGCCGTCGAGAACCGGAAGGCCGCCGCCTGCGGGGCGCATGACGCGGGCTTCCATGTGTTCGGCGGTCTTCTGGAGCAACTGTTCCGACGAGCCGTGCCAGACGCGATTGGCGCCGATCGAGCGGATCGCCATGAACGCGGCGTTGGGGTCGCCGTTGAGCGGCGCCGCCTCCCGGTGGCGGCGACCGAGGCGCGGGCGGCCGGCGTTCCGGGCGTCGTGGAGCACGATGATGTCGAGGTCGGGGTGCATGCGGCGCAGGGTGGCGACGATCAGGCGGCTCAGCGTCCCGGAACCGATGACGACCGCCGTGTCACCGCGCCGGGTCCAGCGCATCACCGCGTGGAGCGCTGTGGCCGCCGGCTCGGCGAGGACGCCCCGCTGGTCGGAGATGCCGTCGGCGGGGACGAGCATGTCCTCGTGGACGAGGAATCCCTCGCTCCAGCCACCTCCGGCGCGCTCGCTGGATCCGACCGACCGGCCGGAGCAGAGCGCCCCGCCGCGGTCCGCGTTCTCGCAGAGATGGGTCTCGCCGGCGCGGCAGCGGCGGCATTCGGCTAGGCCCTTGTGGGCGCAGCGGAGGGTGGGCTCGACGAGCACGCGGTCGCCCTCGTGCGCCCAGCGTGTCGAGGCGGCACGCTCGATGACGCCGACGACCTCATGGCCGGGGATGAAGGTTCCGATCGATCCATAGGCGGTGAGCACGTTCGGGCCGGGGTCGCGCTGGACGAGCGCGAGGTCCGTCCCGCAGATCCCGGCGAGCGCCGGGCGGATGAGCACCCAGCCGGGACCGGGGGGCACGGGAGTACGCACGTCGCGGACTTCGACCGGGAGCGAGGAGCTTGCCTGAGCCCGCCTGCGCCTCCGGCCCCGGCCGCCGCCGGAGTCCATGAGCGACGGGTCGACGACTAGCGCCCGCATCGAACGTACCAGAGGTTGAGATGGCCGCGAACTAGCGCAGCAGTGAGATCACTCATCGCTCGGACCACCCAGGATACCGTTGCTCACCCTGCGATTGCAGCACCCACAATGATTGTCATGGCCGAGCAACCGCCTCCGCAGCCCCCTCCGCACACCGATTGGCGGACCACGCCGCCCGGCTGGGGGAGCCCTCCGACGGGCTGGGGAGCGCCGCCTCCCGGGTGGGGTGGGCAACCGCCGGGCTGGGGCGGTCCACCACCCGGATGGAATCCGGGACCGGTCCCATCCCAGGTCGGATCCGGCCGTTTCCGGTCGATGGCGGTGGGGGAATGGCTCGACGCGACGTTCTCGCTCTACCGGCGCAACTTCATCCTGATTGCCTCGATCAGCGCCGTGGTGCAGATCCCGTATGCGCTCCTCACCCTGGTGTTGTACGAGGTCACCGGCCTTGGTGCGTTCGTGCGCTCGCCGTTCGCCTCGTTCAACCCGCAGACGATCACGCCGGCTGAGGAGCAGGTGCTCCTGAACACGTTCGTCGGCGTGTTCTTCGTGAGCGCGGCGCTGCTGCTCGTGACCGCCGTCGTCATCCTGCCGCTCGGTGAGGCCGCCACGACCCGCTGCGTCAGCGACCGGTACCTCGACCGGCCCACGTCGTTGCGCGCCGCATATCGCGCAGCGCTGAGCCGCCTCCGGTCGCTGATCATGATGAGCCTGATCCTCGGGGGCGCCTACATCGCGTTCGTCGCGGCGATCGTCCTGATCGTCCTCCTGTTCACCCTCCTCGGCGCGGGTGGCCTGGGGGCCGGCCTTGCGGTGCTCGCCGTTGTTGCGCTCATCCCTGTCGCGATCATGGTCGCGGTCCGCACCGCGATCGCCGCCCCGGCCATCGTGCTCGAGCGCGTCTCGGGATGGCGGGGCCTGCAGCGAAGCTGGCACCTGATCGGCGGCCGCTTCTGGCCGACCCTGGGCCGCATCCTCCTGCTCGCCCTGATCTCGGGCATCGTCTCGTCGGTCGTCTCCGCACTCATCGACGTGCCCGGTGCGGCGATCGACCCCGGCAACAGCTTCATCTACGACCAGCTCGCGAGCGCGATCGCGGCGATCTTCGTCGGCCCGGTCACCTACATCGGCGTGACCCTCCTGTACTACGACGCGCGCATCCGCAAGGAGGGGTTCGACATCGAGATGCTCGCCAGCTCGTTGTGAGGCGCCTGCTCGTCGCTGCCGTCGGCGGCATCGTGTTGATGACCACCGTCGCATCGGGATCGACGCGCGCCACCGCCGCGACGGCCTGCCTCACGAGCACCTACATCGGCCTCCTCACCACGGCCGGCTCGGCGCTCGCGGCCACGCCCGCGCAGCCGGTCGCGGCGTTGACTGCGCTGACGCAGGCCGAGGACCTCGTCCCGTCCACGGTCCCCGAGCTCACTCCGATCATCCACGGGCTGACGTCGACTCCGGCCGATGTCACCGGGAGCATGCAGCGCCTCGGGGTGCTCACCGCGACACTGGCGCTCCCCGCGGGATCGGCGTGCGATGTCAACTCGCAGGATGCGGAGAACGTGCTCCACAGCGTCTACGCGTCCCATGTTTTTGCTGATCTCGACCAGAACCCGCCACCGTCGATCTTCCAGCGCATCGGCGCCGCGATCAACTGGGTGCTCTCTCATCTCCACGGCCTGCTCGGCAGCGGCGGATCGATCGGCCTCGGCGCCCTCGTGCTCGCGCTCATCGCGGCATTCGTCTTCTATCGAGTGCGCGGTGTCGTCGGAGGACGGCGGGCGAGCCAGGGGCAGGAGCCGGCCACGGCCGGTGACGACCCGGACCACGAATGGGCCCTGGCGCTGGAGGCTGCGCGGCACGGTGAGTACCGTGAGGCGATCCGGCGCGCGTTCCGCTCAGCGCTGCTCGACGTGACGGGCCGGCGTGCTCGCATCGATCGCGCCTGGACCACGCGCGAGATGCTCGCGACCATCTCCGCCGACGCGGACCTGCTCGCGGCCGTCGCGCCCGCGGCTGCCGCGTTCGACAGGGCGTGGTACGGAGACATTTCGGTGGCCGAGGCGGACTGGGAGATCGCACGGGCTCGCTGTGAAGCGGTGCGCAAGGTTGCGCGTCGCGGCTCGAGCGCTCCGGCGCGATGACCAGGCCGCCGCTCTCGGCGATGCTCGTGCTGATCGCGGGGATCTGCGTGCTGGCGATCATCGCGATCGCGGCGGCCGTGCCGCCGAACGATCAGACCAACCCCTCGTCGCGCTCGGCCGGAACACTCGGAACGCTTGCGCTGTACACCTGGTTCTCGCGCCTCGGTCTCGACGTGACCCGCATCAGTGGCACGTTCGACCTGCACGGCAGTGACGTCGTCGTCTGTTACGACCCGACGGATCCGCTGACCTCGTCCGACGTCAACGCCACGATGTCGTTCCTCCGCGCGGGAGGCGATGTCGTCCTCGCCGTATCGCCCGGCAGCCTCGCCAACGTCGCGCCACTGCTCGGAGATATCGGCGTCGAACCGGCGCCGGCGGCGGATGCCGGCACCGCGACGGTGGCGCAGCCGTTCGACAGCACCGACAGAGTGAGATCGGTGCCCGTCGGCGCGGGCCTGACGTTCACCGACCAGCAGCCGCTCGTTCCCATGCTGGTCGAGAACGGTGCGGTGGTCGCGGGCATGGTGCGCGTGGGCAGCGGTCGCGCGTATGTCCTCGGTGACACGCAGCCGCTCTCCAACGACGGCCTCCGGCACGGCGACTCGGCGTTTCTGGCGCTGAGCCTGCTGCAGCGTGCTCGCGGCGGGCGGATCAGCTTCGACGAGTACCATCACGGAGAGACCAACGCGACGAGCGGTGCCGGAGCGATCTTCGACGGCCCCGTCGGGCTGGCGACGGGACTGATCGCGCTCGTGATGCTGCTGACGGTCGCGCTCAACGGCCGGCGTCTCGGCAAGCCCGCATCCGACGGCGGCTCGGCCGCGGTCCCCAGCGCCGGCGCGTACGTGTCCGCGATGGGTCAGCTGTTCGCGCGGAGCCGTCAACGAGGCCCGATCGCGGCCCGATACGCGGATGAATTGAAACGCCGCATCGGTGGCGCGACAGGCGTCGACTGGCACCTCGACGACCCGTCGTTCTGCGCGGCCATCGCCTCGGCCGGCGATCCGGGCGCCACAGGGCTGGCGGCGCTGCTTGCGCATGCGCGCGTTCTCGCGTCCGGAAGACCCGATGAGAGCGCGCTCCTGCGTCTCGCGCGCGACGTGGACGCATGTGAGCGTCACTGGATGGGCACGCCGGTCCGATGATCGATTCCGCGAGCGCGCAGGGCACAATGCCCGCAGTGGCAACCGAGAGCAACGCGGCGGCACTCCGCGCGGCCCTGCACGAGACGATGGGCAAAGCTGTGGTCGGCCAGTTGCAGGTCATCGACGGGCTCTACATCGCTGTGCTCAGCGGTGGCCATGTCCTGCTCGAGGGCGTGCCCGGGACGGCGAAGACGCTGATGGCGCGCACGCTGGCGGCCGCGCTCGACGCGCGGTTCACCCGCGTGCAGTTCACGCCCGACCTCCTTCCGTCGGACATCGTCGGCACCAGCGTGTACCGGCCCGACACGGGCACCTTCGAGTTCCGCGAAGGACCCATCTTCACGGACACCCTGCTTGCGGACGAGATCAACCGAGCGCCGGCGAAAACGCAGTCAGCGCTGCTCGAGGCGATGGAGGAGCGGCAGGTGACCTCCGACGGGACGACCCGGCCGCTGGGCGACCGCTTCCTTGTCGTTGCCACGCAGAACCCCATCGAATACGAGGGGACCTACCCGCTCCCCGAGGCGCAACTCGATCGATTCTTCTTCAAGCTCGAGGTGAACGTCCCCGAGCCGGCGACGGAGATGGTGATGCTCCGCCGCGTCGACGGTGGGTTCAACGCGCACGACCTCGAGGCCGCCGGGGTGACGGCGATCATCGACTCGGAGAAGCTCGCCGCCGCACGCGCGGAGGTCGCCGCTGTCCGCATCTCCGACGAGGTGCTCGGCTACATCTCGGCGATCGTCACCGCGACGCGCACCAGCCCGGACCTCTCGCTCGGTGCGAGCCCGCGCGGTTCGATCGCCCTGCTGATGGCGGGCAAGGCGATGGCGGCGATCCAGGGCAGGGACTACGTGGTACCCGACGACGTCAAGGACGTCTGCATCCCCGCCTTGCGCCACCGCATGATCCGGCGTCCCGAGGCGGAGATCCAGGGTGTGTCCGAGGTGGCGGCCGTGCAGCGCGCCGTGGGACGGGTTCCGGTCCCCAGGTGACCGTGCGGCCATGATCGTGCGGCCATGACCTGGCGAGGCGCCGGTCTGCTGCTGGCGTCGATCATGGTGATTGCGGGCGGAGCCGCGGTCCCCGCGCTGATCATCGCGGGCGCGGTCCTGCTCGCCCTGAGCGCCGGGATGATCGTCGTCGACTCCCGCCGCGCGCCAGGGGCCGCCGCGTTGACCGCTGACCGCGACTGTGCCGACCTGCTCTCGGTTGGCGTCCCCAACCGCGTGACACTGACGGTCACCGGTCGCACCGCCGGGGCGACGGCGATCGTTCACGAGCGGGTGCCGGCGGCGCTGCACGCGTCATGCGTTCGCTGGAACGTGCGCCTCCCGGCCGGCGTCGAGTACACGGTCACGCCGGTGGCGCGTGGTGACTCCTCACTCGGCGCCGCGGTGGTGCGGGTGGATGGTCCGTGGCGCATCGGCTGGCGGCAGACCACCGTCGGCCGGGCGCGCGCGGTGCGAGTCGATCCGAACCTCTCCGCGATCGACGTGTACGAGGCGCTGGCGCGGCGCGGTCAGCTGGCGGAGATCGGTCTGCGCACCATGCGCCTTCGCACCGAGGGCAGCGAGTTCGAGCGCGTGCGCGAGGCGTTTCCCGATGACCCACAACGCTCCATCAACTGGCGCGCCACCGCTCGAACGGGGCGGCTCATGGCCACCGAGCTCATCCCCGAGCGCGCGCAACCGCTCGTCATCTGCCTCGACCACGGTCGCCTCATGGGCATCGGCGCCGGGGAGCTGACCAAGCTCGACCACGCCATCAACGCGGCGCTGCTCCTCGTGCACGTGGCGCTGCGCAGCGGCGACCGGGCCGGGATGCTCGCATTCGCCGACACGGTGACGAGCACGCTGCCACCGCGCGCGGGAGCGTCGCAACTGCGCCGTTTTCTCGACGCCACCCGTCCAATCCGGCCGGGCGAGACCGAGGCCGACTACGACGACGCGCTGAACTACTTCAGCCGCTGGCAGACGCGCAGGTCGCTCGTCGTCATCTTCACCGACGTGCTCGATCTCGACCAGGGAAGGGCGCTCATCCGGCAGTGCGCGCGTCTGCGCAAACGCCACCTCCCGCTTGTCGTGACCGTGCGCGACCCGGCGCTCGACGACGCCGCGAACGCGGTGCCGCGATCCGGCGACGAGACCTACGCCCGCGCGGTCGCGGGGGGCCTCATCGCGGATCGTGAGGACACGTTGCGCGTGCTCCGCCGCTCAGGCGTCGAGACCATCGACGCGGACGCGCGCACGCTGTCACCGCGACTGGTGAACCGCTATCTGGACCTCAAAAGGCGAGCGCGACTCTAGAACGGTCGCACTCGCCTGCAGCGCTACCTGGCTTTGCCCGCGAAGTTCCGCCCCGTCGCCGGATCGAGCGCCATCGCATAGAACACGATGACCTTCAGTGCGAGGTACACGAGGATGATGAGCGTGCTGAGGCCGCCGAGCTTGCTGTTCACGAGAAGGTCGATGACGTACAGCATGCTCAGGACGTCGAGAACGATGATGATCCAGCGCGCAACGTTGGACGGGCGGCCCACGATGATCCCCAGGATGACGTCGATGAGCCCGATGACGAAGAGCGGAACGCCGATGATGAAGAACAGCGAGGCCGCCAGGTTGACCACGGCGTCACCGAACTGCTTGACGTACTGGTCGTAGCCGGGGAGTGTCGCCAGATGCGATGAACCGGCGACGAGGATGTACACACCGAAGCCGATGAAGGCGACTCCCGCGAGAAGGCGCAGCAGGCCGAGCACGATGATGATGAACTGCGCGATCGTGAGGAAGAACGTCCGCCTGTGCACCTTGACCGGTGCGGCGGCAACGGGTTGCGCCGCGTAGGGCTGCGGCGCAAACGACTGCGGCGTGTATGCCGCGGCGGGATAGGGGTTCTGCGGCGGTCCGACAGTCGGTGGGCCGCTCGGCGGGGCGACGCTGGGTGGCGCGACGCTGGGTGGCGAGACGCCCGGTGGTTGCGGGGGCTGGCCACCACCGGGTGGCTGGGGCGGCAGTGCTGCCACGATTGCTCTCCTCCTCAAGGTTGCCGTCGCGACGCGACTCGCGAGGACGGTTGCCGGATTCTAGACTTTGCGGACCACGAACGTGCTGGCCATCTTGTCGTGCCAGCCCTGCTTGCGCGGATCAAATGCCGCCCAGATCAGGCCGATGGAAAACACGGCGGAGCTGATGAGATACCCGATGAATCGGCCGATCGCTCGGCCGACGCCGATGTGCTGTCCGGTGGCGGCGTCGACGACGTGCAGGCCGAGCATCCGCTGACCGAGCGTCCCGCCGAGCTGTGACCAGAGGCCGACGAAGTAGAGCCCCTCAACCCCGAATCCGAGGAGCTCAAAGGGGGCGATCGAACCGAGGAACGGGCTGGAGCAGGCGCCGGCGTAGGTGCCCGTCGACACTGCGTTGTTCAGGCAGTCGGCATACGTCTTCAACGTCGACCCCTCGAGCACGAAGAAGATGATGACCAGCGGAACGCCGATGATGATGCCGTCGATGAGCGCGGCAACGAAACGTATCCAGAACCCCGCGTAGCCGATCCCCGGGGCGGGCCCCGCGTGTGGCGGTCCTCCTGAGTACGCCACGGGATACGCGGGCGGAGGTGGCGGGAGGTACGGCGACGGCGGGAACTGACCTCCGGCCCACGGCCCCGGCGGCTGCGGGGGTGGGAGCTGCCCTCCTGAGGTCATCTCGACGGCATCACTTCGGGACGACAGTAGCAGGCGGGCGGCGTTTGTGACTCAGGCAGCCGAAACGTGACTCAGGCTGCGGGCATCGCCTCCAGGGCCGCGATCACCGACCGCGTGATCTGGGTCGGAGTCGACGCGCCGGATGTGACCCCGACTCGGTGCATTCCCCTGAACCAGCTCGGGTCGATGTCGGCGGCGGTATCGACGAGGTACGCGGGCTTGTGGCCCTTCTCGCGAACCACCTGCACGAGTCGCTGACTGTTGCTGCTGCGCGCGCTGCCGACCACCACCACGCACTCGACGTCGTCGGCCGCGATGACGGCGGCCTCCTGGCGCTCCTGCGTCGCGCGACAGATCTCGTTGTGGACCTCGATGGTCGGAAAGCGCTCGACGAGGCGATCGATGATCGCCTGCGTGTCCCACATGCTCAGAGTCGTCTGACAGGTGACGGCGAGCGGCCGTCCGTCAGGCGGGCTGACCGTGTCCGCCTCGTCGAGGCTTTCCACGAGCGTCGTGTGCTCCGGTGCGATACCCATGACCCCGGCCGGCTCCGGGTGCCCGCGTTTGCCGATGTAGATGACGTGATGCCCGCTCCCGATCAGGTCGCGGACGAGGTCATGCGTGCGCGTGACGTCGCTGCACGTCGCGTCGACCACGTTGAGACCGCGCGCTCGCGCTGCTTCGACGACGGCCGGTGAGATGCCGTGCGCTGTGAAGATGACCGTTCCCTCTTCCACCTGGTCGAGCGCCTTCATGCGGTCGGTCTCGGCCACGAGCGCCACGCCGGATTCCTCCAGCTCTCGGGTGACATGCTCGTTGTGGACGAGGTACCCGAGCATCGTCACCTTCTCGGTGCCCGAGCGCGCGGCACCCTCGCGCTTGGCGATCCTGATGGCCTCGACGACGCCGTGACAGTAGCCTCGCGGCGTGATCCGGACGACCTCCATGAATCCAGTCTACGCGGGGGTTTCCGCCGGACGGTCGAAGGCGAACGTTCGGCGGCGGCGTGGCTTCCGCCCCGCCAGCACCAGCCACGAGTACAGGAGGATTCCGACCGCCGCCCCGATCGCGAGCTTCGCGCCGTCGGGCAGCCCCGACGGGGAGACGAACGCCTCGAACGTGCCGGCGATCACGAGCAGGCTCGCCGCGCCCAGGACGAGCATGACCGCGCGCACCGCGACGCGGGCGAGCGCTTCACCGCGGCGCAGCTGTCCGGGGCGGAGGATCGCGTCACCGAGCATCAGACCGGTGCCACCGCTGATCACGATGACGCTGAGCTCGAGAACGCCGTGAGGAACGATGAGTGACCAGAACTGCACGTCGTAGCCGCCGAGGCGAACCGCGGCCGCGACCGTGCCAAGCATCCAGCCGTTGCTGAGCAGCACGAACGCTGTCGGGATACCGAGGAACACGCCGCCGGCAAAGCAGATCAGCGCGACGCGGATGTTGTTCTGGATGATGAACGCGGCGGCAAACGGCGCATCCTGCACGCCGGTGCTGATCTGACCGCGTGCCATCTGGTCGAACAGTGATGGCGGGACGAGTGAAGACCGCAGGTCGGGGCGGACGTCGACGGCGATCCACCCGGCGACGAAACCGATGAGCATCAACACCAGGCTCGCGGTGATGTACGGCCAGGCGGCGCGGAACGATCGCGGCAACGCGGTCGCGAAGAATCGTCCGATCGACCCCACGCGCACCGCCCTGCCGCGGTACAGCAGAGGATGCGCTCGCGCGCACAGCGTGTTGAGGTACTCCGTGATCGGTGTGTCGGGATGGTCGCGGCGTGCGATGGCGAGGTCGCTGGACGTCTGACGGAGCAACATGCCGAACCGCTCGATGTCACTCGCCGACTGCGTGCGCAGCCGTCCACGCCGCGCGGTCTTGATGGCCGCCTCGAGCTCCTCCCAGCGAGCGTGGCGCTCGCCGATGAACGCGTCGAGGTTCACCGCAGACGCTGGTCGAGTTGCAGGTAGACCCGCTCGATGAACAGCTCCGGCGTCCAGTGTCGCTCGGGCGCGTCCGCGGGCATGGCCAGCCGCTCCATCAGCCGCTTGGCGATGTCGGCCGACAGGCTGGCGCGCAGCCGCGGGCTCAACCCGGGACGCGCGAGGAACACTCGCAGCGCATCGTGCTCGAAGCTGCCCAGGCGTTCGATGCCGGAGATGCCGGGGCCGGCGTCCGGAGTCCGCAGGATGATCGGCGGTGGGGATGCTGCGGCCGCGAGCGTGATCAGCGTGCGGTCCCGCACCACCACCGTTCCGGCGGCAAGGTCGCCGAGGCGGCGCGTCTGGGGTTGGAAGAACATCACGACGAGCCCCACGAGCACGACCGAGAAATCGATGACACGGATGACGTTGCGCACCGCCACGGCACCGAAGTCGACCGCCGATCCGTCGACCCGGATCACCCGCAGGCCCATGGCGCTCTTGCCTGGCGTCTTGCCCGAGGTCACCGCCTCGGCGACGAAGAAGTATCCGAAGTACACGAAGAACGCGAAGATCCCGATCGCCGCGTTGGCGAAATCCGATCCCTCGCTCGTGGTGACGAAGGTGCCGGCGAGCGCTCCCGCAAGGAGGATGGCAACGATCGTCAGGGGTATGGCGACGCAGTTGTCGAGGAACTGCGCAACGATCCGGCTCCCGACGCCCGCGACCGTATAGCCGAGCGTGACGTTGTCCGAGGTCTTGACGCTGATGGTGTCGAGCTGGGTCACCGAGTCATCGTCGCACGCGCGCGAGGGGCTATCGCCACCGTCGCGATACGGTCACCCGCCCGATCCCGTCACTCGACGACGGCGACCGTCTGGCCCTCCTGCACCACCTGGCCCTCGGCGACAAGGATCTGGATCACGGTTCCCGACATCGGGGTGGTGATCGGGATCTCCATCTTCATGGACTCCAGGATCATCAGCGTGTCGTCCTCCTCGACCACCTGTCCGACCTCGACGATGATCTTCCAGAGATTGCCGACCAGCTCGGCCTTCACTTCTGCCACGTTGCCCTCCTCACACCGGCGGCACGCCGTGCTTGCGCCAGGCGCGTCGCTGCCGTTTCGTCTCCGCACCCTCGAGTGCCTCGATGATGACCCTTCGCGTATCGGCGGGGTCGATGATGTCGTCCACCATCGCCCACGACGCTGCGATGAACGGGTCGATGGTCAGGCGGATGGCGTCGGCGAAGGCCGCGCGGGCCGCCGCGGGATCGTCGGCGGCAGCGATCTGCTTGGTGAAGATGATGTCGACCGCGCCCTCCGGGCCCATGACCGAGATCTCCGCCGTCGGCCACGCGACGAGCGTGTCAGGCTCGTAGCCGCGGCCGCACATCACGTAGTACCCGGCGCCGTACGCCTTGCGCAGCACCACGGTCACCTTCGGCACCGTCGCCTCGCTCACCGCGAACAGCATCTTGGCCCCGTGCCGGATGATTCCCTGCTTCTCGACCTCGGTGCCGACGATGAACCCGGGGACGTCCTGCAGGAAGACGAGCGGAATGTTGAAGGCGTCGCACAACCAGACAAAGCGGGCTGCCTTGTCCGCGGCGTCGATGTCGAGCGCGCCTCCCTTGATCATCGGCTGGCTCGCCACGATGCCCGCGCTCCTGCCGTCGAAGTGAGCGAACGCCGTGATGATGTTGCGCGCGAATGTCGGTTTGATCTCGAAGACATGTCCGTCATCGGCGAGTCTCCGGATCACCTTGCGCATGTCGTATGCCGCGCGAGGGTTCGTCGGTACCAGCCTGGCGAGACCGTCGACGCGGCGGTCGCGCGGATCCGCGGTTGCTCGACGCGGCGGCAGCTCGCGGTTGTTGGACGGTAGAAACGAGAGGAACTCGCGCACGGCGGCCAGGCAGGCCGGGTCGTCGTCGACCTCGAGATCACCCACACCGCTGACGTAGCAATGGACCTGGCTTCCGCCCATGTCGTGGTCCGTGGTCTCCTCCCCGGTCGCGGCCTTCACGAGCCTCGCGCCGCCGAGCGACATGCTGCTCGTCTCCTTGACCATCGGGACGTAGTCGGCGAGTCCGGGGATGTACGCGGTGCCCGCGGCACAGGGGCCGAGCATCGCCGCCACCTGCGGGACGACGCCGCTCATCTGGACCTGCTCGAAGAAGAGGGCGCCGCTGCCGGCGAACGTGCTGCCGGCCGCCTCCTGGATGCGGGCGCCGGCGGAGTCGAGCAGCCAGATCATCGGCAGCCTGTTGAGCATCGCCTTCTTGCGGAGGCGCGCCACCTTCTGCTCGCCGATCATGCCCATGGATCCGGCCATGACCGTGAAGTCGTATGCGGCGCAGTACACGCGCCGCCCGTCGACAAGCCCCTCTCCGGTCACCACACCGTCTGCCGGCGTACGCTCCGGTTCGGTGATGCCCCCGGTCATCGAGTGCTGATGCGCGAGGACGCCGAACTCGACGAACGTGCCGGCGTCGAAGAGCAGGTCGATGCGCTCGCGCGCCGTCAGCTTGTGCCGGGCGTGCTGCTGCTCGATCCGCTCGTGTCCGCCCATGGCGAGCGAGCGCTCCCGGCGCGCGTGCAGCGCGGCAGTGAGCTCGTCGAGCCCGGGCAGCTCCTTCGGCTCGCTCACCGGGCGTCCGCGCCGGTGCTCATCCGTGAGTGACCGTCAGGCGGCGACGCCGATGATCCGGCCGTCGATCCAACCCGTCCAGCCGTTCGAGCAGATGACGCGAGCCCACGCGCCGCGCACTTCCGCCACCTGGATGGGCAGGCCCGGCGCCAGGTTGGCGACCACGGGACCGGACGGATCAGGGGCGCCCCAGGCCCGGAGACCCTGCGGCGGCACAGAGTGGCTGGGCGCCCACTGGCCGGCGGGTGCCGGCTGCGGCACGGGCTGCGCCTGGACCGGTTGCGCCTGATACGGCTGCGGGGAGTACGCGGGCTGCGCCGGCTGCGGCGTGAAGCTCGGCTGCGGCAGCGGCTGCGGGGTGGGGATCGGCGTCGGGGTCGGCACCGGTTGCGGGACGACGACCTGGGGGATCGACTCGCCCATCGCGGGCGTGGGGCCTGTCAGGTCCGCCGCAACGGCACCGGTGCCTGCGGCCGCGACCGTGTCGCTGTCGGTCGCGGTGCCGTCGTCCGGCATGTCGGCAAGGACGGTGTCGTCGTCGGTCGTCGCGATCTCGGGGCTGATTGCGTCGAGCAGCGCGCTCGTGCGAGCGAGCTCCGCGACCGCCTGCACGAAGGTGTGCTTGCTGAGCCCGTCGTGATAGACGTAGGTCTGCGCCACGACGCTCGTGTCACCGCCGGAGCGCTCGACCGCCGCCGTCACCGAGCCGGGCCGCTGCGCGACGAGCTCGTTCGCCGCGCTGACGTTGTCACCGCTGAGGGTCACGCTCCGGCGGATCGTCACGCGATCGGCACCGGCGGCCTGCAGAACGACCAGGTCCACGGGCGAGCTGCTCAGGGTCCCGGACTTCAGCCCGAAAGCGAAGTCGGTGCCCGGCTCGAAGCGGTCGGACGTGATCTCCAGGTCGTCGTCGGACGAGCACCAATTGGTGATGCTCTGCTTGACCTCATCGGAAGATGGCATCGGTGATCTCCTCTCCTCGTCCTCGAAGAATGGGGGCGACTATACGGCGTTCAGGAAGCGCGGGCTGCCTTCGGTCCAGTGTCCGCCATCGAAAGCAATCCGTCGAGGACATCGCCGAACCGGTTGTTGGCAAGGGAGAGATGGCCTTCCTCGGGGAGCACGTGCAGCTCCGCGCCGGGGATGTGAGCAGCGAGCCATTCGCCGTGCGGCATCGGGACCATCCGGTCCTCGCCGCCCTGCCAGACGGCGACCGGGGTGCGGATCGACCCGAGGTCGAATCCCCAGGGATGTACGAACGCGATGTCGTCGTCGCGCCACCCCGCCGTGCCTGCGGACACCGCGCGATGGAAGCTGCCCGCGATGTGCTCGGCGTAGGCACCGGTCAGCGCTCTTTTGTCCACGTCGCTCACAAGACCGCCCAGGGCCGCCGCGACCTCATCCGCCTCCACGAGGCGCAGGTGCCCGGCCTCGACCTCGAGATACGGCGTGAGCACGTCAGGCCCTTTCATGCTCGCCTCGAACTCGACCAGGTTCTCGGGCCCCATGCCCGCGAGCCAGTCGAGCCCCTCGGCCGGCCACGGAGCGACTCCGGCCAGGGTCGCGGTCGCGAGCACCCGGTCGGGAAGCAGCGCGGCGCATGCGAGCGCGTGCGGGCCACCGCCCGATTGCCCGGCGCAGATGAATGTGTCGAACCCGAGGGCGTCGAGGATGGTGGTGACATCCTGCGCGACATCGCCGACGGATCGACCCGGCTTTGGCGTCGACGTCGAATACCCGGAGCGTGAGAACGTCACGAACCGGAGGCCGCGCTCGCTCGCCGCGGCGAGTGACGGTCCGAAGATGGCGGCCGACGACGGTGTCCCGCTGTGCCAGAGAAGACAGCGTCCGTCTTCGGGGCCGGCGGACACGACCTCGAGATCCCGCCTGTCGGGGGTCGTGATCGTCTGCCGGCGCGGTTCGGAACTCATGGCATCAGTCCTCGAGGTTGTATGCGGTTGCGTGTGACGGTTGGTAGAGGCCGATCTCGCCGGCGCCGGGGACGCGCATCCGAACAAGGCGGCCGAACCGGGTCTCCGTCACCGGGCCGGCGAACTCGGCGCCTTTCACCGTGAGGTCAGCGACAGTCTGGTCGACGTCGTCGCACAGCAGGAAGAGCTCGTGGTGCCCGCTCGGCGACGACTCTCCGGTCGGATGCATCCCCAGCTCCGACGGCGGAAGTTTGAAGATCAGCCACCCGCCGTGCGCATCGACGTTCGGCATGTCGAGCACATCGCGGAAGAAGGCTCTCGCAGCCTCAGGGTCGTCCGCGTAGAGAATCGCGTGGGCGGCGACGATCATCCCGGGTCGCGTCCCGTGAGCCCGAGCAGTCGCTGCATCAGTGGCGCATCGTCGGGGACCGGTATCGCCGGCGGGAAGACGCCGTACTGCCGGTACGCATCCGCGACGGGGCTCAACTCGTCCCACAATCCCTGGACGAGGTCGTCCGGAAGGGTCGGATCGACTCCGATCACCTTGGCGATGTCCCACGCGCGAAGGCCTCGAAACCCGTTGATCTGCCAGAAGTATTCGCGTGCCGGATAGTCCCCGAACGAGCAGTGCACCGTGCGATCGAGGTCGTCCAGCCGCATCGCGGCGTCGCACGACTTGTCGACGATCGCGGCGAACGATGCCTTCGGATCCGCGCCGAGCAGGTCGCCGTCGAATTTCGTCTTCCCGGTCTCGTCGATGGTCCGGCCTGTGAGCATGTCGGGGACCCACGCATCGTCGAACGCGTGGTATCCGATGACCGTCCGTAGCGACGGAATGTTCTCCGTCTCATGCCCCTGCGCGAAACTCGCCGGCATCTGCATGTCCCACTGGTCGTCGGTGATCTGTCCGACGACCCTGTCGAGTGCGCGATCGGCGAGCACAAAGACGCCCCGTTCGTTCATGTCGGCTCCTCCGGATATCGCTGGAATCATCGCAGTTGCGCGCGCGGTCATGACTCGCGAGCCGTCTGTAGCCCCGGCAGGAATCGAACCTGCGCACAAGGTTTAGGAAACCTCTGCTCTATCCACTGAGCTACGGGGCCGCGCGGCAATGCTATCGCCTCGCCGTCGCGCGTCCACGGGGCGTGTCCGGAACGGGGAGCGAGTCGCCGAGCACGCCTGAGCAGCGAGGCGATGCAGTGCCGTCAGCAGGCGGTGATCGGAAGTAACCGAACCGTGCGGCGGGGTTTCCGAAGCCGACGTACGATCGGCGCGTGATCACAGCCCTCCGCGAGTGGCGTGTTGGAACCGGGAACCGGGACGACACCCTCACCGCACGACGGCGGTCGTGGCTGGATCCCGGTGTCGTCGCGCCGATCTGCGCGGCAGGGGTCTACGTTGCGGTTGTCGTTCTGCGCCTGCCCGCTCTTCTTTCCTCGTACTTCTCGTACACGGATTTCCCCGAGGCGCTCCGGCTTGGGGATGCCGTGTTTCACGGCGAGTACGGGCAGGGTCTCGCCGTGCCGTCTCAGTCGGGCATCGGGCCTCTGTGGGTCGTCGGCCTGATCAACCAGGCCACGGGCGGCCAGGTCGCCGCGATGGCGTTTGGGGCGGTGGTGCTGCTCGTCACCGCGGGGCTCATGGCATGGACCACATGGCGAGTGTTCGGCGCCCGGGCAGCGATAGCGGTGGCAGCGCTTTGCGTGGCGACACCACCGGTCGTCGCATGGGAGTTCCTCACCCCGATCGCGCATGAGGGCACGCTGCTCATGACGGCCGTCTTCGCGTGGCAGCTGGTCGCGCTGTCGCGCGGTCTTCGTGGGGCGGGCATCGCGGCGTCCATCGTGGTGGGAGCGCTCGCCGCTGTCTGCATCGTCTCGGATCCGCTGGTGCTCGCAGCCGCCGTCGTGCCGTGGATGATGTGCGTCACGCCGCTCGCGCTGCGACATCGTTCGCGACGTCCGGCGGTGCTGCTCACGGTCTGCGTTGGCGTCGCCGTCGCCGCGATCATCGTTGTCTGGGCAGCGGCGAACCACATCGTCGAGCGCGGCAACACCGCCTTCGCATTCAGCATGCAGGGATTCACCGACGGGCTGCGAACAACGGTCGCGACTCTCGGGCAGATGTTCACCGGGGCCTGGTACAGCGACGTCCTCAGTGGGGTGGTCGCCATCGGGGCGCTGGCGTTCTTTCTCGGGATCATCTACATGGCGAGCCGGATCGTGTCCGCGCTTCGCGGCGAGGCGGTGCCCGCTCAGCGAATCTACGTCTGGTTCTGGCTCCTGTCATCCGCCGGCATCGTCGGCGCGTTCTGCGTTTCCGGTCTCGGCATTCAACGCAGCCCGGTGAACTACCAAGGGCACTATGTCGACGGGCTCTGGTTCGCCGTCGCAGCGCTGCTGCCCCTCGGAATGCTCGCGGTACCAAGACGCCGCGGGTTCGTTGTCGCGGGGGTCACGTGTCTCGCGCTGGTCAGCGCGGCGGGGATCGCGCGTGCGCCTGCGTACCCTTTCGCGGGCCCCGACTATGCTGACTCAGCGCAGTTGACGAGCACGCTGGAGCACCTCGGCGTTACCCATGGATACGGCGGATACTGGGAGTCGTACGCGGTGGGCTGGTTCACGGGTGGGCGCGCGGACGCGCTTCCGTTGCAGCAGTGCAGCGCCGGCACCAGTGCGACGGGGCTGTGTCGCTATGAGTTCGCCGCGCCCGCGTGGTATCAGGAGCGACCGGGACCGGTGTTCGTGATCGTGCTGCGCGCGCCGTGCCGCGGCGACGACCTGTGCATCAGCGCTGCGAATCTCGCCGGTCTGCCGTCACCGGAGGCCGTGCGCACCGTTGGTCTGCTGCAGGTGTACGTCTACGCTGACGACGTCTTCGCTGCTCTTCCGACGGCCACACACCCGTAGTCGGCAACCGTCGGGAAGGGGAGATTCGAACTCCCGACCTCGCGGTCCCGAACCGCGCACTCTAACCTGGCTGAGCTACTTCCCGGTGCCGGCCCGGATGATACCACCCGCCTTTGACGGCCCAGATTCCCGGCCGAACGGGACCCTGGCCCGCGACGCATACTGAAGGGGAAACGCGCGGTGCCGCCGCGCCAGGAGTGGACGCACATGGGCCATATCACCATCGACATGACCATCAACGCTCCGGTGGCCACGGTGTTTGCATACGTGGACGACTACCGCAACACCACCAAGTACATGAAGGACCTGGTGAAGTGGCAGCCCACCGGTAAGGTGACGCATGGAAAGGGCGCGCAGTTCGCCGTCGGCATGAAGGCCGGTCCGACGACGCTCTCGTCCATCGTCGATATCACGACGTGGGCCGAGAACAGGACCATCGGCTGGAATTCGCGTGAAGGCTTCAAGCAGATTGGCAGATGGGCCTTTGCTCCCAAGGCAAACGCCACCAGCGTCACCTTCGACATGGAGTACGAGTTCGGCGGTGGTATCGCAGGGAAGCTCCTGGGCCGCGCCGCGGAGCCCATCGTGCGCGGGAACCTGCAACGCTCGGTCGAGACTCTGAAACTGCATACGGAGAAACTCAACGCCGCCCGACCGGTCGCAAGGACCGCGCCCGCGAGCAGAACAAAACCTGCAACAAAGACCGCGAAGCCCGTGGCGAGAAGCACCACAAAGACTGCAACAAAGAGCGCGTCGAGGCCTGCGGCGAAAGCGAAAAAGCCTTAGAGAAACGCTTAGAATGGCTGCGTGCCCGGTGCAAGAAGTCGGGCGAGGAGCGAGAGCATGAGCAGCGACAAGACAGCAGCCAACGGACACGATCCCCACACGGGCGGCGTGCGGGTCAAGCGCGGCCTCGCGGAGATGCTCAAGGGCGGCGTGATCATGGACGTCGTCACACCGGAGCAGGCGAAGATCGCCGAGGACGCGGGCGCCGTTGCCGTCATGGCCCTGGAGCGCGTGCCCTCCGACATCCGCCGCGACGGTGGCGTGGCACGCATGAGCGATGTCGGCTTGATCAAGGAGATCATCGCGGCGGTGACCATCCCGGTCATGGCCAAGGCACGCATCGGACATTTCGTCGAAGCGCAGGTGTTGCAGGCGCTGGGTGTCGACTACATCGACGAGTCCGAGGTGCTGACCCCGGCGGACGAGGAGAACCACATCGACAAGTGGAAGTTCAACGTCCCGTTCGTGTGCGGTGCTCGCGACCTCGGTGAGGCGCTGCGCCGTATCGGCGAGGGCGCCGCGATGATCCGCACCAAGGGCGAGGCGGGCACCGGCAACGTGGTCGAGGCGGTGCGTCACATGCGCGCGGTTCGTGGCGGTATCCGGCGTATCGCGGCGATGTCGGAGGACGAGCTGATGGCGGAGGCGAAGCACCTCGGCGCGCCGTTCGACCTCGTGCAGGAAATCCACGCCACCGGGAAGCTCCCGGTCGTGAACTTCTCAGCGGGCGGGATCGCCACGCCGGCTGACGCGGCGCTGATGATGCAGCTTGGCTGCGACGGCAACTTCGTCGGCAGTGGCATCTTCAAGAGCAACGATCCGCCCGCGTACGCAAAGGCAATCGTCGCTGCGACGACATACTTCGACAATCCCCAGGCTATTGCCGACGCAAGTGCCGGGCTCGCGAAGGCGATGCCCGGTCTCGATGTCGCGTCGATGCCTGCCGGCGAACTGCTCGCCACGCGGGGTTGGTGAGGCTGCCCTCGCCGTGCCGGCGGCGTACACTAGAGGTGTGCGAATGACGCGAAGCCTGCCCCGCCAGGGACGGAGCATTTGCGTCCGCTGAAGAGGGAGCGACAATCCTGCGGGTAGGCGTTCTCGCCCTCCAGGGCGACGTCCGCGAACATCTCACGGCGCTTCGAGGTTGTGGCGCGGAGGCAACAACGGTCCGTACCGCCGCCGACCTCGAGGGCGTCGATGCGCTCGTGCTGCCGGGCGGCGAGTCGACGACGATGAGCCGGTTGATCCAGGTCTTCGGCCTGGAGGCACCGCTTCGCGAACGTCTTGCACAGGGGATGCCGACGCTGTCCACCTGCGCCGGTCTCATCCTGCTGAGCAGTGAGGTGCTCGACGGCCGGCCCGACCAGATCAATTTCGGTGTCCTCGACGTCACCGTCCGGCGCAACGGATATGGGCGGCAGGTCGAGTCGTTCGAAGCCGACGTCGTGGTCGCACCGCTGGGATCCGATCCGTTCCACGCGGTGTTCATCCGCGCCCCACTCATCGTCAGGACCGGACCCGCTGCCGAAGTTATCGCCAGTTTTGGCGATAATGCCGTGGCGGTCGCCCAGGGACCGCATATCGGCCTCAGCTTCCACCCCGAGATGACCGACGACGCTCGGCTGCATCGGCTGTTCCTCCAGCGTGCGGCGGCGATCCTCGAGGAGAGCGCGGCATGATCATCCGCTCGGCGTCGTTCCGCGATCTCGCGCGCATCGAGCAGCTGTACCGTGAGGCCACCGAGGACGAGCGTCACGGGGCGCAGATGACGCCGGACAGTCCGGTGCCGCAGGCGACGCTGCGCCGCCTCTGGCAGGCGCTGACGAAATCCCTGTCATCGGTGGTCCCGATCACCGACCTTGCCGAGGAGATGCTCGTCGCCGAGGACGCCAAGGAGGGCGTGGTCGGTTTCCTGCAGGTGCAGGCGCTGCCGGTCCGTCCGCTGTCGTGGCAGATCCTCAACCTGTGCACGTCGACGACCGCGCACGGCCATTTCGCACGTGCCGAGCTGCTCGATGGCGTGCGCAATCGCGGCCTCGAGCTCGGTGTCCAACGAGTCCAGGTCCGGCTCCCTCTCGATCACCCGCTGCTGCCGGTGTTTCTCGAACATGGGTTCACGCAGTTCGCCACCGAACAGATCCTGTACCGGGACGAGGCCGGCGTCGACCCGGACGCGACGGTGCAATCAACCCTCATCCGCGCCGCACGACGCGACGACATCGGCGCGATCCATCTGCTGTACCTGCGCACGACCCCGTCGCACGTCGCGGACGTCGAGGGTCCGTCGTTGAAGACATGGCAGGGCGCGTACGCGCAGGGGCTCGTCGCCGGACTCGGCCGCGACAACGTGAAGCACGTGGTTGTGGAGCATCCCGGCATCGTCGCCTGGGCAGCGATCCGCCCCCCCACGGCCGCCCAGCCGGCGAGCCTGAGCATGATGGTCGAGGGACATGACCCCGCGCTCCGCGACGCGATCATCGACGCCATCCTGCGCGAGGTGCCGTCGGGCCCGGCGACCTGCGTGCTCCGGCACTACGACTCGGAGCTCATCCGCGCGCTGCAACAGCGGGGTTTCGCCGTATACGGCACGCAGTTGCTGCTCATCAGCGAGCTCGGTGCGAAGGTGCGCATCCAGGCGGTGTCGCGGCGCAAGAAGCCAGTGCTCATCCGTGCGGGGATCGCCCGCAGCATCCCCGTACCCTCGACGTCCGTCCCGCTCCGAGTCCTGTCAACAACCGCCTCGAGGAGAGAGAGATCGTCGCCCAGGTGATGCCATACGGATCCTCATGGGAAGAGGAGCTCAACCTGCTCTTTGCAGCGCTCCCTCCCCGTATCGCCTCCGCCGCGCAGCGTCTCTCGCAGGGACGCGGCGATCTCCTCGAAGTGGTGCTCGACCTCGGCCGCGAGCCCGAGGCGAGATTCACAGACGGCGAGGCGATCCTCGACTCGGCGAACGTCGGCAATGCGGAGATCGAGTACGTCACCGAGCGCGTCGGCCTGTTCGGTGACGACAACCGCGCCGGCATCGAGCGCACGCTGCACCGCATCAGCGCCATCCGAAACCGGGCGGGCGACGTCGTCGGACTCACGTGCAGAGTTGGTCGTGCCGTCACCGGCACCATCGACATCATCAAGGACATGGTCATCGGTGGCCAGTCGATCCTCCTCCTCGGACCTCCCGGCATCGGCAAGACCACCATGCTCCGAGAGTGCGCTCGCGTCCTCAGTGATGAGTGCGGCAAGCGCGTGGTGATCGTCGACACGTCGAACGAGATTGCCGGCGACGGCGACATCCCGCATCCCGGGATCGGCCGTGCCCGGCGGATGCAGGTGCGCACGCCCGCGCTGCAGCACGCGGTCATGATCGAGGCGGTCGAGAACCATATGCCGCAGTGCATCGTCATCGACGAGATCGGCACGGAGCTGGAGGCGGTCGCCGCCCGCACGATCGCGGAGCGGGGGGTACAGCTGGTGGGCACGGCGCACGGCTCCAACATCGACTCGCTGCTGGTGAACCCCACACTCAACGACCTGCTCGGCGGCATCCAGACCGTCACGCTCTCCGATGAGGAGGCGCGCCGCCGCGGGACGCAGAAATCCGTGCTCGAGCGCAAGTCGCCGCCGACGTTCGACGTCCTCATCGAGATTCAGGAGCGGGACCGGGTGGTCGTGCACGCGCCGCTTGCGGAGACCGTCGACGAAGCGCTGCGCGGCCGGGTCCGCCCGCCCCAGCTGCGGCTGCGCGGCGATGACGGCGAGATCATCAGCCGTATCGACACGTCCGCGGTCGCGACGCGACCCTCACCGTTCGAGCCGGCACCCTTCTCGAGCGGGGCCCGCAGTGCGCGCCGTGGGCGCGAGCGCCAGCGACGGTTCGACGTCGACGAGTACATCGCCGGTCAGCAGCGCCGCGGGCGCGAGTGGGAGCAGCCCGCGCAGGCGCTTGCACCGTCGCAACCCGTGCGCACCGGGCCGCCCCTCTCGATCTTTCCGTACGGGGTTTCGCGGAGCTACCTCGAGCAGTCACTCCGCGAGATGCACCTGCCGGTTCGAATCCAGCATCACATCGACGACGCCGACGTCGTCCTGACCCTGAAGAACTACTACCGGCGTCACGATTCGCCGGTGCGCGCCGCCGAGTCGTCGGGCATCCCCATCCATGTGCTGCGCAGCAACACGGTCGCGCAGATCAAGGGAGCGCTCGCCCGGGTGTACGGCGTCGAGGCGCCGGACGACACCGAGGCCGCGATGCAGGACGTGATCGAGGGCATCGAGCAGATGCAACGAACCGGTGACGACGTCGAGCTCACGCCGCAGAACTCGTACGTGCGCAGGCTGCAGCATCAACTGGTGGAGCGCCACGAGCTTTCTGCGCGCAGCACCGGTGACGAACCCAATCGACGACTCGTCATACTACGACCCACGGAATGAGCCGTCCGGGTGAGGGATCGGCCCCGGGGGAGTGGTGATTGACATGAGCGCGTGGCGCGGCTTCTTCATCTCGTTCGAGGGCCTGGACGGCGCCGGCAAGAGCACGCAGGTCGCGTCACTGGCCGGGTCGTTGCGCCAGCAGGGACATGAGGTCGTCACCGTCCGTCCCGACGAGACCCCGCTCGGCGAGATCCTGCACAGCTTCGTCCTGCAGCATCAGCGCGGACCGGCGCTGGAAGCGTGGTCCGAGGCGTTGCTCTTCACCGCCGAGCGCGTGCAACTGCTGTACGAGACGATCCTGCCCGCGCTCAGGCGCGGGGCGGTGGTCATCGCCGACCGCTATGCCGACTCGACGATCGCGTACCAGGGCGGCGGCCGGGGGATTCCGGCCAGCGACCTGCTCCGTCTGCACGCTGCGGCATGCGGCGATGTCTGGCCCGACCTGACTCTCTACCTCGCCATTCCCGGCGCGGCAGCGGCGCAGCGACAGCGAGCCCAGCAGCTCCCGCTCGATCGCTTCGAGGTGGCCCCCGAAACGTTCCACGCCGCGGTCGAGGCGGCCTTCGAGCAACTGGCGGCACAGCATCCGCGTCGCTTCCTGCGCATCGACGCCACGAGGCCCGCCATCACCGTATCGCGCGACATCGAGAAGGTCATCGTGCAGCGGCTTCCCGCCGCAGCGCCGCCCGTCCCTCCGATGAGGTCAGCGAGCGGCGTCTGACGAGCCGGTCGCTGCGACGTCGAGCACGACGTCTCCGGCGGTCACGACGCGCTCGACCCGGCTCCCCGCGAGGTGGACACGCACACCCGGCACACCCGGCGCCCCCGGATCCCATCCCAGCGCGTGCAGCGCTCTCGCCTCACCCCAGGTGCGTGCCTGACGCTGCTGACGCCCGTCGGTGAAGGTCATCGTTCCCGGGCGGGTCGCGAAGCCGAAACCGACCTGGCCGCCGCTGCTGAGGAACGCGGTCACGTCCGACAGAGACCTCGCGGGGTCGAACGCCTCATCGGGACTCTCGAGCGCGGCTGCGAGGCTCGGCATCCCGCCCGACTTCGCGGCCTCACGGACACCGGCGCGCTGGGCCACCTGCTGGGCGCGCTCGCGCCTGCGACGCTCGGTTGCGAGCTCGGTTGCCCGGGTGCGGATCTCGCGGAGGTGTTGCTCGTATGGAGCCATCGCGGCGATGATCGCCCGCTCACTGCCCTGCAACGTCGCGCCGAGGGCGTCGATGTCCTCGTCACTCAGCTCGCGCAGCGCGTCGGGCTCGACCCGGTCACCGAGCGGGGGAAGCTCCACGGTACGGCACTCTACTCGCGCTCAATGTGCGGACCATGGCGTGGGCGCGGTCATTTGCGGTATGACGCACACAGCCGTCATCGCACCGAGGGAGGCACAGCTCGTGGGTCAGGTTCTCCATGACGTCATCCGCGTCGACCGTGAGGGCGCCGTCGTCACCCTCACCATCGACCATCCGCCGGCGAACGCTGTCAACGGTGACGTCGTCAACGGCCTTGCCGAGGGGCTCGCGAATGCCGAGGCTGACGACACGTGCCGCGCGCTGGTCATCACGGGGAACGGTCCGAAGTTCTTTTCGGCCGGCGCAGACATCAAGGAGTTCGGCGGAGGCGCCGAAGCCGTCGGGAAAGCGACACACCTCACGCTCGCGATCGAGGCGTCGCGTCTCCCGGTCATCGCCGCCGTCAACGGCATCGCGTTCGGTGGCGGCTGCGAGCTGACGCTCGCGTGTGACATCCGCCTGGCGTCTCGGTCCGCGCGGTTCGGTCAGCCCGAGATCAAGATCGGCATCATCCCCGGGTGGGGAGGCACCCAGCGCCTGCCGCGGCTCATCGGCGCCGCTCGCGCGACCGAGCTGCTCCTCACGGGCGATCCGATCGATGCCGACCGCGCGCTGGCACTGGGTCTGGTGGCCGAGGTCGTCGAGCCTGACGACCTTCCCGCGGCGGCGCAGCGCTGGGCGGCGCTGCTTGCGTCGAGGGCGCCTCTGGCGCTCGCCGCCACAAAGCGAGCGATGCACGCGGGATCGACGCTCCCCATTGAGGATGCGCTCGAGACGGAGCGGCGCGAGTTCGTCACCCTCTTCGGCAGCGAAGATGCCGCCGAGGGCATCACCGCCTTTCTGCAGAAACGCACGCCGGAGTGGAAGGGGCGCTGATGTCCGCGGCGGTGACCGCGGTCCTCAGCCCCATCGCGCTGGTGCTCCTTGCGGGAGCATCGCTCGTCGCGAGCGGGCTGCGCTGGCGAAAGCTGCTCGGCGCGATGCGGCGCACGACGCGCCCGGAGCGCCGGCTCGATCACCCCGCGGCACGAGTCCGTGCGTTCTTCGTGTACGTCGTTGCTCAGGGGCGCCTGCTGCGCTGGCCGTTTGCCGGAGTGCTGCATGCGTTCATCTTCTGGGGATTCGTGGTGCTCCTCACAGCGATCGCGCAGGGGATCGTCGAAGCGCTCTGGCAGGGATTCCAGTTCAACCTCCTGCCGGGGAGCGGCGCCATCGCGTTCCTGCAGGACCTCTTCTTCTTCGTCGTCATCTGCGGCATCGTGATGGCGCTGTTCAACCGCCTCCTCATCAACCCCACACGATTCCGCGGCAGCCATCGCGGTGACGCGATTCTCATCCTCGCGTGGATCGGAGTCCTGCTCGTCTGCATGGAGCTGAACTACGCGACGCGGATTGCTGCAGGCGCACCCGAGGCGCTCGGGCAGTGGAGACCGATCGCGTCTGCATTGTCGAGCGTCTTCCGGCCGCTCGGATCAGGCAGCGAGGCGCTCATCGTGCTGCACGGCATCTTCTTCTGGGCACATCTCACGCTCGTGTTCGCGTTCCTCGTCTACCTCGGCTACAGCAAGCACCTGCACATCATCACCGCGGTTCCCAACGTCTTCTTCAAGAACGAGCAGCCGAAGGGCGCGCTGCGCACGCTCGATATCGAGGCCGTGATGAACGCGGAGAGCGAGGCCGATCAGCATTTCGGCGCCGGTTCGCTCGACCAGTTCTCGTGGAAGGACATGCTCGACCTGTACACGTGCACCGAGTGCGGTCGGTGTCAGACACATTGCCCTGCGTACAACACCGGCAAGCCGCTGTCGCCGAAGACCCTGATCACCGATCTGCGCGACCTCGCGTACGAGAACCTCGCGGGGGGATACGCGGCCACGAAGCACGACGCCCACGCTGCGAGTGAGGCAGGACTCGACACGGCTGACAGCGCCGTGATGTGGACGAGTGGCGACCATCACACCGGCGCCGCGCACGATCTGCCGGGACACTTCCAGCCGTCGTGGCTCTCACCCGAGGATGTGGCGGCGGCCGTGCCGGCGTCCGGTCCGAGGCCGCTCATCGGTGGCACCATCCTCGAGGAGACGCTGTGGTCGTGCACGACGTGCGGCGCCTGCATGGACCAGTGCCCCGTCCTCATCGAGCACGTTCCGAAGATCATGGACATGCGACGTCACCTGGTGCTCGACGAGTCGCGCATGCCGAAGCAGGCGGAGTCGGCGCTGCGCAACATCGAGAACGTGGCCAACCCATACGGTCTCTCACATCAATCGCGCGCGGACTGGGCGAAGGATCTGGACATCGCGTTTGTCGCCGACAAGCCCGACGCCGAGTACCTGTACTGGGTGGGGTGCGCGGCGTCGTTCGACGAGCGCGCCCGCACGATCGCGGCCGCCCTGTCGAAGATCCTCAAAGCCGCGGGCGTTGATTTCGCGATCCTCGGTACCGAGGAGAAGTGCACCGGCGACCCCGCGCGGCGGATCGGCAACGAGTACCTCTTTCAGGAGCGCGCCAAGGAGAACATCGAGGTGCTGAGGAAGTACAGCGTGCGCAAGATCATCGCGTCGTGCCCGCACTGCTTCAACACGTTCGCCAACGAGTACAAGGACTTCGGCGGTGACTACGAAGTCATCCACCACACGCAGTTGATCGACCGCCTGCTGAAGGAAGGTCGCATCACTCTCGAGCAGCAGTCGGCGGCCGAGGAGACGATCACGTATCACGACTCCTGCTACCTCGGACGCTGGAATGACATCTTCGCCCCGCCCCGCGACATCCTCGAGCGCATTCCCGGACTCAAGGTCGTCGAGATGGCACGCAGCAAGAGTGAGGGCATGTGCTGCGGCGCGGGTGGCGGCAGGATGTGGATGGAGGAGGGAAAGCCGCGTGTGAACCACCGCCGGGTCGATCAGGCGGTGGACACGCGGGCGAGCAAGGTCGCCACCGCGTGTCCGTTCTGCCTCGCCATGTTCGACGAGGGGATATCCGCAAAGCAGATCGGCGGCTCGCTGGCGGTCGACGACGTCGCGGTCTACGTGGCACGCGCGCTCAAGGAACCCGCCGCCGAGTAGCCGCGAGCGCCGTCGGGTGGCGCGGGTTCACGCCCGAGCGGCACACTTGGGTCACCAGAGGTTCCAGGGTTCACAGCGCACCCCTCGAGAGGAGACAGACATGGCAGACACCGAAGCTCCCGCGGTCGACGCGTACAGCCCGGAATGGGCGGCGGCCTTCAAGGACGAGATCAACAATTCCTCGAAGTACCGGCAGGCGGCCGCAGGCTGGGAGGGAACGGTCGGCCTGGTCATCCTCGCCGAGCCGGACAAGAATTTCCCGGAGGACAAGGGCGTGTTCCTCGACCTCTGGCACGGTGAGGCACGCGATGTTCGTGTCGGCACCCGCGAGGACGCGCAGCAGGCGAAGTTCGTGCTCACCGGTGCGTACTCGCGCTGGAAGCAGGTGGCGCAGAAGGAGCTCGACGCGACCAAGGGGATCATGCTCGGCCGGCTCAAGCTGAAGGGCGACTTTCCGACCATCGTCCGCTACACCAAGGCGTCACAGGAGCTCACCGAGTGCACGACGCGGGTTCCCGTCCGCTGGCCCGACGAGGCGTGAGCCCTGGCGCAACAGACGCCGGAGCCGGCGGGCGTCTGCTCGTCGTCGGCGCCGGCACCATGGGTGCGCAGATCGCCCAGCAGGCTGCACTGAACGGCATCGACGTCGCCCTCGTCGACGTCGGCGCCGACGTGCTGCAGCGCGCGATGGCGACGAACCGGCAGTGGCTCGACCGTCGTGTCGAGAAGGGAAAGCTCGACCGCGAGACCGCGGATGCGGCCGCCGGCAGGGTCACCCCGACGACCGACCTCGCCACGGCGGCTGCGGGCGCGGCATGGGCGATCGAGGCGGTGGTGGAGATCCCGTCGGTCAAGCGCGAGATCTTCACAGCACTCGACGCGCACCTCCCCGCGAACGCGGGCATCGCGACCAACTCGAGCAACATCGTGGTGTCGCGCCTCGCCGACGCGACGGCACGCCCCGAGCTCTGCTGCAACATGCACTTCTTCCACCCGGTGCTGGTGATGGACCTGTGCGAGGTCGTGCGCGGTCCCCAGACCTCCGACGAAACCACAGCACGTGCTGTCGCGTGGTCGCGACGCATGGGGCGCACGCCCATCGTCGTCGAGAAGGAGATCGACGGGTTCATCGTCAATCGCATCCTCGGGTCGGCCTCGCGCGAGGCGTTCTCGCTCCTGCAGGCCGGCGTCGCATCCGCCGAGGACATCGACATCGCCGTGCGCAAGGGGCTCAACTGGCCGATGGGACCCTTCCAGCTGTCCGACTTCTCGGGGCTCGACACCGTGCTGACGATCCGGCGCGATCGAATGGAGCGTGACCATGCGCCGGGTGACGTGGCGACCGTCGCGATCCTCGAGCGGATGGTCGCGGCCGGTCGTCTCGGCCGCAAGAGCGGCCGCGGCTTCTACGACTACGCGGTCGACCCGCCTGCGCCCCTCCCGCTGCCGGACTGAGCCAGGGCGATCCGGGCCGGCGCGCCGGTCAATGACCGAGAGCCGCTGATCACCAGCGCTGCCGCCCCGACCGCCAGCAGTACGAGCGGCACCAGCCGTCCGGGTGGCGCGGGTGCCGAGTTACCGGTGTCCAGGAACGCGACGAGCCCGAGGATCGCCCAGGCGCCGATGACGCGGATGCCGGCCGTGCCCGGCCACTCGTTCACATCGACCGCCGCCGCGCGGGCGGCACACCAGACGAACACGGGGGCGAGGATCACGAGGTCGTGGGCGAGCAGGTGGGGCGATGCGGCGAGCGACAGTGCCGCGGCGCCTGCCAGCGAGACCTCGAGCCGCGCCGGCGCTCCGCGCGAGGCGGCCCCGAGGACCGCACAGCCCACCAGGGCGAGCACGGCACCGCTGACGCCGATCACCGCCGGGACCGTCCCGGTGCCGAACCACGATGCAATCAGCCCGGGAACACCAAGCGTGCTCGACGCAGGGGTGTTGCCGTAGGCGAAGCCGAGCGCGGAGACGAAGTCGCCGATCCCGGAAGGGCCGACCAGCGCCAGCGACACAGCGGCAACGACCGCGCACCCGGTGGCCGCGCCGGCGAGCGCGCGCCAGTCGCGGCGTGCGACGAGCCAGATCCCGAGCCCGATCGCGAGGTGCGGTTTGGTTGCGGCAAACGCGAGTCCGAGCCAGAAGCCCGCGACTGCCTTGCGCTCGCTTCGCCACGACGCGTAGGCAGCCGCGAGCCCGAGTGCCGCGAAGCCGTCGATCTGACCAAGCAGGAGAAACGCGAACGTGCCACCGCCCGCAAGCGCCATGAGCGCCACGGCAACGTGGCGACCGCGCGCACGCAGCGCGGGCCACGGACCTGCCCTGATCGCGATCCAGACGGCGAGCGCGAGGAGGAGCAGCTGCAGCACCGACCAGGCCCGGAACGCCGTGCCCAGGTCGAGCGCGGTGAACGGGAGCGCCAGGAGCGCGGTGGTCGGCGGGGTGATGAATGGCAGGTTGACGACCGTTCCTGGCGGGAGGAGCTGGAGGTGGCGAGCGTGCTCACCCTGCTGGTCGTACAGCCGGCTCCCGTCACCGCTGCGCACGAGCAGCGCCGCGACGTACGACGCTGAAAAGTCGGTGCCGCGCTCGCGGCTCGGTGTCACCTGCGCCCAGCTGATCGCGTCGTACGCGAGGAGGACTGCGGCGATTCCGGTCGCGATCGCGACCGCTCGTCGGGTTCTCACGGCGCGTTCGACGCTACCAGCCATTTCGCGAATGCGAACGCCGCGTTGCCGTATTGCTTCCTATACTCGGCCGACGATGGCGAGCGCATTCACCAGGATCGACCACGTCGGGATTGCGGTCGCGGATCTCGAGCGCGCTGTCGCAACGTACGAGCGTTTGACCGGCTCCCGGCCGGCGCATCGTCAGTCGGTCGCCTCCGACGGCATCGAAGCGGTCATGTTCGAGGTGGGCGAGTCACGCATCGAACTCCTCGGCAGCACAGGCCCGGATTCGAAGATCGCCGGCTTCCTCGCGAAGCGGGGCGGCGGTCTCCACCACGTCGCCTACGGGGTCGATGACGTTCAGGCGAGCCTCGACCACCTCGCGGAGCTCGGACTGCAGCTGCTCGACACGTGCCCCCGACGGGGGGCGGCGGGCAGGCTCGTGGCATTCCTCCATCCGTCGGCGGCTGGCGGTGTGCTCACGGAGCTCTGTCAGACCGACGAGGAGCACGTCGGGTCGAACCCGTGAGTGAGGAGCCCGGGGCACAGACGGAGTCCGGCCTGCCGCTGGAACCCTTTTACGTGGACGAGTCGAACGGCTGGCCGGACCCGGGCGAGTTCCCGTTCACACGGGGGATTCGCGCCGACGGGTACCGATCGAGGCTCTGGACGATGCGCCAGTACGCCGGCTTCGGGAGCGCCGAGCAGACCAACGAGCGATTCCACTACCTGCTGCGCGCCGGGCAGAGCGGCCTCTCGGTCGCCTTCGACCTCCCGACACAGATGGGCTACGACAGCGACGACCCCCTCGCGCACGGTGAGGTGGGCAAGGTCGGCGTCGCGATCGACTCGCTCGATGACATGGAGCTGTTGATGCGCGGCATCCCGCAGGACGAGGTCACGACGTCGATGACCATCAACGCGCCCGCGTCCGTGCTGCTGCTGCTGTACGAGCTCGCCGCGGAGCGCAAGGGCATCAGCGCCGGCACGCTCGGAGGGACGATCCAGAACGACATCCTCAAGGAGTACGCCGCCCGCGGGACGTACATCTATCCGCCGAGACCGTCGATGCGTCTCGTCACCGACACCTTCGCCTATTGCGCGCAACGGCTCCCTCGGTGGAACACGATCAGCATCAGCGGCTACCACATCCGTGAGGCGGGATCGACGGCGCCGCAGGAGATCGCCTTCACGCTCAGCAACGGGATCGCATACGTTCAGGCCGCGATCGACGCCGGACTCCGGGTGGACGATTTCGCCCCGCGCCTGAGCTTCTTCTTCAATGTGAGCAACGACTTCTTCGAGGAGGTCGCAAAGTTTCGCGCTGCACGCGCGCTCTGGGCCGGCGTCATGCGGGAGCGCTTCGGCGCGCGCGAGGATCGCAGCCTGCAGCTGCGGTTTCACGCGCAGACGAGCGGGGCGACTCTGACCGCGCAGCAACCGCTGAACAACGTCGTGCGCGTGGCCATCCAGGCTCTTGCCGCGATCTGCGGCGGCACACAGTCGCTGCACACGAACAGCTACGACGAAGCGCTGGCACTACCATCCGAACAGGCGGCGGAGATCGCGCTGCGCACGCAGCAGGTGCTGGGCTTCGAGTCGGGCGCCGCCAACGTCACAGACCCGCTCGGTGGTTCCCATCTCGTCGAGTCGCTCACGCACACGCTCATGGATGAGTCGCGCTCACTCATGCGACGCGTGGACGATCTCGGCGGCGCGGTCGCGGCGATCGAAGCGGGCTTCTACCAGCAGCAGATCCAGGAGTCCGCCTACCGGCATCAGCGTCTTGTCGAAGCGGGTGACCGCGTGATCGTCGGCGTCAACATGTTCACCGAGACCTCGCAAAGGGAGGTCGAGATCCTGCGTGTCGGCGCCGAGCTCGAAGCAGCGCAGATTGCACGCCTGGAGCGTGTGCGCGCTCACCGGGAGGGCGGAGCCGTCAGTCGCGCGCTCGACGCGCTCCGGCGCGGCGCGGAAGGCACCGACAATCTCCTGCCACTGATGCGCGACGCGCTCGGGGTCCAGGCCACGGTCGGTGAGGTGTGTGGCGCGCTGCGCGAGGTTTTCGGCGTGTACCACCCCCAGGTCTCTGTGTGAGCGCACATGCGCCCGCGATCCCCCTGGTAGCCTGACGTGGTGACCAGGCAGATCCGCGGCGCCGTGCCTCCCGAGGGCGAGTCGCCGAGCGGTTCGCGGGGTGGAACCAGCCGGAAGATCAACATGCTGCGCAAGCGGCGCTACGACGCGGTCCACCGCGCCGGTGCCGCCGAGCGGTCGCAGCATGCGAAAGGCAAGCTCACGGCCCGCGAGCGGATCGACAAGCTGCTCGACCCCGGGTCCTTCACCGAGGTGGACCTGTTCGCGCTCCACCGCACGACCGCCTTCAGCATGGCGGAGCGCCGCATCCCGGGCGATGGTGTCGTCACGGGATGGGGAACCATCGAAGGCCGCCAGGTGTTCATCTTCAGCCACGACGCCTCGGTGTTCGGTGGCTCCCTCGGCGAGGTCTTCGCGGAGAAGGTCACCAAGATCATGGATCTCGCGCAGCGAACGGGATGTCCCTGCATCGGCATCAACGATTCGGGCGGCGCGCGCATCCAGGAGGGAGTCGTCTCGCTCGCCGGATACGCGGAGATCTTCTATCGCAACGTTGAATCAAGCGGCGTGATCCCGCAGCTCTCGCTGATCGTCGGGCCGTGCACCGGCGGCGCCGTGTACTCACCTGCGATGACGGACTTCATCTTCATGGTCCGAAAGGTCGGCTACATGTTCATCACCGGACCCGACGTCATCAAGGTGACGACGGGTGAAGAGGTCACGTTCGAGGAGCTCGGCGGCTCCGACGTCCACAACCAGCGCAGTGGCGTTGCGCATTTCATCGCCGACACCGAGGACGAGGCATTCGTCCAGATGCGCGAGCTCCTCTCATATCTGCCGGCCAACAACAACGAGCAGCCACCGTACCGTCCGACTCTCGACGACCCGCTGCGCGAGGATCCCGAGCTGCAGACGATCATCCCCAACAATCCCAATCAACCCTATGACATGCGCGGAGTCGTCACGCGCATCGTCGACGACGGGAAGTTCGTCGAGGTGATGCAGTATCACGCGGAGAACATCATCTGTGGCTTCGCTCGCCTGGACGGACACCCGGTCGGTGTCGTCGGCAACCAGCCCAGAGTGCTGGCCGGCGCGCTCGACATCTCCGCTTCGATCAAGGCCGCGCGGTTCGTGCGCTTCTGCGACGCGTTCAACGTGCCACTCATCACGTTCGTCGACGTGCCGGGGTTTCTCCCCGGCACCGACCAGGAGTACGGCGGCATCATCCGGCACGGCGCCAAGTTGCTGTACGCGTACTGCGAGGCCACGGTGCCGAAGCTCACGGTGATCACACGCAAGGCGTATGGCGGTGCATACGACGTGATGTGCTCGAAGCACATCCGCGCCGACTACAACGTTGCGTGGCCGACCGCTGAGATCGCGGTCATGGGGCCGCAGGGAGCTGTCAGCGTCATCTTCAAGCGCGAGATCGCGCAGGCCGACGACGCTGCCTTACGTTCGCAGGAGCTGATCGAGGACTATCGCGAGCAGTTCGCGAACCCGTACTACGCCGCCGAGCGCGGGTATGTCGATGATGTCATCGAGCCCCGTCAGACGCGTGCGGCGCTCATCAGCGCGTTGCGCATGGCACGTACCAAGGCAGTCCCGACACCGCGTCGCAAGCATGGCAACATCCCGCTGTAACGTCCGCGTCAGCTGGTCGGCAGCGAGACGGCGACCGAGGCCAGGATCCTGGCCCCGATTGCAGCCGGCACACCGCGCGAGCAGATGTCGACTTCGATCCAGTTGTCCGACGCCGTGGGAAAGGGGATGAACGCGCTGCGGTTCCTGTCGGCGCCCATGCCGCTGCAGTAGCCGGCACCGCCCCCGGACTCGTCGATAACGCGCGCGGGTAGCCCGGACACGGTTGTCGGCGCTCCGCCGACGCTGTCGAGGCTCCAATCCGGACTGCCGTTCTGCCAGATCTCGACGAGCATCGCGCCGGGCTGGAGCGACTGCAGAGGCAGTCCGCACCCGATCGTGTTCGCTCCCGTGGTACACGGCGGCGACAGCGACTGATTGCTGAAACTCCCCACCAGGTCCGTGAAGGAGCTCGGCTGAATCCACGCTTCTCCGACATTCCAGCCGGACGGAACTGAGACGGTCACGTAGCTGTGATCGAGCGTTCGCGTGGACCACGCGCCGCTCTGATTGATCGGTAGCGGCGCGGGCGAGCTGCAGCCTGCCGTGATGCCGGCCAGCAGCACGAGCGCGCCGACCACCGCCGGTCGCCAGGTGCGTTCGATCAGCTCATGACGCATGGCCGGGTCAGCGGGGATTGACGCGCCGTCCACCCATGCGCGGCGCTCTGTCTTTCAGACTCGGCGACAGGGGCACATATGCCTTCGCGTACGCCAGGTCGGTGCGGCCCTGCGCGTGATGGATTGCCGGGACCATCGCGCGCACGAGGAGCACCTGGAGTGCAGCGGCAACCGGGACGGCGAGGAGCGCACCGATCAGTCCCTGCAGAGCGCCACCGACCAGGAGCGCAAGGACCACGCCGAGTGCGGGCAGCGACACGACACGGTTCATCACGATGGGGACGACCGTGTTGGCGTCGACGAGCTGGATCACGAGCAGCACGGCGAGCACGAGGATCGGGTATGCGGGACTGATCGTGAACCCGAGGAGCACCGCCGGCACCACACCGAGGATCCCGCCCACCATCGGGATCGCGGCGCACAGCCCAGCGAAGATGCCGAGGATGACCGAGTCCGGAAGCCGGAGGATCGCGCATGCGACGCCGACGACCAGCCCGACGGCGACGCTGTTCAGCGCGCTGGCGCGCAGGAACCCACCCATGCGGAAGCCCATCTCCCTGAAGATGTCGACGACGAGCTCGTGGTGCGCCTCCGGGAACAGGTCGACGGTGAATGCTTTCAGACGGTCGCTGCTCACCAGCCAGAGGAAGCCGACGACCAGCACGAGGACGAAGTTGACGATGAGGCTGAACATCGTCCCGCCGATTGCGATGAGCACCTGCTGCGTCGCATTGACGACGCTGCCGAGCTGCTTCCCGATGTCGACGTTGAAGTGGAACTGCTTCTCGATCCCCGAGAACCAGCTGAGAACGTCCTTCTGATACGTCGGAAAGTTGGATGCGAGCGACTGCGCCTCGCTGACGATCGGCTGCACCAGGAGCAGCACCATGAGCGCCATCAGCGCCAGGAGCGCGATGTACACGATCAGGATGCCGACGGGCGTTGGCACCCTCCGCCGGCGCAGGTCGGCGACCAGCGGCCGGATGCCCTCGGCGAAGACGATCGCGACGAGGACGACCAGGACGATGCCGACGATGCTGGCCAGAAATGCCACGATCGCGACGATCGCCAGGACGATCAGTGCTGCGGTGACGAGCGTCCGAACCGAGATTGCCGAATTCGCATCGCGACGGGCCGCCATCCGTCGCTCCGTCCCGAGGCGGTCGGCCTCCGACTTGACCTCAGGCTTGACCGGATCGGGGGCGGCACCCTCGTCTGCTGCGGGCGCCGGGGGGTCGCGTCTTGCCACCACCGGCAGCCTACCAGCCTTCCTGCGCACCGGCCCATACGGGTGTGCGCTGGAGCCCTTTGCGTACGCTGTCAGGCATGGGCCAAGCGGAGACGCGTTTACTCGGCGGCGTGCTGCAGGTCACCGTCGTTGGCATCGGCTGCAACAACTTCGGCCGGAGGCTCGACGCGGCGGGAACCGCGACCGTCGTGCATGCCGCGCTCGACGAGGGCATCACCTTCTTCGACACCGCGGATATCTATGGCGACGGGAAGAGCGAGGAGATGCTCGGCGCGGCGCTCAACGGGCGCCGCGAATCCGCCGTCGTCGCAACGAAGTTCGGGCACCCGTCACGAGGCCCGGGACGCAGCGGAGGCTCGCGCCGCTGGATCCGCCTCGCAGTCGAGGACAGCCTGCGCCGTCTCGACACTGACTGGATCGACCTCTACCAGTTGCACACGCCGGACCCGGAAACCCCAATCGAGGAGACGTTGGAGACGCTCACCGAGCTGGTTGACGAGGGAAAGATCCGTTGCGCGGGATCATCGAACTTCACCGGCTGGCAGATCGCCGACGCGGACTGGGTGGCCCGGAGCCAGGGGCTGACCAGGTTCGCCAGCGCCCAGAACGCCTACAGCCTGCTCGATCGATCCGTCGAAACGGACGTCATCCCGGCGTGCGAGCACTTCGACGTGGGGATGATTCCCTACAGCCCGCTCGCGAATGGCCTGCTGACCGGCAAGCATCGCCGGGGCCAGCCTCCGGTGCCGGGCACCCGTCTTGCGACCGCTCCCGGGGCCAACGCGAGCCGGTGGCTGACCGAACGCAACTTCGACATCGTCGAATCGCTCGAGCGGTTCGCTCGGGAACGCGGCGTCACGCTCCTCGACGTCGCCATCGGCGGGCTCGCCGCGCAGCCCCGGGTCGTCTCTGTCATCGCTGGCGCGATGTCCGCCGAACAGGTGCAGGCCAACGCCCGGGCGGGTCGCTGGCGGCCCACCGCCTCCGACCTCGAGGAGCTGGACCGGATCGCGCCTCGCCAGTGAGGATGAGCCCTTTCTCTAGACTGGGCCGCCGATGAAGCTGCTCGAGTACCAGGCGAAACAGCAGTTCGCCGCCGCCGGGATCCCGGTGCCGCCGGGTCGTCTGGCGCGCACCGCCGGCGAGGCAGCTGCAGCCGCGCAGGAATTGGGTCGCGTGGCCGTGAAGGCGCAGGTGCCGATCGGCGGTCGCGGGAAGGCGGGCGGTATCGCCGTGGTCGACACACCCGAGGATGCGCGGCGCGAAGCCGCCCGGATCCTCGCGATGGACATCCGCGGGTATCCGGTCAGGAGCGTCTGGTGCGAGACGGGTCTCGACATCGAAGCGGAGCTGTATCTCGGCATCACGCTCGACCGCGATCGCCGGCGGCTGGTGATCATCTTCTCCGCCGCGGGCGGCATGGAGATCGAGCAGGTCGCGATCGAGGCGCCGGAGCGGATCGCCAAGCTCTGGCCGGATCCCTTCGCGGGCCCGCAGCCGTTCGAGATCCGGCAACTCGCATTTGCCGGGCTCGCGCACGCCCCACAGCTCCACGAGCGAACCTCGAAGCTCGTCGGCGGGCTCGTGAACCTGACGACCCGCCTCTACCAGGTCGCGACCTCGCTCGACGCCTTGACCTGCGAGATCAACCCGCTGGTCCTGACGCCGGATGGGTCACTCGTTGCCGCTGACGGCAAACTCGAGATCGACGAGAACGCGCACTACCGGCACACGGCCGTGGCCGAGGAGCTCGCGAAGGATGAGACCGGCGACGACGGTCGCACCGGCGACGACCCCTTCGAGGTCGAGGCGCGACGCCGCGGGCTCACCTACGTGCACCTCGACGGTGACATCGGATGCATCGGCAACGGCGCCGGACTGACCATGAACACGCTCGATCTCGTCAAGCAACACGGCGGTGACCCGGCGTGCTTCCTCGATATCGGGGGTGGCGCGAGTGCCGAGCGCGTGCGGAATGCGCTCGACATGGTGCTGCTCGACCCAAAGGTGCGCGGTGTCTTCATCAACGTGTTCGGCGGCATCACGCGAGGGGATGAGGTGGCGCGCGGGATCATCACGGCGCGCGACGAGCTGCACATCACCAAGCCGCTCGTGGTGCGCATGACCGGGACGATGGAGGAGGAGGGCCGGCGCCTCCTGCAGGAGGCCGGCATCGTCCCCGGAAAGAGTGCTCCCGAGGCTGCCGCGGCCATCGTCGCGTTGTCGCGCGAGGGCTCTGTATGAACGGTGCCGCCCCGGTTCATTCGCTCCAGACCGGAGAACTCGCATGAGCGTGCTGGTCGATCGCAACAGCCGGGTGCTGATTCAGGGGATCACTGGACGTGAAGGAAGCTTCCATACCGGACAGATGCGCGCGTTCGGCACCAATGTCGTCGCCGGGGTCTCGCCCGGAAAGGGCGGCACCGACCAGGACGGAGTCCCCATCTTCGACACCGTCGCCGATGCGGTGGCGGCAACAGAGGCCGATGTCTCCGGCATCTTCGTCCCGCCGCCATTCGCGGCCGACGCGATCATGGAGTCGGCCGCCGCCGGCATCCGTCTGACGGTCTGCATCACCGAGGGCATCCCGGTGCAGGACATGATTCGCGCCCGCGAGTTCGTCCGCCGCTCCGGCCGCGATCTCCTCGGTGCCAACTGCCCGGGGATCGTCACGCCGGAGCAGTGCAAGATCGGGATCATCCCCAACCACATCAACACCCCGGGGCCCGTGGGCATCGTCGGCAGGAGCGGCACCCTCACGTACGAGGTCATCCAGGGACTCGGTCAGGGCGGGATGGGACAGACGACGTCGGTCGGCATCGGTGGCGACCCGGTCATGGGGCTCAGCTTTCCCGACGTGCTGCAGCTGTTCGCCGATGACGCCGCAACGCGCGCCGTGGTGCTCATCGGGGAGATCGGCGGCTCGGACGAGGAGACCGCCGCGGCGTGGATACGCTCGACCGGATTCGACAAGCCGGTGGTGGCGTTCATCTCCGGACGCACGGCGCCGCCGGGCAAGCGCATGGGACATGCCGGCGCGATCATCAGCGGGACGACCGGCAGTGCGCAGAGCAAGATCGACGCGCTCAGCGAGGCCGGGGCCGCCATCGCCGACACCATCGAGGACGTCGTACGCCTCGCGGCAGCGAGGTTGTCCCCACACGTTGGCTGACAGCTGCGTGCTCTGCCGTGGCCCCGCAGGTGACGCCGAGCTGGGGCGGGAGCAGATCTGGGAGGACGCGCTCTGGCGGCTGACGACGAGCGTCGGTCCCGGTGACGTCACGCCGGGTTTCAGCTACCTCGAGCCGAAGCGCCACATCCGCAGCCTGGCCGACATGGACGGCGACGAGGCGTCGACCTTCGGCTCCGTGCTGGCGCGGTGCGCCTCTGCGCTGCGTGAGGCGGCAGGCGCCGAGCTCGTCTACGTGTACATCTTTGGAGACCACATCCCGCACATGCACGCCCACCTCGCCCCGCACGTCGAGGGAGACGCGCTCAACGGATCCATGCTCAAAGGGGAGATAGAGGAGCGGGCCCTGCCGTCGGGTGCGAAGGCGATCTTCAGCAGGGATTACCCCGAGATCGACGAGCAGCGCCTCCGCGCCGTGGCGGACTCGGCGCGGAGGCTCCTCGGCGGACCGTAGCGCCGGTCGGCGTCAGCCGCGCACGCGCAGATAGATGACTGCGGCGATGTACGCGAGGCCGCCGATCGCGCCGAGCCAGTCGTAGGGCTCCCCGCTGTGGCCGCGCGCGACCTCGACGATGAACGCGACGATGATCGCGATGATCAGCGCCAGGCCGGTGATCGCAGTGGCCTGCAGATCGAGCATCGCGAATCGCTCGTCACGGCCGTCACCGCGCAGACCGCGGATCGTCTCGCTGCGCCCGCCGAGCAGGACCGCGAGCCCGAAGACGGTCATGACGCCGAGGCTCCACAGGCCGAGCCCGAGCTGGTGGCCCGCGATGTTGGCGCCGAGCAGGATCAGCCCCACCACGACGCTGAAGACGGGGACCGTCCACTTGGAGTGCATCACGTCACGCCTCTCGCCCGTTGCTGCCATCGAACATATCCTCCACTCGTGTGTCGAAGAACCGCGCCAGCTGGATCGCCAGGGGCAGCGACGGTGTGTATCGCTCGGTCTCGATGGCGTTGATCGTCTGCCGTGAGACCCCGAGCGCCTCACCGAGCTGGCCCTGGGACAGACCCCGTGCTGACCGGAGTTCTCGGACGCTGTTGTGCATGTGGAAAGCTTACTTGACACCCCGCGCGGATGTCAAGCTTCCTTTACACGTGGAGGGCATCCCGCCGCGCTACCGTTAGACGCAGTGAACTTCGATCTCAGTGACGAGCAACGGCATATTCGGGACGCGGTCCGCGACTTCGCGCAGACGGAGATCGCGCCCCGTGCCGCGCACTTCGACGAGACCGGGGACTTCCCGTACGAGATCGTCGCGGGCATGGCCCGCCTGGGACTGTTCTCACTGCCGTTTCCCGAGGCGATCGGCGGCGCCGGTGGCGATTTCATCTCGTACTGCCTGGCCATGGAGGAGGTCGCGCGCGCCGACGCCAGCTGCGCGATCACGCTCGAGGCGGCCGTGTCGCTCGGGATCTCACCCATCGCGAAGTTCGGGACGCGCGAGCAGCAGCAACGCTGGCTCGGACCGTTGATGCAGGGCGAGCGCCTCTGGGCGTTCGGGCTGACGGAGCCCGATGCGGGCTCGGACGCGGCCGGGACGCAGACGCGAGCGGTCCGCGACGGCGACGAGTGGGTGATCAACGGGCGCAAGGCGTTCATCACGAACGCCGGGACCGACATCAGCGCCGGGGTCACGATCACTGCCGTGACCGCCACGCAGAACGGTCACAAGGAGATCAGCACCATCGCCGTGGAGCAGGGGACACCCGGGTACACGCAGGCGCCGAAGTACCGGAAGCTCGGCTGGCACGCATCGGACACGCGTGAGCTCATCTTCGAGGACTGCCGCGTTCCCGCCGGCAACCTCATCGGGGAGATCGGCGGCGGCCTGACGCAGTTCCTGCAGATCCTCGAGGGCGGCCGCGTGGCCATCGCGGCGCTGTCGGTGGGTGTTGCGCAGGCGTGCCTCGATGCGTCTCTCGCGTATTCCGCGGCGCGTCATCAGTTCGGCGTGCCGATCGCGACCTTCCAGGCGACGCAGTTCAAGCTGGCCGACATGGGCACGCAGATCGAGCTCGCCCGTCTGATGACGTGGCGCGCGGCGGCCGCCATCGACGCCGGGAAGAGCGCGGCGCCGTATGCGTCGATGGCGAAGCTGCATGCTTCCGAGGTGGCGACCGCGTGCGCGAATCAGGCTGTCCAGATCCATGGCGGGGCGGGGTTCATGGAGGAGTCGCCGGTGGCTCGTCTGTATCGCGACGTGAAGATCAACGAGATCGGCGAGGGCACGAGCGAGGTGCAGCGCATCCTCATCGCACGTCACCTGCTCCGCCCGTTCGAGGTGCTCGAGGGCGACCGTGGCAACTGAGGTAGTCATCGTCGCGGCGGCGCGCACGCCGTTCGGCAGGCTCGGGGGTGAGCTGGCGAGCGTGGCCGCCGTCGACCTCGGCGCGCGCGTCATCCGTGAGGTGCTCGAGCGCACGCGCACCGACCCCGCAGCGGTCGACCAGCTGATCATGGGGATGGTGCTCCCGGCCGGCCAGGGTCAGGTGCCGTCGCGTCAGGCCGGCCTGCGCGCCGGGCTGCCCGCGACCGTGTCGTCGTTCACCGTCAACAAGGTGTGCGCGAGCGCGCTCAAGGCCGTGAATCTCGGCGCGGTGCTGATCCGCGCGGGCGAGGCCGACATCGTCATCGCCGGCGGCATGGAATCGATGTCGCGCTCGCCGTATCTGCTCGAGGACCAGCGCTTCGGGAGCCGCTTCGGCGACCGCGTCGCCGTCGACAGCATGATGCGGGACGGCCTCTGCTGCCCTGTCGACGGTGTGCTCATGGGCGTGCACGGCAGCGACGTCGCCGCCGAGCTCGGGGTCAGCAGGCTCGAACAGGATGAGTGGGCGCTCCGCTCCCAGACGCGATACCAGGACGCGCTTGCAAGCGGCAGGTTCGCCGACGAGATCGTGCCCGTCGCCGTGAACGGCGGCAGCGTGGAGCGCGATGAGCAACCGCGCGCCGGATCGACGCTGGAGAAGCTGTCCGCGTTGCGAGGCGCGTTCGGCGACGGATCGACCATCACCGCGGGCAACGCGCCGGGCATGAACGACGGTGCGACTGCGGTGATGCTGATGAGCGCCGAGCGTGCTCGCGCCGAGGGACACACGCCGCTCGGGACGTGGCTCACGTACGGGGAGTCCGCGGCGGAGCATCCGTATCTCGCCACCGTTCCCGCGCTGGCGATCGAAGCGGCGATGCGCCGAACGCACGGGGAGGTCGATGCCGGCAAGCTCGAGGTCGTCGAGATCAACGAGGCGTTTGCCGCCGTCGCCATCACCAGCACGCGGATGCTCGAGGTGGATCCCGACCGCGTCAACGTCAACGGCGGCGCCATCGCGGTCGGCCATCCGATCGGCGCGAGCGGCGCGCGAATTCTCATGACGCTCCTCTACGAGCTGCGCCGCCGCGGCGGTGGATACGGTGCGGCCGGCATCTGCAGTGGCATCGCCCAGGGCGAGGCGACTCTCGTGCGAGTCGACTGAGCATCGAACGCACCGCGTTCGCCGAGCGCATCGCCGGGTTCGTGCAGGACGCCGTCGCACCCATCGCGCCGGCGATGGCTCGGGGCGCGGGGCCGCATCCGAAGCGCCTCGTCGAGTCCGCCGGCGAAGCGGGTCTCGCGGGCATCCTGACGTCGCCGGAGTACGGCGGGGCCGGCGGCACGCATCGTGACTTCATCGAGTTCATCGAAGCCGTCGCGCGGGCCGATGCCAGCAGTGCGGTGATTCTCGACGTGCACCTCTCGGTCGGCACCGAGCCTCTCATCGTTTTCGGCAATGCTGACCAGAAGTCACGATACCTGCCGAAGCTCGCGTCGGGGGAATGGCTCGCCGCGTTCGCGCTGACGGAGCCCGCGGGTGGGAGTGACGCGCTGGCGTTGCAGACCAAGGCCGATCGCGATGGCGATGCCTATGTGCTGAACGGTTCCAAGGCGTTCATCACGAGCGCCGGCGATGCCGACCTGTACATCGTGATGGCACGAACCGAGAGCGGGACTCGCGGTGTCAGCGCCTTCCTGGTCGAGGGCGCGTGGCCTGGCGTCAGTGCCGGTGTCCCGCTCGCGAAGATGGGGTTGCACGGCTCATGGACGGCGGAGCTTGTCCTCCAGGGCGTGCGCGTTCCCGCGGCCAACCGGCTCGGCGACGAGGGGTTCGGATTCACCGTGGCGATGTCCGCCCTCGACAGCGGACGCGTGGGCATCTCCGCTCAGGCGGTGGGCATCGCCCAGGGGGCGCTCGACGCGGCGGTGGGCGTTGCGCGGAGCCGTCGCGATGCCGGCCTCGACGTCGACCGGACGACGCTTGCGGACATGGAGATGCGCACTGCCGCGGCACGAGAGCTCACGCGGCATGCGGCGTCGCTTGTCGACGCGGGACAACGCGTCACCCTGGACGCCTCGATCGCGAAGCTGTACGCGACGGATACGTGCGTCGCTGTCGCGCAGGCGGCGGTCGATCTCTGCGCTCCCGACTCCTGCGCGGACGATCACCCCGCGGCGGTGCGTTTCCGCGACGCGAAAGCGTGCCAGATCTACGAGGGCACCAACCAGATCCAGCGCGTCGTGATCGCGCGTCACGTCCTCAACGGATGACCCGCTCGCCGCGGGCTTGGTAGCATCAGCCGCATGGACGTTCGCCTCAACGAGGAGCAGATCGCGATTCGCGACACGGTCCGCGACATCGCCCGCGAGAAGATCGCGCCGCGCGCTGCCGACATCGATCGAACGGGCGAGTTCCCATGGGACATCGTCGAGCTGTATCGAAAGCACGATCTGTTCGCGCTGCCCTTTCCGTCCGAGTACGGTGGCCTCTCCGGCAGCGCGCTGACACTCAACGTGGCGATCGAGGAGATCGCCAAGGTCTGCGCCACCAGCGCGCTCATCCTGGCCGTGCAGGCGCTCGGCGGCTATGCGCTGATGATCGCCGGGACCGACGAGCAGAAGGCTCGCCTGCTTCCCGACCTCGCGAGCGGCGCCAAACTCTGCGCGTACGCGCTCAGCGAACCGGGCGCAGGGAGTGATCCGGCAGGGATGGTGACGCGCGCTGACCGGCATGGCGACGAGTACGTCATCACGGGCAGCAAGATCTGGATCACGGCGGGCGGTGTCGCGGACACCATCACGGTCTTCGCCAAGACCGACACGACGCAGCGTGCGCGTGGCGTGAGCGCGTTCGTTATCGAGGATGCCCGGCACCTCAAGGGATTCACGGCAACCACGATTCACGGGAAGCTGGGAATCCGCGGAAGCAACACCGCGGAGCTGCATTTCGACGAGGTCGTCGTTCCTGCCGCGAACCGCATCGGCGAGGAGGGCGACGGGTTCCGCATCGCGATGAAGGTGCTCGACCGCTCTCGCCCGGGCGTTGCGTCACAGGCGCTCGGTATCGCGCAGGGAGCGCTCGACTACGCCGTCGGCTACGCGAAGGAGCGCAAGCAGTTCGGCAAGGCGATCGCGGAGTTCCAGGGGATCCAGTTCATGGTGGCGGACATGGAGGCGCAGACCGCAGCGGCGCGCGCGATGGTCTACATGGCCTCACAGCTCATCGACGACAAGAGCCCCGACGTCGGTCACTTCGCGGCCATCGCGAAGTTGCTTGCCGCCGACACCGCGATGAAGGTGACGACGGATGCTGTGCAGATCCTCGGCGGCTACGGCTATGTGAACGAGTACCCGGTGGAACGCATGATGCGCGACGCGAAGATCACGCAGATCTACGAGGGGACCAGCCAGATCCAGCGCGTCGTGATCGCAAGGGACCTGTTGGGGTCCTGACGTGCGCGCGCCATCAGCAGCGCCACGGCCCACTGACGCTTGACGTTGGCCCTGGCGCCGGCGTCTTGTTCACCGCAGCGGCTTGAAGAATGGCGGTTACCGTTCCAGATCGGCCATCAGCGGTCGTCGTCGTGAGGACCCCGGAAACCGACCTCCAGACCGCGCCCGTTGCGTCATTGCTCACGTCGACTTCGGCCCCGCCGTTCGCCAGATAGTAATCTCCGGGCTCCGGGTATGTCCGGGGTATCGAGAGAGACAGGTGCCAATCGTGGCTGGTGCCATCGAGCTTGAAGACCGCATGGAGCGTATGTGGCGTCACCGTGCAGTCGTCCACTGACGTTCGATCGATGGAGGCGCAGTCGTTGAAGACTCCCACGAGTTGTATCTCGGAACCACAATCCGCGACCCGGGGCGTTGATTGCGGTGTCAGCGTTGACCGTGGTGTGAATGTGACTTGGTTGGGGGCGCTCTCACGACGTAATCCGCCGGTCACAATCCAGGAGCCGCCGCCGCCGACGACAACACAGGCAACGAGCCAGAATACGACCGTCAGCCGACGTGGCTGTTCCCACATGGCATCCGTTCCTCGAAACGCGAGTATAGCCATGACGCGAGGTAGGCGAGAACCGGCTGGTAACTGATGCCCATGTTCAGCCCCATGATGGCGCCGTGGCGGTGGGCCCGCATGTCGCGAGCGCGCACGTGACCATCAATGCCGAACACAGCGAGCGGTTCACCGTCGCTCGAGTATGCGACCTACATGCGAAGGATGATCTTCCCCGTGGCCCGTCGCCGGCCGAGAAGCTCGAGCGCGGCCTCCGCCTCCTCGAGCGGATACGTCTTGCCGACGATGGGGGCGATCGCGCCGGATTCGATCATCGTGTTGAGCGCGCGCTGGGTCTCGCCGAACAACGACGGTTCGACGCCGAGGAATGCGCCCCATGCCGCACCGACGATGTCGATGTTGCGGAGCAGGACTCGGTTCACCTGCACCGTCGGGATCCGGCCATCTGTGAACCCGACCACGATGAGACGTCCCTCCGGCGCGAGGCACCGGACACTCTGATCGAAGCGCTCCCCGCCCACCGGGTCGAGGATGGCGTTGACCCCGTGGCCGTCGTTCTGCGCTCGCAGTGCTGAGACCCAGTCGCCTTCAGCGTCGAGCACGCGATGTGCGCCGGCACGCTCGGCGATGTGCATCTTGTCGGGACCGGCCGCGATGGCGATCACCTCCGCACCGAGGCCGCGGGCGACCTGGATCGCCGCCGTGCCGATGCCGCCCGCCGCTCCGTGGATGGCGATCCGCTCGCCGGCACGCAGGCGGGCCCTCCGGGCCAGGGCGAAGTGCGCGGTGTGGTAGTTCATGACGAACCCCGACGCCGCCTCGAGGCTCAGCCCGGTCGGGATCGCCAGCGTGAACGCGGGTTCGGCCACGGCGACGTCGGCGAACCCGCCAAGCATCGTGAATGCCATCACCCGGTCACCTGCCCGGAAGCCCGAGCCGAGCGGAGCCGAGCGAACCCTTCCGGCAACCTCGACCCCCGGCACGAACGGGAGTGGCGGCTTCATCTGGTATTCGCCGCGGGTCAGGAGGAGATCGGGAAAGCTGACACCGGCGGCCGCGACCTCGATGACCACGCGGTCGCCGTCCACGGGCTCCTCGACATCCACCAGTCGAAGTCCCGACGGCCCCTCGAGCCCGTGAACCTGCTGTGCGCGCACCCTGTTTCCTCCATCCCGAAATAGGTCGCTGATGATGCCACTGTCGGCCCTGACGAGTGAACCGTGGGGTACGCTTGGTCGTCGGTGGGTAACCGGGGGCGGTCAGCACGCGTTCCCCGGAGAGGACGCCCGCCGAACAGCGCCGACCCCGCAATCGCCTCGCGGCGGTCCGTACAACCGTTCGGAACCTCGAGAGAATCCACATTTATGGCAACGATCAGCAGGTCCGCGTCCCGCCGCAGGCGGCGCTCGCGGTACAACGTCTTTCCGAGATGGATCACGCGCAAGCGGGTGATCCTCTCCCTGACGTTGGTGTTCTCGCTGCTCTTCGCGAGCGCCGTGGTGTACGGCGTGCGCCTGTCCTTCGCGCTCGCGAAGACGTTTCACACGAGTCCGATCAGCGCCGCGCTGAATGCGCTCGGCGGCGGTGGTGGTTCGGCGATCGACCGGGAACGCCGGAGCCTCCAGCGCATCAACATCGTCCTGTACGGCTATGGCGGTGCGCAGCACTCGGGGGGTGATCTCACCGACTCGATCATGGTCGTTTCCATCCAGCCGATCGCCAACCACCCGCCCCAGGTCGCCGAGATCTCCATTCCGCGGGACTGGTACGTTCGCATTCCGCTCAAGAACGGGCAGGCGACTGATCAGCGGATCAACTTCGCGTACGCCGCCGGGATTCTCGGCGAGGGGCCGGAACCGGCGAGCTCTGTCGATGCGGGGGCCGCAGTCGCCGATCCGCTCATCGAGCATCTGCTCGGCGTGGGGATCAACTACTTCGTCGGGGTCAACTTCGACGCGTTCAAGCAGGCCGTGAACGCAGTGGGCGGCATCAACATCGATGTGCCCACCGGATTCACCGACTATCAGTACCCGGCCGGTGAATGCGACCTGGGCAACTGCGCGTACGAGACCGTGCGTTTCAAGGCCGGCGAGCAGCACATGACCGGGGCGACAGCCCTCATCTACGCGCGGTCGCGCCACGGCAACAACGGCCAGGGATCGGACTTCGCGCGGAGCCGGCGGCAGCAGCAGATCATCGTGGCGCTGAGGTCGCAGCTCGAGAGCATCGGTGGCATCGGGCAACTACCGGATGTGATCAGCGCGCTCGGCGACAACGTGATGACGAACCTGACGATCAGCGATGCGGAAGCGCTCTACGGTCTCGTGCAGGGAGTCAACCCGGCAACCATCGAGCACGTCAGCATCGACGACTCCAACTTCCTCTACGACTGCCAGTACCCGACCAAATGCGGCGGGTACTACCTCTACGCGGACGACTCGAGCCTTCACGAGTTGAACCACTACGTGCAGGACATCTTCCCGCCCGAGGCGGCGCTCGCTGACGCCGCCAAGATCAAGTTCGTCGATGCCAGCGGCGGGGGGAACCACGCCGCGGCGCGCTGGGCCGGGATCATGAACATGGTCGGCTTTGCGACCGTCGACGGCGGCAAGCAGGCCCGGCAAGCGGTGACGCAGGTCATCGACAACAGCGGAGGCGCGGACGCCGCCGCTGCGGCGTGGCTGGCCGCATACTTCGGCGTCAGCGTGACCACCGTACCTCCGACGACACCTGTGCCCGCAGCGAGCGGAGCAGCCGCTCCGACCGCGACACCGGTGGCTCCGGCGGGCGGCGTCACCGTGGTGCTGGGCAGTGCTGAGGAGCAGGCGTTCCTCGGTGACCCGGGGATCGCCAACTAGCGTTCGAAACAGACGACTGCAGCGGGGATGAGGATGTGAGCCTGAGAATCGCGGTGCTGACGGGCGGCGGTGACGCACCTGGCCTCAACGCGGCCATACGCGCGATCGGCCGGCGCGCGCTGACCGCCGGGGACACGCTGTTCGGGATACGCAACGGGTGGGCAGGCGTGCTCGGCGACGGCGACGTGGTCGCCCTGGAACGCCCGCGGCTCTCGGGCATCCTCCAGCTTGGCGGCACGATGCTCGGCAGCTCACGAGTCAATCCGATGAAGGTCGACGGTGGCATCGCGGACGTCATGCGCAACATGGAGCGGCTGCGCCTCGACGCGCTTGTCGCCATCGGTGGCGATGACACGCTGAGCGTCGCCGCGCGCCTCGCCGACCAGAAGGCTCGAGTCGTCGGTGTCCCCAAGACGATGGACAACGATTTGAGCGTCACCGACTACTGCATCGGGTTCGACAGCGCGGTGAGCGTCGTCACCGAAGCGCTCGATCGCCTGCACACCACCGCGACGTCGCACCACCGCGTCATGGTCTGCGAGGTCATGGGACGCGACACCGGATGGGTCGCGGTGATGGGTGGCCTCGCCGGTGGAGCCGACATGATCATCATCCCCGAGTTCGAGGTCACCGTGGATGAGGTCGTCTCGCACCTCGAGGTGCGCCGGCAGGCGGGCAGCGACTTCAGCATCATCGTCGTCTCCGAGGGTGTCGAGATGCCCGGGCTGCAGAACAAGGATGAGGCGGAGGGCGCTCGCGATGCGTTCGGGCACGTGCAGCTCAGCCGTCGCGGCGTCGGTGAGACGCTGGCCCGAATCATCGAGGAGCGCACCGGGCACGAGACGCGCGCGACCGTGCTCGGCCATGTGCAGCGCGGTGGATCGCCCACCGCATACGACCGCATCTGGGCGACGCGTGTCGGCGCGAAAGCGTATGACCTCATCGTCGAAGGCAGGTTCGGTGAGATGCCCGTCGTGCGTGGAGGTGCCGTCGATGTGGCGCGCATCGCCGATGTCGTCGCGGAGCAACGCCGCGTGCCGCGTGAGCTGTACGAGCTCGCGCAGGTCTTTTACTAGCGAGCCATCACCGGGATGCTCGTCAGCGGCGACCACGAGGGCGGAGACGTGGCGTCGAAGTTGAGGTTGCTCGTCACCTGCAGCGGGGCCGCGGGCGTGGCGGTGAGCGCGCCTTTGAGCCACCAGAGCTCGAAATGGCCCGCACTGTCCGTCGCGTTGTAATACACGAGCCCACTGCCGTCGGGCGCCCACACCGGCGCGGAGCACAGGCAGTTGTTCACCAACGTGCGTGGAGTCCCGAGCTTCGTCCCGACAAGCGGCGCCACCTCGAGGCGCGTGCTCTGCAGGCCGGTGCCGCCGATACATATCATCGCGACCATCGTCCCGTCAGGCGAGGGATCAGCCTGTCCGCAGTCCTGCGCCCCCGTGCTGAGGATCGCCGGCTGGACCAGCGGTTTCGTCTCCAGCGCGATGAACGAGAACGCGTTCCCGTTCGAGATGGAGTACCTCGAGAACATGACATCGCCGTTCGCCATCGGCACCGGTTCGACATCACCGCCGGTGAACGGGTTGGCGGTGGTCAGCCGTTGGTTCGCGAGGGTTCCTGTCAGCGAGCCTGACCAGATCGAGAAATCGACCGCATACGAGCTCGAGTTCTTCGGCTCGTCATATGCGAAGTACAGCGTGCCGGTGGGGCCGAAGTGCGGCCAGAACATCCAGTGGTTGAGCCATACCTGGGTCACCTTGGAGGCAACCACCGCGTTGTTGCTCAGCCGGCGGATCACCGTCCCCTGACTGCTGAGCAGGTACAGGTTCGAGTACTCGGCGGAGCGAAGAACAGCCAGGATGTTCTGCGTACCGGGGACGTACGCGGGCTGCATCCACGTCCCTGCGGTGGTCGATGAATGCAGACTGGTGAAGTACCCGTCGCTCAGTCTGTACAGCTGGCCGCCCTGCGCGAGGTACAACGTTCCCGGAAGGACGATGGCCGGGCGCGTGGCAGTCGGGACGTACGAGCTCGTCTCCGAATGGATATTCGTCTTTCGTGACGCGATCAGCCGGTTCACCCCGAATCCGAACGCGGCCATCAGCGCGAGGAGCGCGACGACGGTGACCGCCCGTCGCACGCGGCGCGATCTCATACGGCGGGGAAGTACTTGTGCGTCTCGGGCAGGATGAGATTCCAGTTCGGCGCCAGTGCGTCCTGATTGTCGATCTGGAGGTTCGACGTGTAGGGGGGCGCAAGAATGACCTGCTGCACGTTCTGGAGCTGCACGCTGCTCGCGATCGGCAGGAGCGACGCAATCTGGCTGATGCTCATGTCGGTCGAGAAGTCGTTGGCCATCGCGGTGGCGATGTCGGGCAGGTCGGCGATACCGAGCAGCTTCGCCTTGGCACGCAATGCCAGCAGCACCTGCTGCTGACGTTGCGACCGGCCGAAATCACTTCGCAGATCGCCGTGCCTCGACCGGACATACTCGAGTGCCTGGATGCCGTTCATGTGCTGTGGGCCGGGAAGGACCGCGACCCGCTCATACGCGTACGGATTCGTGCCGGAGATGTCCGCGGGGTAGTAGTCGTCCATGACCGGGTTCGTCGCCACGACGTCGATGCCGCCGACCTGGTCGATGAGGTTGACGAGTCCCAACAATCCGATCCACGCGTAGTGGTCGATGTGAATATGGAAGTCCTCCTCGACGGTCGCCACAGCACCACTCGCTCCGCCGTGCAGGTACGCGGCGTCGATCTTCGCGCTCCCGCCCGACGCGAGCGGGACCCACAGATCGCGCGGGATGGACTCCATGACCACGTGACGGGTGGTCGGATTGACGCGGGCGAGGATCATCGACTGCGTGAGGACGGTCCCGCCGAATTTCGCGTCGTTGTCGGAACCGAGGAGCAGCACGGTGAACGGGGCTCCCGGCGGAGGTGCCACTGACGGCGGCTGCGTGGCGGCAGCCGACGCCGACGCTGACGCGCTGGCCCGAGCCGTGGCAGCCGGAGTGATCCGGGTGATCGAGTGGCCCGTGTCCTGGAACGCGGTCACGATTGCCGGCATGAAGTAGGCGACCGCCCCAACCGCGCCGGACAGGACGAAACCGAACGCAATCAGGAACCCGAGGAGCACTCGGTTGCGCCCAACGTGATTGCGGCGCAAGGATGCGCGCTGTCGTCTCACCTGAGGCTTTATAACGAATGCTGCTGACGGCGGGGTTACGGCGTACGGCGCACCGGTGACCCGCCGGTAGACTCGGGCCGATGCCAGAGGCCACGCTCGCCGAACGTCTGGTCGCCGGCGAGACCCGGGCGCTGGCCCGCGCGATCCGCATGGTCGAGGACCGTGATCCGGGCATCGCGAGTCTCCTGCGCGACCTCCGCGGGCACAACGGCAGGGCTCGCGTGATCGGTCTGACCGGGCCGCCCGGGAGCGGCAAGAGCACGCTCTGCGACCAGATCATCGAGCGCTGGCGTGCCTCGGGGCATCTCGTCGGTGTCATCGCCGTCGACCCGTCGAGCCCGTTCACCGGGGGCGCCATCCTCGGGGATCGGGTGCGGATGGTGCGCCACACCCTCGACCCGGGGGTCTTCATCAGGAGCATGGCCGCCCGCGGCCACCTCGGCGGGCTCGCGGCGGCCGCCAGGGAGGCGATCCGGCTCATCGATGCCTCCGGGCGCGATCGCTGCCTGCTGGAGACCGTCGGGGTCGGTCAATCGGAGCTCGAGGTGATGGAGACGGCGGACACGACGATCGTGGTGACGACGCCGTCGAGCGGGGATGCGGTCCAGATCATCAAGGCCGGGATCCTCGAGATCGCCGACATCTTCGTGGTGAACAAGGCGGATCTGCCGGGCGCCGCGAAGGTCGTTCGCGACCTCCGGGAGCTGGTCCGGCACGGCAAGGTCCGCGGTGACTGGTCGCCGCCGGTGATCACCACCACCGCCGCGACCGGCGAGGGGATCGATGAGCTGGTCGAGGCGATCGACCGCCACGGGGACGTCATCGCGTCCTCCGGCGAGCTGGAGCGCCGTCGGATCGCCCGGCTGCGAGCGGAGGTCGAGGCCATCGTCGTGGAGCGGTCGGCCGAGCGCGCGCGAAACGCGTTACATGAGGGGAGAATGGGTCAGGAGCTCGCGGGCGACCTGAGCCAGGTGGACCCGTACGCCCTGGCCGAGCGAATCCTCAACGGCTACACCAAGGAAGCGACCGACTGATGACCCAGACGATCAACCGCCCCGGCGCCACGGCCTCGGACCGGGACACACCGCCCATCCCCCCCGACACGCTCGGTGGGCTGCCACTCGATCCCTGGTATGGGCCCCCGACGCCGGCACCGGACGTGGAGCACGACCTCGGGGAGCCCGGGTCGTTCCCGTTCACGCGCGGCGTGCACAGGACCATGTATCGCGACAAGGTCTGGACCATGCGCCAGTTCGCCGGCTTCGGCAGCGCCGAGGACACGAACGAGCGGTATCGCTTCCTGCTCGCACAGGGACAGACCGGCCTGTCCGTCGCATTCGACATGCCGACGCTCATGGGGATCGACTCGGACTCGCCGCACGCGCTGGGTGAGGTCGGCCGCTGTGGCGTCGCCGTCGACTCGGTCGAGGACATGCTGACGCTCTTCAAGGGCATCGACGTCGGAGCCGTGACCACCTCCATGACGATCAACTCACCGGCTCCCATCCTCTTCGCGATGTATCTCGCGGCCGCGGACGAGCGCGGCATCCCGTATCGAAAACTCGGCGGGACGCTGCAGAACGACATCCTCAAGGAGTACATCGCTCAGAAGGAGTTCATCTTCCCGATCCGGCCGTCGATGCGTCTCGTCACCGACGTCGTCGAGTTCTGCACGCGCAACGTGCCCAGCTGGAATCCGGTCTCGATCAGCGGGTATCACATCCGTGAGGCGGGAAGCACCGCCGCGCAGGAGCTGGCGTTCACGCTCGCCGACGGGTTCGCCTACGTGGAGGCCGGGATCGCGCGCGGGCTGGACGTGGACGAGTTCGCTCCTCGACTCTCATTCTTCTTCAACGCCCACATCGACTTCTTCGAGGAGATCGCGAAATATCGCGCCGCCCGCCGCATCTGGGCACGGCACATGCGTGACCGGTACGGTGCGAAGGACGAACGCTCACTCAAGCTGCGCTTCCACACGCAGACGGCGGGATGCTCGCTCACCGCGCAGCAGATCGAGAACAACGTGGCGCGCACCGCGTTCGAGGCATTGGCCGCGGTCCTCGGCGGTACGAACTCGCTGCACACGAACTCGATGGACGAGGTGCTGGCGCTGCCCACCGAGAAGGCGGCGCAGATCGCGCTCCGCACGCAGCAGATCCTCGCGTACGAGACCGGAGTGCCCTCGGTCGTGGATCCGCTCGCAGGCTCATGGTTCGTCGAAGACCTCACGAATCGCATGGAGCAGGCGGCGGAGGACTACTTCGCCGCCATCAACGAGCGTGGCGGGATGATCGCCGCTGTCGATGAGGGGTTCCCGCAGCGCGAGATCGCCGACGCCGCCTTCCGCTATCAGAGCCAGCTCGAGACCGGAGAAAGAGTCATTGTTGGCGTCAACGTGTTCGACCAGAGCGTCGACTCGGTGCAACCCGTGACATTGGTGATCGACCCCGAGGTGGAGACCACGCAGGCGGCGCGCCTCAAGGTGCTGCGTGAAACCCGCGACAACACGAGCGTCACCACGCGTCTCGACGCGCTGCAGGAGGTCGCGAAGGGAAGCGACAACATGATGCCCGCGATCATCGACTGCGTCAGAGCGCGCGCTACGGAGGGCGAGATCATCGAGGCGCTGCGCGTCGTGTTCGGAACGCACCGCGAGACACCGGTGTTCTGACACCGTTCCTTAACCCCTCCATAAGAAGGCCCCGCGTACGCTCAGACACATATCGTGGGAGCCAAGCACATCCTGGTGGTCGAGGACGAGGAGGCGATTCGGGAAACCCTTCGCTTCAACCTGGTGCGTGAGGGATACCAGGTGAGTCAGGCGAGCACCGGGATCGAAGCGCTCGAGAAGGCTCGCGAGCTCCGTCCGGATCTGATCGTCCTCGACCTCATGCTTCCCGAGCTGGGCGGACTCGAGGTGTGCCGGATCCTTCGCCAGGAGACCACGACACCGGTGCTCGTGTTGAGTGCCCGCGACAGCGAGCTCGACAAGATCGTGGGTCTGCGCGTGGGCGCTGACGACTACATGACCAAGCCGTTCTCCCTTGCGGAGCTCACCGCGCGCGTCATGGCGCTGCTGCGCCGCGCACATCCGCCGGCAGAGGAGCGCGGCGTCGCGGAGGTCGAGGAGATCGGCGAGCTCCGCTTCGACCGTGGCGCACGCTCAGTTCGCGTCGGCTCCGAGGAGTTGCGCCTGTCACCGAAGGAGTTCGACCTGCTCTCGTTCCTGCTCGCCAACCCCGGCAGAGTGCACTCGCGCGAGCAGCTCATCCGTCGTGTCTGGGGACCGAAGTTCTTTGGTGAGCGCAAGACGGTCGACGTGCACGTGCGCTGGCTCCGGGAGAAGTTCGAGCGGTTCGAGGCGCTGCCCTTCCGGATCACCACGGTGTACGGGGTGGGCTACCGCCTCGATCGCATCGTTTCGGGGGCCGATGCCGTCCCCGACGGCGTGGCGCTGATCGGCAGACTCTGAACTGGGAAAAGTCCGTGCTGCCTATACTTGCCGCTCCCGCCCGGGGTCGCAGCAGGGAGATGGCCGCCGTCGAATCCACGCTCGCCGTCATCGATATCGGGTCGAACTCGGCCCGAATCGCCGTGCTGCGGCTCGATGCCGCCGGCCAACTCGACATCATCTCGGACGCACGGACGTCGCTCCAACTCGCGCGTCACATCGATGCCCGGGGTCGCCTCGAACCGAGTGCGGTGACCGCCGCAATCGCGGCCGTCCGTGACTTCCGAGCGGTGGCGGCAGCCGCGGGCGCGGAGCGGACCGTCGCCGTCGCAACCGCCGCGATCCGGAGCGCGACCAACCGCGACAGCGTGCTCGCCCGGCTCGAGGCGGACACCGGCCTCGCGATCAAGGCGATCGATGGCGACGAGGAGGCGCGCTACGCGTTCCTCGGCGCCGTGCACGGGCTCCCCATCGACACGGGTTTCCTCATCGACGTCGGCGGTGGAAGCTTCGAGCTCGCGTACTTCGAACGCCGGCGGGCACTCCGCTGGTGGACGTTCGAGCTCGGCTCGCTCGTGGCGACCGATCGTTTCCTGCACAGCGATCCACCCCGCGCGTCCGAGGTCTCGGACCTTCGCGAGCACGTTGCGCGCACGCTTCGCGACGCCGGCGTGCCCGTGCTGCCCGATGACGCCGGAATGGTCGGCACCGGGGGCACCGTCCGCAACCTGGCGAAGATCCACATGCGCTCGGTCGGGCACCCGATCGCCCGTGTCGACGGCTATGTCCTGCAGCGCCGTGAGGTGCGAGACGTGACCTCCCGCCTCGTGAACCGCAATCTCTCCTCGCTGCGCACTGTCCCAGGGCTCTCCACCGACCGCGCCGACTCCATCACGGGCGGAGCGCTCGTGGTTGCCGCGACGATGGACACGCTCGGAGCGCGGACCCTGATGGTGTCCGGTCACGGTCTTCGTGAGGGGATCGCACTGGCCGCGCTGCACCTCGAGCTCCCCGAGGTCTGGCAGGTGCGCCGCAGTTCTGTCGCGGCGCTGGCATCGCGCTTCGCCACCTGGGACGAGCAGCGGTCCCGCCGCCGTCAGGAGCTGGTGCGCACGATCCTCGGCGTCGCCGACCCGACGATGAACGCCGAGATGCGCGAGGTGCTCGACCACGCGACGACGCTGCTCGACGTCGGGCAGAGCATCAACTACTACGACCGCTGGAGCCACGCCGCGGGAGTCGTGGCGTCCGCCGACCTCCAGGGCTTCACGCATCGAGAGGTCGCGCTGATCGCCACAACGCTCGCCCGGCTCGGGAAGGGCCGGAGCAACCTGCCTCGCTATGCGCGCCTCTGCACCCGGGACGACATCAAGCGCATCGACCGGCTCGCGGTGGTGCTGGAGCTCGCCGACGAGCTCGACCGGCGCGTCAACGGGGGCGAGCTGCCGACGGCGCGTCTCGACGAGCGCCGCAACCGCGTGGTGATCACCACGGGCCTTCCCTACGCCTGGGAACCGATCGACCTGGTCAGGCGGTTCCGAACCCGGATGGGTCTGACTCTCAGCCTGCGTCCCACAGAGACGGCGGGTGACCGAACGAGGGCCGGGGATCCTCCAGGCGCTCGATTGACTGGTAGAGGTCCTCGACGAGGGTGATCAGGATCGGCGGAGCCTCACACGCGAACAGCAGTGCCTCGATCGTCGCCACCTGGCGGCGCAGCCCGTCGATGGTGGCCGTCCGGTCCCAGGGTACCGATTCGACTGCCGCCTGCACGCTCTCGAGTATGCGGCGACCTCCGAGGGCAAAGCGATTGTGAAAGCGCTATGGGCCGGGGGAGATCTGATGGTGGTCCACATGCGACATCGAAGATCGCGGGGTACGGAAGCCGTGGGGCAACTAAACTCAAAGGTCACATGAGCGAGCCACTTCTGCACCCCCATCGAGCGACCCTCGTGGAGGAGCTGGCCCACCTCCGGCGGATCGTCGCGGACATGGGCGAGCTCGTCGACGCCGCGATCACGCAGGCCACGAGTGGCCTCGCAGAGCGCGACGTGAGCATGTGCGCGAGGGTCATCGCGGACGACGCTCTGGTCAACGACCGGCAGCGCGAGCTGCGCGAGCTCTCCTTCTCGCTCATCGTCAGCCAGAGCCCGCTCGCCCGTGACCTTCGGGAGATCATCGGGCTGCTCAACATGTCCTCCGAGCTCGAGCGCATGGGCGACCATTGCGTCAGCATCGCCAAGCTCGCCCGCAACCTCGCCGACCTGCCGCCGCTCGAGACCTACGTCGACGTTCCCAAGATGGCCGCCTACTGCAGCGATCAGGTGCGGGGCATCCTCGCGGCGATGGTGTCGCGCGACGTGCTCCAGGCGCGACGCATCGCGGCCGGCGACGACAGGGTCGATCGCATCTATCACCGGCTGTTCGACGACCTCATCCAGATGATGACCGAGGACAACACGACGGTCTTCCGTGCCACCAACCTCGTGTTCATCGCGCATCACCTCGAACGCATCGCCGACCGGGTCACCAACATCGCGGAGGACCTGGTCTTCCTCGACTCCGGAGCGATCGAGGAACTCGGCTGATGGCCCTCGCGGCGCCGGAGGAGGGCGCTGACGCCGTCGCGCCCCGGCGCGATCACGCCGAGGAGCTCGGCGGGCGCCACCGCTACATCAACCGCCACCTCAGCTGGCTCGATTGGGACACGAGGGTGCTCGAGCTTGCTGAAGAACCGTCGCGGGTGCTGCTGGAGCGCGCGAAGTTTCTCGCCATCTCGAGCACCAACCTCGACGAGTTCTTCCAGGTCCGCGTCGGCGGCCTCATCGAACAGCGACGCGCGGGTGTCGCGGCGCTGAGCCCCGACGGCATGACGGTCGATGAGCAGCTCGCCAAGATCCGCTCTGGCTGCATCGACATCGCCGCGCGGCAGATTCACGCGTTCCGGGACATCGTCGAGAAGCTCGCCGACGTCGGGCTGCGGTTCTCGAACGACGACTCCCTCGACCCCGAGGATCGCGAGTATGTCGACGCGGTGTTCGAGGACCGCATCTTCCCGGTCCTCACACCACTCGCCGTCGACCCGGCCCACCCATTCCCCTACATCAGCGATCTCTCGTTGAACCTCGCCGTCGTCGTGGGCGCACCGCGTGGCGTCGAGCAACGGATCGCGCGCGTCAAGGTGCCGCCCCTGCTGCCGCGTTTCGTGGTCATGCCGGACGGCGAGCGCTTCGTCCCCCTCGAGCAGGTCATCGCATCCCACCTCGACCGTCTGTTCCCGGGGATGCGCGTCGTCGGGCAGTACCCGTTCCGCGTCACCCGGAATGCCGACCCCGCCCTCGAGGAGGAAGAGGCCGAGGATCTCCGCGCCGCCGTCCAGGAGTACCTGCGCCGCCGTCGCAGGTCTCCGCAGGTCGTTCGGCTCGAGATCGACGATTCGATGTCGGAGGAGGTGAAGCTCCTCCTGATGCGCGAGCTGGAGCTCGGCGAGGAGGACGTGTACACCGTCGCCGGACCGCTTGACCTGAGCGGGCTCTGGGGGCTCTACGAGCTGAACCGTCCCGACCTGAAGGAACGCCTCCCGGCCCCGGTGATCCCGCTCGCGCTCACGCTCCCCCCCGGCGAGGAGGGTGAGATCGACATCTTCAAGGTGATCGACGCGGGCGACATCCTGGTCCAGCACCCGTACGAGTCGTTCGCCAGCAGCGTCGAGGCATTCATCGACCAGGCGGTCAGCGATCCCGACGTCCTCGCCATCAAGCAGACCCTGTACCGGACGTCAGGCCCGGACAGCCCGATCGTCCGCGCCCTGATCCGGGCCGCCGAGACGGGCAAGCAGGTGGTGGCACTGGTGGAGCTGACAGCGCGATTCGACGAGCAGCAGAACATCACCTGGGCCGAGGAGCTCGAGAAAGCCGGCGTCCACGTCGTCTACGGCGTCGTCGGTCTCAAGACCCATGCGAAGGCGACGCTCGTGGTGCGCCGTTCCGACGGCGGCATCCGCCGCTACTGCCACATGGGCACCGGCAACTACAACTCGCAGACCGCTCGCCTGTACGAGGACATCGGGCTGCTGACGTCGAACGCCGAGATCGGCGAGGACCTCACCGACCTGTTCAACTACCTGACCGGCTACAGCCGCCAGCGTCAGTACCGGCGCCTGCTCGTGGCCCCGGTCACGCTGCGCAGCGGCATCGTCGCGCTGATCCGGACCCAGACGCACAGCGAGGGCCGGATCATCATCAAATGCAACCACCTGATCGACCCCGAGGTGATCGAGGCGCTCTACGCGGCGTCGTGCGCCGGAGCCCGAATCGACCTCATCGTGCGCAGCTCCTGCGGGGTGCGCCCGGGAATCGCCGGGATGTCGGAGAACATCTGGGTGCGCTCGCTCTGCGGCCGCTATCTCGAGCACTCGCGTCTGTATCACTTCGGCCCGGATCACTGGTACATCGGATCGGCGGATCTCATGGGCCGCAACCTCGACGGCCGGATCGAGACGGTCGTTCCCGTGACGGATCCCCGTCTGCAGGCGAGGCTTGCCGAGATCGTCGACGTGCTGCTCGCCGATGACGTGCTCGCCTCGGAGCTCCACGCCGACGGCTCGTGGCACAACGTCCCACGCTCTCGCGGTCTGGACGCGCAGGCAGAGCTGCACAGGCTCGCCGTCGAGCGCGCTACGAAGTGAGCGCTGCGGGCGAGTCCCCGCGCGCTCGCGTGCTCCGGCTCGAGGTGCCGATCACGTTCTCGCAGGTACCGCTCGAGGACTTCGACCCCTCCGCGGTCGTCGTCGCAGAGCCTCCGCGCCGGGCTCGGACCACCCACTGGGACACAGCCGACCTGCGGCTCGCTCGTTGGGGGGTGGCGCTCGAGCACGCCGCTGACACCGGCTGGGTGCTGCGGCTTCCGGCAACCGCGGAGGGGATGACCGCGGGCGACGGCGCCGAGCTGCGCTTCTCCGGGCCTCCCGACAGCCCGCCCGAGGAAGCGCTGAGCCTGGTTCGCGTGTATGCCCGCCACACGCCCGTCGAGCTCGTCGCGAGGCTCGTCACCCTCACCGCCGACACCTCGCTGCTCGACAGCGACGGGCACGAGCTCGCGCACGCCGTGGACGCGACGGTGTCGGTGTATTCCGGGCCGCGGATCACGCAGCGATTTCGCGAGATCGATCTGTCCTCCGAGAGCGAGACGCTGCTCGGGTCGCTCGCCGCCCGCTGCCAGGCCGCGGGTGCACAGCCCGCCGCGCCCCGCGCGCTCGTCGCGCGAGCGCTCGGGCTCGTGGGGTCGCCGCCGCCCGAGCTCACGCCTGTGTCGCTTGATGCATCGTCAACCGCGGGCGACGTGGTCCGACGGGCGCTGAGCACGTCGGTCATCCGCCTGCTGCGCCATGATCCCGGCGTGCGACTGGGGATCGATGCCGAGGACGTCCACCAGGCCCGCGTGGCAACGCGCCGCCTGCGCAGCGACCTGAGGACGTTTCAGCCGCTCCTCGACCGCGACTGGGTCAACGCGCTTCGTGACGAGCTGCGCTGGCTCGGCGCCGAGCTTGGGAGCGTCCGCGATGCCGAGGTGCTTCGTGACCGTCTGCGGACGGCGGCGGCCACCCTCCCCGCGGTCGATCGGCGGGCGGCGACGGCGGTGGTGGCACCCCTGGTCGCCCAGGTGCGTTCGGCGCGGCGCCGCCTCCTGACGGCGATCGACACGGATCACTACTTCGAGGTGATCGACCACCTGGTTGCAGCGGCGCGCGCGCCGGCGCTGAACGCGGAGGCTGCGGCACCGGCCCGTGAGGCCCTCCCGGCGCTCGTCCGGCGACCGTGGCGATCGCTGCGCGCGGGCGCGATCGCCTGCCGCGCCGGTGTCCCGGACGAGCAGCTGCACGACCTCCGGATCCGCGCCAAACGGTGCCGGTACGCCGCCGAGGCGGCTGCCGCCGCGACCGGAAAGCGCGCGGCAGCCTTCGCCAAGGAGGTCGCATCGCTCCAGGAGGTGCTCGGGGAGCTGCACGACGCGGTCGTCGCCGAGGCGTGGCTCCGCGATCGCGCCCAGGCGCCACGAATCCACGAAACGGCCCTGTTCGCCACCGGCGAGCTGGTCGCGCTGCAGCGCGATGCGGCTGAACAGTCACGGACCGGCTGGCAGGCCGTGTGGCGGCGTGTCGAGAGTCGGTGGACGGATGCCTGGAAGTGAGTCGACGAGCTACCTCGTCCGCCATGCGAAGGCGGGATCGCGGGAGCGCTGGACAGCGCCGGATCGGGAGCGCCCGCTCACCGACGCGGGGAAGCAGCAGGCCGTCGCGCTCATCGAGCTGATCGGCGCCCGCGTTCGCTGCGTCAAATCGAGCCCCTACCTGCGCTGCACGGAAACCGTCGCGCCGCTGGCGACGGCCCTCGGCCTGCAGGTGGAGGAGGAGAACCGGCTGGCCGAAGGTGCCGGACCGGACTGGGCGATGGGAGAGCTGGCCATCGTGGGCTCAGTCCTCTGCACCCACGGCGATGTCATGGCCGAACTCGTCCACGTCCTCAGCGAGCAGCGCGTGCCGATGCAGGGCGGCCTGCAGTGGGCGAAGGCCGCAACCTGGGCCTTCGAGATCGCCGGCGGCAGGATCGTCGCCGGGCGCTATCTGCCTCCGCCGGTCTGAGCGGCGGCTCGTCCGCGGAGCGTCGCCACGGCGACGAGCGCGCCGCCGAACGCCGTCAGGAAGACGGCGATGTCGCGACCCATCAGCGGCCTCCGGGGATCCCCACGAGGTCTCCAGCAACCCGGATCAGCACGCTCGTCCAGGTCCTGAACGGACGCCATGGGGCTGCGATGCGTTCCAGCTCCGCCGGGCTCGCGGGACCGGGCAGCCCGTAGAAGAGGGCGACGTACGCGGGAAGGTGCGGCTCGTTGAACGTCATGACGTCGGTCGCGCCGCTGGACCGAAGCAGGATCAGACCCGCATACATCGGTCCGATGCCCGGCAGACGGCAGAGATCGGTCAGCGCCTCCTCCGTCGACATTCCCAGAAGCCGGGAGGGCTCGAGGTCGCCGTCGAGCGCAGCGCGCGCCACGGCGTGCAGACGGTCCATGCGAACCGGTTCGATCGAGGGGAAGGACTCGACGCGCAGGAGTGCTTCGGGGACCGGAAACGCCTCGAGGTCGCCGGTCGGGAGCGTGAAAACGCGGCCGTGCCCGGCCGAGAGCCGTCTGCGCAGCGCCGTCGCCTGGACGCGATGGCGTCGCTGGCTCAGCACGGACCACGCCGCCGCCTCGTACGGCGAGTGGAAGAGCACCGGACGCAGCCCGGCGTGTGACGCCTGCAGGCGCGCGATCACCGGGTCGCGGGTGCCGACCTCCTCCCACGCAAGTCCTGAGTGGTCCAGCGACAGCACGCGGCGCACCTGGGCTTCCACGAGCGTTGGATCCGCCTCTCCGATCAGGCGGGCATGAAGGACGCCGTCGGGATCCTGTGTGACGACTGCGGCAGCGTGATGCCGGAGATCGTCGGCGACGAACGCGAGCGACATCGAGTTGCCGTCGGGCTTCGGCCGTCCGGTGTTCGGCCCGAACCCGAACGCCGCGGCTGCGGCAAGCGAGAACGCCCCGTCGGGCGCGATCGCGATGTCCCTCACCGATGTGTCCGGCACAGGATGCCGCCTGGCTACTGGCGAAGACGAAGAATCAGGTTGATGACGACGGTGAGGACAACGCTCACGACGATGCAGAACGCCACCGGGAAGAAGAACGAGAAGCTCCCGTTGCTCACCGAGATGCTCCCGGGCAGCTGCGTCACCCCGGCGCGGCTCAGAAGCAGGATCACGCCGCCCAGCACGGCGATCACCGCGCCGGCGATCAGGAGGAGCTTGCCGACGTCTCCGAATGCCATATGACCACTCTAAGGTAGAGTCCGGCGAACGCATCCACTTCAAGCAGGTCCGAGAGGCCGGCAAGGGATCGCGGCGCCGCTGCGCGGCTGCCCCGGCCTGCACCGCTCGGGCTGGAGGGCTTTCACGCGATGACGGTCGAGACGGCGCCGGATCGGGCTCTCGGCAATGTCATCAGCAGTGAGCAGTTCGACCGGTCGCTGCTCGACGCGATCTTCGGGCGCGCGTCCGCTCTTGCGGATGTGCGCGACGATCGCCTTGCGCATCGGATCATGGCGACGCTCTTCTACGAGCCGAGCACGAGGACGCGGCTGAGCTTCGAATCGGCGATGCTCCGTCTCGGCGGCGCGGTGCTCGGGACCGAGGCCGCCCACACGTTCTCGAGCGCGATCAAAGGCGAGACGCTCGAGGACACCATCCGCATGGTCTCGACGTACGCCGACGTGATCGTGCTGCGCCATGACCTGGAGGGCGCCGCGGCGCGCGCGGCCGCAGTCGCCTCGGTCCCGGTGGTGAACGCGGGTGACGGTCCCGGCGAGCACCCGACGCAGGCGCTCCTCGACCTGTACACGATCGAGCGCGAGCTGGGACATGTCGAGGGCGTGCAGATCGCGTTCTGCGGTGACCTGCGCTTCGGCCGCACCGCGCGCTCGCTTGCGCTGCTCATGGCGCTCTATCCCGGGGTCGGAATGACGTTTGTCGCGCCGGACGTGGTCCAGGTGCGCCGCGACGTCCTCGACCGGCTCGAGGCGCGTGGCATCACATGCCGCCTCGCCGATCAGCTCACCGACGCGCTCGACGGCATCGACGTCGTATACCAGACACGGGTGCAGAAGGAGCGTTTCACGGATCCCGCCGAGTACGAGCTCGCACGATCCGCGATCCGCATCGACACGCGTCTCATGGAACAGCTGCCGCCCGGCGCGATCGTCATGCATCCGCTGCCACGCATCGACGAGATCGCACCGGAGGTGGACGCGGATCCACGCGCGGCCTACTTCCGCCAGGCCGCCAACGGTGTCGCCATCCGGATGGCATTGCTCGAGATGCTGCTCGCATGAGGGAGCGGCGATGAGCGGTCTCGTGCAGCCGCTCGATGACAGCCCGCGGCTGCTCGACGCCGCGGCGTTGCGCCGCATCACCCTGCGCCTCGCGCATGAGATCGTCGAACGCCATCCGAACCTCGACACCATCGTCCTGGTCGGCATCCCGACGCGCGGTGTGCCGCTCGCGCGCGCTGTGGCGCATCAGCTCGCGGAACTGGGCCATACGGCGCCGGTCGTGCTCGCGCTGGACCCGAGCGGGCATCGCGATGACCGGCCGCGTCCCACGGTGCCGCAACCGGCGCTCTCCGACGCTGACGGCGGCCCTGCGCCGCGGATCGACGGAGCGGTGGTGATCGTCGTCGACGATGTCCTGTACACGGGCCGCACCGTTCGCGCGGCGCTCGATGCACTCGTGGATTGCGGCCGGCCTGCGGTGGTCGAGGTGCTCACCCTCATCGACCGCGGCCATCGCGAGCTGCCGCTTCGCGCGACCTACGTCGGCAAGAACGTGCCGACCGCACCTGGGGAGCGGGTCGTCGTGCGCATGATCGAGACCGACGGTGTCGAGGGCGCATGGCTGCGACGGAGCGTGCACTCGTGAACGCGATCCTGCGTGGTGTGCGCGTGATCGATCCGCTCGGCCGGCTCGACGCCGCAGGCCAGGATGTCTGGATCGACGGCGGCAAGATCCTCGCGATCTACCACCACATCGATGCCGACGGTGTGCCGGTCGTCGATCTGACGCCCCCCGACGGCGTTGAACCCTGCGTGCTCTGCCCGGGTTTCATCGATCTGCATACGCATCTCCGCCAGCCCGGCGATGATGAGGCGGAGACGCTGCAGAGCGGCTCGCGCGCCGCGGCGGCCGGTGGGTACACACATGTTGTCGCGATGGCGAACACGACACCACCGATCGATACTCCGGAGCGCGTCGCGGAAGCGCGCGTGCTGGCCGCGAACCTTCCGGTGTCGATCCTTCAGGTCGCGGCGCTGACGGAAGGTCTGGAAGGCTCGAAGCTCGTCGACATCAAACGGTGCATCGAGGCAGGCGCCGTCGCGGTCGGCGATGACGGACGCAATGCTGTTTCGCCGCGCCAGCTGGCGATCGGTCTTGCCGAGGCAGGACACCTGTCCCGGTCGGTATTCGTCCACCCCGAGGACGAGGAGATGATCGCGCAGGCGAACGCTACGCAGGGCTCCGTGACGCGGAGCCCGCTCCGGACACCGGACAGCGAGATTCGCGCCGTGAACCTCGCGATCCGGGCCCTGACGCATGCGCGTGTCGGTCATCTGCACCTTCAGCACCTGTCGTGCGAGGCGTCCGCGACCTCCCTTCGCCGCGCGCGGCACCAGGGGCTGATGGTGAGCGCGGAGGTGACGCCGCACCACCTCTCGATGTGGCTGCCCGTCGCGGAGGAGCCGGACCCACGCGCGCTGCTCAAGGTCAATCCGCCGCTGCGCACCGAGCGCGATCGGACGGCGCTCGTGCGCGCGCTTCGCGAGGGGGTGATCGAAGCGGTGGCGACGGATCACGCACCACATCGTGCCGCGGAGAAATCGAAGCAATACGACGACGCCGCACCCGGCATGGTCGGACTCGAGACTGCGCTGGCAACGTGCATCAGCATCGGTGGCATGGGAGGTGAATGGTTGCCGGCGCTCGTCGAGCGCATGACGGCTGGGCCGCACCGGATCCTCGGCCCCGACTCCGGAGTGCCCGAACCGCGTCTGCGAATCGGCGAGGCTGCGACGTGCACGCTGTTCGATCCCACCGCCGAGTGGACTGTCGGTGAAGGGGAATGGCAGTCCCGGTCACGCAACACACCGTTGCTGGGGAGCCGCCTGCGAGGGCGCGTGCTGCTCACCATCGCCGGCGGGCGGGTGATCCATCAGGATCCGGCGCGTGTGCCGGTCGAGTCGGGGATGGTGACCGGTGACTGACGTGCGCGGACGGCTGGCGCTGGAGTCGGGCGCGACGTTCGACGGCATCCTCTTCGGTGCGCCGATCGCGCAGGCGCGGACCGGGGAGGTCGTGTTCAACACGTGCATGACCGGGTACCAGGAGGTGATCTCCGACCCGTCGTACGCAGGCCAGGTCGTGGTGATGACGTATCCGCTCATCGGCAACTACGGCTGTCGCGACGACACCGCGGAGTCATCACGCGTGCAATGCCGGGCCCTGGTGGTGCGCGAGCTGTCGCCAGACATCGGACACGCGCGTGCCGAGCGCAGCCTCGAGGAGGAGTTGCAGCGCAACGGTGTGCCGGGCCTGCGCGGTGTTGACACCCGCGCGCTCACGCGCCATCTCCGGGATCACGGGACACTGCGTGGCGTGATCGCCGAATCCTCCGCGATGTCGGTGGACGAGCAGCTGGCCGCGGCGCGATCCGCTCCGTTCGTGAGCGACGAGGACCTCGTCGGGCTCGCGTCCATCGACGAGCCCTGGCAGGCGTTCGCGGAGCCGCTCGACATCACGCTGCACCGCGGTGTCGTCCTGTCTGGAGGCGAGAACGCGTGGAAGGGCGTGCGCGTCGCCGTGATCGACTACGGCCTGAAACGCAACCAGCTTCGAGCGCTCTGCAGTCGTGGCGCCGAGGTGGTGATCCTTCGTCAGGACGCGACCATCGAGGATGTGCTGCGGCACAGCCCGCACGGGGTTGTGCTGTCCAACGGCCCGGGGGATCCCGCGCGTCTGCCGCACGCGGTGCGACTCTGCCGTCAGCTGCTCGATCGTCGGATCCCGCTGCTCGGTATCTGCCTCGGCCATCAGATCCTCGGGCAGGCCGCAGGAGCATCCACGTCACGGCTCCGCTTCGGACATCACGGCGGGAACCACCCGGTGCGCGACGCCGAGACCGGCGCGGTGTACGTCACGTCGCAGAACCACGAGTTCCAGGTGGATGCGGCATCGCTGCCGGCGGACTCCGGCTGGTATGTGAGCGAGCGCAATCTCAACGACGGAAGCGTTGAAGGGCTCCGGCATCGCGAGCTTCCCGCGTTCTCGGTGCAGTACCACCCGGAAGGTGCTCCGGGGCCGCAGGACCGCGCGGGGGTGTTCGACGAGTTCCTGCGCATGTGCAGCTCCGGGCGATCCGGGGACGGGGAGTCGCTTGCTCAGACAACGCTCCGCGGTTCGCCCGCGCGCAACGACGTCGCATCGCGCTCGGCCGGCGTGGCGAAGCCGAAGTGCGTGCTCGTGATCGGGTCCGGGCCCGTGATCATCGGGCAGGCGGCGGAATTCGACTATGCAGGGTCACAGGCCTGCCGGGCCCTGCGCGAAGAGGGGATTCGCGTTGTTCTCGTGAACAGCAATCCCGCGACGATCATGACCGACGACTCGTCCGCGGACGCCGTGTACGTGGAGCCGCTGACTGTTGAGGTTGTTGCGCGCGTCATCGCCGCGGAGCGACCCGACGGGCTCCTGGCCACGTTGGGCGGGCAGACGGGGTTGAACCTCGCGGTCGCGCTGGATGACGCGGGGGTGCTCGAGCGCCACGGCGTTCGCGTGCTGGGGACCGGGTTGCGCGCCATCCGCACTGCTGAGGATCGCGAGAAGTTCAAGGTTCTGCTGACATCCATCGGCGAGCCGACCCCGGAGTCGGCCACGGTGTCGACGCTCGCCGATGCGCGCGCACTCCGCGAGCGCATGGGACTCCCGCTCGTGGTGCGACCGGCATTCACGCTCGGTGGCACGGGTGGCGGGCTCTGCGAGACCGAGGAACGGTACACCGAGACGATCCTCGCCGGCCTCGCCGCATCACCCATCAGTCAGGTGCTGGTCGAGCGGTCGCTGGCGGGATGGCGCGAGATCGAGTACGAGGTCGTCCGAGACGCTGCGGGAACGTGCATCACCATCTGCAACATGGAGAACCTCGACCCGATGGGCGTGCACACGGGCGACTCGATGGTGGTGGCGCCGGCGCAGACGCTCACCGACCGCGAGCATCAGCAGCTGCGAAGCGCGGCGCTGCGCATCATCAACGCGCTCGGTATCGAGGGCGGCTGCAACGTGCAGTTCGCGCTCGCACCCGACTCGCACGAGTACCACGTCATCGAGGTCAACCCGCGCGTGTCGCGATCGTCAGCGCTCGCATCCAAGGCGACCGGTTTCCCGATCGCGCGCGTCGCGGCGAAGATCGCCTCGGGCAAGCGGCTCGACGAGATCCCGAATGCCGTCACCGGCAAGACGTGCGCTGCCTTCGAGCCCGCCCTGGATTACTGCGTCGTGAAGATCCCGCGCTGGCCCTTCGACAAGTTTCCCGAGGCCGACAGGCGTCTCGGGACGCAGATGAAGTCGACGGGCGAGGTGATGGCCATCGAGCGTTCGTTCGAGGCCGCCTTCAGCAAGGCGTTGCGCTCGCTCGAGCAGCCCGCACCGGACCCGGCGGCGCTGCACGAGCCGGTGCTCATCGACGTCGCCAACGACCGGCGCGCGCACGCGCTGCTCGAGGCACTCCGCGGAGGCGCGAAACCCGAGGACCTGGCGCGCCGGAGTGGCATCTCGGTCTGGTTCCTGCGCCGTCTCGCGACCATCGTCGGCTGCGAGGAGCGTTTGCGCTGGGGCGGCGTCGACGATGCAGCGTTGCGCGCCGCCAAGATGGTCGGTCTCACCGACGCCCGCATCGCGGCGTTGTGCGGCGCCGCACCGGAGGAGATTCGCGCTCGCCGCGATGCCGCCGGTCTTCACCAGGTCTTCAAGTGCGTTGACACATGCGCCGCGGAGTTCGAGGCGGCGACCCCGTACTACTACTCGAGCTACGAGACCGAGGACGAGGGGCCCGCGGCCGCATCGCTCGCGCCCGACACCGTCGTCGTGCTCGGCAGCGGCCCGATTCGCATCGGCCAGGGCATCGAGTTCGACTACTGCAGCGTGCACGCCGCCATCGCGTTGCGTGCGCAGGGTGTCGACGCGGTGATGGTGAACAGCAACCCGGAGACCGTGAGCACGGACTTCGACTGCAGCACGCGCCTGTACTTCGAGCCGCTCGACGAGGAGGCGGTCACCGCGATCATCGACGAGGAGCGCGCGTCCGGAGTGGTCGTGCAGTTCGGTGGACAGACCGCGATCAATCTCGCGGAGCCTCTCGACCGCGCTGGTGTCACGATTCTCGGCAGCAGCATCGCGAGCATCGACCTTGCCGAGGACCGGCGAGCGTTCGAATCCCTGATGCGTTCACTCTCGATCGCGCAGCCGCACGGCGCCGCGACCACCGACCTCGACGAGGCGCTCGCCATCGCCGATGACATCGGCTTCCCGGTCCTCGTCCGGCCCTCCTACGTCCTCGGGGGCCGCGCGATGGAGATCGTGCACACCCGGGGCGCGTTGCAGCGGTATCTCGAGGCCGCGATGGCCGCACTCCCCGCCGACACCGGACGGCGCCGGGGCACAGTCCTCATCGACCGCTACCTGTTCGGCACCGAGGTCGACGTCGATGCGATCAGTGACGGCGAGACAGTCGTGATCCCAGGTCTGATGGAGCACGTGGAGCGCGCGGGCGTGCACAGCGGGGACTCGATGGCTGCATATCCCGCGCGCCGGCTCGACGACGACGTGCGAGCGCTCATCGTCGACGCGACCGTCCGGATCACGCGCGCGCTCGACGTGCGCGGTCTCTGCAACATCCAGTTCGCCGTCCACCGTGGCATCCCGCACGTGCTAGAGGTGAACCCGCGCGCGTCGCGAACGGTGCCGTTCCTCAGCAAGGTGACCGGCGTCCCCATGGTGGAACTTGCAACGCGCGTCATGCGCGGCGCAACGCTGGCGGAGCTGGGGTGGTCGACCGGGCTCGTGCCGTCGCGGCCGCTCGTTGCGGTCAAGGCGCCGGTGTTCTCCACCGTCAAGCTCATCGACGTCGACACGGCGCTCGGTCCGGAGATGAAGTCGACCGGCGAAGTGATGGGCATCGACACCGACCTCGGGGCGGCGCTGGAGAAGGCGTTCGTCGCCGCGCTCGGCGAGATGCCGTCGAGTGGCGGCGTGCTGTGCAGCGTCGCCGACGTCGACAAGGCGGAGGCGCTGCCGATCGTCGCGCAGCTTAGCACCCTCGGCTTCACCATCTACGCGACCGCTGGAACGGCAGCGGCGCTTGCGAGCGCGGGGATATCCGCGGTGTCCGTGGGCAAGATCGGCCACGGGCGCCCGAACGTCATCGATGTGATCGAGGACGGGCGGGTGTCGATCGTCCTCAACACGGTCTCGAACTTCGACACCGACGAGCTGGACTTCACCGGTGACGGCAGCGCGGCGGCCGCGGTCGGTCGCACGGTCAAGGACGGGTATCGCATCAGGCTCGCCGCGGAGCAGCGGCGCATCCCCTGCTGCACCTCGCTCGACACCGCGGCCGCGCTCGTCGACGCGATCGGACGCCACACGTCGGGGCAGAGCGTGCGTGTGGCGACCGTGCGCGCGTATCGAGAAGGCATCGTCCAGGCGGTCACGTGACGGCTGATCTGAGCAAGGCCGCGCTCGAGAAGGGCGAGGTGCTCGTCGTCGAGCGCGTTGGCGGGGGGATCCTCGAACTCGTCGCGCGCCTGCCACACCTGGCCGCGACCGCGATGCCCGGGCAGTTCGCGCAGTTGCGGTGCGGTACCGGGACGACGCCGCTGTTGCGCCGGCCGTTCAGCGTCGCGTGGACTCACGACGACACGTGCGGCTTCGTCTTCGAGGCGGTGGGCGCCGGGACCGGAATCCTCTCCGAGCTGCAGCCGGGTGATCCCGTCGACAGCCTCGGGCCACTCGGGAACGGATTCACCCTCGTCGAGCACGGCCCCGCTGTGTGCGTCTCCGGCGGTCTCGGATGCGCGCCCTTCCCGCTGCTCATCAACGAGCTTCGCCGCCGCGGTGTTGAGGACATTGTTGTCTTGAATGGCGCGCGCACGGCAGCGCGACTGTACCCCGCAGAGCGCTTCGGCCGCCCGGCGGTCTCCGTCGTCGCCGAGGCGACGGATGACGGCACTCGCGGGTACCACGGCTCGGTCGCAGCGTTGCTCACGCCCGCGTTGGACTCGACGCCGTCAGCGTTATACGCCTGCGGGCCGAACCCCATGCTCGGGGCGGTGATGCGCACGCTCGTGGAATCGGGTGCCGACCTGCCGCAGGTGCTCGAGGCCTCGCTCGAGGCGCCGATGGGATGTGGCTTCGGCACGTGCCTTGGCTGCGCGTTGCCGATGCTCGACGACGGAGGCGGCAGCGTGTGGAAGCTCTGCTGCACGGACGGTCCCGTGATGCCGATGCGGGGTGTCGACTGGGTTGGGCTGAGCGAGCTGCCGGGCGCCGACGTCGCATGACCGAACCGGGCGCCGCGGGAGTCGACCTCGGTCGCGGCCTCATCCTGCCGAATCCCGTGGGGCTCGCCAGTGGAACCGCCGGTTACGGCTTCGAGCTTGCGCAGCTCATCGAGCTCGACCGTCTCGGAGCGCTGTACACGAAGGGCACGACCGCGGCACCACGCGAGGGAAACCCGCCGCCACGAGTCGCGGAGACCGGCGGCGGGATGCTCAACAGCATCGGTCTCCAGAACCCGGGCGTGGACGTTGTCGCCCGCGACTACGCGCCGCGCTGGCGTGACTGGACGATCCGCGTGATCGTCAACATCGCCGGTGGATCACTCGACGAGTACGTGCACTGCGCTCGGGTGTTGGAAGACGTTGCCGAGATTGCCGGACTCGAGCTCAACATCTCGTGCCCCAACATCACCGGCGGTCTCGACTTCGGCCGCGACCCGGTCGCCGCCGGTCAGCTGGTTGCCGCGGTCCGCGCCGTCACCGAGCGCTGCATCATCGTGAAGCTGAGCCCGAATGTCACCGACATCGCCGCGGTTGCTCGTGCTGTCGAAGAGGCGGGCGCCGACGCGGTGTCGGCGGTGAACACCTTCATCGGCAGGAAGATCCACCGCGCCAGCGGCCGCTCGGTCCTGCCGCTCGGCACGGGAGGGATGAGCGGGCCCGCGATACAGCCGCTCGCGCTCGCGGCTGTCGCCGCGGTGTGCGACGCGGTGCACGTACCGGTCGTCGGTGTCGGCGGCATCGTCGATGCCGCGTCCGCGAAGGACTTTCTCACCGTCGGCGCACGTGCCGTCCAGGTGGGGACGGCGACGTTTGTCAACCCCGAGACCGCCCTGCACGTGCTTGACGGTCTCGGGGTGTGACAGCAGCGGTCAGTTCAGCTCGCCGGCACCCACCGGCACCGGCGCCGGTCCCGGAAGCTTGTGGCCGTTGACCTCGAAACCCGACTCGTCCGGTGTCATGTCGATCGCCACCTCGCCGTGGAGCGCGAGGTCGCCCACCTGGAGCTCTTCATCGGTCATGCGCAGCGGTACGAAGAAGCTCACCAGCTTGATGACGGCGAAGGTGGCCACCGCGTCGTACACGATGATGAATCCGAGAGCGAGCGCCTGCAGTCCCAACTGCTTGGCATTGCCGTACAGCAGGCCGCTGATCGCCACCGACGCCGTCCCGCTCGTTCCCACGTACACGATCATGTTCGGTGACGCGAACACCCCGGTCATGAGGCCGCCGAACGCTCCGGCCACACCATGGGTGTGGAAGACGCCGAGCGTGTCGTCAACGCGCCGGAAGATGCGCGTCCTGCCGAGCTTGTTCATCGACAGCCAGGGCAGCACGCCGGCACCGATCCCGATCGCGAACGCGGCATACGCATTGATGTAGCCGGCGCCGGGGGTGATCGCAACCAGGCCCGCGATCATCCCGCTGATCATCCCGATGATGGTCGGCTTCTTGAGGAAGAAGATGTCCATGATCATCCAGGTCAGCAGCGCGGTCGCGGTGCAGAGATGGGTGTTGAGCACTGCCGCGGACGCGTCGGCATTGGCGAAGTACGGGTCACCACCGTTGAACCCGCTCCAGCCGAGCCAGAGCAACCCGCCACCGGCGACGGCCAGCATGACGTTGCTCGGCGCGTTGTTCTGGCGGTCCTTGAGCAGGCGCGGCCCGAGCACCGCCGCACCGACGAACGCCGACACCGCCGCCGCGACATGGATGACGTATCCGCCGCTGTAGTCGACCGCGCCGAGGGCGCCGAGCCAGCCGCCGCCCCAGAGGCTGAATGCTCCGACCGAGTACACCAGCGTGATCCACAACGGGACGAACAGCGCCCATGCCTTGAAGCTGATGCGGCCGAGCAGCGCGCCGCCGAGGATGATCACCGTGATCGCCGCGAAGACGAACTGGAAGTACACGAGCGACGACATCGGGAACCGCATTGCGGGGATCAACCCCGAGAGCAACGGGATGCTCGCCTGCTGTTCGAGATCAGTCGCGCCGGCGACCGGATGCGGGATGCCCACGAACGTCGTCGCCGCGCCGGCGACGTGCAACGGCTGTCCGAAGCTCATGTCGTACGCGAAGAACATCCAGATGACCAGCGTCATCGCGAAGGCGTAGACGACCATGAGCGCCGAGTTGACGGCGAACTTGCGCTTCATCAACCCTGCATAGAGGATCGCCAGCCCCGGGATGCTCATGATCCCGACCAACGTCGCCGACGTGAGTTGCCACGCGGTATCGCCGGAGTTCAGCCAGCTTGGATCCGGGGTCAGGGATGCGAGCATTGCGAGACCTCACCTGTGCTTCTTGTCGGGAAGTGAGCGCGGTTGCGCTATGCAGGCAGACTCTGTCAGAGGCGCGCGCGCCGTTCATCGGCCACGACGCACACATCGAAGCGCCGCCGTATGTACAGCGCGCACGAGTGACGCGCACCGCCGTCTCCTTCGTCGAGGCGCCGCGGCGAACGGCGAGCCGTCAGCCCGAGGTCAGACCGCGGCGGCGTATCGGTGAGGCGCGCTGAGGCCGTTCCGTCCCGAGATCATGAGATCGGCGGCCGGTACCGGCCGGCCGGTGAAGTAGCCCTGGGCACGGTCACAGCCGAGGAGTGAAAGCAGTTCGAGCGTTGCGAGTGTCTCGATTCCCTCGGCGACCACGATGAGCCCGAGCGCGTGACCCAGCTCGATCGTGGCGCGAACGAGCTTCACGTCCTGCTCTCTGCCGTCGGCGATCAGGCCGTTGATGAACGTTCGGTCGAGCTTGAGCTCGGTGACGGCGAGTCCACCGAGATATGCGAGGGAGGTGAATCCGGAGCCGAAGTCATCGATGGAGATACCGAGTCCCAGCGCACGCAATTCGTCGATGACCTGCTTGCACCCCTCGAAGTCACGGATGATCGTCGTCTCCGTGATCTCGAGGATCAACGCCGATGCCGGTACGCGGAAGCGACGGAGCGCACCGCGAACGGCATCGAGGAACCCGGGGTCGAGCAGGTTCGAGGACGAGATGTTCACCGAGACGGCGAGCCTCGTCCCCTCGGCGCGCCACGCAGCGCATTGCGCGAGAGCGTGCTCGAGCACGAGACGTGTGACCGGGCCCATCAGTCCCGCACCCTCTGCCAGCGGCAGGAACTCCAGCGGCGGGATCATGCCGATGCGCGGGTGCGGCCAGCGCAGGAGCGCCTCCACGGCGGTGGTCTCACCGCTCCGGAGGTCAACCTGCGGCTGGTAATGGAGCACCAGCTCCTCCTGCTCGACGGCCGCGCGCAGCTCGTCGACGAGGACGAGGCGGTTGCCGCCGTCGTCGATTTCGGGCTGATACACCTCGTACGACCGCTGCCCGAGCTTGGCTCTGTACATCGCGACGTCGGCGCATCGCATGAGGCCGGCGCTGTCGATCGCGTCGGCCGGCGCCATCGCGATGCCGATGCTCGCGCTCACTCGAACGGTGACTGCGTTGAGGTTGAAGGGTTGCTCGAGGAGCGCCGTCAGGCGTTGCGCGAGACCCGCGGCGTACTCCGGTTCCGTGTCGATGAGCACCGCTCCAAGCTCGTCTCCGCCGACCCGGATGAGGACGTCGGTGGCTCGCATCGAACCGAGCAGCCGCGGCCCGAGCTGGCGGAGCAGCTCGTCCCCGGCTGAGTGCCCGAAGGAGTCGTTGATCTCCTTGAAGCGGTCCAGATCGATGAACAGGAAGGCGAGCTTGCGTGGAGGCGTCTGGGGGTCGAGATGGTCGGCGAAGAACGCGTCGAGCAGGCTGGTGAGCCTCCTGCGGTTGCCGAGCCCGGTGAGCTCGTCTGTCACCGCCTGGCGGTGGCGCTCCTGCGTGAGCGCACGGAGCCCGTGCACCGAGAACGCGAGGCGAATCCCGACCACGAGGAGTGTGGCGGTGGCGAGGCCGAGCGCCACCGGGACGACGTCGTGCTGGAGCGCCCCGTACAACAGGATCGCGAGGCCGGCGGCCGCCCCCACGCCCGGCAGGATGAACCCCGGCATCCGGCCCGTTTCAACGAGGTCGCGGCGTCCGGCTGGCGCCCACACCGAGATCGACATCAGGAGGATCGCGGCCGGCCACGCGATGCCGTTGAAGATGTCGCCGACAGGGGGTGACGCCCCGGAGGCACCGAACAGGTTGAACGTGTCGCCTATGGAGTTGACACCGCACGCCGCCGCGAAGAGGAGCCAGGGCAGGCGCCGGCCCGGAAGGACCGCGGTGCCGCCGACGACCAGCGCAAGGAGCAGCACGTCCCCGATCGGATACACGAGGTTCACCGCCACGCCGAGCGTCGAGATCGAGGGGCCGAGCGAGACCTGGACGGCATGGAACGCGAACGCCGCACAGGCCGCGGCGGCGCCAAGGCCGGCCACGGCGCCGTCCAGCCACGTGGCGGGCAGGAGACGGGTGATCTCCTTCCGGAGCATCAGGATCACCGCGACGTAGGCGAGGGGGAAGAACGCGATGTAGGGGACATCCGCCACCGACGGGGTCGGCGCGATGGCCCCGTTCCACTGCTCCCCGGTGAGGAGGGCATCGCCGAGCGCCCAGGAGAAGACTGCGGCACCGAGGACCAGCGCGATCGCCCGCCCCGGGCCTTTCCTCAGCCCTCGCATGAGCAGGAGTCCGGCGCCGGTGAACTCGAATGCCACCACCCCCCACCCGTCGATCCACGGCCACGAGGCGTCCGGCCCACGGACGAGCAGCGCGATGACATACGCCGCCAGGAGGGTGCCCATCACCGAGTAGCCGATCCAGAGCGCCCGCGGCGGCCGGACGTACGCCCGCGCGACTGCGACAGTCGGCTGGTTCTCTCGAATGACCGCTGATCCCACGACTGGAGCTTTGCGTATCGGTGTCGAATTCCAGTTGCGAGCGTGGAACGACAATGATCCCAGCCGCTCGGGTCGCATGACGTCCCTCCGGGGGGTTCACGCGCCATCGACCTATGGGTTGCGGTCGTACAGGTCGAGATCGATCAGCGAGACGTGGAGGGCGACCGGACCCGACCGCAGGATCCCCGTCCTGACCAGCAGCGGCCGGAAGGGCGCCAACGCAGTCAGGGATTGCGCGAATCCCTGTCCGGTGAAGCTGAGCAGGAGGATCTGCGCCGGCTGCCGCCGCTGGATCATCTGCACTGCCGGCGGGGACAGCACGCCGAGAGGGCTCGGGACCGAGTCGAAGAAGGCGTGGTAGATGCCGATCGGCCCGAGGATCTGCTGTTGCTCGTCACGCGGCCACCAGATCAGCAACTGCTCGCCGGAGTACGTGGCCGGCCCGACGAAGCCCGGCAGATCCGCCGTGACGACATAGAGCCCCACGGCCTCGGCGTCGGCGCCACCGAGGGCTGCCGCATAGGCGGGGGTGGGGTCGAAGATCGTGTCAGGGAGCATCGCGTGCGGAGGGATGGGTGAGACCGTGAGCACCAGCAGGCATCCGGTGAGCACGGTGACCGTGACGCACGTCCCAAGCCGTGTCGCGGCGCGCGATGTGGCGTCCCTGCAAGCGCGCGCGACGACCGCGAGCGCGACGATGATCAGCGCCAGCAGGTCGCCGAACGGCAGCCACCCGAATGACGGGACGTGCGGGTCGAGCTCGTAGGCAAGCGGCACCAGCACCAGCAGCAACGGGAGTGCCCAGGTCGAGCGCGGGTTGTCGAGGATCGGACGCGTCAGCTCAACGAGCGAGATGGCCAGCAGCAGGCTCAACCCGGCCCACAGCATGGACGAGAAATAGTGGACCTCGAGTATCTGCACGTTGCCGACGAACTGCAGCAGCACGCACACGACGAGCTGCGCTGCGCATGCCGCGCAGACCACCAGTTGTGGTGTCGGGATTGCGCTGAGCCGGCGGCCGAGCGCCACAAGTCCCACGACGACAATCGCAGGTGGGACAAGGAGATACGCCACGAACGGCGCCCACCGCCAGCTCGCCGAGTGATACAGCGCCTCCAGTGACCCGTGACTCAGGTAGATCACCGACTCGATGGTCGGGAGGATGAAGTCGAACTGTCCCAGCAGGAGTCCGGAGGCGAGCATCAGGAGACCGGTCACGGAGATCGCCGCGGTCGCCATCACCACGGCGTCGCGGTAGATGTGCTCACGCTCACGCCACCAACGGACCGCTCCGTACACGGCGATGGTGACGACCACGAGTGGCGCCGAGGTCGCGATCGACCAGACCGCAAGCGCGCAGCACACCGCACTCACGGCAAGCCACGCCAGTCGATGGCGAGCCGACGGCATCACGAGGCACGCAAGTCCGGCGACAAGGTATGACACCGCGGCCGAGTTGGGAAAGTCCGTGCCCCATGCCGTGATGATCACGGGGCTGCTGAGGATCACGATCGCCGCGACGGCTCCGGCGGAGCGGCCGTACAGGCGGCGGAGCAGCAGATACGCCGGTACGACGGCAATGAGCGCGAGCAGGTAGCGGAACACTACGAATCCGGGCAGCGCCCCGAACAGCAGATATGCGATCCGCCCGGGGACGAGGAACGCGACTCGCGCGCCTTCGCGAAGTCGTGCCGATGGGGTGAAAACCGCAGAGTAGCGAAGGAACATCGACTGCGGGTCGATGATGAACGTCGTGTGCATCGCGGGATCGTTCAGGTCCGGTATCGGCATGAGACGGAGCCGGAGACCGAAGAACGCGACCAGCGGCGAGAGCAGCACAGCGGCGCTCTCGACGGTGGATGGCAGGGACCATGTCCGGCCCATGAACACCAGCAGCCGCTGGGGTTCAGTGGTCATGGCATGCTGTGCGCCGCCGTCGCTCGCCGGGGGCGATCGTCAGCGGCCGACTCATGAGGACGTGAAGATGGGCGTGGAAATCAGCATTGTGAGCGACGAGTCGCAGGTGCAGCGGTTGCTGCCGTTGGCGCGAGCGTATTGCGAGTTCTACCACTCGGCGCCGCCGGATGACGCACTGCTCTCGCTGATGCGAACGCTGATCGCTGATCCCACGCACGAGGGCGTGCAGTTCCTTGCGGTCGAAGCGGGAGCCGACGTCGGATTCGCAACCGTCTACTGGAGCTGGGAGACCACGATCTCGAGTCCCATCGGGGTCATGAACGATCTGTTCGTGATTCCCGCATCGCGCGGCCGGGGTGCCGGCTCCGCGCTCATCGACGCATGCAGGCTGCGCTGCCACGAACACGGTGCCGCACGGTTGACCTGGCAGACGGCGCCGGACAACGTCCGTGCGCAGGCGGTCTACGACCGCATCGGCGCCACACGCGAAACGTGGGTTGACTACTGGCTTGACACCGGCGGCGACCGCTGACCGGCGGGCGCGAAACTACTTCTTCGCGGCCTGGTAGTACGGGTTCGCGCCCTGAGCGTGGTCTGTGGTGTCGCGCACCTCGGTGATCTCGGGAAAGCGCTCGAGGATGGCCACCCGGACGCCCTGTCCAAGGGTCACCTCGGCCATGCCGCACCCCTGACATCCTCCACCCATATGGATGAATGCGACGCCGTCGCTCACGTCGAGCAGGTCGATGAAGCCGCCGTGCGACGCGACCGACGGGTTGATCTCGTCATCGAGCAGGCGCTGTACGTCGCGCGCCAGCTCATCGAGCCAGAGCGGATTCGGATTGTCGACACGGAGCGCGCCGCTCACGCGGTCGGCGTCGATCGTGATGCCGTCCAGATACGGAGCCGACTCGAGCGGCACGGTGAAACGGATGCCCGCCGGTCCGTCCACCGACAGCTCGCCCTCGCGCTCCTCCCCCGCCTTGACGAGCCCCAGGTCGTAGTTGAACTGGCCATCACGCCTGCCGGTGATCGCGATGCGAACGCCCGCGTCCGGCTGCTTGCGGTTGGCACGGACCTG
>DATLRX010000036.1:0-23784 GCA_035534435.1 Candidatus Acidiferrales bacterium
TACGGGCCGAACAACCCGCAGTGCATCCATTACTGCGTCGGAACGAACAACTCGCAATGTCAGACGTTCTGCCAGACAAGTAGCCCGGCGATCGCGCTCAAGCGCTGGACGGCAACAAGTCAGCCTTTGTCTGTGCTGCTGCTTAGGCCAGGTCAACCCGGAGCGATGCCATCGGGGGCGAGGGCGCCGTAGAAATAGGACGCGGTCACCCCGCCGTCGGCCTCGACCACGCCCATGAATTCGTGGCCGATCGGCCCGACGTCATGCGGCGACTCTCCGCGCAGGTACCAGAGGTCCGATCCGCAGACGCATGCGAGGACGACGCGGACGACAGCGTCCGTTGGTTCTTTGATCGCAGCGTCCGGACGGTCGCCGACGGTCATGGACCGCGGTCCGCCGTACAGGGCAGCTTTCATATGCCAGAGCATCGCTTAACGTCATCTGCCGACAAGGATCGCGGCAGCTCGGGGTTCCGCGGAACGGCGGCGACCGACCCGAACACCCCACTCGCAGCAACCGTCAGAGCCACGTCTCCCCTGCTTGGGGCGCGCCCGTGCCGACCAGACGCTTCCCTGCTCCGGGCCGACCTGCCACCCTTGACATTCCGATGAGCTCCCCGAGTCCGGTCCTGCGCATCTGCCGGCGCGAATCCTTCGACGCGGCGCACCAGCTGCGCGATCCTGCGCTCTCCGCAGACGAGAATCGGGCCCTATACGGGAAGTGCGTCAACCTGCACGGCCACCGGTATCAGCTCGAGGTGGTCGTCGGCGGCGAGATCGACGGCGCATCGGGCTACGTCATGGATCTGAAGCAGCTCGCCGACCTCATCAAGACCGAGGTGATCGAACACGTCGACCACCACAACCTCAACACCGACGTTTCCTGGCTCAAAGGTCGCATTCCCACGGTGGAAACGCTTGCGATGGTGTTCTTCCAACGGCTGCGGCCGCATATCCCCGGCGCCGCGCTGCAGAGCGTCCGCCTGTGGGAGACGGAGAAGAACTGGGCGGAATGCGCCCTCGGCGACTGACCCGATGCATGCGACGAACCGAAGTACGGAGTTGACGCACCGCTACAGCAATGAGGACCTGCGCGTCTTTTCGCCGGCGGAGAGGGCACGGTTCCTCTGCGGCGGGACGCCGTCCCCGAGCACCGATCGATCCCTCGCGTTCGAGTTGCTCTACCGGCTCGAACCCGACCTGTACGACCGCCTGATCGCCGCCGAGCGCATTCATCCTGCGGTGCTCGATTGGCTCCCGCGCGTCGACCGGGTGGTGGAGGTCGGAGCCGGCACGGGTCGACTCACCGCACATCTGCTCACGCTGTGCGCACAGCTTGTGGCGGTCGAGCCGGCGCGGCCGATGCGCGAACGCCTTTCGGCCGCGCTGTTCCCGGATGCGGCACCCATGGTGCATATCGTCGATGGCTTCTTCGACGCACTGCCGGTGGACGACGACTCAGCCGACCTGGTGGTGACCTGCTCCGCACTCGACCGCGATCCGGCTCACGGCGGGGATGCCGGTCTTGCCGAGATGGAGCGAGTGTGCGCACCGGGTGGTGTGGTCGTGGTGGTGTGGCCGCCGAACCACCTCGACTGGCTCAGCGCACACGGGTTCACATATCTGAGCTTCCCGGGACCGATGTGGATGGAGTTCCGGGATGCTGCGGAAGCAATCGAGATGGCGGAGGTCTTCTATCCGCACGCGGCCGCAGAGGTCCGGGCTCGCGGCGCGGCACGCGTCGACTACGAGGTGCTGGGTGTCAATCCGCCCCGTGACCTCGCATTCAAGATGGTGCGCACGTGAGGCTCGCGCTCATCGCATCGCTCGTATCGCCGATTTGCGAACCCCAGTGCGGTGGTGCCCAGGCGTTTCTCGCGGACCTCGCGGCGGGACTCGCGAGGCGCGGCCACAGCGTCGACGTCTTCGCCGCATCGGGATCGGAGATCGACGGGCTGCGCACGGTCGATGTTGGCGTTGATGCGTCGTCGCTGGAAGCCTTCCTCTACCACGCAGACTCTGCTCCACCCGTCGATGGCTCGGCGTTTGCCGCGGCGTATGCGCGAGTCTTTGATGCAGTCTGCGCGCGCTCCTACGACGTTGTGCACAATCACGCATTCGACGCGCCCGCGATCCGTCTCGCGGCCGGCGTCGACGCACCCGTGATCCATACGATTCACCTTCCTCCCGAGGCGTCCGTGGCGGATGCCCTTCGCGACGCGTCGCGATCGTTCAATCCACCGATGATTGCCACGGTCTCCGGGGCACAGGCGGAGCTCTGGCGAACGCTCGTCAGCGTCCGCGGCGTGCTGCCGGTCGGCATCCCCACCGCGACGATCCCGTGGTCCGCAACGTCAGGAGCGGGCGTCGTGTTCGCGGGCCGCTTCAGCCCCGAGAAGGGTGCAGCGGAGGCGATCGCCATCGCGCGTCGCGCCGGACTGCCGATCGACCTGTACGGCGACGCCTACGACGCGGCGTACGCTGCTCGAGAGGTGCATGCCGAAGACGGACGCGACGGAGTCACCGTCCATCGCGCCGCTCCCAGGGCCGCCCTCTGGGGCGCGATGGCAGGCGCGGCCGCGGTGCTCTGTCCTGCGGCCTGGGACGAGCCGTTCGGCCTTGTCGCGGCTGAAGCGCAAGCGTGCGCGGCCCCGGTTGTCGCCTTCAGGCGCGGTGGACTCGGCGACGTCGTGGTCGACGGGGTCACCGGGTTCCTCGTCGCACCCGGCGATATCGCCGGCGCAGCGGCGGCGCTCGGCCGTCTTGACTCGATCGAGCGCGCCGCGTGCCGGCGACACGCCGAGACGCACCTCGACATCGAATCGGTGCTCGACATCCACGAGCGCGTCTACCGGGAGCTTCTCCGCCCTGGAAGTGCGGCGGCGCATGCCTGAGCGCGAACACTGGCTAACGGGTCGGGTTGCGGTCGTCACCGGCGCCAGCCGCGGGATCGGTCGAGCCACCGCGGAAGCAATCGCGCGCGAGGGTGCGCATGTCGTCGTCGCCGCCACAGGCCTCGCCGCGCTCGATGCGACCGTGGCGGCGATTCGCGACTCCGGCGGACGGGCAACCGCCGTACCCACGGATGTCGGCGACGCGAGCGCTGTCGAAGCGCTGTTCACCGTCGCCGGCGACCTCGGACCTCTGGCGGCCCTGGTATGCGCCGCCGCCACACTCGAGCGCGAGCCGTTCGATGACATCAGCCTCGAGTCGTGGGAGCGCACGATGCGTGTCAATCTCACGGGTGTCTTCAACTGTTGCCGCGCGGCCTTCACCATGATGCGGGCGGCCGGCGGCGGACGCATCGTCAACATCGCTTCGCTGTCCGGCGTGTACGCCACGGAGAAGTTTCCCGGACTCGCCGCGTACAACACGACGAAGTACGGCGTGATCGGGCTCACCGAGGCGATCGCCGTCGAGGGCAAAGCATTCGGCATCACGGCCTTCTGCCTGAGTCCCGGCGCCGTGGACACCGACATGCTCCGTCGAGCCAACCCGTCACTTCGTGCGGGCGTGACTGCCGGTCAGGTTGCGACGATGATCGTCACCATGTTGGACACTTCGTTCAGCATCGCCAGCGGTGCGAACGTCCCGCTCTTCTCGAATGGTTGACCCGAGCGACGGAGAGATGCGCATCGGCGCATTGACGCGATCTCGATACACGCGATCTCGATAAGGAGACATCACCATGGAAACGGACGCGGGCGAGACACCGAGAGCGCAGGCTCACCACGTCGCCGATTCGCTGGTCGAGGTCGACCTGGCCGCTGAGTTGACGGCGCTGCGGGCCAGCGACTCGTACCACGCGGCAGATCACGCGGCCAAGACCATCGCGAAGCAGCCCGGCATTCGCGTGGTGCTGATCGCCCTCAAGCCTGGGGGGCGGATGCACGAGCACAAGGCTGACTCGGCAATCACCGTGCAGGGTGTCGACGGCAACGTCGAATTCCACGTGGCCGAACGGTCGATCCAGTTGACACGCGACCGCGTGCTGACTGTTGCGGCCGGCATGCCGCATGGCGTCACGGGAATCGACGAGAGTGCGGTGCTCCTGACCATCGGCGGAGCGCATCCGCCCGCCTGACCCGGAGCCTCAGGGCTTCTTGGCGACCGTCGAGCCGCCCGAAACCGTCACCGCGCTGGCCGCGGCGCCGGGAGTCGCTGTTCCCGGCGAAAGCGAGGTCGTCGTCTTCTTCGAGATGACGCCATCGTCACCGACTGTGATGACGGTGGTCACCGTTCGCACGAGCGACGCTGCGGCTGGGGTCACCGTCTTCGTGGGTGCGCTGGCGGCGACAAAATAGCCGACGAGACCGACCCCTGCGACGCCCCCGGCGCCGGCGACGGCCTTGATCTTGCGACGCAGAGCGAGGGCGCGGTCTCGCCGTTCGACCCGATCCTGATGTGGCGGTGGCGATGACACTGTCGACTCTCCGAAGGTTGCCTGATGCGTGACATCAGCGTCCCATCGAAGACTGGCGACAACCTTGACGAACGCTCAGACTTCACCGAGAGGTCATCCCGGCGAGCAGGTTGGCACCCGCAATCCGGGTCCACCGTGCCAAAGGGCCCAGGAGACTTGTTACGTCCTCCCCTCGTCAATTGCCCGCCAAGAGCGTCTAGTTGAATATGTTGAATCGGACATTCGTGGGTTCGCCTAGGAGGCACGTCCATGCGCAGCAGGGCTTCTGAGAAAGGAACCCGTGCGGCAATCCTGGTCATCGAAGGCCTCGTTGGAATCGCCGCGTTGATCGCTGGGCTCCTCTTCATCGTCCGCCCTGACGGCTCCCTGCTCGGGATGGCGAGGGGCACCCTCTCCGGAACAGGGTTCCCTGACTACCGCGTGCCGGGCATCCTGCTCGTGGTCGTCATCGCCGGCGTGACCCTCCTCGGAGCCGGTGCGGTTGGTCTCCGGACGCGCAATGCCGCCGAACTCGTGCTCGCCGGCGGCGCCACCCTGCTGCTCTTCGAAGGTGTCGAGGAAGCCCTTATCGGCTTCAGCCCCGAGCGACCGGTCGTTGTCTTCCTCGGCCTGGTCCTCATCGCGTTGTCTCTGCGGCTGGCTGGGCCGCTGGAAGCGGCTCAACTCGAACTCGCCGGCGACAGGTTGGTCGTTCGGTTTCCCGGCGCCTCAGCTCTCCTGGCCTTCAAGCGGCCACTCGCGATTCCGCTGGCGCATGTGGTTCGAGTGGACCGCGCAACGAATGGCCCGGAAGAGCAATTGGAGGGCTTCCTCGGACTCGGGACATGGCTCCCCGGTGTCATCGGCGCACCGAGATTCCGTCATGCCAGCGGGCGCGTCTTCTGGAACGTGAGTGATCCCGCGAACGCCATCGTGGTACAGCTCGAACAGGAACACTATTCGCGAATGGTCATTGACGTGGCGGACCCGGACGGAACCGTTGCCGCCGTCCGTGCGGCAATCGCCCGCCGCGCGCGCGGCGCGGCGTGAGCGTGGCGAGTCGAGGGCCGCGACTTCCAGGGGCGACAACGCTTCAATTACTGGTTGCTGCCACGGGATTGACCGCGGGTGGGGCTCTGCGAATCGTCGGCGCCGTCGCGCTGTCGAACGGTCTCTGGGGGGCCACCGCAGCGGTCGCGCTGCTCCCGACGACGTTCTCCGTTGCACGGAATCTGATGCGTCGTCGCGCAGGCGTCGACATCGTCGCGGTCCTCGCTCTGGCCGGGACCCTCGCGGTCGGGGAATACCTTGCCGGTGCCGTTATCGCGCTCATGCTCGCAACCGGCCGAGAGCTCGAGGCGAGGGCATCTGCCCGGGCGCGACGAGAGCTCTCCGCGCTGCTGTCACGAGCGCCCGCGGTGGTGCACCGCATCGAGGGCGACACGCTGATGACCCAGCCGATCGACGCGGTCCGTTCCGGCGACGTGCTCATCGTCGCTCCCGGTGAGGTGGTGCCGGTCGACGGCCTGCTGGCAAGTGACAACGCCGTCTTCGATGAATCGGCGCTCACCGGTGAATCCGCGCTTGTCGAGCGGGTGACCGGCGATCCCGTGCGGAGTGGTGGCGTCAATGCGGGTGGCGCATTTCGCCTCCGCAGCACCGCCACCGCCGATGCCAGCACGTACGCGGGCATCGTGCGGCTGGTCCGCCAGGCGCAGGAGTCCCGGGCACCTCTGGTGCGCGTTGCCGATCGGTTTGCCCTGTGGTTCGTGCCCCTGACCATCGCGATCGCCGGACTCTCGGGGATTCTCGCCCGCGACCCCGTGCGCGCCGTTGCCGTGCTGGTGGTGGCCACGCCCTGCCCTCTCATTCTGGCCGCACCGATCGCGCTGGTCGGGGGCATGTCGCGAGCGGCGCGCCGCGGCATCGTCGTCAAGGGCGGCGCTGCGCTGGAGACCCTTGGTCGCGCGGACGTCCTCCTCTTCGACAAGACGGGCACCCTGACCGAGGGTCGAGCGCGAGTTGCCGACATCGAAACGGACGGCAGTATCAGCGCGGACGAGGTTCTCCGCCTCGGAGCATCGTTGGATCAGGCCTCGACACACGCCCTCGCCCGGGCGACCGTCCAGGCCGCTCGCGCCCGGGGCCTTCGCCTCGTCCTCCCCGACGACGTTCACGAGGATCCCGGCAAAGGCGTGCGCGGAAGCGTGGCCGACCGCCGCGTGATGATCGGCCGTGCGTCGTACGTTGCGGACGGGGGCGCAGTGCCGCCGTGGGCCGCGCGCGTGCGCAGACGCACGGCGTACCAGGGCCTCGCCAACGTGTTCGTCGGCGTCGACGGGATCCTGGTCGGGGCACTGGTGCTCGAGGACCCGATCCGGCCCGACAGCGGTCGCGCCGTCGCACGTCTCCGAACGTCGGGGATGCGCCGCATGGTCATGGTCACCGGAGACCACCCGGACGTGGCCCAGGCGATCGCCTCGGCAATCGGCGTCGACGCCGTCTATGCCGAGCGCAGCCCCGCAGAGAAGGTCGAGGTCGTGCGTGAAGAGCGCGAGCGAGGCATCGTCGTCATGGTCGGCGACGGCATCAACGATGCGCCGGCCCTCGCCGCCGCAGATGTCGGAGTCGCGATGGGCGTCCGCGGGGCGACGGCCTCATCCGAGGCGGCCGACGTGGTGTTGATGGTTGATCGCATCGATCGGCTCGCCGAAGCGGTGCTGATTGCGCGCCGCTCCCATCACATCGCGGTGCAGAGCATTGCGGTCGGCATGGGGCTCTCGCTCGTCGCAATGGGCATCGCGGCAGCCGGCGCGCTCGTGCCCGTGGTCGGCGCCGTGGTGCAGGAAGCGATCGATGTCGCGGTGATTCTCAACGCGCTGCGCGCTCGCGGTGGCCCCGAGCCGGCGCGAGCTTCCGAAACGGCGCTGAGCGCCGGACGCCAGGTCCTTCTCGAGCACGCGTCGATGGAACGTGAGACAGCCAAGCTCCGAAGCCTCGCCGATGAGATCGGCCGTCTTCCACGAGCCACGGCCCGCAGCCGCCTTCACGAGGTGAAGCGGTTTCTCAACGACCAGCTGCTGCCGCACGAACGCGAGGAAGAGCAGCACCTGTACCCGGTGGTTGCCCGCTACATCGGCGGCCCGGAGAGTGTGGCAGTGGCACGCCGCGAGCACGCCGAGGTCGCGCACCTGTCTCGCGTCCTGAGCGGCATGATCGACACGCTGGATCCTGAAGGTCCGGACGAAGAGGACCTGATCGGATTGCGCCGCGCTCTGTACAGTCTGTCCGCGGTGCTGAGCCTGCACCGGTCTGGAGAGGAGGAACTCCTCAGCGCCGTGGTTGGCGAGCAGGACCGAGCGCCGATTCACAGGGCAGGATGACCCGGCCGACCTTGACGCCGGTTGCCGACAGCGACGCTCAGGGCCTGGGGCGTGAGCAAGGTCTCACCACTGACGAGGTGGCGCAGCGGCAGCTGCGAGGCGAGGTCAACGCTGTTCCAACCGGAACGAGCCGCACGGTGCTCTCGATTCTCGCGAGCAACCTCTTCACCAGGTTCAACGTGTTGCTCGGCGCGCTGCTCGTGGCGATTCTGGTCATAGGACCGTTGCAGGACGCCCTCTTCGGCCTCGTCTTGCTTGTGAACACACCGATCGGCATCGCGCAGGAGCTCCGCGCCAAGTGGACCCTTGATCGGCTCAGGGTGCTCACCACCCCAACCGCTCGTGTCATCCGCGACGGCGCCGCACAGGAGATCCCCGCACCCACGCTCGTGGTGGGGGATCTCATCGACCTGCGCACGGGAGATCAGGTGCCGGTGGACGGCCGTGTCACTCGCGGGTCTGGGCTCGAGATCGACGAAGCGCTTGTCACCGGGGAATCCGCTCCAGTGGAGAAGCGCGAAGGCGACGACGTGCTCTCGGGCAGCTTCGTCGTCGCGGGCAGCGGATTGATTCGGAGCACCAAGGTGGGGCTGGCAGCGTATGGGAACGCTCTGGCCGCTGAAGCGCGCCGATTTGCTCCGGTGCGATCCGAGGTGCGTCGTGGCATCGACCGGATGCTCCTCATGATCGCGATCCTGATGGTCCCCTTCGGGGCGGGGCTCATCGCGAGCCAGGTTGAGGCCAGCAGCACCCCGGACGAGGCAGTGCGTTCTTCAGTCGCCGGGCTCGTGACCATGATCCCTGAAGGCCTGGTGCTGCTCACCAGCGTCGTCTTCGCCATCGCGGCCGTCCGGTTCGCGCAACGCGGTCTCATCGCCCAGGAACTGGACAGCGTCGAAATGCTCGCTCGTGCCGATGTGGTGTGCCTCGACAAGACCGGAACGCTCACCGATGGCCAGCTCAGTGTTGCATCCGTGGTGCATCTTGGCCCCGAGGAGAGCAGCGTCGTCGCGGCGCTCGGCGCGCTCGCTGCTGTTGATCCCCATCCCAATTCGACGCTGGCCGCGCTCGCGCTGGCATTCCCCGCGCCGGGGGATTGGAGGCCGACCACGTTCGTGCCCTTCTCTTCCGGGCGGAAGTGGAGCGGCGCAGACTTCGCGGGCCGGGGATCGTGGGTTCTCGGCGCGCCCGAGATGCTCGCCCTCGCGCCCGGCTTGTCGGAGGTGCGTCAGCAAGCGGATCGGCTTGCCGCGACGGGGAACCGGGTCCTGCTGATCGGGAGGCTCGGGTCGTTGCCGTCGATCGATGAAGCCATGACTGCTGTCGAACCGCTTGCCTTGGTCCTTCTTCAGGAGCGACTCCGTCCGGATGCGTCCCGGATCCTGTCCTACTACCGTGAACAGGGAGTCGCCGTGAAGGTGCTCTCCGGCGATCACCCCGGCACGGTCGCCGCCCTGGCCGCATCGGCCGGCATGCAGGGCGCCGGAGACCCGCTGTCCGGCGCCGACCTGCCAGGCGATGCTGCGGAGTTGGGGCTTGTCGCTGAGCGTACGGCGGTGTTTGGCCGCCTCAGCCCGCAGCAGAAACGCGATCTTGTGGGAGCCCTCCAGGCGCGCGGGCACGTTGTCGCCATGGCCGGGGACGGGGTGAATGACGTGCTGGCACTCAAGGCGGCCGACGTCAGCGTGGCGATGGGATCCGGAAGCGCCGCGGCACGAGCCGTCGCGCGTCTCACGCTCGTGCATGATTCCTTTGCCAGCGTTCCCTTCGCCATCGGGGAGGGTCGCCGCGTGATCGCGAATCTGGAGCGGGTCGCGACCTTCTTTCTGACCAAGTCGGTCTACGCGATGGTGCTCGCGGCAGCCGTGGCACTGCGCGCGATGCCATTCCCCCTCCTCCCGCGACAACTCTCGCTCGTCGGCCTCCTGGCCATCGGCGTACCTGCTTTCGCCCTCTCGTTCGCCCCGGGCGCGGAGCGAGCCCGGTCAGGGTTCGTCTCGCGAACGCTGACCTTCGCCATTCCGGCGGGTGTTGTCGCCGGCATCGCGTCCTATGTGGCGTTTGAGATCGCGATTGCCGCTGGGAGCAGCATCGATGCCTCGAGAACCGTCGCCACGGTTGTGCTCCTGTGCATCGGACTCTGGATCGTCGGAACGGTGGCACGACCGGTCGGTTGGTGGCGCTTCGGCCTCCTGGCCGCGATGGGTGCCGGTGCCGTGCTCGCATTCACCCTCCGCGTCGGCCGTTTCGTGTACGGACTCGCTCTCCTCGATTCCCGCGAGTGGCTGGAAGCACTCGCGATCACCGCGCTGGCCGTGTTGGTGCTGACGGTTGCCCTGCGTATCAGCGCAAGGCTCGCAGTCACGCTTGGCCGGCGAGCGCGCGCGATGCAAGCATCACGACCGTGAACCGCACCTTCCCTAGCCAGCCGGAAGCTCACCGACCGTGACCGACACCACGCGCCGGGCTCCGCCCGCGGTGATGACGGTGAGTGAGACGACCTGGCCGGGCCGGCTGTCAGCGAGGGCGACGGACAGGTCCGTCGTGGTGCGAATGACCATGTCGCCGAACTGAACGATGATGTCCCCGGTGGCGAGCCCAGCCTTTGCGGCGGAACCACCGGCCGCTACGGCGGCGATCAACACGCCGACCGGGTTCTCCGAGCTGTCGACGACAGTGCCGGCGCGAATGCCGATGTTGGCGCGATGCGAATTCGTGACGTGACCCGTGGCGATGATCTGGCCCGCTATATCCTTGACAGTGTTGGCCGGTATGGCGAAACCGATGCCGTTTGCGGCTGCGCCGAGGGTCGGATCAGCGGCGGTGAGCGTTGGGATCCCGACGACGTGGCCCGCGAGATCGACGAGCGCACCCCCGCTGTTGCCGGGATTGATGGCGGCACTCGTCTGAATCGTGTCGGGAAGCGTGATGCCGCCTGGTTCCGACACCGTCCGATCGACGGCGCTGACGATCCCCTCCGTGACACTGCTCTGGAGTCCGAGCGGGTTTCCGATCGCGAGCACGATCATGCCGACTTTCAGCGTTGTGGAGTCCGCAAACACTGCCGGGTTGAGGTGGCCCGTGACCTGGATCACCGCGAGGTCACCGGCAGCGAACGTGCCGCGCAGGGAGGCCGCCTGAGTCTTGCCATCCGCGGTGGTGACCTCGATGGTCGACGCTCCGGAGACGACGTGATTGTTGGTGACGATATCGCCGTTGGCGTCATACACGACCCCGGATCCCAGTCCGACGTTGGTCTGAATCTGCACGATCGAGAGGCGCACGTGCTCGACGACCGTGACGAACGCGTTCTGCAGGTCAACGCCTGCGGAACCGGATGCGGTCTCCACGGGCTGCGTGGCGGTGGGACCTTTTGCGGGCTGGCCGGAGCACCCGGTGAACGCGACGGCGGCGACCATCGCGCCCGAGGCCGCAAGGAGTGCTAGCGCCTTGGACCGAGGCAGCGAGCGCCATGCCGTTGCGGGAGAACTGACATCCTTCATTTCAACGTCTCATCAACACATGTCTGTGCCGGCAGTCCAGCCGGTCTCACATCAGTGTCGTCGCTCGTGGAAACAGCGACAAGAGGATGAGGTCACGCGCTGTGAAGGACCTATGGCACCCACCTTCCGTGTGCGACCGTCGACGTCAGCGCTCGAACGTCGAGGGTCGTCGCGACGGTCGGGCTGACGGGAGCCGGCCTGCGTCGACAAGCGCTCGACGCAACACGAATTCGATCTGGGCGTTGGTGCTTCGAAAGTCGTCCCCCGCCCATCGAGCTAACGCGTTGTGCACCTCGGGGTCGAGGCGGAGCAGCACCGCCTTCCGTCGGATCGGGAGCACCGTCGCCGTGTCGGCTACCCCGCTCATCAGTACAGGGAACCGGCATTCACCACCGGTTGCAGATCGTGGTCGCTGCAGAGCACGACGAGCAGGTTGCCCACCATGGTTGCCTTGCGCTCCTCGTCCAGTTCGACGACGGCATCTGCCGACAGCCGATCCAGAGCGAGTTCGACCATACCGACCGCGCCCTCGACGATGCGGTGGCGCGCGGCCACCACAGCATTGGCCTGCTGGACCCTGAGCATTGCCTGGGCGATCTCGGGCGCATAGGCGAGCCGGGTCAGACGCGATTCGATGACCCGCACACCCGCGGCGGTGACGCGGGCCGCGATCTCCGCCGAGAGCTCCTCGTTGATCTCATCTGCGTTTCCGCGCAGTGAAGGCACGTCGCTGCCGCGCGTGTCGTATGCGTACCCGCTCGCGATGTGACGTACGCCTGCCTCCGCTTGGACGCGGACGAACTCGACGTAGTTGTCGACCGCAAACAGCGCTCGCGCGGTGTCATCCACAACCCAGACGACGGCGGCGGCGATCTCGATCGGGTTGCCGTCGCCATCGTTGACCTTGAGCATCCCCGTCTCGTGGTTACGGATCCTTGTCGAGACGCGATCGCGCCGAGCCCCGGGGTGGACCCACCAGAGACCGGGCTTGCGAACCGTGCCCTGATAGCTGCCAGCGAGCCGGAGCACCACGGCTTCGCCGGGGGTGACCGATATCAGCCCTCGCAAGCCGGCAACGGCGAGCACGACAAGCGCCGCACCAATGCCGATCAGAGCGCCGGACGAACCAGGCCCGTGGAATCTCTCGATGAGGCCGCGGCCGAGAAGGCCGGCACCCGCGATGACCAGGATTACCGACACGACCAGGGCGGACCAGCCGGACAGTGCACGCGACGGCTGCTCGCTGACGAGAGCGGGGGTATCGGCGAGCGAGATCCTGCCTGCGGGTTTCTCCAGACTCATGGCTGCCCTCTGAGGTTGACGCGGCGGCTATTGAGATGATATCACTGAGCTATGGCAGCCGACACGACAACCGCTGCCCGGCAGGAGCGACAACCCGGCAAGCCCTCCGCACTGGAGGTCGATCACCTCACCAAGCGATTCGGCAGCCGCACCGCGTTCGAGGATGTTTCGTTCTCAGTCGCTCAGGGCGAGGTCTTCGGGTTCCTGGGGCCCAACGGGGCGGGGAAGACCACAACCGTCCGGACGTTGGGGACACTGATAGCACCCACATCCGGCTCCGCGAGCGTCGCCGGGATTCCCCTCGACTCAGACAACGGACCTGAGATCCGTCAGCGGATCGCGATCATGCCCGAGAACCCGGGGTTGTATCGGCGCCTCACGGTCACCGAGAACCTCCAACTCTTCGCGGGGCTCTATGCGCAGCGCCACGCAGCCGCTCGGATCGGGGAGGCGCTCGAGGCCGTCAACCTCACGGCGCGCGCACGAGACCTCTGTGGGAGTCTCTCGAAGGGGCTCCTGCAGCGTGTGGGACTGGCGCGCGCGTTGCTCAACGACCCCGCGGTCATGTTCCTCGATGAGCCGACATCCGGGTTGGACCCCGTTGCCGCGCACGAGGTGAACGACCTCATCAACGGGCTGCGCCAGCGCGGCGTCACCGTGTTCCTCACGACCCACCGTCTCGAGGAGGCGGAGCGTCTGTGTGACCGCGTCGCCATTCTCAGTACGACGCTTCGCTTGGTGGGCCGGCCCGACGAGTTGCGCGAGCAGCTCTTCAGCAGGTCGCTGGTCGTCGAGACCTTGACCCCGCTCGCCGCGCCGGACGATGTCTTCAACAGCACCGATGGTGTCGAGAGCTGGCGACAGCAGGGCGCGAGCGGTTACGTGCTGAGCGTCACCGATCCGCGGAACATCGCTCCGCGGCTGACACGCGCTCTCGTGGCTGCGGGTGCCGACGTGGTCTCGATCAGCGAGTCCCGACATTCCCTCGAAGACGTCTACCTGCAGCTGATCGCTGAGGACCCGAAGGCATCGCTACGATGAAGTTCAGCTTTCGACGTCTCGGCGAGGTCCTGCGCAAGGAGCTCCGTGAATACCGCCGCAGCCCCTTCATCGTGGTGACGATGGCGGTGCTTCCGCTGGTCTTCCTCGTCGAACCCCTCATCACCATCTTTCGCATCGGCCCGGCGGTGCCGGCAACGACCGTGGACAGGGCTGTCGGCGCCACGTTCCTCGTGCTGTTGATCGCGCCCGCGCTGCTGCCGGCCGTCATCGCCGCGTACTCAGTGGTCGGAGAGCGGGAGCAAGGCACCCTCGAACCCCTGCTCACCACCCCGCTCCGCCGCGAGGAACTGCTCCTCGGCAAGGCGCTCGGCGTCGTTGTTCCTGCGGTCGCCATCGCCTATCTGCTCTTCGCCATCATCCAGGTCTGCGCCCGACTTTTTGCCGGCAATGCGGCCGTGGTGACTGCCCTGGGGCAGAGTTCGCATATCCTGGCGGAGATTCTCTTCGCGCCACTCCTGGCGGGCTGGTCGATCTGGGTAGGCATCGGAATCTCGACACGTGCGAGCGACGTTCGTGTCGCCCAACAGTTGGGGACGCTGTCGAGCATCCCGCCGCTCGCAGTCGTGGCGTTGGTGTCCTTCAACGTCTTCACGCCGAGCGTCACCCTCGCAGTGGTGTTTGCGCTCGTCCTGCTGGTCGCCGACATTGTGCTCTTTCGCATCGTCGTGGCCCTGTTCGACCGCGAGCGACTTATCACCGGCGCGTCGGCCCGGCGGTCGCCCGGCGGCGGTCAGCTCCCTCCCGCTGATGCGCGCCGTCAGATCCGGCGCATCGAGCGCACAGGAGGCGGCGGCGATGGGTGACAAAACGTTGGGACTGGAACACCGGTGGACCGCCCAGCCCGGATCGTGGTCGCGAATGGTGGCAGGCATCCTGGGTGGGTCTGGCACCCACGTCGTCCAGATCATCATCGTCATCGTGGTGGCGGCGGTTGCGCTCATCGCGCTCATCGGCTTCTTGGTGTCTCGTCGGGGCGCCGAGACGGCGGTGGTACGCCCGCCGCTGCAAGGCGCTGGGGGCGCGCCGGCGACGTCCGGGTCGCCGCAGAGCGGTGACGGAATCCTCAGGCTGGAACGGCGCTGGACCTCCCTGGCCGGGACCGGCGGCAACGCGCTGGTGGGAGGGAACAAGCCGATGACCATCGCGATCGACGGCATTGCCGTCGGCACCATCGCGCCGAAGGAAACCGTTGAAGTGGCAGTGGAGCCCGGTCATCACACGGTGCGGCTCAATCAGGGCAGACATCTGAGCCCGGAACGGTCCTTCGATGTTGCCCCGGATGAGGTCGTGAGCTTGTACTGCCACGGTCCCAGGTACGGATGGCCACAACTCCTGGCGGCCCTCTTCAAGCCCGACCTCTGGATCTCGCTTCGACGGGAGTGACGGACGTGGCGATTGCGCCCGCTCCTCCAGGCCGGCGCCGGACTCAGCGGTGCGCGGCCTGGAGCGGTTCTCAGCGAATTCTGCGGTTTCTCTGACGGGTTTCCAGGTTGCGATTGCGAGGCTGCTGCAGATGCGGACTCTCGCGAGGTTGATGTCGCCGGCTCATGCGCGTCGAAGCGCTGCGCGCCCGCTGATGCTCATGGCGGTCGGTGACGAGCGGGCCGACGGGAATCCCGATTCATGAGACGGCGCCTCCTCAGCAAGCCCTTCGTCATTGGCATCGTCGTCCTGGTCATAGCGGCCGGCGTCGGTGGTTTCTTCCTCACGCGCGGCGGTGCTGCGGCGAACGTCTCGTACCGGACCGGTATCGCCACGCTCGGAACGGTGACGCAGACGGTGTCACTCTCCGGGAACCTCGAACCTGACGGCGAGGTCGATCTCGACTTCCAGGGAGCTGGGAAGGTCACCGCCGTCAATGTCCAATCGGGACAGACGGTCACGGCAGGCGAGCTGCTCGCCACCCAGGACCCGACCACCGTCGACGCCAGCCTCACGCAGGCGAAGGCGACCCTCGCCGGGGCCGAGGCAAATCTGGCCTCCGCCAGAGCGGGAGCATCCGCGTCGAGCGTCACGCAGGCCGAAGGACAGGTCAACAGTGCCGAGGTCTCGTATCAGTCGGCGGTCACGAGCCTGGCCGACACCAAGGCGGTCAATGCCCAGCAGATCGCGCAGGCATACAGCGCATACACCGCGGCGCAGGCGCAGGCCGCGAGCGACGGCTGCACGCCGGGTGACACCACGCCGCCGTGCCCACAGGACGAGGCGGCGATCACCCAGGACTATCAGGCGTGGCAGGCTGCGCAGGTCAAAGGCACCCAGGCCGACGACCAGGCGCAGGCGCAGGTCAACAACGACAAGGTGCAGTGGGAGAACGCCAAGGCGTCACTCGCCGCACTCGAGAGCGGGTCAGCGTCGACCTCCGCACAGATCGCCATGGACGAGAGCCAGGTCGAGATCGACCAGGTGAACGTCACCAACGCACAGGCTGCCGTCAACGCGACCACGCTCAAGGCCTCGTCCGGCGGGGTCGTTGAGCAGGTGAACGTCGCCAGCGGCGAGCAGATTGGGACGGGCGGAACCGGTGGGGCCTCAGCCTCCGGCACGTCGACGCATGCGATCGTGGTCATCACGCCGGGCGTCTTCGAGGTCACCGGGTCCGTGAGCGACGCCCTCGTCAATGAGATCGCGGTGGGCCAGACCGCGGAAGTCGTTGCGGCAGGCTCGAGTGACGCCGTCGCCGGCAAGGTGACCGAGGTCGCCGAGGAGGCGACGGTCACCTCCGGCGTCGCGAGCTTCCCAGTAACGGTCGTGCTGAGCGGCGCGAGCGCGTCGCTTCGCCCCGGGATGTCCGCGTCAGTGACGGTCGTCATCAACCAGGTCGTCGGGGTCACGACCGTGCCCACCAGCGCCGTGCACACCACCGGCGCGGGGAGCACGGTGACGCTGTTCGTCAACGGCAGGCCTGACCCCGTATCCGTGACGGTCGGCGCATCGGACGCGACGCGTACCCAGATTCTCTCCGGGGTCAAGGTTGGACAGACGGTCGTGATCGCGACGATCACCAGCACGATTCCCTCCGGAACGACCGGCACCGGGCGCGGCCTCGGCGGTGGCGGTGGCTTCGGAGGCGGTGGCTTCGGTGGCGGCGCCTTCCCAGGTGGTGGCGCGGCTCCATGAGGTCGCGCTGATATGGCCGCGGACATCATCCGTCTCGTCGACGTGACCAAGATCTATGGCGAGGGTGATGCCACGGTGCGAGCTGTGGACGGGGTGTCGCTTCGCGTGCAGGAGGGCGAATTCGTCGCGGTGATGGGGCCGTCGGGATCGGGCAAGTCGACGCTCATGCACATCCTCGGGTGCCTCGACGTTCCCACCAGCGGTGAGTATCTCTTCGCCGGCGAGGACGTGGCGAGCATGAACGAGCGCGAGCTCGCGAGCATCCGCAACCGCCGGATCGGCTTCGTGTTCCAGCAATTCCATCTGCTGTCGTCGATGTCGGCGTGGCGCAACGTCGAGCTGCCGCTCCTGTACCGCGCGGCGCGGGACCGCAAGCAGATGGCGCTGAACGCGCTCGCCCAGGTTGGGCTGAGCGGCCGCGTGGAACACCGACCCAATCAGCTCTCCGGCGGTCAGCAGCAACGTGTGGCGATCGCCCGTGCGCTGATCACGGACCCGACGATGATCCTGGCCGACGAGCCGACCGGCAACCTCGATTCCAAGGCGAGCCGCGAGGTGCTCGACATCCTGACCGGGCTCAACAAGTCTGGGCACACGATCGTGCTGATCACGCACGATCCCAACGTCGCGAGCGTGGCTGAGCGCGTCGTGGAGATGGCGGATGGCCGCATTCGCGATCAGGTGGCGGCATGAGCCTGCTGCGCACGTTCGACACGGGCATGCGCGGTCTACTCGGCCACCGTCTGCGCTCGATCCTCACCACGCTGGGCATTCTGTTCGGAGTCGCCGCGGTCATCTGCACGGTCGGCATCGGCACGGCATCGGCGAACTCGGTCAACTCGCGCATCGCCGCGCTCGGTACGAACCTGCTCACGGTGTCGCCGGGGAGCACGGTGAGCTTCGGCGTTCGCGGAGGTGCCGGCTCGGCGAACACCTTGACGATGAACGACGTGGCCGGCCTCGAAGACAAGCAGGACGCCCCGGACATCTCGGCGGTCGCGCCCGTGGTGTCCGGATCGGCGACGCTGGTGAGCACCAGCTCAAACGAGTCGACGACGGTGCAGGGCACCACCGCGTCCTGGCTCGCCGCCAATGCGCGCGTCCTGTCATCGGGCATCTTCGTGACGTCCAAGGAAGTCCAGGAGCACGCTCAGGTCGTCGTCCTCGGTGCCACGAGCGCCAGCGATCTGAACGCCGTGATCGGCGATCAGGTGACGATCAATGGGAATCCCTTCCAGGTGATCGGAATCCTCACGTCGAGCGGCAGCACCGGCTTCACCAACAACGATGACCTCGCCGTGATCCCGATCACCACGGCTCAGGACGAGGTCACCGGCGGCAGTCCCAACTCAGTCCAGCGAATCCTTCTCAGCGCCACGAGTTCGGCCACCATCGGCTCGGCGTATCTCGAAGCCGATCAACTCCTCCTGCAGACCCACCACATCACGAACTCGGCGTCAGCCGACTTCAACATCACCTCGGCATCGACGCTGGCGAGCACCGCAGCGTCGGTCACCACGACGCTCACGATCCTGCTCGCGAGTGTCGCCGCGATCTCGCTGCTCGTCGGCGGCATCGGTGTCATGAACATCATGCTGGTGTCGGTCACCGAGCGGACCCAGGAGATCGGGCTCCGCAAGGCGCTCGGCGCAACGCCGCGCGATCTGCTCCGTCAATTCCTCATCGAGGCAGCGACGCTGAGCTTCGTCGGCGGAGTCCTCGGGGTCGGCGCCGCGCTCCTCGCAGGCGTCCTGGTACCCCGGCTCGCGAACATCGCGGTGACCATCACGGCAACCCCCGTGATCATCGCCGTTGCGGTTGCGGCCGGAGTTGGCCTGATCTTTGGCGTCTACCCGGCTGCGCGCGCCGCTCGTCTCGCGCCGATCGCCGCGCTGCGTGCCGAATGACATGAACACTGCCATCTACTTGGGAGGGAAACCCTCGTGAACCGTGTCTTTCTCGGCGCCTTCGGTCTCGCTGTATGCATCGGCGCGGTCGCCTGCGGTAGTGCATCAGCGAGCGGCGCCACCGCCACGCCTTCGCCGTCGGCGAACAGACCTCGCGGCTTTGCCGGCAACGCGGCGTTCGGCCAGCTCGTGCAGATCAACGGATCAACGCTGATCCTGAGCAACAGCAATGGAGACTCGACCGTCACGTATGGGTCGACGACCAGGATCACTCAGACCGCCACCGAGACGGTCGCCGACATCACCGCCGGAGATTGCATCGTCGCCACCGGCAGCAAGGGAGCCGACGGCTCGATCACCGCCACGTCGGTGACCCTGAGCGCTCCCACCAAGGGCTCCTGCACAGCGACGGGCTTCGGAGGTGGTGGCTTTGGCGGCGCAGGTGGCGGCAGCCCACGGCCGAGTTTCTCGCCAGGCGCGAACTTCTCGCCGCCCGCCCGGATATCGGGACTGACGTTCGCTCGCGGACAGGTCAAATCAGTCTCGGGCACGACGGTGACCATCGCTGAAATCACCGGTACAACCGGGACGACCACCACCACGGCGACGGTCACCGTTCCGACGACGGTGAAGGTATCGCTCTCCACCGTGGTGACGTCGTCGGTCCTTCAGACGGGCCAGTGCCTGACGGCGATCGGCACCAAAGCAGCGTCCGGAGCGGTTGCGGCCAGTGCGCTGACGATCTCCCCGGCGGGTGCCAACGGCTGTACGACGGGCTTCGGCGGCCGGTTCCCGGGCGGCGGTGGGTTTCCGGGCGGTGGCGGTTTCCCCGGTGGCGGAACGACGAGCGGCTGACCGCGAATCGAGCTCGGTCAGGCCGAAAGCCCAAAGGAACCCGGTGGCGATTGGACGACCGGCCTCACGCCACGCGGCAGGCCTGACCACTGGTGGGATGCGTGGATGTGACCGGAAGCCGCACCCGCAGCCGGGAACGCACGCCCCTCGTCCCACGGTGGAGCAGCAGTTTGACGGCCCCTTCGGTTCTGCCCATCACCGCGCCGATATCGGCAAGCTTCATGTCGGAGCCGAACCTGAGGGTCATGGCGAGGCGCTGCGCCGGCGGGAGGCTATCGACGGCGGCCCAGACGCAGGCCGCCTCGACGTTGTCGACCGCCGTGTCGTCCACCGATCTGTGAGCGTCCGCGATGATCTCCACTACCTCCAGGCTCTGCACCGCTCTGCGACTCCGGAAGTGATCGTTGATCGCATTCATGGCAATCCGGTAGAGCCAGGCACTCATTGGCACCTGAGACGGCCGGTATCGCGCGAACGCGCGCAGTGCGTTGAAGAACACCGTCGACGTCACATCCTCGGCGACATCACGGTCCTGCAACCGCCTGTACACGAAGCGATAGATCTGCGCGAAATGCTGGTCGTACAGCTTGGCGAACGCTTTGATCTCGGCCTCCCGCAGCATCCGCTGAAGATGACGAGCCACGAGCGCCGAGAGCTAGGGGCAAAGGTCACGAACCGGCTGGTTACCTTGGTCCCACGCAGGTCCGAGGCCTGGTTTCCGAGGACCCGAAGCGCACGGCGCCCGAGCGGGTCCCGGGTCATGTCACGGGTGACGTGCGAGCCACTCTGACAGTACGGCGCGGCACTGCAAGCAGACGAGCTCGCTGAGCAATTCCCGCCCTCCTGCGTTGGTCGACGGGTACGAGGCACCGAGACGCTCATCGGGGACATGCACGTCGCGGCGGAGTTCAGCGGCAATGCCGAAGACACGCTGGCTGGACGTGGCGCTGTCGACGTCCCACCCGATGAGGTTGAGCGGTTCCTGGGACTCAAACAGGTCGTCGCTATTCAGCTTGAATTCTCGCCGCACGATCGCCACTGCTGCCTGCGCGAGCGCGCTCGGATCGTCAAGCCTGCCACCCGCGAAGTCGAGAGTCGTCCTGCCGACTCCCGGCCGGAACGAGCGCACCGGTGCGATCAGCCGGCGGTCGTGGATGGTGATCACGAGCAGCGAGTCGGGTTTCTCGACGCGCCAATAGTCGACCTCCTCTCCAGCCCCCTCCCGCCACCGCTCACCAATCAGCGACAGCCAGGGCGTTCGGACCTCGACCGTCCGCGACAGGACCTGCCACGCGTCCTCGTCACGCGCGTCCGTCATGGGGTCTGGACCATCGCGAGCACCGCTTGACAACGGCCGATTGCAGCTGAAGGGCTAGCGCTCCCGGAGGCCGGGAGCGTCAGCTGCCACGTGGTCGAACGTCTCGATCTCGACTGCTTCGAAAAGCACCTGCTCAGCGCCAGTGAGGATGTGCCCGTGCACGACGGGCATGCAATCCTCGCCCTCGACCAGGAAGTGCGCGTCGCCGATCTCCAGGAATTCCGTAAGTAGCTCGTGCAAGGCCGCCCGGTTCTGCGCCGGCGTCCACTCGATGATCGCCCGACCCAGATCGTCAAGACGGACGTGATCGGCGCGGAGCCCCGCGATCTCAGCGTCAGACCCGCTCATGAAGGTCTCGATGTACGGATACACGACGTGTTCTTCCGCGTGTCCATGCACGGCGATGTGGTCGACGAGGAATCGAACGTGGCGCATCGCCTCGAGCACCTGTGCGTCGCTCATGGTCGGCATCTCGGAGGTCAGCGCACGGATCTCATCGAGACGCTGGCGCAGTGAGCGTGCTTCTCCACTCAGGCGGCCGTTTGTGGTGCTCACGGTCGTCGTGTTCGGCTGATCAGGTGCGACGGTATTCATGACTGCCTCCTCGGTGGTCGACGGACCAACTCAGGATCGCAGCGACGTGTCCGGCGCGCCAGGGCCAAAGGTCCGCACGACGTGGCACCGCATGACGGCCTGCCAGGGGTCCAAGGTCACTCCGGCCACTGGTACGCGGCGTTCGTCAAACGACACGCTCGAGATTCACTTGCTGGCACCGACACCCGGGGCTCGGTAGAGGAACTGGCTCAGCCCCTCGGCATGCAGCTGGAACGCGCCGAGCCCCAGCGCCACGACTGCACACACGACAACGAGCAGCATCGTCACGCGTTTCGCCCGCCGCCGCCGCCGCTTCATCGCCGAGTAGATCTCCCAGTCGTCGTGCATCGATCAGTCGCTCGGCGGCCGCTGCACGAATGCCGCGCTGCCCTTGGTTCCCAGTTCCGCTGCTAGTTGGACGTACCCGACCGAGAACAAGCCGATGAGCAGCACTGCCGCGCCGACGCGCAGCAGCCGGTGCGCGCCGTGTCTGCGCGCCCGGTGCCACCATCGGCGCACCGCCGGGAGGCGCAACAGGACGAGGGGAACGCTCACCGCGACGGCGTCGAGGAAGATCGAGCTGAGCCCGAAGAGGAAGGCGAGGTGGATGAGGATGGTTGCCCAGAGCACATAGGTCAGCCGCTGGACCGACTTCCAGTGTCCCCCCAGCCAGTGCATCGCACGGCGGTTCGCAGTCAGCGTCAGAGGGATGAGGAGGAACACCGACAGCGTCCCGAACACGAGAAAGCTGTGGCCGGCGATGCGACCGAGCGGACCCCCGGAGAAGGTGTCGCCGGTGGTGAGCGCCGCGAGCGTCAGGTCCGTGCCTGCGGTGAAGAACATGGCGATGCCGTAGTCGCGCCGGAGGATGAGGTGCCAGCGCCAGCCGGTCATGGTGTGCACGGGGGTGACGGTCAGCATCATCACGAAGATGAGAAAGGAGGACGTGCCCAGCACGTCCGCTGTGGACGCTGACACGTGTGCCACCGACTCAGGACGGCCCAGGATGAGAGCAACGATCTCGGGCCCCATGAGCATGAAGGGAATCACCAGGAGCCCACGGAAGAACCAGATGCCGAGCAGCGGAAGCAGACGCGCGCGGCTGCGTGCGACGCTGTGAGTGCGCCTACCGAGCAGGCGGTCGGCATCCGCACTCCACGTCCCCGTCGCGCCGGTCCCCGCGACCGATCCGACGGTGTTTTCGCGACCGTCGATTGCGGTGAGCGCATGCGTGCCTGCGTCGGAAATGGTCGATACTCCCCCGGCCCGATTCCTTGTGCTCCACCGATGCCGCCGCAGCGAGCGGGCAGAACGATACCACTCACGACGCGAGCGCATCATCGACGTCGAACGCCTCACGATCACCACCCCGTCGGAATCGGCTACAACCCCTCCGTGGACGAATCATGAGCACACCGCCGGCGCCCGACCTCGTGCTGCTGAACGGAAAGGTCACTGTCACGGCCGGCAGGAAGCACCGCCCGCACGAGTCGGAGGCGATCGCGATCCGCTCCGGCCGTGTGCTGGCTGTGGGCGCCAACGATGATGTCGCCGGGCTTGCCGGGGAGGCCACGACGGTGGTCGACGTGGAGGGGCGCCGGGTGATCCCGGGATTGATCGACTCCCACGTCCATTTCGTGCGGGCCGGCGTGACGTGGAACGACGAGACACGGTGGGAACGGATCCACGATCTCGAGGAGGGCCTCGGGCTCATCCGCGACGCCGCTCAGACGAGGCCCTTCGGAACCTGGATCCGGGTCATCGGCGGCTGGCACCCCAACCAGCTCACCGACCGGCGTGGCCCCACCCTTGAGGAGCTGGACCGGGTCGCGCCAGGCCACCCTGTCATCGTCCAGAACCAGTACGAGTGGGCCCTGCTCAACACGCTTGGGATGCAGGCGATGGGTGTGACGAGCGAGGTCGCAGACGCCGTCGGTCCGGTGTCGTTGGATCGCGACGGCGACGGCCGACCGCTCGGGATCGTGCGCGGCATAGCGTCGCTCCGCTGGCTGTACGCGCAGTTGCCGGTACCGTCGCTCGAGGAGCAGGTCGAGTCGACGGTGGCACTCTCGCGCGAGTTCGCTCGGTTCGGCATCACCGGCGTCATCGATGGCGGCGGCATCAACAGCGGGCCCGACATGTATCGGGCGGTCTCCGAGGCTCGCCGCCGCGATCAGCTGAGGACCCGGGTCCGGCTCATGATCCACGCCTCCGGGCCGGGCGTCGAGCGCGAGGAGTACGAGACCTACTTGCGCGACGTGCATCCGCTCGAGGGCGATGCGTCTCTGCAGGTCATCGGCCTCGGAGAGATCGTCCTCTACGCGATCCACGACTCCACA